>JAZNFO010000069.1:0-41173 GCA_045575975.1 Clostridia bacterium | reverse complement strand
TCCTGAAATAATAACAACATCATCACTTTGAACTGTTTTTTGCCAGTTTTCATAAAGTCTCTCTGTATAATTATTCCATTTATCTCCAAAAATATTCATCGGTTTATCCACAGAAAAAGAGAGATGTAAATCCGAAATTGCATATATAGACATATTTTCTCCCCCCATCAGCGAATAATTTATTAAAACATTGACATAATAAAATTAAAAGCGAAAGCTTTAAAATCATATAAAGGAGATTTTATTATGCCAGAAATATTAAAAGGTGTAGATTGCACAGTTGAAGAATGTAAACACCATACTGCAGGAAACAAATGTACTGCAGAATATATTGTTGTAAACGGGAAAGATTCAAAGACATCCTGCGATACAGAATGTCAGACTTTTGTTCCAAACAACTGCTGCAACTAAATAAAATTTATATGGATAAAAGGGCGGATATAATCTGCCCTTTTAATTTTATTTTAAAAATTCTAGAACCGCATCTATCATTTCATCTTTTTTAACAACAGATTCAAATCTCTTCTCGCTGTTTTTAAGTCTTTCAAGACTCTCGGGAATTTCCATGCCCGAAACCTGAGACAATAGATTTAGTAATTCAAAATCATCCAAATCACAGATTTTATTTTCTTTGCCAAGTGCAGATAAAACACTCTGGTTAAATTTAAAAGGACTTGCAGTTGATGCAATAACAGTTTTAGTTGTATCTTTTGTTTCTTTAACATACTGGTTATAAACATCTATAGCAACAGCTGTGTGAGTGTCAATTGTGTAATCATACTTTTCAAAAACACTTAAAATTTGCTCTTTAGTAAGTTTATCATCACAATATCCTCCCCAGAACAACTCATTGATTTTTTCTTTTATACTTTCATCAACCTTATAATAACCTTCATTTTTCAAACTATTCATCCAGGACGAAACTTTATCAGAATCGTTACCTGTGAGGTCAAATAAAAGTCTTTCAAGATTACTTGAAATTAAAATATCCATAGACGGTGAAACTGTTGTATAGAATTCACGGTTTTTATCATATTCACCTGTCTTTATAAATTCAGATAAAACATTATTGCTGTTTGATGCACAAATAAGCTTATTTACCGGAAGCCCCATTTTCTTAGCATAATAAGCAGCTAAGATATTACCAAAGTTTCCTGTTGGAACACATATGTTAATCTTATCTCCCGCAGAAATTTCATTATTTTTGAGCATTTCACAATATGCTGAAAAATAATAAACAATCTGTGGAACAAGTCTTCCCCAGTTAATCGAATTTGCAGAAGAGAATACATATCCATCTTGAAAAAGCTTTTCTTTAACAGAATCATCAGTAAATATTGCCTTAACACCATTCTGTGCATCATCAAAGTTTCCCTGAATACCCACAACATTAACATTGTTGCCTGACTGGGTAATCATTTGTAATTTCTGTATATCACTTACGCCATCACTTGGGTAAAAAACAGAGATTTTTGTTCCAGGAACATCCTTAAACCCTTCTAACGCTGCTTTTCCTGTATCACCGGATGTTGCAACCAAAATAACAACATTCTTTTTCTCGCCGGTTTTCTTAATTGAATAAGTAAGAAGATAAGGCAAAATCTGCAAAGCCATATCTTTGAAAGCACAAGTTGGTCCGTGCCATAATTCCAGCACATATGTATTGTCATTCAATTTTTTAACCGGTGCAGGGTTTGATGAACCAAATTTTTCTGTGCTATATGCATTTTTAGAACAATCTTTTACCTCGTCAACAGAAAAATCCGATAAGTATTTCCCCAAAATAAAGGTTGCTCTTTCAACATAGTCACATGTTGCCAAATTTTTTATATCATCCATAGTAATCTCCGGAATTTCAGAAGGAACAAAAAGCCCGCCTTCATCTGATATTCCTTTTTTAATCGCAACACTTGATAAAACCTTTATTTGATTATTTCGCGTACTGATATAATTCATTTTCACTCACCTTTAAAATAATTGTTAAAGGGGAAGCAAAAAGCTTCCCCTTATAATTTTAATTAAACCGACAAAGAAGCTAATTAAATATATTTTTTCATTTTGTCAGTAGCTTCAGCTTCGTCAATTGAAACCATAACTGTAAATGAAACCCCAAATTTTTCTTCAAGTTTCTCAAGGCTTCCAATTAAAGCATCAATGTTTCCAACCTTTTCACCCGGAACACTTTTGAATAAACTATCAATAAAAATATGAGTAACATCAAAATTCTGTGACATAATTCCATATAAGAGTCCTGTGAACATATCAAAATTTTCAACATCAAAATTTTCTGTATTTATCATACGAACATCACGGTCTATGTCATGCATAAGACGGTTCCCCTCTGTTATGCAAACCACATTACCTTTTTCTTCTTTGATAGCAGCATTAACTGCATCAATAAGTTTTTTTGTTTTGCCCGTACCTTTTAAACCAATAGTAAATTTAATCATAAAACTAACCTCCTCTGAGTGTCTTTTTTATCTACAGTTATATAATAACATAAAATTTTAAAATACTCAATAGTTTTTTTAAAATTTTTAATTATTTAAGTCTTTCTTCAAGCTTTGCTTTTTCATCTTCATAGCCAGGCTTACCTAGAAGAGCAAACATATTTTTCTTATAGCTTTCAACACCAGGCTGATTAAACGGATTTACTCCGAGAATATATCCACTTATGCCACAAGCTTTTTCAAAGAAATAAACAATCTGTCCAAAAGTCTCTTCCTTCATATCTTTAAGCTTCAGTATAAGATTTGGAACTCCGCCATCAGTATGAGCAAGCAAGGTTCCTTCAAAAGCCTTTTTATTTACAAAATCCATTGTTTTTCCGGCAAGGAAATTAAGACCGTCTATATTTTCTTTTTCCTCTTCAATAACTATATCAGATTCTGAATTTTCAACATATAGAACAGTTTCAAACAAATCTCTTCTACCATCCTGAATATATTGTCCCATCGAGTGAAGGTCTGTTGAGAAGCAAGCACCTGCAGGGAATATACCCTTCTGGTCTTTTCCTTCACTTTCGCCGTATAGCTGTTTCCACCATTCAATAAAATACATAAGTGAAGGCTCATAGTTTACGAGCATCTCAATTGTTTTACCTTTTCTGTATAGTATGTTTCTTATAGCTGCATATAAATAACAGTCATTATCTTCTAAAGAGTCAGAAGAATAAAGCTCTCTGGCATCATATGCACCTTTCATAATGCGGTCAATATCAGCTCCGCAAACTGCAATAGGTAAAAGTCCAACAGCAGTTAAAACAGAATATCTGCCACCAACATCATCGGGAACAACAAAAGTTTCATACCCCTCAGCATCGGCAAGCATTTTTAGAGCTCCTCTTTTTTTGTCTGTTGTTGCATAAATTCTCTTTGCTGCCCCTTCTTTTCCATACTTATTTTCAAGATAACTTTTGAAAATTCTGAATGCAACAGCAGGTTCTGTTGTTGTACCTGACTTTGAAATAACATTAACACTAACATCTTTGCCCTCTAATGATTTGATTAAATCATTAAGATAGTTTGGGCTAATGCTGTTACCCGCAAAAACTATTTCAGGCTTATTATTAGTGTTATAGAATGTTCCGCGTAAGAAATCAATTGCAGCCTTTGCACCAAGATAAGACCCACCAATTCCTATAACAATAAGGACATCTGAATCATTTTTTATTTTTTCAGCTGCTTTTTTTATTCTTACAAACTCTTCTTTATCATAATCTTCAGGCAAATCAACCCAGCCTAAAAAGTCTGAACCTGCTCCTGTTTTATTATGAATCATATTATGAGCTGCACTAACCTGAGCTTTTATATTTCCAAGCTCTTCTTCACTGAAAAAACCACACGCTTTACTGTAATCAAGAGAAATATTTTTACTCAATGTAATCATTACCTTTCATTTAAAATTTATTTTACAACAATATTAACAAGCTTTTTAGGAACAACAATGCATTTCAGAACGCTCATATCCCCTATAAGTTCCTTAACCTTCTGGCTGTTTAAAACAATATCTTTAATTTCATCCTGAGTGCTTTCAGCAGGAACCATAACTTTATCTTTAACTTTTCCATTTATCTGAACTGCAAGTTCTATTTCAGAAACAACCAAAGCATCTTTATCATATTTGGGCCATGCAACATTCATAAGCTGTTCGTTTTCACCTACCATTTCCCACATTTCCTGAGCAACATGAGGAACAAATGGGGAAAGCATAATAACAAGATTTTTTATGGTTTCTGTTATCAAAGCTTTGTTCATATCGTCTGTCTGTTTTCCGTCTTTATACTGATACAAAGCATTAACTGCTTCCATTATACTGCTGATTGCAGTGTTAAAGCTAAAGCGTTCAAAGTCATCAGTAACTTTCTTTATTGATGAATGCATTGCAAGTCTTAATTTTTTATCATCATCTGATAGTGAAGCCTGACAAACTTTTTCATCAGTAATTAAGCCGGATAATTCATCAACTGCCCTGAACACACGGTTTATAAATCTGTATGCACCTTCAACTGCAGTATCATTCCAGTCAAGGTCTCTTTCAGGAGGAGCAGCAAATAATATAAAGAGTCTAGCTGTATCAGCACCATATTTTTCAATTATTTCATCGGGGCTGACAACATTACCAACAGATTTACTCATCTTGCTTCCGTCTTTTAAAACCATACCCTGTGTAAGAAGATTTTCAAATGGTTCTTCACATGAAACATATTTCAAGTCATAAAGAACTTTTGTGAAAAATCTTGCATACAAAAGATGAAGAATAGCATGTTCAACACCACCGATATACTGGTCAACATTCATCCAGTAATCAATTTTTTCTTTATCAAATGGAACATCACTGTTATGCGGATCACAATATCTTAAGAAATACCATGAAGAGCAAACAAAGGTATCCATAGTATCTGCTTCTCGTTTTGCAGGACCGCCACACTTAGGACAAGTTGTGTTCAAAAATTCTTCACACTCCGAAAGAGGTGATTTTCCCTGTCCTGTAAACTTAACATTTTCCGGAAGCATAACCGGGAGATCTTTTTCAGGAACGAGAACTTCTCCACACTTTTCACAATAAACAACAGGAATCGGAGCTCCCCAGTATCTCTGACGGGAAATAAGCCAGTCTCTGAGTCTGAAATTAACAGTTCTCTTTCCTATTTTCTTTTCTTCAAGATAAGAGATTATTTCTTTTATAGCAACCTGATTTGAAAGTCCATCAAATCTGCCTGAATTAACCATTATACCTTCTGCTGCAAATGATTCAGTTATTTCATCAGACTTAAGTTCAAAATCTTTTGGCTGAATAACAATTCTTATTGGAAGGTCATATTTTTTTGCAAAATCAAAGTCTCTCTGGTCATGAGCCGGAACTCCCATAACAATACCTGTTCCGTAATCAACAAAAACATAGTTAGCAAGATAAAGCGGAACCTTCTCGTCATTTATAGGATTAACAACATAAATACCTGTGAATACCCCTTCTTTTTCTGTATCTGTTGCAGATCTTGCAATTTCACTTAACCCATGAACTTTCTTTATAAATTCACGGCATTTTTCTTCTTCAGGACGGCCTGAAATAAGTTTTTCAACAATCGGATGTTCCGGAGCAATAACCATATACGAAACACCAAATAATGTATCGGGGCGTGTTGTATAAACAGTAAGCTCTTCATCTGTTCCGTCAATTTTAAACTTAACCTCTGCCCCCTCTGAACGGCCTATCCAGTTTGACTGCATACTTTTTACTTTATCAGGCCAGCCTTTAAGCTTATCTATATCGTCAAGAAGTCTCTGGGCATATTCAGTAATTTTGAAGAACCACTGTTCGAGATCTTTTTTAGTTACCTCACTCTTACATCTTTCGCATTTTCCGTTAACAACCTGTTCGTTAGCAAGAACGGTGTTACAAGACGGACACCAGTTTACAAATGATTTCTTTTTGTATGCAAGTCCGTTTTCATACAGCTTTGAAAACATCCACTGAGTAAATTTATAATAATCCGGTTTAGCAGTTGCAACCTCTCTTGACCAGTCAATACTGAAACCAAGGCTCTTAAGCTGTTCTCTCATATTGTCAATGTTCTTAAAAGTCCACTCAGCAGGAGGGGTACCGTTTTTAATTGCTGCATTTTCTGCAGGAAGACCAAATGAATCCCATCCCATTGGATGAAGAACGTTATAACCTTGCATAGACTTATATCTTGCAACAACATCACCTATTGAATAATTACGCACATGTCCCATATGTAGGTTTCCTGACGGATATGGAAACATTTCAAGTGTGTAATATTTAGGCTTTGACTCATCTTCGGTAATCCTGAATAAATTTTCTTCTTCCCACTTTTTTTGCCATTTACTTTCAGTTGCTTTAAAATCGTACTTCATATTTATTCATCCTTTCGGTTAAAATCAAATTAATCTATAAGTAAATCTGAAATATCTAATAATGTGGCATCTTTCCATATATATTCAAGTCCATAAAATTCTCTTGCCTCTCCAAGGAATATATGAACAACAACATCCTCATATCCAAGAAGTATCCACTCTGCCGCATTATAACCTTCCTTATTAGTATGTTTAATACCATCTTTAAGTAAAACCTCTTCAAGATGGTCACAAAACGCCTGCGCCTGAAGTTTAGAATTTGCCGTGGCAATAACAAAATAATCTGTTATTGTTGTTATATCCCCCACATATAGAGCATTTATGTCTGTTGCCTTCTTTAAATCAAGTGCTTTTATTATTTTATTTACAGTTTCATTATTTATTCCCATAAACAATAATCCTTTCACGCTATATTAAAAACTGAAATCATTTCCAACATAAATGGTAACATCTGCATCTGCCGATTTATCATCATCATTTATAACAGGAACCCCGCTAAATATTTTTAGAACCTCATCCGATGCATTTTTCCCATTGTGATCAACAATTTGTGATTTATCCTTCACCTTATCTGAATTATAAGAGGAAATAACCGTAAATCCGTGATTTTCAAGTTTATCCTTAACCACCTTGCATATATCAACAAGGTCTCTATCTATGGAAGTTGAGTTAATAACTTCAACTTTAATAAATTTATTTTTTGTGGGATTAACAGTTTTATATGCAACGGTTTGGTTCTCAGATGAAAAATACTGATTTATTATACTTTTTGTCTTTTCTTCATCGTGAACAAAATATGAAATTCCGTTAACATATTTACCTTCCCCCGGTAATGTGTGAATCTTAATATTTTCCTTTTTAAAAGAAGGTATTTCACCGATGTATCCAAGAATTTCTTCACCTGTAAAATCCATTTTAACATTGTTTTTTATAACCTGAAGAAGCTTATGTGTTTTAAAAACATTCTTAACACTTAAAACCTTATCAACAACAAGAGAATAAAATTCTTTTTGTGCAGCAATTCGGTCTATATCACCATTTTTGTATCCCGTTCCGTCATCGTTCATTCTAAATCTCATATACATTTCAGCATGCTTGCCATCAAGATTCTGAAGACCCGGATACAACTCTATAGCAAGATGCTGATACGGATCATGATAATTCATTATAAAAGGTACATTAACCTCAACTCCGCCTATAACATCTATAAGCTCTCTAAACGCCTTAAAGCTGACTATAACATATTTATCAGGTCTTATTCCAACTATATTTTCAATATCATCATAAAGTGCAATTTCTTTTTTGTCGGTACCATATGCCGAATTTATCTTTTTATCATATCTTTTTGTTTCAACCTTTGTATCCCTTGGGATTTGCAAGACATTAAAATCTTTGGTTATACTGTTATACTGACAGAATAGTATAAGGTCTGTTCTTTGTCCAAGCTCATCCACTCCTGCAACAACAAAATTTTGAAGAGCCTTGGAATTTATTGTTTTATTTTTAGTTAAAAACGAAAAATTAACACCCGAGCTAATTGACGCAAAAACATAGAATAGACTTATTATTAATGTTAAAATAACAACAAATGTAATCAATCTCTTTGGAGATTTAATTTTCATTTTAACATGACTCCTTATACTAAATTTATATACTGTTTAAAAGATAATTCCTGGCGAGTACTGTATCAACATCAAGCGGTAAGTCTCTTGAAACTGTATTACAAATAACAATTCCCGCACCCTCTACAATAGCTTTATCAATGTTGCAGTAAGCGAGTTTCCTGACATCGTCAACACCCTCAAACATTCTGTTCGGCTCAATAAAATCAGCAATATATATTATTTTTGTTAATAATGACATATTCTCTTTGCCGGTTGTATGATACCATACAGCATCAAGGATTTCTTCATCATCAACTAAAAAATCATTTTTAAGAATTAACGCCGAAACAGGCCCATGAATTAAGGAATACGGGTATCTTTCAGACAAATCTTCTCTGCCAAAACTTTTTAAAAGTTTTAAAACCTCTTCTTTTTCAATCTCTTTTGCCATATCATGAGCAAGCCCTGCAAAATATGCCTTTTCAACACTTGTATTATATTTCTCAGCAAGTTTTTTTGCTTCCTCTGCAACAGAAACGGAATGTCTGTATCTTTTCAAAGATAAGTTATTCTCAATATATTCCCTGATTTGTTCATAAAACATAAGCAAACACCCTGTAATTTAAGTTTATTTATACAGATTATTGTCCATAATATATTTTTCAACAGTATCTGTTGTAAGTCCTTTGACAGATTCGCCGTTTCTGATTTTAAATCTTATTTGTGATGAAGAAACATCTATTTCAGGCATGGAAATAAACTCAAATTTTGCATTATACTTTTTTTTATAATATAATTTTTTCTCTTCAAACAAGCTAGAATCTATACCGCCTCTTAAAGAAACAGCAATAACTGCTTTTTCAAAAATAATTTCAGGCTTATACCATTTTTCGAGATCATAAAAAGAATCAAGTCCGATTATAAAGCAAAGTTCATATCCAGGGTACATAACCTCTAATTCAGAAAGTGTATGTGCTGTATAACTTGGACCCGCTTTTTTTATTTCAAAATCAGATGCTATATAGTTTTGGTTATCAGAAATAAGAAGTTTAACCATCTCAAACCTAACATCTCCGCTGAGATAGTTTTCAGCATTTTTGTGAGGCGGATTCCCTGCCGTCATAAATACTATTTTATCCGCATCCAAACTATTAAGTGCACATTCTGCAAGTTTTAAATGCCCTATATGTGGGGGATTAAAAGTTCCGCCAAAAACAGCTAATCTTTTAATAAAAACCACTCCTAGTAAAGAACTAAACCATCAACTCCGCTGTCGACAATCTTCTTTTTCTTCTTCTCAACATATGAAATTGTCCAGGAATCATCATCTACATTATATTCTTCAAAATATAAAACTCCGTTTTCTCCTATGCATGAAAATGCCCCGGATTTTTCAACACTATATAGTTTGTCCCCTTCAACACTGATAATACTTAATGTTCCGTAAAAACCATTCACATCAAAATTATTTATATAAGCAATTTTTTCTCTGTCTTTTGAAATTCCAAAGAACGATTTATCAATGCCCTCTTCAATAAGCTGGCTATTACCTTTTTTATACAAATATAAATCAAAAACTAATCTTGACTTACTGAAATCTTTCCCGTAGATAATATTTTTACCATCTGGAGAAATTCGGCATAAATAAACATCATCAGCAATTTCCGTTTTAATACATTCACCCTCTTTAATAACAGATGAATATAACTTTCCGCCAACTCTTTCTCTGTCAAAACCTGACACATAAGAAGCCGACATAAAATCATCACTTACAGAAAATTGATTTGCATTATTATATTGTGAGGGAACAGTTCTGACATTTTCTGCAATCTTAAATGTTTTTTGTCCTTCAATATAAACATAACAATCAATTGTATTATTGTCGTAAACCTTGTTATAAAGAATTTTCTTAAAATCATCGCTTGCTTTAATTATTGTTGTAATCTGTGAAGCAATTTTATTATTCTTGTAACTTGAAAGATTTATATCATAAAGTCCGAAATACTTGTCATCATTATATCCATAAACAAGCATATTATCCTTTTCTTTTGCAAATAAAGGCTTTTTGACAGCTTTATCAAAAATCTTTACCCTGTCAGTATTACCCGCTTTCACATAAATATCATAAACTGTATCTGATTTATCAACAGCTTTTGAATATATTAGCTTTTTACCTTTATTATCTGTTCCGATAATTGATTTAACATTTGAATCAAGAACAACACTTTCTGTTTCGGATGTATTGAGATCAAAGAAACATAAATCTCCGCCCTTTTCAGCATAATTATAATTTCTTATGTAGTATACAGCATCCCCCTTTGTTGAGAAGATAAAAGTATCCTTATCAATATCAACCGCAATTCTTAAAGGTTCTTTCATACTATCGTTCCAATAGCACAAATTTCCCATATCTCCATTTTCATCAGCACTTTGTAAAAACAAAACAGCCTTTCCGTCAGGAGATAAAATATAAGAATTATGAACACCTGTTGAAACAACCTTTTTCTTTTTGCCATTAAAAATTCTGATTAAACTACCGCTGTTACCTTTAAGGTCATAATTTTCAAAATAATAGGTGTACATCCCGTTTTCAGAATTTTTTATAATATTTTTATTTTCTATCTGCTGAGATAAACTTAATTCACCAATATTATCAACAGAATTCATATCAACAACATTTTCTGTTAACAAAATCGGTTTTTTGCCTATATTAAGATACATAGAGTTATCCTTGGTATAAACAATAGGTGTTATTTCCCTGTCTCTGTTAACAAATGCACTGATTCCCAATGAAAAAAGAGCAATAAGAATTACAATAACCGCTATAGCACCAAAAAAAGCTATATTCATTTTTGTTTGAGGCTTTAAACCCTTAGCCCCACTCTTTACACTTTTAATAGAGGAATCCTGCCTGTTTCTGCTTCTTTTCGTTTTTTTCCTGAATCTAATCTTTTTAAAGCCTTTAAACACAATCTTCTTCCTTAGTTTAGGCTTTTTAAAAGACTCTTCCATTGTCTTCTTAAGCAAATCCATATCAGCTTCTGAAGTAATGGTATATTTAAAATCACATTTATCTAATTTAGGATTATCTGCTCCGTTTAAAATTTCCTTACAAAAAGGACATTTAATAACATCATTTGTCAGGTCAGCACCGCAGTTTGGACATTTCATATAGGTCGCCTCCTCTTATAAATATTTATACAGAAATTATAACATATTAAAAGACAAAAAACAATAAAAATTTATTTTGTTTTCAATTCATTAACAAATGCTTTTTCTTTATCTGATAATTTGATTTTTGATAACATTCCTCTTCTTTTTTTGAAGGTTGTTTCAATCGATTTTTCTCTTTTCCAATCAGATATGAGTTTGTGATTTCCCGAAAGCAAAATTTCAGGCACTTCTCTCCCGTCCCAGACAGCCGGTCTTGTATACTGTGGATATTCCAAAAGCCCGTTATAATGAGATTCGTCAGAATATGACTCTTCCTCCTTTAAAACACCTTCAATCATTCTGGAAGTTGCATCAATAACGGCAGCTGCCGCAATTTCTCCACCCGTCAAAACAAAATCTCCGATAGAAATTTCTTCATCAACAATTTTATCAAGTACTCTCTGGTCAACACCCTCATAATGACCACACAGAATAACAATATGGTCGTGCTTCGAAAGTTTTTTTGCAACAGATTGTCTGAAAACTTTTCCCTGAGGTGACATATATATAGTATAGGGTTCATAGCCTAAATCTTTCGTTACAGACTCATATGCCCTAAAAATTGGTTCAGCCTGCATAACCATTCCCGTCCCTCCGCCATACGGATAATCATCAACCTGTCTGTGCTTGTTAAATGCAAAGTCTCTTATCTGAACACAATTAAGCTCTATTATCCCTTTTTCAATAGCTCGCCCAATAACGCTTTCACACAAAACATTATAAATCATTTCAGGGAAGAGGGTTAACACATCAAATCTCATTTTCATCAACCAAACCTTTTAAAAGCTTGACCTTAACAAGTTTATCAGAAACATCCACATTAACAATAGTTTCCGGAAGAACAGGAATCAGAATTGGTTTTCCGCTTTTTGTTTTATTAAGCTGATAAACATCATTACTTCCCGTTTTTATAACTTCTTCTATAACTCCTAAAAACTTACCATCTTCAGTTTCAACATTTGAGCCAAGCAAATCTTTTATATAGTAAACACCCGGAGGCAATTCTCCAAGTTGATTTCTTTCAACATAAACAACAGAATTTTTTAAAAGTTCAGCATCATTTATACTGTCAACATCAAATAATTTGATAATTACCATACCTTTATGAATTCTGGATCTTTCAATTTCATATTCCTTATCATTAATCAACAAGTAATCAAGTTCTTTAAAAATTTCTGGATCGTCGCACCAAGGCATAATTTTGATTTCGCCCTTCAATGCGTGTGTGTTTGTTATTTTGCCTATTTCCAATAAAGAATCTTGCATAATAATACCTCGATTCATATACATATCTTTAGTGTAGCACAAATGAGGACTGCAAAAAAAGCAGCCCCCACTTCTTGAATGGTAAAACTACACTATTTCAACCGTAACATGTTTATTTTCATGATTTGCGGCTGCTTTAACAACAGTTCTTATTGCTTTTGCAATTCGACCCTGTTTTCCAATTACCTTGCCCATATCATTCTCACCGACATGCAGTTCTAAAGTAACTGAATTTTCGTTAACAGTTTCTTTTACAACAACAGCATCGGGATCAGATACCATAGCTTTTGCAATAAATTCTAAAAGTTCTTTCATAATACTCGCCTCTGATTCACTTAAAAATTAGATAATACCTTTATTTTTAAGTAAACGCTTAACAGTATCTGTTGGCTGAGCACCATTAGAAATCCACTTCTGAACCTTTTCAGCATCAACATTAAATGCAGCAGGTTCTGTTAAAGGATTATATGTTCCAACCTCTTCAATGAATCTGCCATCGCGGGGATATCTTGAATCTGCAACAACCACACGATAAAAAGGTGCTTTCTTTGCTCCCATTCTTCTTAAACGAATTTTTACTGCCATAATAATTACCTCCAAATATATATTATTTAATTATTTTTTATTTATCTGAACGGAAAACCGCCCATTTTTCCCATTTTTTTCATTTTACCAAGCTGCTTTGCCATTTTACCACCGCTTAGCTGTTTCATCATTTTCTGCATCTGTTCAAATTGTTTAACCAATGCATTAACTTCTGCAACTGTGGTTCCGCTTCCCCTTGCAATTCTTTCTCTGCGCTTTGGAATAAGCTTAACCTGATTTTCCCTTTCTATCTTCGTCATAGACTGAATTATTGCCTCAACATGGGAAAGCTTCCTTTCATCAATATCAGCATTTTCAAGGGCTTTTGTATCCATCCCCGGAATCATACCCATAAGCTGATTTAGTGGACCCATTTTCTTTATTTGTTGCATCTGGTCAAGAAAATCACTGTAGGTAAAAGTCTGGGATCGCATTTTTTCCTGAAGCTCCATTGCCTTTTTCTCATCAAATGCCTGTTCAGCTTTTTCAATAAGACTAAGCATATCTCCCATACCGAGAATTCGGGATGCCATTCGTTCGGGGTGAAACACCTCCAAATCATTAAGCTTTTCACCCATACCGCAGAACTTAATTGGTTTCCCGGTTACGGCTCTGACAGAAAGTGCAGCACCACCTCTTGTATCACCGTCAAGCTTAGTTAAAACAACACCAGTTATATCAAGTCTCTGATTGAATGAATCTGCAACATTGACAGCATCCTGACCTGTCATAGCATCAACAACAAGCAAAATTTCAGCAAGTGGAAGGTTTTCTTTAATGCTTTCAAGCTCTTCCATCAATTCATCATCAACATGAAGTCTTCCTGCCGTATCAATAATCAAAATATCATTTGAATGAAGTTTTGCATGTTCATATGCTTCTTTTGCAATTTTTAAAGGATCTTTTGAACCTTCTATTTTGAAAACCGGGAGTTCAAGTTGTGATGCAACAACTTCAAGCTGTTTAACAGCCGCAGGTCTGTAAACATCACAGGCACAAAGAAGCGGTCTTTTACCTTGTTTCTTCAAATTCCCGCCAAGCTTTGCAGCAGTTGTTGTTTTACCCGCCCCCTGAAGACCAACCATCATAATAACAGTCGGCGGTTTAGATGAAATATTAATCTTTTCAGCAACTGCTCCCATAAGATTAATAAGTTCTTCGTTAACTATTTTTATAATCTGCTGCGCTGGGGTCAATGACTCCATAACCTCACTGCCCACAGCTCGATCTGTTATACTTCTAATAAAATCCTTAACAACTTTAAAATTAACATCTGCTTCCAAAAGTGCAAGCTTAACCTCTCGCATCGCATCTTTTAAATCTCTTTCACTGATTTTACCCTTGCTACGCAACTTTTTAAATGCACTTTGAAGTTTTGTTGATAAGCTTTCAAAAGCCATAAAATCAGCTCCTTTTAAGAATTTTCAATATTTATTTCAGTAATAATACTAAGTATATTGTTTATCTTCCGCTTAATATCGTCAGACAAAAATTTCACATCAGGTGATTTTTCTATATCAATAATAATATTATCAATTTCAGAAAGTTTCTTTTTGATTTTCAAAAATCTATTTGCAATCCCAAGCTTTTCCTCAACATCATATAAAACATTTTCTGCTCTTTTGATGTTATCTCTAACACCTTGTCTGCTTATTCCTGCAATGTCTGCAATTTCAGCAAGGGATAAATCATCATTATAATAAAGCTCGATTGCTTCTGCTTGTTTTTCGGTCAGCATATTTCCGTATATATCATAAAGTAAAGTAATCTCTACATTCTTTTCCATATATTTACTCCCGAAAAAAATAATAATGTAAAGCAAAAACACTTTACATTATTATTTTACACTATTTATTTTGTTTTGTCAAGCCTTTTTTTATAAGTTAATCCGCAATTTTTTCAGGATTAATTATTTTGATTAGATTATAGCAAAGTTTCGCAACTTCTTCTCTTTTAAGCTCATCGTTGTTCTCAACAACATTTTTTAAAGCATCATCTGTAATCAAACCAAAATCTTTTGCAATTTCATATGCATTTTCAATTGTTATATCTTCTTTGCCAACCTTTGAAAGCATCATTTTCACAAGTTCTCTGCCCTTTACATTTCCTTCAGGATTAAAGGTGTCTTCACTTTCTCCATCAACATATCCTTTTTTATAAGAATAATTGATTATTTTTTCTGCCCAATGTCCCACTGTATCTTTAAAGCATTTATCTATTCTTTCAAATGATTTTTCATCAATCGCTCTTGCTGATGCATTTAAGGTTTCAGCTTTATCTTCTAAAACTATAATCTTATTTGCCACAAGCTGAGCAGGAATACTCATTGTCATTACATCACTTAAAACAAATATTTTATCCCCTTCAGAAATATCTGAAATAGCCACAATGTTTTTTGTTTTATATGGTGCAACAACAGCATTTTTATCTGCAACTACTATAAATTCACCGTCTTCACTGTAAATTTTGTATATGCCATCTTCAATCTCAATTTTTGAAACCTCAATATATTTAACTGAAGTAATTTCAGAGATAACAACTGCATAACCTTTTGCAATTGCAGGAATACTTCTTGTCTGCTTCTTTGAAACAATTGCTGAAACAAGATTGCCTTCTTTTACTTCTTCAATAGATGTTCCTTCCAAAATAGCACTAGTTGTATCTATCTTAACTAGCCCGTTTTCTGTTCTTACAACGATTCCGTCTTCTTCAGCACTTACAAATTCACCAACAATAGATTCAACATCAACTATTTCTTCTTCAATTTCTTCATCAGCAACTATATCTTCTGATGCAACATCATCTGTAAATTCATTCTGATAAACTATTATTTCAACAGGATTAATACGAGCCGGGAGACTCATAGTCATAACCTCAGATAATACAAAAAGCTTATCATTTTCACTAACATCCTGAATTGACATGATATTTCTTGTTGCATATGGTGAAACAGGTGTTTTTTCATCAGCAACTACTATAAACTCACCATCTTTGCTGAATATATTAATTGCACTATCTTCTTTTTCAACCTTTTCAACTTCAATACTATTTACGGATACAGTATCTGAAACAACAACAAGATATGCATTTGTCATAGCAGGGATGCTCATTGTTCTGATTTTAGAAACAACTGCAGAAACAATGCTTCCTTCTTTAAGTTCATTTACATCATCGCCTCTGAAAATAGCATTATCTGTTGTTATAAGAAGTTCCTGTCCACCAGCCATAATAACGATGCCATTTTCTTCATCTCTTACAAATGTACCTGAAACAGTCTCATAATCATTTTCATAGTTTTTCGATTCTTCTAACCCATTTAATGCAGCATTTTCTTCATCACAGGTTCTTAAAAGAAGAGTTAATGCTTCTGCTCTTGTAACAAGACTATCGAGCTCTAATCCATTACCTCTACCCTTAAGATAGCCATTTTCCTGCATAAATTCAATTTCATCAGCTGATAAAACAGCTGCAGAAGCAGAAAATACACTAAGAACCATTGCTAAACAAACTAAAATACTAATTAACTTTTTCATAAATTTTCTTACCTTTCTTTTTGAGTAATTATTTTGTTTTTCATAGCTAACACTTTTTAAACATCCAAAAGGTTGCAAAAAAATTTAAAAGTTTTATAAAATATCAATTTGTTTTGCAATATCCATCATTTTATAATCGGATGCATTTATAACATCAGCACATTCCTTAAGTTGTTTTTCAATAGCCTCCGGATTTTCAATATCTTTTTTATATCTCACCTGATGTTCAAGACTTGCCCAAAAATCCATAGCAATTGTTCTTATCTGAACCTCAACTTTCACATATCTCTTTTCATTAGAAAAGAAAACAGGGATTTCAACAATCATATGATAGCTTCTGTAGCCGTTAGGTTTTGGATTTTTAATATAGTCCTTTATTTCGATAACCCTTACATCATCCTGTCCTGCAAAAAGCTTTGCGATAAAATATATGTCATCTATAAATGAACATATAATTCTGACCCCGGCAACATCACTTAAATTCTTTTCCATAGACTCAAGAGAAACTTCAAAATTTCTTTTCTTAAGTTTTTTAGCAATACTTTTAGGTGATTTTATTCTAGTCTTTATAGTTTCAATAGGATTTCTGTTATTCCTCACGCTTAATTCATCATTGAGCACCTGAAACTTTGTTGAAACCTCTCTTATTGCACTATGATATACGAGCATATATTCATGAAAATCTTTTTCACTATCAAAAAAATGTTCACTGTCATCAGGTATATTCACAGATGTAACATAGGATTTATGTAATTCTTTTTCCAATCAAATCATCTCCTTATATATTAAAGCGATTGTGCCGCAAGATAGGCTGTCGAAAATGCAATTTGCAGATTAAACCCGCCAGTATAAGCATCAACATCAATAATCTCACCGGTAAAATACAAGCCTTGAACAATTTTTGACTCCATAGTAGAAGGGTTAATTTCCTTAACAGAAACCCCGCCTGATGTAATAATAGCTTGTTCAATAGGACAATAGTCATCAATAGTTATCTTCATAGATTTAAGGCTCTCAAGAATTCTTCTTCTTTCTTCCTTTGTAATCATATTAACCTTCTTGTCCCCGTCTATATTACAAATGTTAAGAAAAATTTCGATCATTCTCGCCGGAAGAAGGCTCTTAAGACAATTATATATACTCTTATTTAAATTCTCATTAAAATCCCTTAGCAATCTTGCATCCAGCTGTTTTTCATCAAGTGCAGGTTTTAAATCAATGTATAAGGTATACTTTTCACTTTTCATTGGTCTCAAATGTGCAGATGCACTTAAAATAACAGGCCCTGTTATTCCAAAATGCGCAAACATCATTTCACCAAAGTCTTCATATATCTTTCTACCCTTTTCATCTAAAAATTTAACAGCAACATTCTTAAGTGTCATTCCCTGTAACTTAAGTGGCCAGTTTTCAACAGTTTTAAGAGGAACCAGTGATGCAATTGGCTCAGAAATTGTATGTCCCAAATCTTCTGCCCACCATAGCCCGTCACCTGTTGAACCTGTCTTTTCATAAGAAAGTCCGCCTGTTGCAAGAATTAATTTATCACATAGAATTATTCCGCTGTTTTCCGTGCGTGCACCTTTTATTTTTCCATTCTCAGTCAAAATTTCATCAACAGTATCATAAATTATTTTAACACCGCACTTTTTCATATAGCCTTTTAAAGCGTCAACAACTGTGTGGCTTCTATCGGATTCAGGAAAAACTCTTTTTCCTCTTTCTGTTTTAAGTTTTACCCCAAGCTTTTCAAAAAAATTCATTGTATCAAAGTTAGTAAAAGAATAAAACGCACTATATAAAAAAGAAGCATTTTTAGTTACATTTTCAATTAATTCATCAACAGAATCACAGGCGTTAGTCAAATTACATCTGCCCTTTCCTGTTATTAAAAGCTTTTTTCCCAATATTTCATTTTTTTCAATAAGTGTAACATCAAAACCTCTCTCTGCAGCATTTCCTGCCGCAAACATTCCTGATGCCCCTCCACCTACGACAATAACTTTTAGCTTAGAGCTCATAACATCACCTTAAAAAAGCAAAATTTGCAAAAGTCGGGCGATAAAAATCACCCGACTTAAAAACAATACTAATTCACATAGTGGATTTTCTCATTCATATCCACCATGTCTGAATCAACCTTATATTTTGCAGCGCGTCTCTTCTCAAAGAACTTAACTGCAACCTGTTCAAACAATGCATAAGATAAAACATCTTCATCCTGTTCAATATACTGAGCAGCTTTCTTTCTCAAATCATCAAGCTCTGGTTTGATTAAATCAGCAGGACGCTCAGTTATTGGTTTTTCATCACCAATAATCTTCTTTCTGAATTCATCGGAAATTTCAACAGGTGTTCTGCCATATTCGCCACGGACAATACCTTTTGTTTCCTTTGTTACCATTTTATATCTCTCGCCTGTGATAACATTTAGCACAGCCTGTGTTCCAACAATCTGGCTTGTAGGTGTAACAAGTGGCGGATAACCTAAATCTTCACGAACTCTAGGAACTTCTTTTAAAACCTCTTCAAGCTTATCCTCTTTTCCTTGCTGCTTAAGCTGAGAAACAAGGTTTGAAAGCATTCCGCCCGGAACCTGATATTTAAGTGTATTAATATCAACACCTAAAACCTTTGTATCCATTAATCCAGATGCTAAATATTCATCCCTCAACGGCTTAAAGAATTCAGATGCATCAGTGAGAGCATCTAGATTTAAACCAGTATCATACTCTGTATTTTGTAATGTTGCAACAAAAGGCTCTGTTGCAGGCTGTGAAGTTCCAAGTGCAAGTGGTGAAAGAGCACAGTCAACAACATCAACACCCGCCTCAACAGCTTTAAGATAAGTCATTGAAGCAACACCGCTTGTGTAATGAGTATGAAGCTGAACAGGAATCTTAAGTTCTTCCTTGAGCTGTTTAACAAGATCATAAGCCACATAAGGTGTAAGAAGACCTGCCATATCCTTAATACAAATCGAATCCGCACCACAGTTTTCATATTCTTTTGCCAATTTAACAAAGAACGGAATATCATGAACAGGGCTTATTGTATAAGAAATAGCCGCCTGAACATGTCCTCCTTCTTTCTTTGTTGCGTTAATTGCTGTCTGGAGATTACGAACATCGTTAAGTGCATCAAATATTCTTATTATATCAATACCATTTGCTATTGACTTCTGCACAAAATATTCAACAACATCATCTGCATAATGTCTGTATCCTAAGACATTCTGACCTCTGAATAGCATCTGAAGCTTTGTATTAGGTGTAGCATCCTTAATTTTTCTTAATCTTTCCCATGGATCTTCATTTAAAAATCTGAGACAAGAATCAAAAGTAGCACCACCCCATGCTTCTAATGAATGATAACCAACCTTGTCAAGTGCTGATAAAGCGGGAAGCATTTCTTCGGTAGTCATTCGTGTTGCAACAAGAGACTGATGTGCATCACGCAATATAGTTTCTGTAATACCAACTTTAGCCATTTATAATTACCTCCGTAAATTCTATTATTTAGCAAACATTGAAAGAAAAACACCTGCAGCAACCGCAGAGCCTATAACACCTGCAACATTTGGTCCCATAGCATGCATCAAAAGGAAGTTTGAAGGATTTTCCTTCTGTCCAACCATCTGAGAAACACGAGCTGCCATAGGAACAGCAGAAACACCTGCAGAGCCAATCAAAGGATTAACCTTTCCACCTGTAAGCTTACACATAATTTTCCCGAGTAATAAACCTCCGAATGTACTGAAACAGAAAGCAATAAGACCGAGGGCAACTATACCAAGAGTTTCAGCAGTAAGGAATGTATCAGCAGTTGCAGTTGCACCAACTGTTATTCCAAGGAAAATTGTTATAATATTCATTAGCTCATTCTGAGCTGTTTTTGAGAGTCTGTCAACAACACCGCATTCTTTAGCAAGATTACCAAGCATAAGCATACCAACTAAAGAAACAGCATCCGGAACAATAAGTGCAACAACTATTGTAACAACTATCGGGAAAACAATTCTTTCTGTTCTGCTGACTTCTCTTAGCTGCTCCATAACAATCATACGCTCTTTCTTGGTTGTCATAAGCTTCATAATAGGTGGCTGAATAACAGGAATAAGCGCCATATATGAATATGCAGCAACAGCAATTGCCGGAAGCAAATGAGGTGCCAGTGTTTTTGTAACATAAATTGCAGTCGGTCCATCAGCACCACCAATAATACCAATGGATGCTGCCTCATTAACACCAAAGTTAATCCCCGGAATTAAAGCACCTATTACTAATGCACCAAGGAATGTGAAGAACACTCCAAACTGTGCTGCAGCACCAAGTAAAATACTTTTTGGATTTGCAATCAATGGTCCAAAATCTGTCATTGTTCCAATTCCAAGGAAAATAAGCGGCGGATATATACCAAGCTTAACACCAAGGTATAATAAATCTAGAAGTCCGCCATGACTTAAAACATATTGAATATCAATATATTTTCCATCTACCATATATTCAGGATTAGTAAAGTATTCTGTATGCATCATAATTGCAGATGATTCCTTGAACATAGGAAGATTGGTAAGTAGCATACCAAATGCTATTGGAAGCAGCAAAAGCGGCTCGTATTTTTTCACAATAGCAAGGTATAAAAGTATGCACGCTATAATAATCATAAGTGGTGTACCAATAATTTGAAGGAAGCTTCCTCCACTGTTAAATGATTCCACCATTGAATTTATTATAGCAGCGATACCTGTTGTATCAATAAAACTTTTAATAGCTTCTAACACAATATCACTCCTTCATTTAACTTAAAAGACATTTCTGATTAGCCCAATGAAACGAGTGCATCACCGGTGTTTACAGTTGCCCCTTGTGTTGCATTAACTGCAACAACTTTACCATCTGCAGGAGCCATAATTTCATTTTCCATTTTCATAGCTTCAAGAATGCAAAGAACATCCCCCTGCTTAACCATATCACCAACATTAACTTTAACAGAAACAATGTTTCCGGGCATTGGAGCTGAAACAACATTTGCGCCTGCAGGTGCTGGTGCAGCAGCGGGAGCTGGAGCCGGTGTTGCCGCAGGAGCTGGTGCAGGTGCCTGAACAGGGGCAGGAGCAGCAGCAACAGGAGCTGATGCCGGTGTAGATACAACACCTCCGCCGATTTCTTCAACTTCAACTTCATATGAATTTCCATTAACATTAATTAAAAATTTTCTCATTATTATATTCCTCCTCAAAAGTTTAAATTATAATCTGGAATTAATCATTTCATTAACTCCGGCTTTATTCCATGCCGGAGAATTGTTGCCAATTCTTTTAAAAGATTTTATTCTTAAGTTTGAAACAGATGTATTAAGACTTGCGGCAATTGCTGCTGCAATAACAGCAATAAGCTCTTTGTCATCAGTTTTTGTTATATTACTTTGAGCAGCTGCGGGCTGAACGCTTACAGATGTGTTATTAGGCTTTGACTCATCTTTTACAGCTTTATCTGGAGCTTTATAGAATAAAGCCTTCATTGCCATAAGAGCAAGCATCAAAATAATCAAAACAGCAAATACGATTAAAAGTCCAACACCTGTAACCAATAAACCTTCGCTGATAGCTTCATTAAGACTCATAGTTTATTCCTCCTCTTATAAAGGCATATTACCATGTTTTTTAGCAGGTAAAACTTCTCTTTTACTCATAAGCATTTCAAATGCACTTATTAGATGCTGTCTTGTTACAGAAGGTTCAAACACATTATCAACATAACCCATTGAAGCTGCAACATAAGGACTTGCATTTTCTTTTGCATATTTTTCAATTAACGCAGTTCTGTCATTAACAGGGTCACTTGATTCTGCAATCTCTTTATCAAAAAGAATATTTGCAGCACTTTCTGCACTCACAACAGAAATTTCACTTCCCGGCCAAGCAAAAACAACATCTGCACCAATGTGCTTACTGTTCATAGCAAGATATGCACTTCCATAAGCTTTGCCGATTACTAAATTAACCTTAGGAACAGTAGCTTCAGCAAACGCAAATAACAAACCTGCTCCACCTTTTAAAATTCCACTTAATTCTTCTTCAACAGAAGGCATAAAACCAACTGTATTAGTGATAGAAAGAATCGGGATGTTGAAGCTGTCACACATTCTCACAAATGCTGCACCTTTTTTAGTTGCCTTAATATCCAGCATACCATCCATAGCCTTTGCCTGATTTGAAACAACACCGACAGTTATACCATTTAATCTGATAAGTGCTGTAACAATATTTTGTGCATATGCGGAATTAAGTTCAAAATAATAATTTTTATCTGCAATTTCAGCAATAATAGCTTTAACATCTGATAAATCAACATTTTCTGAAATGGTATTTAAGGTTTCAGAAACTCTGTTTATATCATCCTCTATATAATAAGGAGCAGACTCAATATTATTTGATGGAAGTAAATCCAAGAATTCCTTAACTTTTGCAAAACATTCATCTTCGTCTGCACAACTGATTGAAGCGCATCCATTTTTAACAAAGCAGGAATCTGCTCCACCTAATTCGTTAACAGTAGCGGTGTTTCCACCCATAATTGAAGGTCCGTTCAGGAACATAAGACCATTCTTCTGCTCCATAACAACAAAATCTCCGATAACCGGGAGAAATGCTGCTCCACCGGCACAAGCACCGAGAACCATAGAAACCTGAGGAACAACACCTGAAAGCATTGTCGCTTTCTTAAGCATTTCCCCAATCGCAGAAAGAACTTCAAGACCACTTTCAATCCTTGCACCCTGAGAATCAAGAATCGATACAACCGGAGCACCCATCTTAAGTGCCATATCCATAATCTTGCATATTTTATCTATATGTCTTTTAGAAAGAGCACCTTTTGAAACAGTATAGTCCTGTGCATATGCATAAACAAGCCTTCCGTCTACTGTTCCATAACCTGAAACAACGCTCTCAGCAACAGATGTTTTATCTTCTTCCTGCAAAACTTCGCTTTTCACAAAGGCATCTATTTCAATAAAGCTTCCTTCATCAAAAAGACTATTTAAGCGTTCTCTTGCAGTTTTTTTGCCTAAGTCATGCTGTTTTTTAACCATTTCGCTTCCTCCGCCCACTTCAACTTCAGAGCGTTTCTGCTGTAATTCGTCTATTTTACTCATAGCGAACCTCCTCTATCTATTTTTAAATTTATTCTTATTTTGCTTATAAGACCAATTTTTCTTTTTGCTTTCAGAACCTATTTTCTTTAACATATTAATTTCGGATTCAGAAAGCTTTCTCCATTTTCCAACAGGTAAGTGACCAAGCACAAGTCCTGCTTCCTTAATTCTTTTCAGGCGTTTTACAGTACAACCTAACACCTCAAACATTTTTCTTATTTGCCTGTTTTTGCCCTCTTTTATTGATATTTCTATTTTTGTTCCATATTGAGTTGCTCCAACAACCTCAACCTCTGCAGGTTTTGTTTTGTATCCGTCAATCATGACTCCGGAACGCAATTTTATAATTGTGTCCATTGATATATTTCCACCAACCTCGGCAACATAGGTTTTTGAAATATCATTTTTAGGATGAGTTATCTTGTAAGTCAAATCACCGTCATTTGTAAGAAGCAAAAGACCCTCTGTGTCATAGTCAAGTCTGCCTACCGGAAAAAGTCTGTCCTGTATATCACTGACTAGATCAAGAACCGTCGGTCTGCCTTTTTCATCAGAAACAGTTGTGACATAACCGACCGGTTTGTTAAGCATAACATATATTTTTTTATTAACAGGAGTCACAACTTGTCCATCGAACATTATCTCATCAGTAGTTTCATCAACTATAACACCCATCTCTCTGACAATCTCACCATTTACGGCAACTCGTCCTGATTTAATAAGTTCTTCTGAAGCTCTTCTTGATGCAACCCCGCAATCAGCAAGATATTTCTGTAAACGAAGCAAATTGTTATCTCCTTTCAACACAATACTAAAAAAATCCAAATCAGTATTATTATACAATATTTTTTTTATTTTTTCAACATAAATTTTACTAATTAAATAATTATAACCTGATTTTCAGTAATAATGCCAATATAATTTATATTTACACAAGTAATTTGTTGATTTTTAAAAAATAAATTAGCTCACTCCTTTAGAGCGAGCTTTTATACTTCTATTTATCAATAAATCCTGAAAGAAAATTAATTCCCTTTTCATCAAGAGATATTTCAACATCTTCTATATTACCACCAAATTCACCATCTATAGTCCAAGGAACCTCTTCAGCAAACTTAAATCTTGCTTTTTTTGTTCTGAATATCAAAAACCTTTCTGAGGAGAAATTCTGAGATATTAAATCCGAAATTGCAAGCTGAAACTCCATAATATTTTGAGGTGCCTTAATAAGAAAAACTTCAAACAACCCATCACTCAAATCTGCCCTGAGTCCGGTACGGGTTTTAATACCTGCAACATAATTTGAATTTGATGCCATACCAAATATAAATTTCCCTGAATATTCGTCATCATCTGTTATAACTTCAATATCATATGATTTCAAATTAGGAAGTTTTTTCATACCTTCAAGAATATATGCAAGCTGTCCAAAATAATTTTTATTCATCTGTGGTGTGCTGTATGCAACATCAGTCAGAATACCAAAAGCTGCAACATATAAAAACCTTTTATCACCAAACAAACCTATATCACAATTAAAATTATTTTCCCCTACTGCTAGTTCTGCAGCTTTTATCATATTCTTCGGAATTTTAAGATTTGAAGCAAAATCATTTGTTGTTCCAGCAGGAATATACCCAACAGATGGTCTTTTATCCTTTTCTATTAACCCAAGACCATTCACGACTTCATTCAATGTTCCGTCTCCACCGGAGATTACTATTCTTTCATATTGCTTTGCTGTCTTTTTTGTGACCTCCATTGCATCCCCTTTTCTCTGTGTTGGGTGCACTTCAACCTTATATCCTTTTTGAACAAACATAAGAAGAATATCCATAAGCTTATTTTTTATTTGCCCTTTTCCAGAATGGGGATTGAATATAAAAAGCATTTTTTTCATAGAAAAACATCTCCAACTTTTATTTATCCTTGGAACACATAACAAGGAGATATCCTTTTTCAAAACAAACAGAAATCTCTTTGTTATTTATAAATTCATTACTGACAGTATATGTTGAATTATCAGCCAGTGTATAGTTTTCAATACAATACTTAGCGCCATTAACAGAAAGACTACTGACATTTCCCCCGAAGGGAAAAAATGATATATATTTCATATTACTTGGGCTGATTTTTATATTTTTATCTGTCATAAAAATGTAATTCTGCGGATTTAATATTGTTCCAAAACCATCATTTTCCAAAATATATTTAAGCAAACAATAATTTGCAAATTCGTGGTCTAGTCGTCCACCCGTTGCACCAACAAAATAAATATCCTTATAACCTCTTTTAAGTGCTTCGTTGACAGCAATATGTGTATCAGTCAAATCTTTTTGAGCTGGATAAATTATCTTTTCAACATTTAGGCTATCACATGATGAGCTGTCTTTATCACCAACCCATAAATCAATATTAACATCGTTTTTTTTAGCTAAATTTAATCCTCCGTCAGCACAAATAACAAAGCTGTCCGAAAAATCTAAATTTTTTATAAAGTCCGCATCACAATCAGACGAAGAACAAAAAATATAGCATTTCATTATTATACATCCTTATTTTTCTATACTCTTCAAATTTTTAACCGCCTCTTCAGGTATTGGTGCATTGAACACAGCAGAGCCTGCAACAAGAATATTTGCCCCCGCAGCATATGGCTCGGAAGCATTTTCGGGTTTAATACCTCCATCAACCTGAATATGTACACTAAGGCCGTTTTCATCAATATATTTTCTTGCTTTTCTGATTTTATCATTCATATCAGTCATATATGATTGTCCACCAAAGCCAGGTTCCACAGTCATAATAAGAAGCAAATCAAAATTTTTAACATATGGTAGTACTGCTTCAATATCAGTCTTTGGTTTAACACATATTCCTGCCATAATACCAAGATTATGTATTTTTTTAGAAACCATTTCAAGGTCATCTACAACTTCACTATGAACAGTAATTAAATCTGCTCCTGCATTCTTAAATACTTCAATATACTTTAATGGTTCCGAAATCATAAGATGCACATCAAGAAATATATCTGAATTTTTTCTTATAGCCTTGACTATATCAGGAGAAAAAGCAAGATTTGGAACAAAATGTCCGTCCATAACATCAATATGAAGGAGGTCTGCTCCTGCATCCTTTATTTTTTTTATTTCTTCACCAAGTCTCATCTGGTCAGCCGCAAGCAGAGAAGGTGCAATCATTAATCCACTCTTATTAAGCATTATATCATCCCCTGTTTTACAATTATTTTTTGCTATTCAAAATTTCATCACAAATACTACAATAGCTTTCATATCGACTTTTACTAACTTCACCCGAATTAACCGCCTCTATAATCGCACAGCCTTCCTCGCATCTGTGACTGCAGTCCATATATTTACAATCATTCTTAAAGTTTTCAAATTCTCTGAAACATTCAGAAAGCGCTTTTGGGTTATTTTCATCAAGTTCTATAGTTCCAAAGCCCGGTGTGTCAATAATATACCCCCCAAACGGAAGCTCTCTCAGTTCAGAATGTCTGGTTGTATGTCTTCCTCTTTCTGCTTTTTTGCTTATTTCTCCGGTTTCAAAGACATTATCGCCAAGAAGACAATTTATTATACTTGATTTGCCAACACCGGAATTGCCTGCAAAAACATTGATTTTATTCTTAAGCTTATCCGACAAAATATCAATATTTTCACCACTTAAGGCACTAAGTTTCACAACATCAAAACCTGCCTTTTCATAAATATCAGAGTACTCAGAATTATCTGATAAATCTGTTTTATTTATGCATATTATTATATCAACAGAAGCCCTTTCAGCAGAAGCAATAACCTTATCTAAAAGAAATAGATTAGGTTTTGGATTTTCAACAGAAATAACCGCAATAAGTGAATCAACATTTGATACAGCAGGTCTTTTAAGACAGTTCTTCCTTATCTCTATTTCAAAAAGCATAGCGGTTTTACTGTTTTCATCAACAGAACGGAGAATAACCGAATCCCCAACCAGAGGTGTTATATTCTGTTTTCTGAATAGTCCCCTGGCTCTGCATTCATATACACCGTCTTCAGTTGACACATAATAAAATCCGCCAATTCCTTTCAAAACCGTCCCTTTTAATTCGTTTATCAAACAAAAGACCTCCGTTTGTCTTACTTAAGATTAATAGTTTTTTTCTGCATTGAAACTCCGTCATATAAAATTTCAACATCAACAGTACTCATAGGACTTTCAAGTTTAACAACTTCGCTTTGTCCGTTTCTTATATTTTTTTCGTAAACAATCTTTCCGTTAACCTTAACATGAACCAATGCAGCACTCTTATCTTTTGGTCCATAAACCGTAAGCATTGTGCTCTTTTTGTCTGCTGGCTTAGTTGTAGTTGCAGGATCTTTAGATGTTGTCTCATCATTTGAGTTACCAGGTTTGTTTTCAGTTGGATTTTCAGTGCTCTCATCTTCCTTTTTAGGTCCTGTACTTACATAGAATGTAACTAAATCACCCTTATTTACAATAGAGCCCGATGTCGGATATTGTCTTATAATAGCTCCATTTGGAATTTCATCACTTTCTTCTTCGATAAATTCACAATTAAGACCTATTCTCTTCATTTCTAACTCAACATTGCGCTTATCAGTATATTTCAAGTAGCTGTCAAGAACAATATCCTTTGCACCGCCACTAACCTCGACATTGATTTTCATTTCGTCATTTTTCTTAATTTTTCTTCCATCTTCAGGCTCCTGAGAAAGAATAATGCCTTCATCTCTATCTGATTCAACTTCTTTAACTTTGATTATACTGAATCCGGCATCCTTATATGTTTCAATAGCCTCATCATATGACATACCAACAATTTTCGGCACTTCAACATTTCCGCCTCCGCTGAATATTATATCCGTAAGTCCCATCATTGAAGCAAGACCAAAAAGAAGTGCAAATATCATAATCAAAGCAGACAAAACTGCAAAAACAATTACTTTGCGTTCCTTGTTTTTGTCTATTTTTATATCATTTTGATTTCTACGGCTCTTCTTACTCATTTCTTCATCTTCCTTAATTTCTTCTCTGTCAATTTTGGGAATAATAATAGTTTCATCCTTTGAAACATCAACCGGCTTATAAATCTGAGTTTCATCACTTGCAAGAGCATCCGTTTCATAATTTAATATTCTGTCAGGATCATTTAAAATTGAATGAAGTTCAGAATAAAATTCTGCTGCATCCTTTTGTCTCGCAGATGGTTCCTTTGCTATTGCCTTTAAAACAATTTGTTCAAGAGGCATAGGAATGCTTATATTATATTCACATGGCGGGACAGGTTTTTCCTGAATTTGTTTAATTGCAACAGTAACAGAATTTTCATCATCAAACGGAACTCTGCCTGTAAGCATTTCATAAAGAACAATACCAAGAGAATAAAGATCTGATCTATGATCAATAAATCCGCCCTTTGCCTGTTCAGGTGAAATATAATGAACTGAACCTATGGCTGTTTTTTCAACTGTCATTGTCTTTTGTGAATTTGCTCTTGCAATACCAAAATCAGTTACCTTTATATTTCCTTCTTTGGTTATCATAATATTATGAGGTTTTATATCACGGTGAACAATAGAATTTTTATGAGCAACTTCAAGACCTTTTGCAATTTGCATAGCAATATCAACCGCTTCGCGCCATGGAAGTTCGTGTTTTTCATCTATATATTCCTTTAATGTCTGACCTTCAACATACTCCATAACAATATAATGAAGAGCACCAGCTTCACCAACATCAAAAATAGAAACAATATTAGGGTGGGTCAGGCTTGCCGCAGCCTGTGCTTCAACATTAAATCTTCTGACAAATTCTTCGTCCCCTTTTAAATCATCTCTGAGGACTTTTATGGCAACATATCTGTTAAGAACAAGACATTTTGCCTTATAAACAACTGCCATTCCGCCAACACCAATCTCTTCAAGTATTTCGTAGCGGTCTGCTAAAACTTTTCCTGTTAAATCCATTTATACCCCTCCTTATTCCGTAACCTTTAATAAAACAACTGTTGTATTGTCAATGCCACCATTTTCATTAGCCAAATCAACAAGACATTTTGTGGCTTCTTTAATATCTTCTACATTATCCAGAGTTTCCGATATTACATTATCTCTTACCGTTTCGTAAAGTCCGTCGCTGCAAAGTAAAATTGTATCCCCAATTCTGAGTTCATATTCAAACATATCAGCATCAACTATCTTCTCTGTTCCAAGGGCTCTTGTTATAATATTCTTATCAGGATGTACAAGTGCCTCCTCAGGAGTAATACTACCTTTATCAACAAGCTCCTGAACAATTGAATGATCAACTGTCATCTGCATAAGACTATGTTCATTTTTAATATATACTCTACTGTCGCCAATATTTGCAACAAACATCTTGTTATCTCTTACATATGCAACAACTAATGTTGAACCCATTCCACCTTTTGATGAATCTGACTGTGCTTCATCAAAAATCTTCTTATTAGCATAATCAATGGAGCCAAGTATATCATAAACTATTTTATCCGCATCTGCGGCATCTGATATTTTTTCAAGCTCTCTGCCTATGACACTAACCGCAGTGCCACTTGCAATTTCTCCTGCATTATGCCCTCCCATACCGTCAGCCAAAACAATAAACCCATTTACTGAAGCTTGGTTAAAACCCGAAATCAAAAAATTATCTTCATTGATTTCTCTGACAAGTCCGGTATCAGACATACCATATGCAACTATTTTCATTCTATCACCCTCTTTTCGTTTCTCAACTGTCCGCAGGCAGCATTTATATCACTGCCCATTTCTCTTCTGATAGTTGTTGGAATTCCTTTTTTTTCTAAGTAAAGCTGAAATTTTTCAGCATTTTTTCTGTCGGTTCGTTTAAATCCCGTTTCCTTAACCGGATTAACCGGAATAAGATTAACATGACAAAGCTTGCCTTTAAGTAATCTCGACAATTCCTCTGCCTCTTTTTCATTATCGTTAACACCGCTTATAAGCGTGTATTCAAAGGAAATTCTTCTGTTTGTTTTTTTTATATAATAATCGCAAGCATCCATAACTTCTTCAATTGGATACATCTTATTGACGGGCATTATCTCATTCCTGATGCTGTTTCTTGAAGCATGCAGTGATACAGATAAAGTAAGCTGTAACTTTTTATCTGCCATAAGTTTCATTTTATCAACAAGACCGCAGGTTGAAACCGTTATATGTCTCATTCCGATATTAATACCCTTATCGGATGTTATATTTTCAAGAAAAATAAGTAGATTTTCAAAATTATCAAAGGGTTCTCCAATACCCATCATAACAATATTGGAAATATCCACTCCGGCATCTTTCCCGACAGTTAAAATCTGATCTGTTATTTCACCTGCAGATAAATTTCTGACCTTACCGTTAAGTGTTGATGCACAAAATTTACAACCCATTCTGCAACCAACCTGAGAAGAAACACAGATTGTATATCCATGACTGTATTTCATTAAAACAGACTCAATAAAATTTCCATCCTGAAGCTTTAAAAGATATTTCCTTGTTCCGTCTATTTTTGAAACATATCTCTCTTCAACTTCCATAACAGAAATAAAAGAAACCTTGGAAAGTTTTTCTCTTAGACTTTTTGAAATATCCGTCATTTCGTCAAAGCTCTTAACCCCTTTATAAAGCCAGGAAAACACTTGCTTTGCTCTGTATTCAGGCTCAGAAAGTTCTTTGAGCATTTTTTTTATTTCACCATAAGGTAAATCTTTTAAATTAACCATCTACTCACTAACCTTTTTTATCTTGCATATATAAAATCCGGTTTCTCCTTTTTCTCCAGTTAAAATCTGTTCCTCGTAAATCTTTTCAAAATTTTTATTGTTACGAAGAAATTTATTTACATTATCCGAATTTTCTTCCTTAAATACTGTACAAGTACTGTATAGTATTTCTCCGCCACATTTAACATATTTTGATGCACAATTCAAAATATTAAGTTGTATCCTGCTAAGCTCTTTAATATCAGCTTCATCCCTCGTCCACTTAATATCAGGTTTTTTATGTATTGTTCCTATACCTGAACATGGAACATCCGCAATAACCTTATCCGCTTTATTGATAAGAATCTTATTTAAAACCTGAGAATCTGCCAACCCCGTTTTTATAATATTTATACCAAGTCTTTTGGCAGAAGTATTAATCAAGTCAAGCTTGTGGCTATAAATATCAAAGGAATATATTTCTCCCTCGTTTTCCATTATTTCTGCACAAGCACAGCTTTTTCCTCCGGGAGCAGCACACAAATCAAAAACAACATCACCCTTTTGTGGGTTTAAAACATCTACAGCTCTTTTTGAGCTTACATTCTGCAGAGAAAATAATCCTTCTTTATATTCATCAAGATTTGTCAAATCCATACCTGATAAAACATATATTATATTCTTGGCAAAATCCGATACATATGCTTCAAACCCTAAATCGGAAAACGCCTTAAGAATGCTATCATTATTGGATTTTAAAGGATTAACCCTGACATATGCGCCATGAGGTTTATTACTTTCTTTCATAAACAAAGAAGCTCTTTCTTCACCAAAGTCGCATATAAGCTTTTGGGCAATCCATTTGGGAAATGAATATTCAACTGAATAATACTCTATTAAATTCTTATCTTTGTCAGGAAACGAAATACTGTTCATATCCCTGCAAACATTTCTCAAAACACCGTTTACAAAACCAACGCTACCTTTATTTGAGTATTTTTTTGCAAGTTTGGTGCTTTCATTACAAGCAGCAGAATTTGGGATTTTATCAAGAAAAAATATCTGGTAAACTCCAAGTCTTAAAATATTGATAACCCATGGTGAAATCTTTTTTATTCTCAATTTTGAGAACTTTGAAATAATATAATCAATTTTTATGCGGTTTTTCAGAGTTCCTGAAACTAACTCAAACAGAAGTGCCCTGTCTCTTGAATCAACATCACCTGATGCAAGAAATTTACTAAGCTGAGCATTAGTATATGCTTTATTAACATCAACTTCATATAATATTTTAAGAGCCGCTTCTCTGATATTCATATAAAACGCCTTTCTAGTCTCTGCTTCTTCCGGTTAGGGCAAGAAGTCTTAGTAAGTTTCCAATTGCAACTGCAGCCGCAGCAATATAAGTAAGCGCTGCTGCTTTTAAAACCTTTTTCGCGCCAACAAGTTCTTTTCCCTCAAGAATAAAACTTTCATCAAGTGTTTTTATTGCCCTTGAACTTGCATTAAGTTCAACGGGAAGAGTTATAATCTGAAATGCAACAACAATTGCAAAAAGTAAAACACCAAAATTAGCAAGATTAGAACTTCCAAGAATAATACCTAAAAGAGCGAGAGGCCACGCAAGATACGATGAAAACTGAACAACCGGAACTATAGTGTTTCTGATTTTAATAGGTGCATATCCTTCTGCATACTGAACTGCATGCCCAACCTCATGTGCTGCAACTCCGATTGCACCCACCGATGTACTTGAATATGTTGCATCAGATAACCTGATAACATTGGCTTTCGGGTCAAAATGGTCTGTTAAATTTCCTGAAACCCTTTCTATACTAATATTATTAAGTCCATTCATATTAAGAATTTTTCTTGCAACATCATGTGCTGTTATTCCTCTTGAAGAATATACCTTGCTGTATTTATTAAAGGTTGTATTTACCTTTGTCTGTGCATAAAACGCAAGAATTAGAGCAGGAACAACAAATATTAAATAATAAACATCAAAAAACATATATTATCCTCCCAAAACTACTTTTTCTATATTATGACCATTCAGATAACTTTCAATGCTCATTTTTGAACTTCCAAAAAACTGAACCTCTTTAAGAAAAATAGTTTTATTATCTCCGCATTTAACTTCCATATTTTTCTTATCAACATTAACTATACTCCCCGGCAGTTCATTTTTATTTTCATTACCCAATACAGCTGAATAAATTTTTAAATTTTCGCCTTTATAAAGTGTGTGGGCTACCGGCCACACATAAGTCCCTCTGATTAGGTTAATAATTGAATCCGCCGGCATATTCCAGTCAATTTTTCCAGTCTCTTTTGTTATCATCGGAGCATAACATGATTCCTCATCATTTTGCTTTTCAGGAGAAAGTTCCCCTTTTTCAGCTAACGCCAATGTTTTTGATAAAACATCTGCACCCATATTCCGAAGTCGTTCGTATAGCTGGGCACAATTTTCATATTCTCCGATTTCTGTCTCTTCCTTTAAGAGCATATCACCTGTATCAAGACCTTTTTCCATATACATAGCTGTTACACCGGTGACCTTTTCTCCATTAATAAGACACCACTGAATGGGACCTGCGCCTCTGTATTTAGGAAGCAATGATGCATGAATATTAATGCATCCGTACCTGGGATAGTTTAAAATATATTCAGGCAAAATTCTGCCGTATGCAACAACAATTATCACTTCTGGGTCAAGTATTTTAAGTTCTTTAAGAAAAGCACCGTCCTTCAATGTTTCCGGCTGAAAAACTTCTATATTGTTTTTAATAGCACATTCTTTCACAGGTGTTGGAACTATTTTGTGTCCTCTGCCCTTTGGCATATCCTTTTGCGAAACAACACCACAAACATCATGCCCGTCAGAAATAAGTCTTTCAAGACACGGCACTGCAAAATCCGGTGTTCCCATAAATAAAACTCTCATATTCTATCTCCTAAAACTATTCTTCATTTTCCATGTCATACCATTCACTGACTTTTTCAATAAACATATGTCCATCAAGATGATCAATCTCGTGGCAAAATGCTCTTGCAAGAAGACCTTCACCTTTAATTTCTCTGATTTTTCCGTCTTTATCCATAGTCCTGACAGTAACATTCATCGGTCTTTCAACCTCTCCGTATTGTCCCGGATAGCTAAGACACCCCTCTGCTCCGCTTTGACTTCCCTCTTCTGAAATAATTTCAGGATTAATTAGAATAATAGGGCCTTCACCTATATCTATTACAGCAACTCTCTTTAATATTCCAACCTGTGGAGCTGCAAGACCAACTCCTTCAGCTTCATATAGAGTGTCAAGCATATCATTTATCAAAGTTAAAATTCTATCATCAATTTTTTCTACTGTACGACATTTTTTCTGGAGCACTTCATCCCCATACTTTACAATGTTTCTAATAGCCATATTTATCTACCTTTCATTTATCAATACATATTAACAGGGTTAACATCAACACTTAAGAAAACGCCCAACTTATTTCCTCCGTATGAATCAATTATATCATTCAGCACATTCTTTATTTTACTCATATCATCAATTTTCATTATAATTCTGAACCTGTACTGATTTTTTATTTTGCTGATAGGCGCCGCCTGAGGTGGCATTATATCAATTCTTCCCTCATACTCATCCGCAAAGCAGGATAAAATCTTACCTATCTCCTGAATTCTGGCATTTCCTTTTTCTTCGTCATCCGAAGTAATCATAAGACAAACTATTTTACAAAACGGAGGATAATTAAGTCTTTGCCGTGATTTTATCTCATTCTCATAAAACATTTCAAAATCTTGTCTTGAAGCATATTTTATTGTAGCATTGAGCGGCTGATAGGTCTGTATTACAGCTCTCCCCGGAACATCCCCTCTGCCTGCACGACCGCAAACCTGTGTAAAAAGAGAAAAACTTCTTTCCGGAGCTCTGTAGTCATCCATACATAAACTTGTATCTGCTGCGAGCACACCGACAAGTGTAACATCGCGAAAATCAAGTCCTTTTGTAACCATTTGTGTGCCAAGAAGAATATCTCCGTTATTTTCAAATTCCTCCAGAACTTTTTCGTGTCCGCCTTTTTTTGAAGTTGTATCAAAGTCCATTCGCATTATATTTGCATATGGAAATAATTTTTTCAATTCTTCTTCTATTTTTTGAGTTCCGGTACCAAAATATCTTACATATTTTGAACCGCATTCAGGACATATGCTGAGATTTTCTGCTAAGTGACCGCAATAGTGACATACAAGATTATCATTTTTCTTATGATAGGTGAGTGCAATGCTACAATCAGGACACTCTGCAACATACCCACATTCTCTGCAGGAAACAAATGTTGAATACCCTCTTCTGTTTAAGAAAAGAATTGTTTTGCTTTTATTCTCAAGATTTTTTCTTATTTCTTTTTGCAGGTATAAACTGATAGGTGAACGATTTTTGTGTTCAAAAAGTTCCGCTCTCATATCAATAATTTTAACTTCCGGCAATGCCATTTCATTGTATCTTTTATGCATTTCAAAAAGAGTGTATTCTCCCCTTTTTGCCATATAATAATCAGAAACTGACGGAGTTGCAGATGCAAGCAGTAACACTGCATTGTCATCCTCTGTCCTTTTTGTTGCAACATCTATCGCATGATATCTTGGTGAAGAATCTGACTTATAGCTATTTTCATGTTCTTCGTCCAGAATAATTATACCAACTTTTTCAAACGGAGCAAAAATTGCACTTCTCGCACCAACAACAACATTAACTCTGCCTTCCCTGATTTTTTCCCACTGGTCAAACCTTTCGCCCTCTGAAAGCTTGCTGTGAATAACCGCAACATACTCCCCGAAACGGCTCACAAATCGGTTTACCATTTGCGGAGTTAAAGATATTTCGGGAACAAGCATTATAGCGTTTTTACCAGATTTAACTACTGTCTCTATAGCTTGTAGAAAAACTTCTGTTTTACCACTGCCCGTAACTCCTCTTAGCAAAACCTTATCATGTCTTTCTTCGTTAATGCATGAATTTAAATAATCTATAACACTCTTCTGTTCTTCTGTTGGAGTGTATTTTGTTGTGGATTTAATATTTTCAAGAGAAAAAACCTTTCTGTCAATATTTTCTTCAAAAACAGATATAATCCCTTTTTTTTCAAGAGATGAGACAGCTTGTGAAGTACATCCCGATAAGCTATACAGTTTTGATACATCAAGACTTTCATGCTCCTTCAGGACACCTATAGCAGAAAGCATTTGAGTTGCATGCCGTCTTTCAAGCACAGATTCAATTTCTGAAAGTTCTTTCCCATTTATAATAAGCTTTGCGAATCTAATGCATTTATGAGTTATACCCTTTTTCATTCCGGGTGGAACAACCAATCTCAGTGCCTGATAAAAAGAACAGAAACACCTATCCTTAAGCCACATACAAAGGTCAATCATTTTTTCAGAACAAACAGGCTCATCACCCACACAGCTTTGTATCTGCTTTAACTTATGAAAATCACTGTTTTCACAAATTTCTACAACAATACCAACAGCTGTATAGTTTCTGACGCCAAGAGGAACCCTGACTCTCATTCCAACACAAACTTTTTCAGCAATTTCACCCGGAATTTCATAGTCAAAAAACCTGTCAATATTATGCTCTCTGTTATCAAATACTACCTTTGCAACCATAACAAATCCACTTCAAAAAATATTTATAATTAGCACAAAGGACTATTCAAAACATGAACAGCCCCAAAAACTATTTATTTTAATCTAACTTTATCCTCATAAATTTCACAAATAGCTTTAGTAACATCCTTGTTTGAACCTGCATCAACCAAAGCATCTCTGCCACCAGCAAGCTGTCTTGCTCTTTTTGCAATTTCAATAACAAGAGAATATCTGCTTCCTGTTTTTCCTACAAGTTCAGTAATCGGTGGATAAATCATCATAATTAATCATTCTCCTTATTTATTATTTTCTCTATTTCTAAAACAGCATTTTCAACCACATCATTAATAACAACATAGTCATATCTGTCTTTAAGCTTAAGTTCTTCCTTTGCAGCCCCAAGTCGTCTTTCTATTTCTTCATCCGTCTCAGACCCTCTGTTTTTAAGTCTGTCAAACAAAGCTTTTTCATCAGGCGGAGCTATAAATATGTAAACTCCATCAGTATAATTTTCCATAACCTGAAGAGCACCCTTAACATCTATTTCAAGAATGACATTTTTACCCTCTTCAAGATTTTTAAGAACAGGGGCCTTTAATGTGCCATAATAATTTCCGTTATATTGTGCCCATTCAAGAAATGCACCCTCATCAATTAAACTCTCAAACTCATCCTTTGTCTTAAAGAAATAAGTTACTCCTTCTTTATCTTCTTTTCTAGGACTTCTGGTTGTGGCTGAAACCGAAAAATAAAGATTCAGATCTTTTTTGAAAATTTCTCTGCAAACAGTTCCTTTTCCAACCCCGGAAGGTCCGGATATCAAAAACAGTTTTCCCATATTAGTCTTCCAAGCCTTCGCTTGCCCTTTCTTCATCTCTGATATCTGAAATTTCTTCTTTGGTTTCTGCTCTGCCTGCTATAGTTTCTGTTTGAATAGCAGATAGAATTATATGATCGCTGTCTGTTATAATAACAGCTCTTGTTCTTCTTCCGCAGGAGGCATCTATAAGCATCCCTTTATCTCTTGCATCCTGAACAATTCTCTTTATAGGTGCAGATTCGGGACTTACAATCGCAACTACTCTTTCTCCGGAAACAATATTTCCAAATCCGATATTAATAAGTTTCACTTTAACAACCTCCAACAAAATCTATTCAACATTTTGAATCTGTTCTCTGATCTTTTCTATTTCAGATTTGATTTCAACAACCAAGGAACAAATTTCAACATCATTTGCTTTAGAACCAATTGTGTTTGCCTCTCTGTTCATTTCCTGAATGATAAAGTCAAGTTTTTTTCCTATCGGCTTGTCCGTATTTAAAGCATTCAGAAATTCTTTAATATGACTTCTTAACCTGACAGTCTCTTCATCAACCGCAACCTTATCAGCAAAAATAGCAGCCTCTGTAATAATTCTCGCCTCATCAATTGCTCTGTCTTCAAGAACCTCTCTTATTTTTGCTTCAAGTCTCTTTCTATACTCCTCTGATGTTTCAGGAGAACGCTTCTCAACTTTTGATACATAACCTAAAATTTCATTAAGGTGATATTTAATATCCTCTTCAAGTCTCGCTCCTTCTTCTGTTCTCATTTTAACAAAGTCATCAACTGCAGATGTCAAGACTATATCAACTCTTTTATAAATTTCTTCCTCATCAACTTCATCCTGAGATGCATCAAAAATATCTGAAAAACGAGTCATATGAGACATTCTTATATCATCAGCCAAGCCAAGTTCTTCAAGCCCTCTAATAGCATTGAGATAGCTTTCAGCCAAATCCTTTTTTAGTGTGATTGTTCTGTCGTTTCCGTCTTTTTCTTCAATGGAAACATTCACTTCAACCTTTCCTCTTGATATGTATGAAATAAGTCTTTGTCTGACTTTTTCCTCCAAAAATCCATAAAGTCTTGGCACTCTTATTGAAAAATCCCCATATCTGTGGTTTACCGACTTAATCTGAACCTTAATCATAAAACCATCTATAAGATTTTCAGCGCGACCAAAACCCGTCATACTTCTAAGCATATTTAAAAATCCTTCCAATTATAGTCTTATACACTAAATTGTAACACATTTTTTAAAAAAAATCAAATAATATTTGAAAATTTTTTAAAAATAATATATAATAATATAAAAATTCAAGGAAAAGTGTAATTAATTGTGTAAAATGTGTGCTTTTTACGGCAAAGAAAGGATTTTCAGTATATGTCATTTGATGGAATAGTTACAAGAAGCATCGCTATTGAACTTAATGAAAAACTTAAAGGTGCAAAAATAGATAAAATATATCAGCCGGAGCGCGATGAAATAATCATCGGGCTTAGAACTATTTCCGATTCATATAAGCTTTTGATGACCGCAAGTTCATCAAATCCCAGAATTCACCTGACAACCCAAAAGAAAGAAAACCCGATTACAGCCCCTCTTTTTTGTATGATACTCAGAAAGCATCTGCAAGGCGGAAAAATTCTTTCTGTCGAACAAATATCCTCAGACAGAATCATCGAAATCAAAATCGAAAGCTATACAGAACTTGGTGACCTTACTGTAAAACGCCTAATAATTGAAATTATGGGCAGACATAGTAATATTATTCTGGTTTCAGATAAAAACACAATTGTTGACAGTATAAAGCACATTGATTTCACAGTCAGTTCTGTGAGACAAATTCTTCCAGGATTAATATACGAATATCCTCCTCTGCAGGATAAGATTTCACCGGATTGTTTTTCGGTTGGAAAAATTAAGGAATTATTTACTAATTCGCCTGTTGACACCTCATTTGAAAAAATTTTAATTTCATCTGTTACAGGCATAAGTCCACAGCTTGCCAGAGAAATTTCTTACAGAGCAAATAAAACAACAAATGTCCCTTTAATGAATTGTAATATAGAAAACCTCACAAGTGAAACTGATGCCTTTTTTGATAATATTAAAAACAATAAATTTTCACCAACTCTTATTTATGACAGCACAAAAAGACATCCCGAGGCATTTTCCTGTGTTGAACTGACTCAGTATTATCCGATGCCTGTATATTCATCAGACAGTATAAGCGAAATAATTGATAAATTTTATGAAGAACGGTCTCAAAACGAGAGAATAAATCAAAAAAGTGCAGGTCTTATCAAATTAATCAATAACAATATTGACAGATGTAAGAAAAAAATACAATTACACAAACAAAATATTGAAAAATCGGCAAAAAGAGATAAATACAAACTATACGGTGATTTGTTGGTGGCAAATTTATACAAGGTTAGCTACGGAGATAAAATAGCCATTGTTACAAATTATTTTTCTGAAAATCAGGAAGATATAGAAATTGTGTTAAAACCAGATTTATCTCCTTCTCAAAATGCCCAACATTTTTACAAGCAATTTAATAAAGCGAAAACAACTGAAGAATATTCAATAAAAGAGCTGGAAAAAACAAAAAATGAATTATTCTATCTGGAAACTGTTTTAGAATCCCTTTCTCTTTCAAAAACAACATCTGACATAGATGAAATAAAAGAAGAACTTGCTCAGCAGGGCTATATTAATATCCAAAAGAAGAAGAATAAGAAAATCAGCCTAAAAGCAAGACCTTTTGAATTTAAAACTTCTGATGGATACACAGTTTATGTCGGCAGAAATAATGTTGAAAACGATTGGTTAACTATGAAATCCTCCTATTCAACAGACATATGGCTGCATACAAAGTTTATTCCCGGCTCACACACTATTATAAAAACAAAAGGTGAGACAGAAATACCAGATTCATCAATAATTGAAGCCGCAACACTTGCAGCATATCACAGCAAGGCAAAAAAATCGGCTCAGGTTCCTGTTGATTACACAGTTATAAAAAATATAAAAAAACCAAATGGTGCAAAACCCGGATTTGTTATTTACGATAACTATAATACAGTTTATGTAACACCTTCCGAGGAAGTTGTTGAAAAACTTCGGGTATAAAAAAGAAAAGAAAATTTTTCCGAAAATTTGTAGAAAATATTTTTAATATTA
>JAZNFO010000068.1:0-12945 GCA_045575975.1 Clostridia bacterium | reverse complement strand
ATTAGTAAAACATCTGCATTTTTAATACCTTCTTCTATATCTCTGCCGTATTCTCCTATATATTCATCTATAATTTCATTATAATCATACGCATAAGAAACAGAAAAAACAGAACATATTATTATTAAAATATATATAATCTTTTTCATAGTCTAAAATGAGAAAATAATTCCATCTATTATTGAAATCATCTTATATGCAACCGGCAAACAGAGAGAAACTATTGCAATTTTTCCTGCTAAGTTTATTTTAGACGCAATAGCTTCCTCACCTGCATCCTTGCAAAGAGCCCCTCCTATTTCCGTTATATACGAAATCCCCACTACTTTTAAAACAGGGAATAAGTACATTTCATCAAGCCCTACAGCATCCGCAAGTCCCTTCAGTGCATCTGATATATCTCTTAATGTAGGTAATATGAAAAATAATATTACTATAGCTCCGCATAAAGATAACAAAAGAGATATTTCAGGTCTTATATTTTTTATAAAGACACACAAAACTGCAGATAAAATTCCAAGGGCAGTTATTTTAAAAATATCCATTCCTTCGCACCCTAAAGATTAAATACATTCTTTATCGTATCAAACAAATGACTGATTTGCTCAATAATCATAAGCAGAACAACAATCAAGCCCGCAATGGTTGTTAACATCGCCTGATCCTCTCTGCCGCTTCTGACTAAAAGCTGATTTAACACTGCAACCAGAATACCAATTGCCGCCACCTTAAATATCAGGTCAACCCCTGTCATAACATAACCTCACTTTATCTTTCAACTAAGAATAAGTACTATAAAAATTCCACCTAAAAGCCCAAGCCCTCTGTACATTTTTACATTTTTGTTTGCAAGACCTCTTGCCTCTTCTTCATAATACTTCAGCTTTGTATATGCAGCCTTTATATTTGCAATTTCATTTTCTACATTCATATTACCTAAGTTGTCCGAAAAATCTGTTAAGACTGTCTCAACATTTTCATCAAACAAAAGTTCGCACCTGTACCTTTCTAACGCTTTTTTATAAATATGACTTATTTTCTCACCCCCGGCAGATTTAAGCTCTTCCGCAAGATAATTATAAAATTTTTTTATACTTCCCCTTTGGCTTTTTGCAATCCTTTCAAATGACTCTCCAAGAGGCAATTTTAAAAAAGATACATCAAATTCAAGCATTTTTAATGTACTTAAAAATGCACTTATATTTTTAACTCCCGTTTCATATTTTGATGCACAGGCAATCCCTATATAACTGGATGCAATTATAATCAGCGCAGATGTTATTATTTGCGTAATTTTACTCACCCCTGTCCATATTACTTACATTAAAAATTCTTCCATTTATCCTTATATTATCATCTTCACCATCTAATGAAAGTACAATAATATTTTCAAATCCACCCCTGCCTATCAGAGGTTTTAAAAAACTTTTATCTATTACATCATCTGGAGAATTTCCGTGAGCACTTCCTATAACCTTAACCCCAGTGCCGAAGCATTGCATAACCGCACAGGAATCATCCTGGTTAGATATTTCATCGCTTATTATTACTTTTGGAGACATTGTTCTGAGCAACATAGAAATTGCCTCTTTTTTAGGTGCATTTTCTATTACATCTGTGTGAATACCCACATCATTTTGAGGAATACCTTTATACATTGCGGCAATTTCTCCTCTGTCATCTGCAATTCCAACCTTATATCCTCTTTCTGATATCTCCCTTGCAACATCCCTTATTATAGTTGTTTTTCCGCACATTGGAGGTGATATAAAAAGAGTACTTTTTATCCCGCCGTCACCTATTATGTATTTTATAAAATCAAGTGAACAGTTTTTATATTCCCTCGCTATTCTTATATTTATTGATGATATATCTTTAAGGCTTTCTATTTTTCCTCTGTCACAAACCGCCTTTCCGGTAAACCCAATTCTATGACCACCCTTTATAGTGATAAACCCCTGTTTTATATCTTCAAGATGTGCATAAACTGAATTTTCACATATAATCTGAAACACCGACTTTATATCATCAGGCATTAATATATAGGTATCATTTATAACTTGGGATATTTCGCCTTTTTCGGAAACAAAAAAGCTCCCTCTTAATGTTTCAATAACTAAAGGCTTCATACCCCTAAGTCTTATTTCCTGAATTAAATCTGCCTGACTTTCAAAAACAACATCGAATATTTTTTTAATATTTTCAGGCAAATAAGTTAAAATCTCGCCTGTTCTTGTGTTCATTTAAGCTTCACCTTCTGTAATATTTTATATAAAATCATATGATGCTTTGTCCACTTTTAGAACAAAAAAAGAACAACTACCCAAAGTAGTTGTTCTTTAATAAAATTTGTTATTTAATTAAGCCTTTTTAATAGCAGCCTGAGCAGCAGCAAGTCTTGCAATCGGAACACGGAACGGTGAACATGATACATAGTCAAGACCAATGTTATGACAGAATTCAACAGATACAGGGTCGCCGCCGTGCTCACCACAGATACCGCAGTGCATTTCAGGACGAACCTTTTTACCCATTGTAACAGCCATTTCCATAAGCTTACCAACACCAGTCTGGTCAAGTTTTGCAAATGGATCATTTTCAAAGATTTTTGCATCATAGTAAGCATCTAAGAACTTACCTGCATCGTCTCTTGAGAAGCCGTATGTCATCTGTGTAAGGTCGTTTGTACCGAAACAGAAGAATTCAGCTTCGCTTGCAATAACATCAGCAGTTAGTGCAGCTCTTGGGATTTCAATCATTGTACCATCTTCGTATTTAAGTTCAATGCCGGCTTTTGCAATTTCTTCATCAGCAGTTGCAACAACATCGTTCTTAACAAACTTAAGCTCTTTGATATCGCCAACAAGAGGAATCATAATTTCAGGAACTATATTCCAGTCAGGATGAGCCTTCTTAACATTGATAGCAGCACGGATAACCGCTCTTGTCTGCATCTTTGCAATTTCAGGATATGTTACCGCAAGACGGCATCCACGATGTCCCATCATTGGGTTGAATTCGTGAAGTGAATTGATAATAGCCTTGATTTCAGCAACTGTTTTGCCCTGAGCTTTTGCAAGAGCTTCAATATCAGCTTCTTCTGTTGGAACAAATTCATGAAGCGGTGGGTCTAAGAATCTGATTGTTACAGGATGACCTTCTAATGCTTCATAAAGTTTTTCAAAGTCGCCCTGCTGATATGGTAATATCTTTTCAAGAGCAGCTTCTCTTTCTTCAACTGTATCAGAACAAATCATTTCTCTGAATGCAGCAATTCTTTCAGCTTCAAAGAACATATGCTCTGTACGGCAAAGACCAATACCTTCTGCACCGAGTTCACGAGCTTTCTTAGCATCTTGAGGTGTGTCTGCATTTGTTCTAACCTTTAATGTTCTGAATTCATCAGCCCATTCCATAATTCTGCCAAATTCGCCTGCGATTTCAGCATCAACGGTAGGAATAATACCGTCATAGATATTACCTGTTGAACCGTCGATTGAAATGTAGTCGCCTTCATTATATGTTTTACCAGCTAAGGTGAATTTCTTGTTTTCTTCGTCCATGTTGATTTCGCCGCAACCTGATACACAGCATGTGCCCATACCACGAGCAACAACGGCAGCGTGTGATGTCATACCGCCACGAACTGTTAAGATACCCTGAGATGCTTTCATACCGGTGATATCTTCAGGAGATGTTTCAAGACGAACAAGAACAACCTTTTCTCCTCTTGCATTCCAAGCTTCTGCGTCTTCAGCTGTGAATACAACTTTACCGCAAGCAGCACCGGGAGAAGCACCAAGACCTCTACCTGCAGGAGTTGCAGCTTTTAATGCTTTTGCATCAAACTGAGGATGAAGAAGTGTGTCAAGGTTTCTTGGATCGATCATAGCAACAGCCTGCTTTTTATCAATCATACCCTCGTCAACTAAGTCACAAGCAATCTTAAGAGCAGCTTTTGCTGTTCTCTTACCGTTTCTTGTCTGGAGCATATAAAGTTTCTTGTTTTCAACAGTGAACTCCATATCCTGCATATCTCTGTAGTGATCTTCAAGCTTTGCACAAACTTCTTTGAATTCAGCAAATGCTTCAGGGAACTTGTCAGCCATTTCAGCAATAGGCATTGGTGTACGAACGCCGGCAACAACATCTTCACCCTGAGCATTAACAAGGAATTCACCCATTAAGCCTCTGTCACCTGTAGCTGGGTCACGAGTGAACGCAACACCTGTTCCGCAATCATCACCCATATTACCAAATGCCATCATCTGTACATTAACAGCAGTACCCCATGAATAAGGAATATCATTGTCACGACGGTATACATTTGCTCTTGGGTTATCCCATGAACGGAATACGGCTTCAACTGCACCCATAAGCTGTTCCTTAGGATCGCTTGGGAAGTCTTTGCCTATCTTGTTCTTATATTCAGCTTTGAACTGAGAAGCTAAAACCTTAAGGTCATCAGCTGTAAGCTCAATATCCTGAGTTACACCTTTTGCTTCTTTCATTTCATCAATAAGCTGCTCGAAGTATTTCTTACCAACTTCCATAACAACATCTGAATACATCTGGATAAATCTTCTGTAGCAATCCCATGCCCAACGAGGATTTCCTGATTTTTCTGACATTGTTTCAACAACCTCTTCATTAAGACCGAGGTTCAAAATTGTATCCATCATACCAGGCATAGAAGCTCTTGCGCCTGAACGAACAGATACTAAGAGAGGATTCTCTTTGTCTCCGAATTTCTTTCCGCAGATAGCTTCCATCTTAGTGATGTTTTCCATGATTTCTGCCTGAATTTCTGCATTAATCTTTCTGCCGTCTTCATAGTACTGAGTACAAGCCTCTGTTGATACTGTGAAGCCCTGTGGAACAGGAAGGCCGATTTTTGTCATTTCAGCAAGGTTAGCGCCTTTACCGCCGAGAAGTTCTCTCATGCTAGCGTCGCCTTCACTGAAAAGATAAACAAACTTTTTGCTCATTTTTTTTCCTCCTAAGTTATATATGTTTAATTATTTTTATTTTTTAAAATGGCGCAGATTTAAAAAGAATTTTTTCAAAATTTCCGAACATTCCTCTTCAAGAATACCTCCAAAACATTCAAGTTTGTGGCATAATTTCGGGTTTTTCGGAATCTCATCGATAGAGAAAACTGCACCGCCTTTTTTATCATATGCTCCAAAATAAAGGTTTTTTATTTTAGCTTGAATAATTGCCCCTATGCACATATGACAGGGCTCCAATGTGACATACATATCACAATCCGTAAGCCTCCAACCACCTAGCTTTCTGCACGCCATATCAATGGCAACAATTTCAGCATGGTTTAGGGAATTCTTTTCGGTTTCTCTTAAATTATGAGCCTTTGCAATAATTTCTCCATTTTTTACTATAACTGCACCGATTGGGATTTCTCCCTTTTCATATGCTTTTTCTGCTTCAGCATATGCAATTTTCATATAATTTTCTTTCAAAGTCATAACTTTATATTTTGTTAAACAACAAAACTGCACAAAAAACTAAGCTCCCTTATTTTTCATATAAGAGCAGTTTTTTGCACATTCTCCAAATTTAATATACACTCAAAAGGGACAAACTATACATCCCAAAAAAGTTTACTGAATATATGGTTTTAATTCGTTATACAAATTTTCACAAGCTTCGCCGTGGACTTCAACCATAATAGACTTGCTTAAATCAAGGCTGAATATACCCATAATTGACTTTGCATCAACAACATATCTTCCTGATGTTAAATCAATATCACAATCATACTTGCTGACTATGTTAACAAAATTTTTGACATCATTAATTGAACTTAATAATATTTCAAATTTATTCATTAACTATCCTCCTTATAATCATTTTACATATATTATATAAAATTTTGTTGCGTTAGACAATAAAAAAGTGTATAATTTTATTACAAATTTTTTATCAGTTATTTATTAAGAATTGGATGATTTAAATTATGAAGGTTAAATTTATAACCCTTGGTTGCAAAACAAACTATTATGAAAGTCAGGCTATGAGCGAATTGTTCAGAAAAAGCGGCTTTGAAATTGCTGAAAAAAATGAGCCTTCTGACATTTATGTTATAAACACCTGCACCGTTACGGGTACAGGAGCACAAAAATCAAGACAGCATATAAGAAAAGCAAAAAAAGAAAACCCCTCTGCCATTATTGCGGTTACAGGATGCTATGCACAGACAGAGCCGGAAAAAGCTTTTTCTATAGACGGGGTTGATGTTGTTGTTGGCACTGAAGGAAAGAAAAATATAGTTGAATATGTTGAAAAGGCTATAGGCGGTGAAAAAATCTTAAAAAATACAGACATGACCCATTTCAGGAAATATGAAGAGCTTTGCATCACAGATGAACAAAGCAGAATCCGTGCAACAATAAAAATTGAAGACGGTTGCGATAATTTCTGTTCATACTGCATTATTCCATATGCAAGAGGAAGAGTCCGTTCAAGAGACCCAAAAAACATTTTAGATGAAGTAACTCGCCTTGCAAAAAACGGTTATCCCGAAATTGTTTTAACAGGTATTCATCTTGATTCCTACGGCAAAGACTTCGGCTACGAAACAACTCTTATTGACATTATAGAAATGATTTCAAAGGTTGAGGGAATAAAAAGGATTCGTCTTGGCTCTTTGGAACCTGTTATAATAACAGAAGATTTTGTTATGCGGGCAAAAAAAATCAAAAACCTTTGCCCTCATTTTCATCTTGCACTTCAAAGCGGATGCGACAACACACTAAAGTCAATGAACAGACACTATCTCACATCCGATTACGAAAGAGCGGTTAAGCTTCTCCGTGAAAACATTCCCGATGTTTCTTTCACAACCGATATTATGGTGGGTTTTCCCGGAGAAACAGACAAAGACTTTGAAGACTCATACAATTTCTGCGAGAAAATCGGCTTTATGCAGATGCATGTTTTTAAATACTCAATTCGAAAAGGAACCCGTGCTGCCCAGATGAACAATCAAATTCCTGAACAAATTAAAGAAGCCCGCAGCCAAAAAATGCTGGAGCTCTCTAAAAAAATGAATAAGCAATTTTGTGATTCATATAAAGGCAGAACTGTTACCGTTTTAGTTGAAGAAAAGCTTTCAAACGGAAAATACCATGCAACTCTTCCAAACTATATGGATGTTTATATATCATCAGATAAAGATATAAGCAACAGTTTCACCGAAGTTACACTTTAAAAAGTAAAAATAAAAACCAACACAATTGAGATTATATTCTGGAGCCACATAAAAGTTTCCAAAACATAGTCAAAGGCTGTGTAATTCTCCGAATAATTTTTTCGGGGGACAAAGCTATACAAGGTTTTTAATAAATCAAATATCCATAATGCGGCGATAAATATCGTCGCATATTTTATTATCCCCGAACATACAGTACATTTCCCAATAAAAAATATTGCGATTAAAACAGTGAGAAAGACACTGAAAATTTTTCTTATGAAAAATTCTGCTATGCTGACTGCCATTATCTTTGATTCATACTTTTCAACAAGTTCATCGGATAAAAAGTTATAAGCAAAAAGCTTATAAAGAGATTTAAAAGAGACATACAAAACCGCAAAAAACATCATCAGATTAAATAAAGCTGTGTTTACAATATAGATTAAAACAGGTATTAAAAAAAGAAATACTAGAATCGTACCACGCAGTTTAATCGCCATCTCAAAAACCTCTCTTTATATTTTTCCTCTTAATAATATCATTAAAATTTTATTTTTGTTATATGTAATACTATTTAAAAATTATATTAATTATTTCTTAATATTCTTGTAACAGGCGCGTAATATATAGTCTTTTTCAGTGTCAATCATTTTTTAAAATCATATTATGTAAATAAGATGCAGAAAAAAGGATTGATATTATGAAAAAAAATATAACACTTGCAGATTTAAACCCAGGACAGAAAGCAGAAATTAAATCCCTTAAGTTATCAGGAAATATAAGACGCAGGCTCCAGGATATAGGTGCAATTGAAGGAACTAAGGTTGAATGTCTCTTCAAAAGTCCTATGTCTGACCCTGTCGCATACCAGATAAGAGGAAGTGTGATAGCTCTTCGATATGAAGATGCCGAGAGAATAAATGTAAAAAATGTGAGGTGACATTTTTATGGGATTAACCCTACATTCAACGGGAAAAAAATCTTTTGATACAGATTTTTCTATAAAAAAAACAACAGATGATGATTTCGTTATAGCACTTGCAGGAAATCCCAATGTGGGAAAAAGTACAATATTCAACTATCTGACAGGTATGAAACAACATACGGGCAACTGGCCGGGAAAAACTGTTTCAGGTGCCCAGGGCACATTAACCTATAATAATAAAAACTATATTTTCGTTGATATTCCAGGTACCTATTCCCTTTTTACACATTCAAAAGAAGAAGAGATTGCAGGAGATTTTATCTGTTTCGGAAATCCCGATGCCATTATGGTTGTTTGCGATGCTACATGCCTTGAAAGAAACTTAAACCTTGCTCTTCAGGCTCTTGAAATCACAAGCAATTTGTTAATATGCGTAAATCTTATGGACGAAGCCAGAAAAAAGGAAATACAGATAGATTTAGATTTGATTTCAAAGAGACTAAATGTTCCTGTTTTAGGAATTTGTGCAAAAACCGGAGAAGGCATTGACGAAATGCTTGAATGCCTTGAGGAAACAAGGAATAAAAACAACAAGGGTGTTAAAATCCAATACACACCTATAGTCGAAACTGCCATAGAAGAAATTTCAAACATACTTGCGAAAAAGAGCCTTAAAACAAGACTTAATCTTCGCTGGATTTCATTAAAGCTTCTTGAAAACAATCCGGAGCTTACAGATAAGATAAGTAATTCCACAGGCTTTGATTTATCAGGAGATGAAGAGATTTTGGCTACTGTTCATTCTATGAATGAATTACTTACCAAAAACAACATAAACACTGAAAAACTTAAAGATATAACAGCAAAATGCACTATTCTTTTTGCAGAAGAAATCTGCAACGAGGCAGTTACCTTTACTAATAAAGCCTATAACAAAAGGGATAGAAAAATAGACAAAATACTGACAAGCAAAAAATACGGAATTCCCGTAATGCTACTGATGCTTGGTTTTGTTTTCTGGCTGACAATTTGTGCAGCAAATGTTCCCTCCGAAATGCTTTCAACATTCCTTTTTGGACTTGAAGACAATCTTGTAAAATTTTTCATATATCTAAAAGTCCCGGACATTGTTTATAACATATTGGTTTTCGGAATTTACAGAGTTGTCGCCTGGGTGGTTTCAGTTATGTTACCTCCTATGGCAATATTTTTCCCATTATTCACCCTTTTGGAGGATCTTGGATATTTACCGAGAATAGCCTTTAATCTTGATAAGATATTTAAAAAGTGTCACACCTGCGGAAAGCAGGCTCTTACTATGTGTATGGGATTTGGATGTAATGCTGCGGGGATTACGGGGTGCAGAATTATTGACTCCCCCAGAGAGAGGCTTATTGCTATTCTCACCAACAGTTTTGTTCCCTGTAACGGCAGATTCCCAATGCTGATATCCTTAATAACCGTTTTTTTTACAATTTACACACCAAAACCCTTTAACTCTATTTTCGGTGCTATAATCCTTACAATAATTGTCCTGCTAGGTATCCTTGTTACATTTATTATGTCCGAAATACTCTCAAGAACCGTGTTGAAAGGAACTCCCTCTTCCTTCACTCTTGAGCTTCCGCCTTACCGCACCCCACAAATCGGGAAAACAATTATACGGTCAATTTTTGACAGAACTTTATTTGTTCTTGGAAGGGCGGTTTCAGTCGCGGCTCCAGCAGGTCTTATTATATGGATATTCGCAAACATCTATATAAATGACACATCCTTATTAAATCACTGTTCTACCTTTTTAGACCCCTTTGCACGCCTTATGGGCCTTGACGGTAAAATACTGATGGCTTTTATTATGGGACTTCCTGCTAATGAAATTGTTATACCAGTTCTAATTCTTGCTTACACATCAGGTGAAAATCTTCAGCAAGTGGAAAATCTTCTTGAACTCAGGGAAGTTCTTTCAGCCAACGGCTGGACATATTTAACCGCCATAAATGTTATGCTATTTTCTCTTTTTCACTGGCCCTGCTCCACTTCACTGATTACAATAAAAAAGGAAACAGGAAGCCTAAAATGGGCATTTTTAGGTTTTCTGCTCCCAACAATAACAGGAATTATATTATGTATGGTAATTAATGGAATATATACCATTTGCAGATAACAAAAAAAGCTAATTGCCAAAAGGCAATTAGCTTTTTGTTATTCTTCGTTATTCTGATTTTCTGCCATAGCAGGAGCCACAACAACCCTTCTTCTTGGTTCATCCCCTACACTGTAAGTTTTTACATTCGGGTTATTCTGAAGTGTCATATGAATTATTCTTCTCTGATTTGCAGACATAGGCTCAAGTGTTGTTGCCTTCTTTGTCTTAATAACAGTTCTTGCAAGACTTTTTGCAAGATTTGTGAGAGTTTCTTCTCTCTTCTTTCTGTAGTTTTCTGTGTCAATAGTAATCTTTATATAATTCTTTTTCTGTCTGTTAACATAAAGGCTTGTTAAAAACTGAATAGAATCTAAAGTTTTTCCGTGGTTACCGATTAAAAGTCCCATCTTTTCGCCGCTGATAACAATCTTGATCTCATTCTTTTCAAGCTTAATATGAAGCTCATGCTTTAACCCCATTCTGTCAAGCATTCCTGAAATAAAACTTTTTGCATCTGTTACCGCTTCCTTTGGAATAACAAATTCTTCCTCTTCTTTAACCAAAGGTTTAACCGTTTCTGCTGCCTTTTCCTGCTTTACATCAGCTTTCTTTTCAACCTTTTTCTCTATTTTCTTAGGTTTCTCTTCTGCTACCGAAGTTTTCTTAACCTTTTCCTTTTCACCTTTAACCCAGGCACTGATTTCAACCTCAGCTCCTATAATAAATCTCATAAAGCTTTTTGAGCTGTCTCTTACTACATCATATTCAACCTGATCAGCTGAAACTCCTAAATCCTTCGCCGCAAGTTCAATTGCTTCATCTAGACTTTTTGCGGTTTTTTCTACCTTTTTTAACATTCGCTATATCCCCTTCCAATACATCATCAGAAATATCGGTAACAAAATATTTTGTTACAACAACTTGCTGAATGATTTGAATTACATTACTGATTATCCAATACAAGCCTACTGCAGCAGGAAGCGTAAACGCAAACCACGCAGAAAACAACGGCATCATAAGATTCATTGACTTCATTGTGCTTGCAGTGGAACTTTCCTCCTTTTTATCTGCCTCTGCAACAACTTCATACTTATCTTTCTTTTCTCCGCCCTGCTGAGCCATAGCAACCTTACTTGCAAGGAAAGAACTAAGTCCCGACAATATAGGAATAATCCAAAGAAGTGCCGTAGACAAAGTAACTCCTGCTGTTCTGCCCATAAAAATTCCCAAAAATGCACTAAAGTTAGGAATTTCAGACAAATCAAGACCAAAAAAATCAAAATCAATAAGTCTTACTGTTTCACCCCAATTACGAATAAACTGATGATCTAATATTTCAGGATGTTTAAAAAGCTGCTGAGCAATTGAAATCTCATAAGTTCCAAAGGTGTTATGCGTCATTGCTTTTTCATAAGTTACAGGAATAATATTCTTTAATCCTTCGGGAACCAAACCACCATTTGCCGCAGCCCACTGATTAAATGCCTCTGCAATTCTCCATGTGTCTGCTTCACCTATACCCATCATATACATTATTGGTTTTTTAACAACCCAATAAAGTGCTATAATAATAGGAAACTGAAGAAGCATTGGAAGACATCCGCCCATAGGATTTATACCATATTTCTGGTATATCTTCATTGTTTCCTGATTCAGTTTATCCTTATCGTTTGCATATTTTTTCTGAACTTCCATTAATAAAGGCTGAATTTTCTGTGTTTTTGCAATTGATTTTTTCTGTTTAATATCAAGAGGTAATAAAACAGCCTTAATTAATACTGTAAATAAAATTATGGCAATACCATAGTTATCAACTAACCTATATAATGTATCAAGAATCCAGCCTAAGGCTACCATTATATATTTTAACACTAAATCACTCTCATTTCTTTAGTTTTTACGGATAATCAACTCCGCCCTTTGAAAAGGGATTACATCTCAAAATCCTCCAGCAGGTTTTAAATGCACCTCGAACAACACCATACTTTTTTATGGCAAGCACGGCATATTCTGAACATGACGGATAAAATCTGCAACAAGGTTTCTTCAGGGGAGAAATAAACTTCTGGTATCCCCTGATAATAAGTAACAACACTCTCTTCATATGCAAATCTCTCATTCTCTGCATTCTTCAGAGTATATACCAATTTCCTTAAGAAGTGCAACAAAAGCATCCTCTAACTTATAAAAAGGCGCAGAAATAGTCCTTGTTCTTGCAACAACAACTAAATCGTACCTTTTATCAATATTATCTGTATACTTTCTGTAAAGCCCTCTTATCCGCCTTTTTGCGCGGTTTCTTTCAACGGCTTTTCCGATTTTTTTGCTGGCAGTTATGCCAAGTCCTCCGACTCCTCCTATACGCCTTGCATATACAACCATATAAGGAGATACTGCAGATTTGCCTTTCTGGTACACTCTTTTAAATTGATTATTAAGTTTAAGACTATTGATATCTCGCATAAAACTTTAAAAAATAGTCAAAAAGACGCCGTAAAGCGTCTTTATGCTGACAATTTCTTTCTGCCTTTTAATCTTCTTCTTGCTAATACTTTACGACCATTAGCAGTTGACATTCTTTTTCTGAAGCCATGTTCTTTAGATCTTTGACGCTTTTTAGGCTGATATGTTCTTTTCATTCTCTACACCTCCCAATAGTTA
>JAZNFO010000067.1:0-71453 GCA_045575975.1 Clostridia bacterium | reverse complement strand
TCCTTCACGCGGCGTTGCTGCGTCAGGGTTGCCCCCATTGCGCAATATCCCCCACTGCTGCCTCCCGTAGGAGTCTGGGCCGTGTCTCAGTCCCAATGTGGCCGATCAACCTCTCAGTTCGGCTACTGATCGTCGACTTGGTGAGCCATTACCTCACCAACTATCTAATCAGACGCGAGTCCATCTTCAGGCGATAAATCTTTGATTATCTTATCATGCGATATGATAATGTCATGCGGTATTAGCATCCCTTTCGGAATGTTGTCCCCCTCCTGAAGGCAGGTTACTCACGCGTTACTCACCCGTCCGCCGCTTTCCTCTTTTATCTTCACCCCGAAGGGATCCGTTAAAAGATTCTCGCTCGACTTGCATGTGTTAGGCACGCCGCCAGCGTTCGTCCTGAGCCAGGATCAAACTCTCGAAAAAATTTTCCGAAAATTGATTAGCTCAATTTTGAATACTAACGTTTTGTAAAGTTCGTTTGAACTTTTGGAATTGACAAGGTCCTAAAACCTTGTGCAATTGTCGTAATAGTACATTGTACTTATTACCGCTTTTCACTGTGTACTTTTCAAACATCATACCTCGAAAACTTGTTTTCGAGTTGCTCTTTTTCAGAGCCTCGCTCAACGAAGTGAGCTTTAGTATTATATCACATTGTCTACTCTTTGTCAAGAACTTTTTTTAATTTTTTTAAAAATTTTCTTGTCCCTCAAGCGACAACTTTGACATTATAACACACACTTTCCAACTTGTCAACACTTTTTTGCAAATTTTTTAAAAAATTTTTTTTACCCTTGAAAAACACCTATATCTTTGGTAAAATGGTATGGTGATTTAAAAAATAACTACATTATATATAGGTGGTCATATGAAGTCTTGTAAAATAGGAAATATAAATTTAGGAGAAAACTCTCCAATTGCCATTCAGTCTATGACAAATATTCCTGCATCAGACACTTTTTCTGTTATAAAACAAATTAACGAGCTTGAAAAGGCTGGGTGCGATATTGTTCGTATCGCAGTTCCTGATGAAGAATGTGCAAAGAATATCGGAATTATAAAAGAGAAAACCTCAATCCCTATAGTTGCGGATATTCATTTTGACTATCGGCTTGCCCTTATGTGTATAGAACGAGGCATCGACAAGGTGAGAATCAATCCTGGAAACATCGGCCCTGAGGAAAACACAAAAAAAGTGGCACTTTTGGCAAGAGAGAAAAATATTCCTATAAGAATAGGCATAAACGGAGGCTCACTTGAAAAATCCCTTTTTGAAAAATATGGTTCTGCTACACCTGAAGCTATGGTGGAAAGTGCATTAAACCAGATTAAGGTGCTTAACAAATACGATTTTGACGATATTGTTATATCCCTTAAATCATCAAGTGTTAAAAAGACCATTGAGGCATACCGTCTTGCTCACAGGACCTTTGACTATCCTCTTCATCTTGGGGTTACAGAGGCAGGAACATATACGGGGGGACTTGTTAAATCGTCTATCGGCATAGGCTCACTTCTTTGCGACGGCATAGGAAACACCATAAGGGTTTCTCTTACAGACTCTCCTGTTAAGGAAGTTTATGCGGCAAAGGAAATTTTAAATGCTATCGGTTTGGGCGGACCACACATCGAGGTTGTTTCCTGCCCCACCTGCGGAAGAACAAAAATAAACCTTATTGACATAGCAGAAAAGGTTCAAAACGCCACAAGAGACATAAAAAAATCCCTTAAGGTTGCGGTTATGGGATGCGTTGTTAACGGTCCCGGAGAGGCAAAGGATGCAGACATCGGCATTGCCGGCGGGGACGGATGTGCGGTTTTGTTCAAAAAGGGCGAGATTGTCGGAAAATACTCCGAGGAAGAAATCACCGCAAAATTACTTGAAGAGATACACAATATGAAAGGAAATGATTAGACTTGGCAGGCATTCTGGACATTTTTGACAAGGTTACCGTTCTTGAAGATTTTGCAAAAATCTTAGAAAGAACGGAAATTCTTGATTTTAATGTTAATATCGATGAAAAATCCGTTTCTGTTGACCTGAAAGCCACCGAGCTTATAGACAAAACAGATCTTTTTTCATACATTGAAAACACAAAGACGATTTATAGCCTTGAAAATCTTGATATAAATTTAAAATATGAAAACATACCCTTTACAGAAGAATACTATCAGGGGGTTTTATTTTCTCTGTTCAAAAAATGCGGCACCTGCAAACCGTTTCTTTCAGGAAGCCATATAGAAGCAGACGGAAAGAACATTATTATAAAAGGAGTCAGCTGCGGAAAGAGTATACTGGAAGAAAAAAATTGTCTTCCTATTATAAACAGTATTGTTTCCTCGGAGCTTGGGGATGGCTATATCATAAGCTTTGATGATGAAAAGTTTGATATTGATGCATACAATGACAAAAAAGACCAGCTTATAAAAGAAATAGAAAAAGAGGCGGCAAAGACCAGCTACAAAAAAGAAGAACCAAAAGAGACCACCGCTCCCGAAGTTTTAACGGGACTTATTTACGGCTCCGAAATCAAGGAAGACCCTATAAATATCTCAGATGTTAAGCTCGGAATGGGCATATGCACCGTTCTTTGCGAAGTTTTGGAAATGGATTTCCGTGAAATTCAAAAAAATCAGAAGCCTGCATTTATATCTCTTAATCTTGACATAGCAGACAACACCTGGGCAATAAGTGCAAACCTTTTTGGAAAGCACGAAAAGCTAAGGCCTATTATCCCTTCTATAAAAGAAGGCGGAATGTATAAAATAAAGGGCGCTCTTGAAATTGACAACTATTCACAGAAGGAAATTTTTAAAATACTTTCCATTGAGACCGCTCCTCCAAAACCAAAGAGACAGGACAACTCAGAAAACAAGAGAGTTGAGCTTCATCTTCATACAAAAATGAGCGCAAAGGATGCCATAACTTCTGCAACCGACCTTATAAAAAGAGCTGCAGACTGGGGACATCCTGCAATTGCAATTACTGACCACGGCGTTTGCCAGGCATTTCCCGAGGCAAATTCTGCGGCATCAAAAATCAACAAAGAAGAAGAAAAAATCAAAGTTTTATACGGAACAGAGGGTTATTTGTTAAATGACCTTCCTCTTGGAATGAACACATTCCCGAGAAGCTATAAGGACGAGATGTTTGTTGTTTTTGATATAGAAACCACGGGACTTAACCCCGAAACAGAAAAAATCACCGAAATCGGTGCCTGCAAATATGCTTACGGAAAGGTTGTTGACACCTTTTCACAGCTTATAAACCCTGAAAAGCCAATCCCACAGAACATAGTTGAGCTTACGGGAATTACCGACGAAATGGTTAAGGATAAGCCAACCATTGAAGAAGTACTTCCCCAGTTTGTGGAGTTTTGCAGAAACGCTATCTTAGTTGCACATAATGCAAAGTTTGACACAAGCTTTATAGACTTTCAGGCTAAAAAGCAGGGTATAGATTTTAAATACGAAAAGCTTTGCACCCTTGAGCTTTCCCGCCAGCTTTTCCCCGAAGAAAAGGTTCACAAGCTGAATATTGTTGCAGACCGACTTGGGGTTACCCTTGAAAATCACCACAGAGCCGTTGATGATGCAAAGGCTTGCTGTGATATTCTGGTTAAGCTTATGGAAATCAAGGAAGAAAGAGAAAAAACCGTCTCTGGCGAATTTACCTGTGACACCAATCCCGAGCTTTTGAAAAATACTTACAACCATATTATAATCCTTGCGAAAAATATGGTTGGTCTTAAAAATATGTACAAGCTTGTTTCAAAATCCAACCTAAATTATTTCTACAAAAGACCGAGAATGCCAAAAAGCATTATTGCAAAATTCAGAGAGGGGCTTATTATCGGCTCTGCCTGCGAGCAGGGAGAGGTTTACCGCGCTGTTTTAAACAAGGTTCCTCAGGACGAGCTTGAAAAGATTGCATCTTTTTATGATTATCTTGAAATTCAGCCAACGGGAAACGATATGTTTATGGTGAGAAACGGTATCGTCAGCTCCGAGGAAGACCTTAAAAACATTAACAGACAGATTGTGGCACTTGGTGAAAAACTTAGAAAACCCGTTGTTGCAACCTGCGATGTTCACTTTATGGACCCTGAGGACGAGCTTTACCGCCGTGTTCTTCAGGGAGCACAAGGCTACGACGATGCGGATATGCAGGCTCCCTTATATTTCAGAACAACCGAAGAGATGCTTGAAGAGTTTTCCTACCTTGGAGAAGAAAAAGCATACGAGGTTGTTGTTACCAACACAAATAAAATTGCGGATATGATAGAAAAAATCGTTCCCGTTCGTTCGGGCTCATATCCTCCTTCAATCGAAAACTGCGAAGAGGACCTTTCAAAAATGTGTCACGATTTTGCACACAAGGTTTACGGGGAGACTCTTCCGAAAATCGTTCAGGAGAGAATGGACAGAGAGCTTAGCTGTATCCTTGGCTACGGCTTTGCGGTTATGTATATGATTGCCCACAAGCTGGTTAAAAAATCCAACGAAGCAGGATACTTAGTTGGCTCCCGTGGTTCTGTGGGTTCTTCCTTTGCAGCTTTCCTTGCGGGAATAACAGAGGTTAACGCCCTTTGCCCACACTATATCTGCCCAAGCTGTAAGCACAGCATTTTCTTTGAAAATGGCGAATACAACATCGGAATTGATATGCCTGACAAGGACTGTCCTCATTGCGGTACAAAAATGAAAAAGGACGGCTTTAATATTCCATTTGAAACCTTCCTCGGTTTCAAAGGAGACAAGGTTCCTGATATTGACCTTAACTTCTCAGGAGAATATCAGGCAACCGCTCACAAATATGTTGGCGAGCTTTTTGGAGAGGATTATGTTTTCAAAGCAGGAACAATAGGCACAATTGCAGACAAAACTGCAATCGGCTTTTACGGAAAAAAATATTACGAAAACAAAGGCATTATCCCGACTCAGGCAGAGCTTAAGAGAGTTTCAAAGGGACTTATTGATGTTAAGAACACAACGGGCCAGCACCCGGGCGGGGTTATTGTTTGTCCCAAGACCTGGGATATTCACGATTTCTGCCCCGTTCAGCATCCTGCAGATAAAAAGGATTCGGGAATTGTCACCACCCACTTTGACTTCCATTCAATTCACGATAACCTCTTAAAGCTTGATATACTTGGACACGATGACCCATCCACCATTAGAATGCTTGAAGATTTAACAGGGGTTGACGCAAAGGAAATTCCTCTTGATGACCCTGAAACTATGTCTATCTTCTCCGGCACAGATGCTCTCGGCATCACACCCGAGCAGATAAACAGCAAGGTTGGAACATTTGGCGTTCCCGAATTTGGAACATCCTTTACAAGACAAATGCTTCTTGACACTCTGCCAACCACCTTTTACGAGCTTGTTTTAATCGCGGGACTTTCCCATGGAACAGATGTTTGGCTTGGAAATGCCCAGGAGCTTATAAAAGCGGAAATTGCAACCCTTTCAGAGGTTGTGGCTGTTCGTGACGATATTATGACATATCTTATTCAAAAAGGTCTGGACCCCAGTATGTCATTTAAGATTATGGAAATCGTTCGTAAGGGCGGTGCCGCAAAGGGACTTCTTACCGATGAACATATTCAGGAAATGGTTGCTCACGATGTTCCTGACTGGTATATAGACTCTTGCAAAAAGATTAAATATATGTTCCCAAAAGCTCATGCTGCAGCATATGTTATGATGGGCTTCAGGGTTGCATATTTCAAGGTGCACTATCCCATTGACTTTTACATTGCATACTACACAGTCCGTGCAGACCTTTTTGATGCTGCCATTATGGCACACGGTGACGAAAAGCTGAAAGAAGAAATGTTCAAGCTTGAGCAAAGGTCAAACGACTGGTCCGCTACGGAAAAAAGTGTTTACACCATTTGCGAGATTGTTCACGAAATGTATCAGCGAGGCATTGAATTTTTGCCCGTTGATATATACAAATCCCACGCTTTTAAATTCCAGAAGGTTGACGGAAAAATTCTTCTTCCCATAAATGCATTTCAGGGACTTGGAGATGCGGCTGCACAAAATATTATGGATGCCAGAGCTGAGGGAGAATTTAAATCTATAGAAGACTTGAAAGCAAGAGCAAAGCTTTCCAAAACGGTTATTGAAACCTTAAAGGAAAACGGATGCTTAGACGGAATGAGCGACACAAGTCAGCTCACATTATTTTAGGAGGATAAAAACATATGACAATTGCTGAAAGAATTGCCAAGGAGCTTGGAATAGAAAAATGGCAGGTGGATAACACCATTGCCCTGATAGACGAGGGAAACACCATTCCCTTTATTTCCCGTTACAGAAAAGAGGTGACGGGTTCTCTTAACGACGAGGTTCTTCGTGCCTTTGACGAAAGACTTCAGTATCTTCGCAATATGGAAGAGAGAAAACAGGATGTTCTCCGCATAATCGAAGAGCAGGGAAAGCTTACTCCCGAAATTGAAGAGGCTGTTAAAAATGCGGAAAAGCTTGCGGAAATCGAAGATATTTACCGTCCCTTCCGTCCAAAACGCAGAACCCGTGCCACAATCGCAAAGGAAAAAGGCTTAGAGCCTCTTGCAGAAATAATTTTTGCACAAGAGCTTAAAGAGGGAGACATCTTTGCCATTGCATCAGAATATATAAATGAAGAAAAAGAAGTTTTAACCCCGGAAGATGCAATTGCCGGAGCAAAAGACATTATAGCAGAACAGATTTCAGATAATGCTGACTTCAGAAAGGCTATTCGTGAAAAAACCTTTAAAGACGGGGTTATCTCATCAAAGGCAACAGGGGAAGAAGACTCTGTTTACAGAAATTATTATGATTTCAAAGAGCCTGCCACAAGGGTTGCTCCCCACAGAGTTCTTGCAATTGACCGTGGGGAAAAAGAAAAGTTTCTTTCTGTTTCCATTGATATTGATGAAGAAATTATTTTAAATTACCTTTTCAAAAAGACAGTTTCAAAAGAGCCGACCATTACCTCCGAATTTGTTAAAGAGGCAGCGGCTGATGCTTATAAGAGACTTATTGCCCCCTCCATTGACACAGAAATCAGAAACGAGCTGACAGCTGTGGCTCAGGAGCAGGCAATAAAGGTATTTAAAGTGAACCTTAAAAATCTTCTTATGCAGCCGCCTATCCGGGATATGATTGTTCTTGGACTTGACCCGGGATACCGCACAGGCTGTAAGCTTGGGGTTGTTGATGCAACGGGAAAGGTGCTTGACACAAATGTTATTTATATCACCCATTCCGAACATCAGAAGGAAGAGGCAAAGAAAATTGTTAAAGGTCTTATTGAAAAATACAATGTTAACCTTGTTTCCATAGGAAACGGAACTGCATCAAAGGAATCAGAAATCTTTATTTCAGAGCTTTTAAAGACAATTCCCGAAAGGGGAGTTAAATACATTATGACCAACGAGGCGGGAGCATCTGTTTATTCCGCATCAAAGCTTGCCGCTGAAGAATTTCCTGATTTTGATGTTACTCAAAGAAGTGCCGTTTCAATTGCAAGACGAGTTCAGGACCCTCTTGCAGAGCTTGTTAAGATTGAACCGAAAGCTATCGGTGTCGGTCAGTATCAGCACGATATGAACCAGAAGCACCTTGGTGAAACCTTAGGCGGAGTTGTTGAGGACTGCGTTAACAGCGTTGGAGTTGATTTAAACACCGCATCCGCTCCTCTCCTTTCATATATTTCCGGCATAAATTCATCAATTGCAACAAATATTGTTAAATATCGTGAGGAAGAGGGAAAATTCACATCAAGAACTCAGCTTAAAAAAGTGCCGAAGCTTGGTCCCAAGGCATTTGAACAATGTGCGGGCTTCCTTAGAATTATTGACGGAAAGAATGTCTTAGATAACACATCTGTTCACCCTGAATCATACGGGGCAGCCCAAAAGCTTCTTGAGCTTACAGAATACACCCTTGCCGATATAAAGGCAGGAAAGCTTTCAGGACTTTTGGAAAAGGTTAAGAAAATGAATGCCACCAAGGTTGCAGATGAGCTTAATATAGGTGTTCCAACACTATATGATATTATCGCAGAAATGCAAAAGCCGGGCAGAGACCCCCGTGAAAACATTGAACAGCCACAGCTCCGCAGTGATGTTTTAAGTATGGAAGACTTAAAACCTGATATGATTCTCACAGGAACTGTCCGCAATGTTATTGACTTTGGCGTTTTTGTTGACATCGGGGTTCATCAGGACGGACTTGTTCACATTTCTCAGCTTTCTGACTCATATGTTAAGCATCCAATGGATGTTGTTGGGGTTGGCGACATTGTTCAGGTTAAGGTTTTAGAGGTTGACACGCAAAAGAAAAGAATATCACTTACTATGCGTGGGGTGTAAATGGAATTTACAAAACGAAAACCAACAAGACTGAAAGGATATGACTATTCATCTCCCGGTGCATATTTTGTGACTATATGCACGAAGGATAAGCTACACTTGTTTGGGGAAATAACAAACGGGAAAATGCACTTGAAAGATATAGGTATAATTGCTAATCAAGAAATTCTGAAAATGGAATCATATTATTCAAATATAAAAATTGACAAATATGTTATTATGCCAAATCATATCCATATGATTATCACTATTGCAGGAACGGAAGGGATAAATCCCTTCCCTACAAAAAAATATGATATACCAAATGTTATTGGTAAATTCAAAGCAAATGTAACAAGAATTGTAGGGAATGCATTTATGCATTCCGTTAAAACTCCTATCTGGCAATCTTCCTTTCACGACCATATAATTCGTGGTGAAAAAGACTACCAAAAAATTTGGGAATATATTGACACAAATATTCCGAAGTGGGAGCTTGATTGTTATTTTATTATATAAAAAAACCGTAGCATATGCTACGGTTTTTCTTATGCAAAATATTGCACTTTTTCAAAGCTTTTTGTTACCACCTTTAAGGAAAATTCCTCTCCCTCTTTAAAGCCATTTTCTTCGATTATATTCTTAACCGTGAGATAGGCAAGGTCAGGATAATTATTTTCTTCGCTAAGGTGACCGATAAGCAGGGTTTTTGTTCCCCCTTTTATAAGGCTAACCGAAAGATACCCTGCATCCTTATTGGAAAGATGCCCTATCTCGCTTTTTATTCTTTGCTTGAGATAAAGACTATACTTCCCCATAAGAAGCATATTTTCATCGTGATTTGCCTCAATAAGGGCAACATCCGCTCCCATTACAGCTTTAACAAGTCCCGTATCTACACAGCCTGTGTCGGTGGCAACCGAAATTTTCTTATTCATAAAAGAGAAATTATATCCAACAGGCTGAGCCGCATCGTGGCTTATAGGAAAGGCTTTCACACTTATAGCCCCCACCTGAAACTCTTCCTCAGTGGTGATAACCTTTATGCACTCATCATCTATAGGAGCAACATTTTTATACATAGCTCTCCATGTGCCACGGCTAGCAAAAACCGGAATTTTATATTTCCGAACTAACGCTCCCACCCCTTTTGTGTGGTCGGTGTGTTCGTGGGTTATGACAACTCCCCCTATATCAGGCGGGGTTTTCCCGTATACTTTTAAATGCTCGGTAAGTGACTTAAGAGAAATCCCAAGGTCCACCAAAAGGCAGGTTCCCCCCGCCTCTATCAGATAAGAATTTCCCTTACTTCCGCTTTCCAGCGGACAAATTGATATTGTTTCCATTATACTTTTATATACTCTGCAAATTTGTTGTATTTTTTTATTGTCTCATAAGCACAATCTGTTAGCTTATTATAAGTTTTCCAGATAGCCTCGTATCTCTTTTCAAGAGCTGCTGTATCAGGAGCTGTGAATTCATCACCATAATACTTAACCCCTATATCATTTGCAGCAGAGATTACAACATCCATAAGGAACTCAAATTCAGTTTTAACATCGCCGCCGTCTGCTACGCCAAGCTCACATTCTTCGAGCTGCGACTTTAGTCTTTCCATATACCAGATAATATCAGAAAGAGCCTCAACTGAAAGCTGACCTCTCTTTAAGTCATCTGAATAAATATAGTTATAAAGCTGAGTTCCGTTCCAGGTTGCTATGCTTTCTGGCTGCTCAAAATGATAATAGTTGCCCATTTTATAAGCAATATCCGCAATTGAGTGCTTACCCTTGTTTTCCATAAAAATTTATCATAGTAATCTAAAACTGCGTGAACAAGCTTATTTCTGAACCATAACATCAGTTTTGCTTGAATATGTTCCCCAGCACTGTGTGCCGGGTGCAACATAAATATCCATTCCCGCCTCACGGCAAGCCATAATATTTCTTTCAAAGCTGTGAGCAGGTTCATATCCCCAGTCAACAAAGGTTATATCCTTTGGAAGCTTTTTCATACAACAGAAAACTTTTCAAAAATTCCTTTTGAAACAGTGAAGCTTCTGCTTCCCTCATATTTTCCACCTAGACTTATAGTGTGCTTGGGAATTGGTATAATATTCATTTTCCTGTCTCCTTTGTCCTATATTAAAACCCAAAGGTCAGCCACTTGAAAATCAGGTTTGAAATTACTGTTAGTTAGTCTTTGGAAGGCTGGCAGCAGCTACTGACTGACCAACTCTTCTTGAGCTTTCATCAGGAATGTGAAGTTCAATTTTCTTTGCAAGTTCAGGAAATTCTTTATCTAAAACCTCCTGTGCTCTCTCTAAAAGAATTGCACCGCCTTCACCTGATGTTACTCTTCCCATAATAAGAACATGCTTTATATCATAGAATTCTGTGTAGAATGCAATTGCATAGCCGAAATATGCACCGATAGTGTCATAAATTGCTCTTGCTCTTTCGTCATTTTTCTCCATTAAGCCCTGAACAACCTTAAGCTTTTCAGCAGGTGATAAGTTTTCGTCAAGCTCAATTCCTGCATAAGGTGCAAGCTTTATAACACCGTCCTGAGAGAAATACTTAACACCGCAGCCATAGTCTCCTGACCATTCGTCAACCATAGCATCAGGGTTTTTGTCAACAGGAACAAATGCAAGCTCGTTAAGCCAGCCTGTTATATTTCCCTGTGGGTCAACATAACCGCCTGCTTCTGATGTGCCCATTGCAACACCTAAAACTGAGTTATCATTTAAGTCCATAGCCCCTGCAAGTGCTGTAACATCACCATCGTTTGCAACTTCTATCGGAATATTTTCCCCGATTTCTTTTGCAACATCTATATACATATTCTTAACTTTCTTATCAAAGTCTTCGTCGCTTACCTTCAAGAAAAGAGATGCAACCATTATGCGGTTGTCGATATAAACACCTGCACTTGAAACACCGATAGCATCAACTCTCGGCATATGTGACGCAGCAGTTTTCATAGCCTCCAAAATGCCTTCATAGTGATAATTCGGATCCTCATTGATTTTGGGGAACCAGACAACCTCTTCTGAATAAACACTTTCACCGTCAATAACTGCGCTTACCTTTCTGTCGCTGCCGCCGGCATCAAAACCGATTCTGCAGCCGTCAAGATGTCTGCCGACAGGAGATGCAGAAGATTTGTCCTTCGGTGCATCTTCAAGAGAGCATGAAATAACTTCAAATTTTTCTTCATAAACTCTTTCCATAAAGTGAACATCAAAATCACGAAGTCCCCCATCTGTGTAAGCCTCTTTGATTTTATCTGCAATAAGCTCACTGCCTGCAATATAAATCTTATATCCGCCTGCAACCCATAAAAGAGCCTTTGCCATTCTTTCAATAAATTCAAAGTTTTCTTCATCGTGGCCTGTGCCGTCTTTATAAACTCTTGTTTTATATGTAGTTGTGTAACCTTTGTTTCTTTCAATTGCAATAATAATGTCCTGACCGTTTTCCTTTGTAGCCTCTCTCATTTCACGGCATACAACTGATAAAGGGCTAAATCCCGGATCAAGCTTTGCCTTAACCTTTAAATTCATATTTTACCTCTCCTTTTTTAATTGTTTTAAGTACATCAAATTCTTCATTAAGTATAACAATATCTGCATCCTTGCCCACATCAAGTGAACCCTTTTTATCCTGAACGCCGATAACTGTTGCAGGGTTAAGAGATGCACAATTTACACATTCCCAAAGAGGAATGGTTGAATTTGTGTACACATTAAAGACACCCTTGTTAAGCTTCAGAACGCTTCCTGAAACTGTTCCGTCTTCCAGACGGCACACAACATCTCTGTAAATAATCTTCTGTCCGCCAAGAGTATATTCTCCGTATGGAAGTCCGCCTGCAGGGAGACAGTCTGTTATAAAGCAGAGCTTTCTGCCCTTTAATTTATAAAGCATATCATAGAAGCAGGGAAGAACATGGAATCCGTCCACAATAACTTCGCAGCTCATATCTGAATTAAGAGCCGCAGTAACCGCCCCCGGTGCACGGTGTGCAAGAGGAGACATTGCATTGAAAAGGTGAGTTGCATGCTTAACGCCTGCTGCCACACTATTCATTGCGGTTTCATAATCTGTTGATGTGTGTCCCATTGAGATAACAACATCTGTGTCCCTTGTGATAGTTCTTATTGCTTCAAAATCATTTTCATCCTCTTCAGGTGCAAGAGTGATTGTTTTTATAATGTCTGCAAATTCCTTAACAAACTTTGCATCAGGCTTTAAGATATACTTTGCATCCTGAGCACCCTTTTTTGCCTCGCTGATAAAAGGTCCCTCTGCGTGACAGCCAAGAATTTCACTGCCTTCCCAGGTTTTGCTTTCTTCTTTAAGGTTTCTTAAAACCTCCAGAGCCTTCTTTATAACCTTCATATCAACAGTCATAGTTGTTGGAAGATAGCCGGTTACACCGTTTTCGATAATTCCTTTTGAAATAACTCTTATGCTTTCTTCCTCACCGTCGCAAACATCCTTGCCAAGGTATCCGTGAATATGCATATCAATAAACCCGGGGGATACATATCCGCCTTTTGCATCAATAATTTCCGCACCATCTGGAATATTATCTTCTGAAACTATACCCTCTATAACATCAGAATATAAAAGTACTCCATCTTCCACTATGCGGTCTTTCAAAATAATTTTGCCACCTTTAATAGCCTTCATTTTATCCACCTCTTTTAAACGAAATAATCCTCGAATTTAATCCATTTTAATTGTATCACAAAATTTTCGCATATACAAGAGTTTAAACAAAAAAAGAGGCAAAATTTTTGCCTCTTTTTTGTGTGATTTTTATTCTGAAGTCTCTTTTGCCTTTATGTCAAATCTGTTTGCTAACGGAATTAGTGTTTCCATTGATTCACTAAGCATAATGCTTGCTGTGTAGTCTGCATAATTTTCAGGAACTGTTATTATCTCATTAAGATTTACCTTTGTGTCTTTATATAATTCCATTCCCGAAAGGCTAACCTGATTTACCACAGCATTTTTAAGAACATTGTTCTGATAAAGTGCTGTCAGAATTGATAAGTTATCAAGAGCGTTTGATGATTTTCTTAAAATAACTGACGAAAGGTCTCCTGCTTTAAGATTTTCAAATCCATCTACTCCGATAATTGAACAAGGCGCACCCTTCAGCTTAACGAAGTTTTTACCAAGGATATTTTCCGTATCACCATCCGCATCAGAAAGAGAATATAGCTTAATGTCGTCCACATATACCTTTCCACCATAATAATAATGAGCAGCCAGAACAATATTTCCGTAAGGAGAGTCTTCTATGTTTTCAACAACCGATGAAATCTTTTCTCCGTCTACTATAAGAGCAATCTCCGCACAAAGCTTTTCTTCTCCGCCAACCATCTTTTTGATTCTTTTAACCTCAAAGGCAGCATCATGCCACTGTTTTTCTCCGTTGTTGTTTGCTCTTGCGATAGTGCTGGAAGCATAACTTTCACTACTTTCATTATAAGTTCTGTTGTTTATACCTGCACTATTATGAGTTAAAGATGCCCACGCAACCTCAGATGCATAAAGATGCTCCAGTCTTGTTGGAACAATTCCCACTCTGAGAGTATCTCTTGGCGCGCCGTTCACATCCTGAACTCTTGAATTTCCTCCGATGTAATATTTGAATTCAAGTCTCAAATTCGGATGGTCGTTTATCTCCTTAACATTAATAAAGAAAGCATCTGATGCACTTCCTTCGAATTCAGGGGTTTTTATCGCATTATTATCTTTCTCTCCGTTGTCATCAACTATATATAATTCCGGGAAATAGTATCCGCTGTTATAAATGCATCCAGCCATACTGCTGTTATCGCCCACATTTTCTGCTGCAGTGAAAGTACTTCTTATGTATTTGTCATCATAACAATTTTTATCATCATATGTGTATACTTTTTCTCCCTGTTCAAAGTTTTCAAAGTCTTCTTCGTAAAGAAGGGTATTTGCTTTATAGAACTTTTCAATTATAATACTGTCTACTAAAACAAGTCCGTCAGTTGTAAAACTGATACTCTTAATACTTTCGCCGCGGGCAGAGATATTTATATTCTGTCTCCTGTTTTTTATGGTAGGATCAAGCTGGGCGCTGTGAATCTGTTTACCCTCATTGTTATATACCTTGATTTCTGCAACACTTCCTGAAACAAGTATTGCTTTAATATTTGCTTCTGCTGATAAGTTGCTGTCAGAATCAAAGGTGACGGTTTTTGTTTCGTTCCTTACCTGAATCTGCTTGAAATCTTCAACCGATGTTTCAAGTCCTGAATATGCTTTATCATAAACATAGCCTGAGTATCTTGTAACATATTCTATGTCTGAATCTTCATCATAATAAACATCTTCACGGAATCCGGAGTTGGGGAAATAAACAGGCACCTTTGCCTCTTCGCCACGGATAGTTGCTTCAAGCAACGCAAAGGCATAAGGATAAGTTCCGTTTTCACCTCCGATGAAAATATAACGATTTTGCGGAAGTTCGGTAAACATACCATCTACCATCTTTGATTTGATTATATTATCTCCAACAGTTCTTGCCATATCAAGATAATCTGTAATACCAGTTGCCTGATAAAGATATATCATTGAAAGCATTATTCTCGGATCTGACCCCGCTCTGCTGTAATTTAGCGCTATATCCTCTCCCGGTTTAGTTGTTCCCAGATTACCAAAGCCCTTTTGGCTCATATAATTCTGGATATATTCCCAGAGAATATTCTTATCTCTTTCAAATTCAGAATATACGGATTCATCATTATATTCTTCATATCTTACTGCATTCAGATAGTTATAAACTGTGCCTAAAAGATGTGCATAGCCTGCATCATACTGGTTGAATTTAGAACCCTTGGTTGAACCGTAGAAGGTTCTTGTCATTTCAAAACCTGTTACATTAGTTCCGTCTATAAATATGGTATCAAACTTATTTGTTTCTTTATCATAAGCCATTCTTATGTGATTTGCATGAGCACGGAGCGCTCTTTCAAGCACAATTCTGCCTTCCTCTGTTTCAGGGCCTGCAGCTTCAACAAAATCCCACTGGAAGAATGGATATGAAGCTTCCTCTCCTGCGGAGAATTTTGAGAAACATTCTCTGACAATCCACTGCTGGTCCTCGGTGATAAAGCCCTGGCTGATCATATCGTCGCCATATGCATTCCACCATCTGTCGCCATATACCGTGGTGGTTAATGCATAATGGTTAAGACTTATATCAGGAAGATCCCACCAGTCAATACCTTGGCTAACGGCAGGCTCATAATTTGAAATATCTAACACTTCATCAACTGCGTCATAACCGTATCTTCCTGCAGTCGAATTCTGAGAAATATTCAAAAGCTTATTAGGATCAGGATCGCAAACCTTCCACATAGCATCTGAAATATTTATAAATGCATTTTTCGCAGCAGAATCATATCCGTTTGAGTTTTTAATAAGGGCGCTTGCAAGCTGACCTAAATCTCCTGCAATAGAAGCAAAACCTATATCCGTGCTTTTAACAGCTTTATAACCAGGGTCTGTCAATGTGTATTTTTCTGTTTTCTCCAGAAATTCTTTTTCATTTTCCGCTGCTGATGTTACATACCTTCCGTGTCTGTTAAAGTGCATTGTATCCCAGTCTTTAATGTGTTCGCCCCATGCCTGAATACAAATCTGCTGTGCCGCTTTTGGATTTACCCTAAAAAACGGTTCCATATATGGATAGTGATTCTTAAGCTCGTGACTTGAATTTGAACCCCAGTCCTTTCCCCCTGTTAGTATATTGGCACTGGTATGCGATCCCCAGTACGGAAGTCCGTTATCTCCCATATATTTTTCTAGCCACAATTCATATATATCGTTGACCTTTTCATTATAGCTTTCGTCTCCGGTGATAAATCCAACCGTATCCACTGCACGGAGGAAATTACCCATTGATGCAAGGTCTGACGGGACATATTCTATCTTCTCACCATTTTCCTTATGCATCCAGTATCCGGGAGCCATATTTGCTCTGTCAATAACAAACCCGAGTAGAGGTAAGCCATTTATTTTATCCCCTGCATAGTTATATATATTGTCTATATGATTAAGGAGAACATCAAATCTTCCCTTATCTTCAGCATAAGTGTCCCCATCCTGAAGAATTATCTTTTTGGTTGCCACCATGTTGGTTCCTAAAATTTCCGCTTTAAGAGTTATCTGTGTGTCCTTCGGTAATTCTTTGTGAACAGTTATTGTGCTTCCGCTTAAAGATATGCCTTCAGGAACATCTCCCTCAAAACTGTATGTAATCTCTGCATTCTGTTCCTCACCGTTTAAGTTAACCACCTTTGCAGAATAGGTGTAGGTGTTGTTATTCTTTCCGTATACTATAACAGATGGACCTGACAGTTCAGTCATTTCTGTTATATTTGAGCTACCTATATCAAAGCTCTTTAAATAAATATTTTCATAATAAGCATTGGCTACATCAATATCAGAATCGGTGACATTTGTTTCAACCTTAATATCATCAATATAAACAATTCCGCCATATGTTGGGTCTATTCCGAACATAAGTCTGTTTATATCGTAGCAGCCTGCCTGGAAGCTCATAGCCTGACTTACAGTCCCAACAGAATATTTCACTTCGTGGGAATAACTGCGGTTAAAGTTTGAGCCATCCATACCGTTTTTAGAACATACACTGTCAATTTCAATTTCCACAGGAACCCATTTTATTGCCCCTGCATTGGTTGACAGGCTCGAAGATTGTGCCTTGCCATCAGTTTTTCCGAAAACAGTTGCTTTATTTTCACTGATTGTATCTATCTTGACCATTCCTGTGCTTTCTAAATCATTATTCAGACGATTAACCATCAAACCAACTCTTAAAGTATCCTGGTTAGTACTGGTAGTATACCATAGTTTCTTTGATTCCGTTTTGGCACCGTCGGCTAAATAATATTTAAACGACAATCTTGTTTTCTTTTTCATTCCCACATAATCTGCATTTGTTGCCTCAAGCCCCGGAACAGAGATAGTGAAATATTCTTTGTTGCTACCTGATGCCACACCAGCATCTCCATCACTTATTCCATCGTCTTTGTATCTTTTTAGATCAGTGCCAGTATAAGTATAACCCTTGTTGTAGAGTCTTCCAAGCTTTGTGCTGTTTCCGCCAAGGCCTTCTTCAACTGTGAAGGTTGTGTACTGCGTGGTATCACTCTTAGTTGCATCACTAAATGCAAATCCCGTCGGAGTCACACCTGTTTGATAATCACTTGTGTCAAAGTTTTCTTCGTATCTGGTGATATATTTGTTTTCTATATTATCAATAAAATAAACCTTCAGATTGTCAATATAAAAGCGTCCGCCATATTCATGGTCAAGATTTAAAAACACTCTTCCAAAATCCTGCGCATATGCGCTGTATGTATGATTAACCTCGGTTACTCCGCCATATGTAACCGTTGATGTTACATGCCATTTATCTGTGCTTTCTATTATACCATTTCCATCTGAATCATACTGTTCTCTTTCTACCTCATATATAACCGTATTCCATTTCTTTGGCAGGGCATTGTGGCTGACAACCTTATCCACTCCCGTACCTGTTTTATTATCAATAGTTCTTCCTGTTAATACAATACTTTCTGCACCAAGCTTTGCACATGCCATTTCTGTTGCCTGAGTGTGAACCGAATCTGTTCTGCCCACAGCTAATACAAGGGCATCCTTAATAGCAGAAGTGTTTTCATCGTTTATATCTGTTGTTCCCGGAGCCCATGAATTTGCTGCGTTATAAACATCAAGCTCTACAACAACATGGGTTTTATCCGATAAATCGGCAAGCTTAACACTGTAATATTCCATTCCTTCAGGAATTTTATGCCAGATTTTTCCGTCTATCGTTTCCTCATATAATGGCAACTTCTCCGGCTGAGGATTTAATATATTTCCACTGTCATCTGTTCTTACAGGCATAGCTCCTGTGGTTGCGTCTGAATATGAAAAACGAGGGTAATACAAGGTTCCTGCTTTAGTTTCATTTTCCGGAGCACTATGAACTGCTTTAAACTCTGTAACAGCAGCCTCTCCCGTTAATTTCACATTACTTCTGTCCATATATATCTTAGTATAATTTTCAGCATTAACTTTTTCTCCATCCAAGTAAGTCTCAAAATTATCTTCATAAATCAACTGCTTTTCAGGAATTTTATCCACCTTAATATTATTTACAAGCATTAAGTCAGTTGAAATAAACTTTAGTCCGTCTGTCACACCGGGAGAAAGATATACTGAAACCGTCTGCCACCTATTCTTAATCTTTGCATCGGCAAACTTGGATTTTCCTGCAACCCCCCCATGGCAGACCACCATTTCTGCATAGGAACCATCTGTTGTTAAATAAAGGTCTGCACTTACCCTGAGGTAACCTGAAAAAGTAGCCCCAAAGTTATAAGTTGCTTCTCCCTGAACTTCAAATATTTCAGATGCTTCATCTGCTACAGCTACCAGGCTCATCGGACCTGTAACAATCACAGATGCAACCATAAAGATTGCCAGCACCATCGATATAATTCTTTTCATACATTCCATCTCCTTTTGTTTTTACACTATAAAAACTATTCGTTGTGAAAATTATACCACAAACCTGTTATTTATGCAATATAAAAAAGGGCTAAAATTTAGCCTTTTTTATTGTTTATTTATTTAAATTTCTGTAAAGCTTTATCCTTTGTTATTTCACTATTTTTTCTATATCCACTTTAACTTTTTCAAGAAGCTCTTCTGCCTTTTCCCTGCTCTCTGCAGAAAGCATACAATAAAGCTTGATTTTCGGTTCTGTTCCTGACGGACGAACAATAAAGCTGTTATCGCCTTCAAGCTCTAAATAAATAACATTTGATTTTGGAAGTGTGATTTCTTCTGCTTCACCTGTTTTTACATTCACTCTTTCGGACTTTTCATAGTCCCTTACAAAAAGAACCTTCTTTCCGCCCACTTCTTTCGGTGGATTTTTTCTTAAAGAGTCCATAATCTTTCCGATTTTGCCAAGGCCCTCTGCACCCTCTAAGGTTACGGAAACAACATTTTCAAGATAATATCCGTATTTTTCATAAATATTCATTAAAGCATCATAGAGGCTCTGGCCTTTTTCCTGATAATAAAGAGCCATTTCAGCAATCAAAAGTCCTGCAACAACAGCGTCCTTATCTCTTGCATAGGTGCCTTTTAAATAGCCATAGCTTTCTTCAAAACCAAGAAGATATGTGCCATGCCCTGTCTCTTCTGCCTCTTTGATTTTTTCGCCGATAAACTTAAAGCCTGTTAAAACCTCTTTCATTTCAACGCCGTAATGCTGACAGATTTTTGCCGCAAGATTGGTTGTTACTATGGTTTTAACCATAAAACCGTCTTTTGGAAGTTTTCCTCTTTCCTTAAGGCTTGAGAGAATATATTCAGTAAGCAAAATTCCTGCCTGATTACCTGTTATATTCACATATTCGCCCTTTGAATCCTTAACCAGAATTCCACAGCGGTCGGCATCAGGATCGGTGCCGATTAAAAGGTCAGCTCCGCACTTTTTGCCGTATTCCATAGCAATGGTGAAGCCCTCCTTATTTTCAGGATTTGGAGATTCCACCGTTGAGAAATTGCCGTCCGGCATTTCCTGTTCCTTTACAACAACCACATTTTTAAAGCCTGCTCTTTCAAAAGCTTTGCGGAGAGGCTTATTGCCTGAGCCGTGGAGAGGAGTGTAAACAAAAGTGATTTTATCTCCTTTTTCCTTTATAAGCTCCGGATTTATAAGCTGAGCCAGAACATTTTTTATATATTCATCCTCAACTTCTTCTCCCATAATCTCGATTAAGCCTTTTTCCTTTGCTTCCTCAAAGTCCATTCTTTTTACACCGTTAAAAATATCGGTTTTCCTGATTTCTTCCAAAACAACATCTGCAAGGTGCGGATTAAGCTGTGCTGCATCCGAACCATAAACCTTATAACCGTTATATTTTGCGGGGTTGTGGCTTGCGGTTATAACAATTCCTGCATCAGCCTTTTTATATCTTATAGAGAAAGAAAGCATAGGAACAGGCTTTAATTCTTCAAAAATATAAGCTTTTATGCCATTTGCTGCAAGCACTGAGGCTGCCTCCTTTGCAAATTCCTCACTCATATTTCTTGAATCATATGCAATAGTAACGCACAAGTCATCTTTATCGGGGTTTGTCATTTTCATCTGGTTTGCAAGGCCCTGAGTTGCTCTTCCCACAACATAGGTGTTCATTCTGTTTGTGCCAAGACCGATTATTCCGCGAAGACCTGCTGTTCCAAACTCAAGCTCTTTGTAAAAGCTTTCCTTTATTTCATTTTCATCATTTTTTATTTTTTCAAGCTCCGTTTTTTCAACATCAGTTACATTAAGAAGCCATTTTTCATATTCTTTGATAAAGTCCATATTAATCCTCCGGTTCTTTTTAAAAATCAAGTATATTATATAATTTTTCACCCCGAAATACAACCTTTTTTTAAACTTTTTGTTAATTTAATATTGTTTTTTTCAAAATACTTTGATAATATATATAATACATAAGGTGACTAGAAATAAAAAGAGGAGCGATATATGATGATAGCAATTGGCTGTGACCACGGCGGTCTTAATTTAAAAAAAGCAATTATTGATTACTTAAACGAGCTTTCTGTTCCCTGCAAGGATTTCGGTACATACACCGAGGAAAGCTGTGATTATCCCGACATTGCAAAAACTGTTGCAGACAGTATTTTATCGGGAGAATGCGAAAAGGGAATTTTGGTTTGCGGAACGGGAATCGGAATGAGCATTGCCGCAAATAAAATAAAGGGCATCCGTGCAGCCCATGTGACGGACACCTTCAGTGCAAGAATGAGCAAGGAGCATAACAATGCTCACATTATCTGTCTTGGAGAAAGAATAACAGGCATCAGCCTTGCACTTGATATTGTGAAGGAATACCTGAATGCAGAATTTTTGGGCGGAAGACACGAACAAAGAGTTGACAAAATAATGAATTTGGAAGGATAAACAGAAAAAGGACTGCTTTCGCAGTCCTTTTTCTGTTTATCCCGCAAGATTTATTATTGTTCTTTTTTTCTTCAAAGCATAACTATACGCCATTCCTGTTCCCGATTTCGGCTGATAATCATACCAGTCTCTGTTTCTTAATTTTTTTCTCGGAGGAAGATAGTCCTCTTTGTAATAAACAACACAAATATCAGAATTATCTACCATTTCCTGATTTCGTATAACATAAACTCGTCTTCCTGCATTTAATGCCCTCTCGGGGAAATAGGTTCTATCGCATCTTTCCAGAAGATATTTTTCGTAATCTTCATTTATATATGGATATTCCCCTCGCACATATAATCTTTGAATATGGGGATATTTTTCTTTCATATTTATTAACACAAAACGGCATAAACGGTCAAAATCACTTGTGCTCCCATAATAAAAGGTGTCAACATTTTTGTTTAAAATAAGATTTTCAATAATCTCTGTTACTTTTTCTATCAATTCCTCTAGTTTGTCAATTTTTCTATGTCCGAAAACACAGCAGGATTTTGTTTCCTTTTCCATAATATACCCCCGCTAAATAAAAAAGTGCGTAGCCTACCCGAAAGCAGAGCCACGCACTAAAAAAAACGCAGGGACTTTGCTTCAAAGGTTGCTACACACTTTTTTCATTACACCTAAACCTTAATTCAAGAGTATGACGAAACAAAGTGTACGCTTTTTACATATAGCGTACCCTCTGAATTAAGGTTTATTCAATTAAGTGTTGTCAATAAATGACATAACAAAAAAAGTTGTAGCAAGTTTATTATACCACATAATTTTTTGTTTATCAAGAAAAATAAATTTGCTGTTGTATTTTACTTAAAATTATGATATAATAATTACAACAAACAAATTGGAGGTTTTATTATGCCAAATATCAGACCTGTATCAGATTTAAGAAATTATGCAGAAGTTTTAAAAGAAATTTCCATAGATGAGCCTGTTTTTCTTACCAAAAACGGCAGAGGACGATATGCTATTGTGGATATGGAGGAATATGAAAAAACAAAGGCAATTATCAAGCTTATGGGTAAACTTGCAAAAGCAGAAAAAACAGCAAATGAAGATGGCTGGTTATCAAATGATGATATAAAATCCGCTTTGGGGGTTTAAAAGGTGTCATTTGATACGGACTTCCGCTATTTAGTCAGCGGAAACTACCTTATTTTTTATAAAGTCGATAATGAATATGTTTCAATTTACCGCATTCTGTATGGACGGCGGGATTATCTTAAGATTATTTTTGATACTGACTTTACATAAAAAAAGGGACTGCTTTCGCAGTCCTTTTTCAGTTTAATATAAATTTCCCGTGGGATGCCCAAGGCTTCTCCTTGAGGAGAGGCTCCGTCGCAGACGGTGGTGAGGTGTAGATTGCAAATGCATTTGTTGCTATAACACCTCATCCGAGTTTTGCTCCGCAAAACCCACCTTCCCCTCAAGGGGAAGGCTTTTTTGAAACAAAGGATTTTGGATGGCAAACAAGGCAAAAAAAAAGGCAATCCTTTGTGGATTGCCGAGGCTTTTTCCGATGTTTGTCGCCAAAATACAAAGTAGCAAATTGGCTTATCACCTTAAAGGGATGCCTACATACTAAGCTTTTCTTTTTGTTGGATTATAGCTCTGCAGGATTGCGATGTTATCAAGGGCTCTGCCTGTGCCGAGGGCAACGCAGCTTTCTGCATCCTCTGCAACAATTGTTCTTATTCCGGTTTCAATCTGGATAAGCTTATCCATTCCATAGATAAGCGCTCCGCCGCCGGTTAAAACAATTCCTCTTGCACTTATATCCCCGATTAATTCAGGCGGGGTTTTTTCAAGAACAGCCTTAACCGCATCAACAATTGCCTGTGCAGGCTCAGAAAGTGCTTCAAGCATTTCGTTTGCACTGACATTTATGGTCTTTGGAAGTCCTGAAACAAGGCTTCTGCCACGAACCTCCATAACCGGATTATCCTCTCTCTTATATACACAGCCGATTTTTATTTTCAAATCCTCTGCAGTTCTTTCACCGATTAAAATATTATATTTCTTTCTGATAAATCTCACGATTGCCTCGTCAAACTTATCACCTGCAATCTTAATTGATTCGCTTGTTACAATTCCCCCAAGAGAAATAACCGCAACATCCGATGTTCCTCCGCCCATATCAACAATCATCGAACCATAGGGCTGAGCAATATCAATGCCAACACCAATAGCAGCAGCAAGAGGCTCTTCAATAAGATGCACCTTGCTTGCACCTGCCTGAATTCCCGCATCAACAACCGCTCTTTCTTCAACCTCGGTTACACCGCTTGGAACACATATAATAACCCGTGGCTTGAAAATGCTTTTTTTACAAGCCTTGCTTAAAAAATGCTTAATCATTCTTTCAGTTGTGTTATAATCAGAAATAACACCGTCACGAAGAGGGCGGATGGCAACAATATTTCCCGGAGTTCTGCCAAGCATCTTCTGGGCATCCTCGCCCACAGCATAAAGCTTGTTGGTGTTTTTATCAACAGCAACAACAGAAGGCTCCTTTGCCACAATGCCCTTGCCTTTTATATACACCAAAACAGAGGCAGTTCCCAAATCTATGCCAATATCCTGTCCAAACATATTAAAATTTCCTTTCTGAATGAACTTTACTACTTTTTTCCACATATTCATTATCTTATACCATTTTTCCTTTTCTGTCAATATACAAAGTACATAAACCCGCTTTAAACCACCTCGTAAAGTGTCTGGGCATCATCCTTCTTCACAGTTTCCTTAACCTCTGTTACCTTTATTTTAAGGGTTTTGTTTCCAAATGTTATTTCAAGAATATCCCCCGTTTTAACATCATAGGAAGCTTTAACAACTCTTCCGTTTGCCATAACTCTTCCGCCGTCGCAGGCTTCGTTTGCAACTGTTCTTCTTTTTATAAGTCGGGATACCTTCAAGTATTTATCAAGTCTCATATAATTCACCAATATTATAACGAATGTTATTATTATCTCAAAAAAAAGTTTTTTTATTATCAATACACAGCTTTGAGAGTGCCGGATTTCGGACAAAGTAAAAAAATAAAGGTCGCAAATTTTTGCGACCTTCGTGAAAAATCTTCTTATTTGTTGATAAGAGCTTTGAATGCGCTACCTGCTTTGAAAGCCGGAACTTTAGCAGCAGCAATTTTCATTTCTGCACCTGTCTGAGGATTTCTGCCTGTTCTAGCAGCTCTTTCTCTAACTTCGAAACCACCGAAGCCAACGAGCTGAACTTTGTCACCCTTAGCGAGTGCGCCTTCTACTGATGCAATGAAAGCGTTAAGAGCAGCTTCTGCATCCTTTTTTGAAAGATTTGCCTTTTCAGCCATAGCTGAGATTAATTCTTGCTTATTCATTTTTTTTCTCCTTTTTAATTATATAAATAGAATTCATTAATTTCTATCCTAACAAGATATTTATATTCTACTACATAACTTAAATTTTTTCCACCATTTTTTTGCAATTTGTTACAATTTCGTTACTTTGCACAAAAAAATCCAGACGATTTACATTATAACTACCGAAAAAAAGCCTTAAAATAGGGGTTTTCACAGCCTGCAACCATAAGCCCTAGTCACGGTGGGACATCATTTCCATAAATTCATTATGGGATATAAGCACCTGTCTCGGCTTTGAACCCTCAAAAGGACCAAGTATTCTTGCCTCTTCAAGCTGGTCAATAATTCTTGCCGCTCTCTGATATCCTATCTTATATCTTCTCTGAAGCATTGCAACCGAGCCCTGCCCTGCCTGAACAAACATTTCCGCAACCTTATAGAAAAGCTCGTCCCTTTCACCCTCACGGGTTTTGGTCTCCGTTTGAGACTCTTCCTGTTTCTTTTCTTCCTGCTCTTTTTCTATCTGCTCAAGGATAGATTCATCATAATCTGCCTCAAACTGATTCTTTATATAGGAAATAATATTTTCAATTTCTCCGTCTGAAAGGAAATTGCCCTGAATACGCATTGGCTTTATGGCGCCTCTTGGAGCATAAAGCATATCGCCCTTTCCAAGAAGCTTTTCTGCTCCCTGAGCATCAAGAATTGTTCGGCTGTCAATCTGTGATGAAACCGCAAAAGAAATTCTTGAGGGAACATTTGCCTTTATAACCCCTGTGATAACATCAACCGACGGTCTCTGGGTTGCAATAACAAGATACATTCCCGCCGCTCTTGCAAGTGCTGCAAGAGAGTTTATAGCATCCTCAACTTCGCTTTTCGCAGCAAGCATAAGGTCTGCAAGCTCGTCTATGATAATAACTATTTCTGGAAGCTTATTTTCGGGAGTTCCGTTTTCTTCCATAAGTGCATTAAAGCCTTCAAGGTTTCTCGTCTTGTTGTCTTTCAAGAGCTTATAGCGGTTCTTCATTTCTGTTACAGCCCAGTTAAGAGCCCCCGCCGCATGCTTAGGATCTGTTACAACCGGGATTAAAAGATGTGGAATACCATTATACACAACAAGCTCAACCATTTTTGGGTCTATCATTATAAGTTTTACCTCATTTGGCTTTGCTTTATACAAAATACTTGCAATAAGTGAATTTATGCACACACTTTTACCCGAACCTGTTGCACCTGCTATTAATATATGAGGGAACTGGGCAATATCCGCCACAACGCAGTTGCCCGCTATATCTTTACCAAGGGCAAAGGCGGTTTTTGATTTAAAGTCTTTAAACTTATCCGAATCAAGCACCTCACGGATAGGCACGGGTGTTGCCTTTTCATTTGGAATTTCGATACCTATGGCAGATTTCCCCGGAATAGGTGCTTCAATTCTTACCCCTGATGCCGCAAGGCTCAGCGCTATATCATCTGCCAGGTGAGTTATTTTTGACACCTTAACACCAAAGCCCGGCTGAAGTTCAAATCTTGTTACCGTTGGGCCCTGAGTTATATTCAGAATTTTTGCATCCACTTTAAAGCTTGCAAGAGTGTCAAGGAGTCTGTTTGCCTTGTCTTCAAGCTCTCTTTTTCTTTCTGCCGCACTTTTTTCCTGTGGCTTCTGTTTTGATAAAAGAGACATAGGAGGAAGCTTATACTTTAAAAGCTTCGTTGCCTCAATGGACTCTTCTGCAGCCATACCGATTTTGTTGGCAGCAGCTAAAGTTTCTTCCTTTGTCATTTTTTTGCCTGCAAGATAGGCTTCATCAAGAGGAACTCCGCTGTCTATTGCCGCTCTTGTATACGGATCCGCCGCCTCTTCTATCTGCACAAGACTGGGCGGCTCGAAATCATCATCGCCTTTTGTGTGGTATTTTCCTTTTTCATCAGGGAGAGTTGTTAAAAGTCCGTTGTTTACTCCCTCCACACGAGGAAGAACAACTTCCTTCTTTGTTTTTTCCGTTTTTTCTTCCTCTTCCTCTGTGTCAAAGGTTATATCTGATGAAAATCCCATTTTTTCAATATCTTCATCCGAGAATGTGAATCTCTGAGGCTTATTTTCTCTTACAGCATCTAAAATTCCCTCTGCCTCCTGTCCTGAAAAATATAGGTCAAAATAATCATCCGCTCTTTTAACCTCTGCCTGCACATCTTTCTCCAAAGCAGGTTTTTCTTCTTTCTCTTCTTTTTTCTTTTTGCTTTTTTCAACCTTTATTTCTTCTATATCATCTTCTTCATCTTCTTCAAGAGGAATTTCTCTTGTAAGCTTTTCGTTCAGGTCTTTTGCGTTTTTCTTTATTTTTTCCGCAATTTTCTTTCCTATTTTCTCAATAGAGGTTTCGGTGAGAACAACTAAAAGAATAAGAATTGCAGCAATAGTTACAATCCATGTGCCCGCTCCCATAATCTTATAAAGAAGTCTTGCAATGGTGCTTCCGATAAGTCCGCCGCCATAGCCTGATATTCCGTATGAGAACATCTGCTTAATCTCTCCCACAAAGGAAAGCTTAAACCAGGCAGTATCCTCCATACAAAGTGCCACAAACACAGCAGAAAAAATCATAAGCCCGAAAAGCACCCAGGGTTTATACCCTCCTTTTGATTTGTGTTTTTCAAGAAAGGAATTTATACCCATCCATATTATGTAAACAAAAAAGATATTTGATGCCCCGCCAAAAAATCCCATAACGGTGTTTTTTATAAAATTACCCAGAACACCTGCAGTTTCCGTGAAAAATGAAAGTGCTAAAAACGCACCAACCGCAATTAAAATAATGCCCCGAAGCTCTGCATTGAGGCTTTTTGCTTTCTTTGTTTTTCTTCTCTGAGCCTCAACCGTGCTCCTTTTGGGAGCTGTTTTATTTGCAGTTTGTTTTTTTGCTTTAGGCTCTGCTTTTGCCGTGCGGCTCCTTTGTTTTTTTGTTTCAGCCATTTTTATACCTCTTATCCAACTATAGTAAAATATAAAATAACAATTATACCGAGTATAATTCTGTAATATCCGAAAATTTTAAAATCGTGTCTTTTAACATAACCGGTGAGAAACTTAACCGCCCCGAGAGACACTATGTATGCCGCCAGCATTCCTGAAATCAGAAGTCCCCATTCCGCTGGGCTCATAGGATAGTCGTTTGTTACAAGCTTTAAAAGACTCACCCCGAACATAACGGGAATTGCAAGGAAGAACGAAAACTCCGCTGCAAGGTTTCTTGAACAGCCGAGGATTATGCCCCCAAGGATTGTTGAGCCGGACCTTGATGTTCCGGGGATTATGGAAAGGACCTGGAAAAGTCCAATTAAAATTGCCGTCTTATAGCTTAAGTCCGAAAGACTCTCTGTTTTTGCACTTCGGTTTTTTCTTTCTATTATTATAAACAAGATACCATATATTATTAATGTAGCGGAAATAACATACCAGTTTTCAAAGTTTTCCATATAGTCATTTAATAAAAGTCCGAAAACCGCCGCAGGTATGCAGGCAGCTATAACCTTAAACCACATATTGAAGGTTTCTTTTTTCTCCTGACTTGTTTTTGACGGAGAAAACGGGTTAAGCTTTTTAAAATATATGGTACAGATTGCAAGAATTGCCCCAAGCTGAATTACATATAAATATAAATCCGTTCTGAAAAAAGAAGATGAGTTTTTAAAAAATTCATTAACAAGTATCATATGTCCCGTGCTGCTTATGGGAAGCCATTCGGTTATACCCTCAACAATACCAAGAAAAAAAGACATTATCATATCCATACCTGATACCTCCAAAAATATATATTTATACACAGTATATTAATTATACCATAAGAAATATTAAAAGTGTGTTACAAAATCATTTCATTTTAACAAAAAAATCCCCTCTTCGGCTGAAAAGAGGGGATTTCAGGCATTTTTATTTTCAATGCCTAAAAATATAAGGAAGGATTCATATAATTGTCATCCTTTTGAACCTCAAAATGAAGATGAGGGCCATCCTCTTCTTCAAAGGCTCCCGGAGTGCCTATACCACCGATTATATCGCCTTTTTTAACAAACTTTCCTTTTTCAATAAAGCTTTCACTCTGAAGTCCCATATATCTTGAAACAAGACCGTCTTCGTGCTTTATTTCCACAACAATTCCATATCGTTCATCCTTTTCGCATCTTATAACCTCACCGTCCATTACTGCAAGAACCTTATCACCCTCTGCACCCTTTATATCAATACCGTTGTGAGTGCGAAAGTCTCCCGTTGAGCTGCTATAAATCAGCTCATCCCCTGAAAACTCACGAATAATTTTTCCTATTGCGGGAACAACAGGCTCCGTAGCAGGGGCAGACGCCATAACAGTTTCTTCCTGAAAATCTGCCGTATCTTCTGTTTCAGGAATTGGCTGAACCTCTTCCGTTACCACACTGTCAGAAACAACGGTTTCTTCAAATGTGTCGGGCGACACATCCTCTATGGCATCCTCCCAGAGCTTTTCGTCAAAGGCTGTTTCAATATCTTTTGCAGCTTCTCTGCTATGCCTTATAAATGCCGATCCGCTTACAATTACCACAGCTGCAAGAAGAGCTATGTATGCCCTTTTTGCATTCTTTGTTAGCAGTTCCTTTTTCTCAGTATTTACAAGCTTCACATTCTTTTTTTTATTTTTCATTGTCAATCGCCTCCTTATGGATAGGATTGACAACAGGGGAATTTTTTATACTCCCTTTTCCAGTTTTTTGGGAATTTTTATGGTGTATTCTATAAAGTCATCCGTTTCCTCTTTGGAGGATTGTGCATCTATACCGGATTTTTTCATTATATCTATAGCTTTCTTTATAGTGTTGGCAAAGATGCGAACATCCTTGAAAACCCTTATATTTTTAACCTCTGCAGGCTTTTCTTTTTTTTCTTCCTCCTGATTTAAGATTTTTTCAACAAGCTCCTCGCTTTTTGAAACATTTAAACCTTTTTCAATTATTTCATCAAGTGCTTTTTTTCTCAGTTTTTCGTCCTGAATTTTAAGGAGCGCTCTTGCGTGGCGTTCTGTCAGATTGTTTTCCGCAAGCTTTTTTCTTATATCAGGGGAAAGCTTTAAAATACGGATTTTGTTTGCTATGGTGGACTGCTTTTTCCCAAGCCTTACAGCAAGCTCCTCCTGAGTCAGACCGTGAACTGCAATCAGGGAAAGATAGGCTTCCGCCTCTTCTATGTAGCAAAGATTTTCCCTCTGGATATTTTCAATCAATGCCATAATGGCACTGTCTGTTCCGCTTGCCCTGACAATAACTGCATTAATCTCAAGAAGTCCTATATTTTTGCAGGCTCTTAGTCTTCTCTCTCCTGCAATAAGCTCATATTCATTATTCCCCGCAGGACGAAGCACCACAGGCTGCATAAGTCCATACTGCCTTATGGACTCCTCCAGCTCCGAAAGTGCCTCGCTTTCCACCTCCTGCCTGGGCTGATATGGATTTGGTCTTATTTTTGATATTTCCACAAATTGTGTTCCCGTTTTCTCTTCTGTATAATTTACCATATTTATTCCTCCTTTTTTCTCATCATACCATATGAAAAATAAATTTACAAATTTTTCCATATGCAAAATCTGACAAAAGACGGAGGGGTTTTTCAGGATATGACAAGAGATGACCAAAGAAAAGTTTATACTGCAAAAAAGCACAAAAAAAGCAGAGAATTTTCTCTGCCGATATAACGGGAGAGCACGGAGACCCTCCCCTACGCTGTTCCTTTTATATAGTTCCAGCTTGCGGTAGAACAAGTTTTTTTCTGAATTAATGGTAGACATGGAAGCCGTTGCCCACAATCTGTTGAGATTCTGCAAAAACAACAAAGGCGTTTTCATCAATTTCCAGAATTTTTTTCTGGAAGGTGGGAGCTTCCTTATCCTTCATAGCACAAAAGAGAAGCTTTTTATCATTATTTGTGTATCCGCCTTTGGCATCTATCATGGTTACACCTCTTGGAGAAGATGTTACTATTCTGTTGGAAATCTCTTCCCCCTTATCCGTTATAACAAATGCCATTTTTGAAACATTTAAAGTGCTTATAAGCCTGTCGATAACAAAGTTTGAAATAAACATTGAGATAACACCGAAAAGCACCAAATCTATATCATTGAAAACAAAAAGTGAGCTTAAAATAATAACTCCGTCAACAAGCATTAAAATTCTGCCGATAGGGAGAGACTTGAATTTATGCTGAATTAATCTTCCGATTATATCACCGCCCCCGGTTGATGAGCCTGACGCAAGAGCAAGACCGATACCAAAGCCGTATAAAACTCCCCCGAAAATTGTGCCAAGAACAACATTATCCGTTGCAGGCGGGAAATAGGAAAATACTTCGGAAAAAACCGAGATAAGACCTGCTCCCAGAATGGTTTTTAATATAAAGTCTTTTCCCAGAATCTTAAAACCAAGTATAAGCAAAACCAGATTTATAACCCCGAAAGACAAGCCAATGGGAATATTTATCGAATTATATAAAATAATGGCAATACCCGAAACTCCTCCGCCGACTATTTTGTTGGGAGACAGAAAAAGGCTTATCCCCACCGCCGTTATTAAAGTTCCGATAACCGTTGACAAAATTGAACCTGATGTTTTTTTCATAATACTCTCCTTACAATAAAACTTAAAAAGCCAAAAGGCTCTTGCCCCTTGGCTTATGCTATCACAAGTATAAAAAAATGTCAATCAGTTTTTACAAGACTTTCCAAATCTTCATCTGTTATCTTTCCGTTTTTCTTTTCAAAATCTTCAACCAGACTGCGGATTAAATATAAAATCTGTCCGCTTCCGCTTCTTCCGTTATACTTTGAAACATAATAAAATTTATCAAGCATATCGCTGTCGCATCTTATACTAAGGTGTTTTTGTTTACTCATAACTTCCGCCCCCGTTTTGCACTAACTTTACATTGATTTTACACTTAGTTTATGCTAAAATGTTTATTATGCACTAATAATTAGTGCATAAATTTTTAGAGGAGGATAAAAAATGGATAAATTAAAGAAAAAAGTTTACACTCTTTACAGAATGTCGGCAAAATTAAATTTATATTTTTATCTTTGTGATGTGGAAAGAGCAAGGGTAAAAAAAGAGCTTTCGGATATTTTATCCTTGACAGAAGAAATCATGAAAGACCTGTAGGTACACTATTGGAGGGCTGGTTAAAATTGATTCAGAACACACAAACTGAGCCCGCAGGGGTTACCCGAAGGAAATATATGACATCCTGAGAATACCCAGATAATATCACAAAAAACTCAGTAAGTTTTTTGTGAAGAGGAAGGGCAAGGTAGCACGCGAACAACTTTTTGCAAAAAAGTTGAAGCTAAGCGGACTTTGCTCTGACGAGTACACCGAGTGGCGAAGTTTGTGCGTTCGGGACTATTTTAACCTGCCCTACGGATCCAGTTCTTTTATCTCCCCCAATATATGTTCAAACCGTGCCTCCTCCGCTCTTATTTTATAAATATAAATATCCACAAGCTTTGGATCAGTTACATTATTGAAATTATCTATGGCACATTCTAAGTTTTCCTTTGAATCTTTAAGCTGTTTTTTCAGCTGATTTAAGTATAAATTTTCACTTTTTTTCTCTTTTTTAGGTTTCAAAAATATATTCAAAAAGCCCTCTCTGCCCGTCCTGTTTAAAGGTATCATCATAAAAACCCCCTTTTTTAAAATATTATTTACCAACATATGTAAAATATTCCGTATATTTTAACAAATTTGTGTCAAACCTCTTGTGTGAAAATAATTTATGTGATATAATGCATATTATTAATGTAGTAAAATGGAGTTATTGTATACTTTCATATATACGGAGGCCTGAAATAATGAGTTTAAAAAGTATAGTAGAAAAGTTCATCGGCACTTACAGCGACAGGGAATTAAAGCGCATAAAGCCTATTGCAGAAAAAGTTCTTGCCCTTGAACCTCTGATAGAGGCTCTTTCCGATCAAGAGCTGAAAGCAAAAACAGAAGAATTTAAAGAAAGACTGAAAAACGGAGAAACAACTGACGATTTATTGCCCGAGGCATTTGCCGTTTGCCGTGAGGCTGCGTGGCGTGTTCTCGGAATGAAGCATTTCCCCGTTCAGATTATCGGCGGAATTGTTCTTCACCAGGGCAGAATTTCCGAAATGAAAACAGGTGAGGGTAAAACCCTTGTTGCCACTCTTCCTGCATATCTTAACGCCCTGACAGGAAACGGAGTTCACATCGTTACGGTTAATGACTATCTCGCAAAGAGGGACTCTGAGTGGATGGGCAAGCTTTACAACTTCCTTGGACTTTCCGTTGGTCTTATTGTTCACGAGCTGGATAACGATGCAAGACGAGAGGCTTACAAAAAGGATATAACTTACGGAACAAACAACGAAATGGGATTTGACTACCTTCGTGACAATATGGTTATCTACAAGGAGCTTAAGGTTCAAAGAGGTCATAACTTTGCCATTGTGGACGAGGTTGACAGCATTTTAATCGACGAGGCAAGAACACCTCTTATCATTTCTGGCATAGGCGACAAATCAACCGCCCTTTACGAAAAGGCTGACATTTTTGCAAAAACTCTGAAATTCAAAAAGGTGGTTGAAACCAACTCAAAAGAAGAAGACGAAGATGTGTATGCTGATGTTGACTATGTTGTTGACGAAAAGGCAAGAAATGTTACCCTGACACCTCAGGGTGTTAAAAAGGCAGAAGCATCCTTTGGTCTTGAAAATCTTACAGACCCTGCCAATATGACAATTTCTCATCACATAAACCAGGCAATTAAGGCTCACGGCCTTATGAAAAGAGACATTGACTATGTTGTTAAAGACGGTCAGGTTATAATCGTTGATGAATTTACAGGCAGACTTATGTTCGGCAGACGGTACAGCGACGGTCTTCACCAGGCAATTGAAGCAAAAGAAAAGGTTAAGGTTGAAAACGAGAGCAAGACTCTTGCAACCATTACCTTCCAGAATTATTTCAGACTATACGAAAAGCTTTCAGGTATGACAGGCACTGCCCAGACAGAAGAAGACGAATTTCAGGAAATTTATAAGCTTGATGTTATTGTTATTCCCACAAACAAGACCCTCCTTCGTGAAGATTTGCCCGACCTTATCTACAAAACCGAAAGGGCAAAATTCGAGGCAGTTATTTCTGAGGTTGAAAAGTGTCACGAAAAAGGTCAGCCTGTTTTAATCGGCACAGTTTCAATCGAAAAGAGTGAAATTTTAAGCGGTATGCTGAAAAGACGGGGCATCAGGCACAATGTGTTAAATGCCAAGATGCACGAAAAGGAAGCTGAAATCGTTGCTCAGGCAGGTAAATTCGGTGCAGTTACCATTGCAACCAATATGGCAGGCCGTGGAACAGATATTGTTCTTGGGGGTAATGCAGAATTTCTTGCAAAATGCGAAATGGAAAAGCAGGGCATATCTCCCGAGCTTATAGTTCAGGCAACAGGCTTTGCAGAAACCGACGATGAAGAAATTTTAGGCGCAAGAGCTACCTTTAAAGAGCTTTACGAAAAATTCAAGGCAGAAATAGAACCTATGCAAAGAAAAGTTCTTGATGCAGGCGGGCTTTATATAATAGGCACAGAAAGACACGAATCAAGACGAATTGATAATCAGCTGAGAGGTCGAAGCGGCCGTCAGGGAGATGCGGGAAAATCAAGATTTTTCCTCTCTCTTGAAGATGACCTTATGAGACTTTTTGCCGCAGACAAAATTAACCGTGTTATGGAAATGGTTGGCTTTGACGAAAGTGATGCGTTAGAATCAAAGCTTATATCAGGCACCATAGAAACTGCACAGGCAAGAGTTGAGGGCAGAAACTTTGACATAAGAAAGCATGTTTTAAATTATGACGATGTTAACAATCAGCAGAGAGAAATTATTTACGGTCAGCGAAATCAGGTTCTTGACGGAATGAGTCTTGAGACAACTATTAAGAATATGATTAAATCAAGCATCCAAAATATTCTTCCCAAATTCTGCCCGATGGACAGACACCCCGAGGAATGGGATTTAGAGAACCTTCGCGAAGTGCTTGAAAATCACTTTCTGCCTTTTGAAAAGGGTGATTTTGAATTTACAGAACACGATATTGACCATATGACTCACGAAAGCCTGACAGAGGATATATATGAAATCGCACTCCGTCAGTACAAAGAAAAGGAAGAGCTTTTCGGCGATGACATAAGAGAGGTTGAAAGAGTTATTCTTCTTCGTGTTGTTGATGCAAAATGGATGGACCACATTGACTCTATGGAACAGCTTCGTCAGGGAATAGGTCTTCGTGCTTATGCCCAGAAGGATCCTGTTGTTGAATACAAGTTTGAGGCAATGGATATGTTTGAGGAAATGACCGATAACATTAAAGAGGAAACCGTGAGAAGTCTTTTCCATGTTGTTCCTCAGTCACAGATACAAAGAACTCAGGTTGCAAAGCCCACCGCAGAAAACCTTGGAGGCGACGGAACCTTGAAGAAAAAACCCGTTGTTAACGAAAACAAGGTTGGCAGAAATGATCCTTGTCCCTGCGGAAGCGGTAAAAAATACAAACATTGCTGTCTGGGTAAGGAAAACTAAATATACGAGTTGCCAAAAGGCAACGAAGGAGTTGAGACATAGATGTTAGAGTTTGATGAATACAAGCTTTTGCTTGAAGGAATGGAAAAAAATATTGTGGATTTGAGTGATTCACTTTAACTTAGAAAAGACAAAGGAAGAAATCGCAACTCTTGAAAAAAAGACAGAGAATCCCGATTTCTACAGCGATATGGAATCTGCAGGAAAGGTTCTGCAAACCATTAAGGGACTTAAAAATAAGCTTGAACGCTTTGATATGCTCCGCTCCTCCCACGAAGACCTTTTAACATTAGTTCTTCTTGGCATTGAGGAAAACGATGCATCTGTTCTTCCTGAAATCAAGGAGGGCGTTAAAGCCCTGGAAGAAAATCTTCACAATATGGAGCTTGAAACTCTTCTTTCAGGAAAATATGACAAAAACAATGCTATCCTGACTCTCCACGCAGGAGCTGGAGGAACAGAGGCTCAGGACTGGTGCGAGATGCTTTACAGAATGTACACAAGGTGGGCAGAAAGACGAGGCTTTAAAACCGAAACTCTTGACTACCTAGACGGTGAAGAGGCAGGAATAAAAAGCGTTACCTTCCAGATAGACGGGCTTAATGCCTACGGCTATGCAAAATGCGAAAAGGGTGTTCACCGCCTTGTTCGTATTTCACCCTTTGATGCATCGGGAAGGAGACACACCTCCTTTGCATCCCTTGAGGTTATGCCTGAAATTGATGACGAAATAGAAATCGATATAAGTCCCGAGGACCTTAAAATCGACACCTACCGTGCAAGCGGTGCAGGGGGACAGCACATCAACAAGACAGAGTCCGCTATCCGAATTACACATCTTCCAACAGGTCTTGTTGTTACCTGCCAGAACGAGCGTTCACAGCACAAAAACCGTGCAACGGCTCTTAAAATGCTGAAATCAAAGCTTGTTGAAATCGCAGAAAGGGAACAAAAGGAGAAAATTGAGGACTTAAAAGGAGTTCAGCTTGACAACGGCTGGGGAAGCCAGATAAGGTCTTATGTTTTCCACCCATACAGTATGGTGAAAGACCACAGAACAAATTTTGAAACAGGAAACACAGGCTCTGTTATGGACGGAGACCTTGACGGATTTATAAACGCATATCTCACTGCTCTTTCACGAGGCGAGCTTGAGAAATAGAAAGGAATAGACGAAAATGTTTGAAAAATTATCCTTTATAGAACAGCAATATGAGGACCTGGCACAGAAAATCAGCGACCCTGAGGTTATCGCTGACCAGGACCTTTTCAGGAAACTTTGCAAGGAGCATTCTGATATGACTCCTATTGTTGAAAAATACAGAGAATATAAAACTCACCAGAACACCCTTGACGATGCAAAAGCTATGCTTGACGATCCTGACACAGAAAAGGATTTTAAAGATATGCTTCAGGACGAAATCAAGGATGCAAAAGAAAACATCGAAAGAATTTCGGAAGAATTGAAAATCCTTCTTCTCCCCAAAGACCCTAATGATGATAAGAATGTTATTGTTGAAATCAGAGGCGGTGCAGGAGGCGACGAGGCAGCACTTTTCGCAGGTGACCTTTACAGAATGTATACTATGTATGCAGAAAGAATGGGTTATAAAACCGAAATATTAAACCTCAGCGAAATCGGTATTGGCGGCATCAAGGAAGTTTCCTTTGTTATCTCGGGAACAGGTGCATACAGCAGACTTAAGTTTGAAAGCGGTGTTCACAGAGTGCAGAGAGTTCCCGAAACAGAATCAGGGGGCAGAATTCACACCTCCACTGTTACTGTTGCAGTTCTTCCCGAAGCAGAAGAGGTTGACTTTGACATAAATCCTGCAGACCTGCAGATTGACACCTTCCGTGCCAGCGGTGCAGGCGGTCAGCACATTAACAAAACTGAATCCGCAATCCGTATCACCCATATTCCAACAGGTGTTATTGTTGAATGTCAGGATGAACGCTCACAGCACAAAAACAAAGACAAAGCTATGAAGGTTCTTCGTTCCAGACTTTATGAGGCAGAGCTTCAGAAACAACAGGATGCAATTGCCGCAGACAGAAAGAGTCAGGTTGGAACAGGTGACAGAAGCGAAAGAATAAGAACATACAACTTCCCTCAGGGAAGAGTTACAGACCACAGAATCGGTCTTACACTTTACAAGCTTGAGGCTATTATGAACGGTGATTTAGACGAAATAATTGATGCACTTATCACCACCGACCAAAGCGAAAAACTAAAAATGCAAAGCGAGTAGGATAAAAATGGAAACTAAGCTTTTAAAAGCGGATAACGAGGGACTCAAGGCCGGGGCAGAGCTTATAAAACGCGGTGAAACCGTTGTTTTTCCCACCGAGACCGTTTACGGACTTGGAGCAGACGCCACAAACGAAACAGCAATTAAAAAAATCTTTGAGGCAAAAGGCAGACCCTCCGACAATCCTCTTATAGTCCATATAGCAGACAGGGAATTAGTTTATAAAATAGCAAGAGAAGTTCCAAAAAAGGCAGAAATCCTTATGGATAAATTCTGGCCAGGGCCTCTCACCATTATACTTAAAAAAAGCGACCTTATTTCCCCCGTTGCAACGGCAGGTCTTGATACTGTTGGAATAAGAATGCCCGAAACACCTGCAGCAAGAGAGTTTCTGCATCTTGCAAAAGTTCCTGTTGCAGCACCGAGTGCCAATATTTCGGGTAAACCAAGTCCCACTAACCTTGAAGCTGTGAAAAGGGATATGTGGGGCAGAGCAGGGGGCATTATTGAGGGCGAACCGTCTAGAGTCGGCATTGAATCAACGGTTATTGATATGACCGGTGAGACTCCCGCCATTTTAAGACCGGGAGGCATAACTCAGGAAGAAATTGAAGCCGAAATCGGCACCGTTGTGGGCAAAAAGGTTTTAAAAGACGGTGAAGCACCAAAGGCTCCCGGTATGAAATACAGACATTATGCCCCGTCTGGCAGAGTATATATAATAAAAGGAAGCATAGAAAAAACAGTTTCCTTTTTGGGAAAATTGGCAAACCAGAAGAAAAAGGTTGCGGTTTTAGGCTTTGACGAGTTTAAATATCTGTTCCCCTCTGCCGTGAAATTTATTTCCCTTGGAAACAAAAATTCACCTCAGGATGCGGCAAACAGACTTTTCACTGCTCTTCGGGAAACAGAAAACACAGGTGCAGACCTTGTTTTTGCTCCCGAAATCCCTGAAAACGGACTTTGGTATGCTGTGAGAAACAGACTTTACAAGGCAGCGGCGGACAACATTTTAGACCTTGACAATTTAAAGAGTGTTCTTTTTGTCTGCACGGGAAACACCTGCAGAAGTCCTATGGCAGAAGGTATTTTTGCTTTGGTTCACAAGGGAGTTTTCGTATCCTCTGCAGGGCTTATGACAGAGGATGGCCTGAGGGCATCAGACAATGCAATTTATGCGGCAAGCCAAATGAAAATCGATATTTCTTCCCACAGGTCAAGACAAATTACTCTTGATATGGCAAAAGATGCAGACCTTATTCTCACTATGACCGCATCCCACAAAAAGATGCTTGCAAATCTTCCCAATGTTTACACTCTTGCAGAATATGCGGGAGAAACAGCGGACATATCCGATCCCTTTGGAATGGGAAAAGAAGAGTATCTTTTATGCCTTGATGAAATTAAAAAATACATTGAGAAAATAAAAATATGATTATAGAAAAAATGAAAAAAGAGCACATAGGGGCAATCGCAGAAATTGAAAAATGCGAATTTGGTCTTATGGAAGCTGAAAAAACTCTTTTAAAAGAGCTTGAAAATAAAATTGCCGCCTACTTTGTGGCGACAGAAGAGAACGAAGTTCTCGGCTATATAGGAATCTGGAACATCTGCGGAGAGGGTGAGGTTATAAACACCGCCGTCAGAAAAAACAAAAGACGAACAGGGATTGCAACCCGGCTTTTAGATGAGGCATTTTCCTTTTGCAGAGAAAACAATATAAAAACTCTCCACCTTGAGGTGAGAGAAAAAAACACACCCGCAATCTCTCTTTATGAAAAGCTTGGCTTTATAAAGGACGGAGAGAGAAAAAATTATTACAATGGAAAAGAAACTGCCATTTTAATGAGCAGAATTTTTGAGGACTAGAAAAATGCGTATTCTTGCAATCGAAAGCTCCTGTGACGAAACTGCAGCTGCAGTTGTTGAAAACGGAACGACAGTGCTTTCAAACATTATAAACACCCAGATAGAGCTTCATAAAATTTACGGGGGAGTTGTTCCCGAAATTGCATCAAGAAAGCATATTGAAAATATCTCTTCCGTTGTGGAAGAGGCGCTTTCTTCTGCAAATGTTACTTTAGATGATATTGATGCAGTTGCCACTACCTACGGTCCCGGACTTGTGGGAGCACTTCTTGTTGGAGTTTCCACCGCAAAGGCAATAAGCTTTGCAGCAAAAAAACCCCTTGTGGCAGTTCACCACATAAAGGGACATATCTGTGCAAATTATATTGAACACAAAGACCTTGAGCCTCCCTTTGTGTGCCTTGTGGCATCAGGAGGACACAGCCATATTGTTTATGTTAAAAGTCACCTTAAATACGAGGTTTTAGCCCGCACTATGGACGATGCGGCAGGAGAAGCCTTTGACAAGGTTGCAAGGGTTTTAGGCCTTGGCTATCCCGGTGGCCCGAAAATTCAGGCTCTTGCAAAGGAAGGAAATCCCGAAGCCATTCATTTCCCAAGAGTTAATATGGGGGACGAGGGCTTTGATTTCAGCTTCAGCGGTGTTAAAACTGCGGTTATAAATTATGTTCACACAAAAGAACAAAAGGGCGAAGAGATAAATAAAGCCGATGTTGCCGCATCCTTTCAGGAAGCGGTTATTGATGTTTTGTCAGACCACCTTTTATCCTGTGCAAAAAAAACAAAAGTTAAAACAATTGCTCTTGCTGGCGGCGTTGCAGCAAACGAGCCTCTTCGGAACAGGGTTATGGAAAAAGCAGAAAAAGAGGGTTTCAAGTTTTATTGCCCCTCCCTTTCCCTTTGCACCGACAATGCAGCAATGATTGGATGCGCCGCATACTTTGAAGCTAAAGCCGGAAATTTTGCAGATATGACTCTTAACGCTGTGCCAAGCCTTGGTTTGTAGAAAACAAAGGCTTGGTGCGGAACGGATAAATCCGTTCCCTACAATAGATTTAACATAGTGTGATGCTTTGCGGGAGACGGTCTCTGTGCCGTCCCGGTGCGGAACGGATAAATCCGTTCCCTACAATAGATTTAACATAGTGTGATGCTTTGCGGGAGACGGTCTCTGTGCCATCCCGTTGCGGAACGGATAAATCCGTTCCCTACGATAAATTTCTGATACACCGTAGGGAATGCATTTATGCATTCCGATACAAATTATCGGTTTTTTAATGACTCCAAAATTTCAAGGAGCTTAAAGCGGATTTCAACCCCGCTTTCACTATCTGTTAAAAGGGCATATTCACCTTTGGAAAGGTTTTCGCGTATTTTAGCATCTGTTTCCGAGGGAATTTTTGCAACTCCCTGAACAAAGCATAAAGGCGGGTACATAACGCACCACCAGTTTTTGCCCTTTGCATCACCGATTTCTACCCGCACCGCATTATAGGTGCCTTGCGGAAACGAAAACTTTGAATAGGTTTTTTGAGGGAATGAAAATTCTCCCACCTTAACGGAAACCTTTTGGGGAAAGCCGTTTTTTAAAAGCTCATCCTCTGCGATTTTCTTAATATATGCCTTGTTTTCATTTGCAAGACACAGCGCATCGGCAGGGGTTTTTGAAGAAGAAAAAATATTTTTTCCTTCTTTTAAAATGCGGTCTCTCACCTTAAGCTTTATGCTTTGGTCCAACTCAGAATTGCTGTTTGCAATTATATGAAGCCTGACAACACTTTCCTTAATCTCATCCTTTGCGGAATTAAGATAGCTTACCGTGAAACTTAGGGCAAGTGTCCAGAAAAGGACAAAACAAAAAAGACGGGTTTTATTTATAAATTTCATATTCTATGTATCCTTTCAACTTGATTTAGCTAAATTGTTGACAAAGGATGCAGAAGTTATACATAAAATTTGAAAGGAATTGATTTTTAAATGTCAAAACTTAATGTTTGTGTTATTTTCGGCGGAGCATCAAGCGAGCATGATGTTTCCAGAATGTCCGTTAAAACTGTGCTTTCAAATATTGATACAGAAAAATACAATGTTTATAAAATCGCCATTACCAAAGAGGGCACCTGGCTCCTTTATGAAGGAGAAACAGAGGACATAACAAAAGAAAACTGGCTGGACTTTGCAAAATGCCCTGCCATAATTTCTCCAAGCAGTCACGACAAAGCACTCTTAAAGCTTTTGCCCGACGGAACATATGAAAAAATCAAAATCGATGTTTGCTATCCTGTTCTTCACGGAAAATATGGCGAAGACGGAACAATTCAGGGAATTTTTGAAATGGCAGGCATCCCTTATGCCTCCTGCGGAGTTCTCGGAAATGCCGTTTGTATGGACAAATGCGTTGCAAAAATCCTTTTTGAAAAAGCAGGCCTTAATCAGGCAAACTGGGTTGAATTTAAAAAGGGAGACAAAATTGATGCGGACTTAGTTGAAAAAAAGCTTGGCTTCCCTGTTTTTGTTAAACCCTCATCTGCAGGCTCATCTATCGGTGTTACCAAGGCCAGCAAAAAAGAAGACCTTGAAAAAGCGGTTAATCTTGCATTCTGCCACGACTACAAGGTTCTGATTGAAGAAAATATAAACGGAAGAGAAATTGAAATGGCTGTTATGGGAAATCTTTCCCCCATATGTGCCGACTTTGCCGGCGAAATAAAACCGGCAAAAGAATTTTATGACTTTGAGGCAAAATACGAAGACGAAACATCAAAGCTTTATCTTCCCGCTCCAATTGATAAAGAAACCCTTGAAACTATAAAGGACTGGGCAAAAAAAGCTTACAAAATCTGCGAGTGCAGAGGTCATTCAAGAGTTGACTTCTTCCTTGAAAGAGAAACAGGAAAGCTTTATATAAATGAAATAAACACTATCCCCGGATTTACTCCTATCAGTATGTATCCAAAGCTCTGGGAGCTTTCCGGTGTTAATTGCAAGGAGCTTATTTCAAAGCACATAGAACTTGCCCTTTCAAGAGAGGATTGATACAAAAATGGATATGCGCCCAATCGGCATTTTTGATTCTGGTCTTGGGGGACTTACCTGCGTTAAGGAAATTATGAAAATTATGCCCAAAGAGGACATAATATATTTCGGCGACACGGGAAGAGTGCCCTACGGAACAAGAAGCCGTGATACAATTGTGAAATATGTTCGTCAGGACATAAATTTTTTGAAAACCTTTGATATAAAATCAATTATTATTGCCTGCGGAACAGCATCAAGTGCTGCTCTTCCCATGATTGAAAATGAGTTTGACCTTGACATCACAGGTGTTGTTCACCCCGCCGCAAAAAATGCAGCCCTTTCCACAAAATCGGGAAAAATCGGGGTTATAGGCACAGAGGGTTCTATTCGCAGCGGAAAATATAAGGAAGAACTTTTAAAAATAAATCCTGATTTTGAGATTATCAGTAAGGCCTGCCCCCTTTTCGTTCCCCTTGTGGAAAACGGATATTTAAAAAATGAGGCAACAAGACTTATTGCAGAAGATTATCTTCTGGAAATGAAAAATGAAAAAATCGACACTCTTATCCTTGGCTGTACCCACTATCCCCTTTTATCTGATATAATAAGGGATGTGCTGGGGGATGAGGTTACGCTTATCGATTCAGGTGCGGCAGCTGCTGCATTCACAAAGAAAAAAATTGAAAACCGCTCCCTTCAGGCGGAGAGACAGCAAGGCTCCTGCAAGTTTTTCGTCAGTGATATAACAGAAAGCTTTTCAAAGCAGGGCGGAATGTTTTTAAACAGAGAGATAACCGAGCAGGTTAAGAGAATAAATATAGAAAACTATTAAAGAGGACAGATAAAATGAAAGAAAATGCAACCATTTCCCTAAAGACCAGGCAATATGCCCTTGATGGTCAGGAGGATGTAATTGAGCTTGTGACCAAAGGCACTTTCGCACAGCATGAGGGAAGCTTTTATGTTGTTTACGAAGAGTCCGAAATGACGGGCTTTGAGGACACAACCACCACTATAAAAATTACAGATAACAAAATCACCCTTTCAAGAAAAGGTAAGTTTCAGAGCAGAATGGAATTTATAAAAGGGGAAAAAAGACTTTGCTCCTACCCCACTCCATACGGACTTTTGCCTGTTGCGGTGAGTCCCACTCTTATGGAATCAACCCTTAATAAGGATGAGGGCGGAGATGTTATTCTTGAATATATTCTTGACCTTAATAACAAGGCTTATGCCAAAAACAAGCTTGAAATGAATGTTAAATTAAACGGAGGACAAACAAAATGAACATTATAGAAAATCTTAAAATTGGCATTAAGGACTTAATCCTTGATGCATACAAAAAGGCAAGTGAAAAGGGCGCTCTTCCCGAATACGACGGGGATATAAAGGCTCTTATCAATCTTGAAATTCCAAAGGATAAAACCCACGGTGACTTTTCTTCAAACCTAGCCATGCTTCTTGCAAAACCATTTCGTATGTCTCCGAGACAAATCGGCGAAACAATTCTTGAAAACCTTTCGTCAAATGAGAATATAGAGAAAACAGAAATTGCAGGGGCAGGCTTTATAAACTTTTACCTTACCAATGCATATCTTTATTCCGTTCTTAAGTGTATAGAAAAAATGGGCAAGGACTACGGCAAAATTGATCTTGGCAAGGGCAAAAAGGTTATGATTGAATTTGTTAGTGCAAACCCCACAGGTCCTATGCATATGGGAAATGCCCGTGGCGGTGCTCTTGGAGACTGTCTTGCAAGTGTTATGGAATATGCAGGATACGATGTTACAAGAGAATTTTATATAAACGATGCGGGAAACCAGATTGAAAAATTTGGAAAATCCCTTGAGGCAAGATATATTCAGCTTTTGAAAGGTGAAGATGCAATAGAATTTCCCGAAGACGGCTACCACGGAGAGGATATCCGTGAGCATATGAAAGCATTTATTGAGCTTGAGGGTGACAAATATCTTGATGCATCCTCCGATGACCGCAAAAAGGCTTTAGTCTCTTATGCTCTTGAAAAAAATATCAAATATTTAGAAGAAGATTTGGGAAAATACAGAATTTTCTACGATGTGTGGTTCAGAGAAAGCACACTTCACCAATCAGGTGCAGTTAAAGATGTCATCGAAAAGCTTACAGAAAACGGCTACACCTACGAAAAAGACGATGCTCTGTGGCTCAACTGCGTTAAAATGGGACTTGAAAAGGACGAGGTTCTGGTTCGTGCAAACGGCATTCCAACCTACTTTGCAGCTGACATTGCATACCATGTGAATAAGCTAAAAGACCGTGAATTTGACCTTGCAATTGATGTGTGGGGTGCAGACCACCACGGCCACATTGCAAGAATGAAAGGGGCTATGGCGGCTCTTGGCATTGACCCTGACCGTTTTGAGGTTGTTATTATGCAGCTTGTACGCCTTGTCAGAGGCGGGGAAACCGTGAGAATGTCAAAGCGCACAGGAAAGGCTATCACACTTTCCGATTTGCTTGAAGACTGCAGCATTGATGTTGCAAGATTTTTCTTCAATATGAGAATGGCTGGAAGCCACCTTGACTTTGACCTTGAGCTTGCCGCATCCGAATCAAACGACAACCCCGTTTACTATGTTCAGTATGCTCACGCAAGAATTTGCAGTATCTTAAAGGTTCTTGAAAGCGAAGGCATAACCGTTAAAAAATATGACCAAATAAATCCTGAACTTCTAAATAAGGAAGAAGAACTTAATCTTCTTAAAAAACTTTCAGAGCTTCCTGAAGAAATTAGACTTTCTGCCATTTCAAGAGAGCCTGCAAGAATCACAAGATATGTTATCGACCTTGCAACCGAATTCCATTCATTCTATAACTCCTGCAGAGTTAAAGACTCGGATGAAAATCTTATGGCAGCAAGACTTAAGCTTATTGAAAGCGTTAAGATTGTTATTGAGGGCGTTCTTTCAATGCTTAAAATTGATGCACCGGAGAAAATGTAATGAAAAAATTATGTTTTATTTTAACCCTTATTCTTTTAACCCTGCAAGTATCGGCATTTGCAGAGCCATTTCACAATATAGATTTTTATACAGGAAATATTTATCTTGCAAATGAGGAGACAAGCTCTGTTATTATCAAGAATGTGAGAAAACAAAACAGCTTTACGGCAGAGGAAATTGCGTTCAGCCTTGAATACACAGACCTGCCCATAATAGCTGAGAATATATTCTCAAAAAGCGGAGAAAGGCTTAGCTTTGAAACCGTGAACACATACTTTCTTGACCAGAGAATAACTTTTATCGCCGCAGGAAATTCGGAAAAAATCAAAATTCTCTATATGGAATTTATCGATTAGGAGACTTACTATGAAAAAAATTATAAGGATTTTTCTTCCTCTTATTCTGTCCCTTTCCTTTATTATGGTTCCCGCACACGGGGAAACAGGGGCAGAAATGCTTGAAAAAGCAGCAAAAGAGGCTCTTAAGAAAAACTATGAAGCACAGATTGCAGTGGGAGTTGCCCAGAATCTTGAAATTTATGCAAGATATGAAAAAACAGACAAGGGCTCATTATATGAGGGGGCACTTGATGCTGTTTTGAAAGAACATCCCGAGCTTCTTGACACAGCTCTTTCGGGAATGCTTTCATCCATTGACGAAAACTCGGTTTACTACACAAAGGAAGAAAAAAGCAAGCTTTTTGACAACCTGACCGACGAAATATACGGAATAGGGGTTACTGTTCTCACAAGAGATACATCTTTGATAGTTTCTCAGCCCATTCCCGGCTCGCCCGCTGAAAAAGCAGGCATAAAAGAGGGAGATATTATTATTGAGGCAAACGGCACAAGTCTTATAGGAATGGATATGGACCTTGCAGTTGACTATATAAGAGGTCCTGTGGGGACAAGCGTCACCGTTAAAATCTGGCGTCCCTCAACAGACACATATCACACCTTTGATATTGTGAGGGAGAAAATCACCCAGAACCCCGTCAGCTATGAGATTATCGAGGACGATGGAAATAAAATTGCAAAAATTGCCCTTTATTCCTTTACAGAAAATGCTCACACCTATTTTGAAGAGGCAATGACCGAAATTGACAAGCTGGGAATTAAAAATATTATACTTGATCTTCGCGGAAACGGCGGAGGCTACCTTGAAGCTGCCATTCAGATTGCTGACAGATTTCTGGGAGAAGATGCTGTTATCCTTTTTGAAGACCACAAAATTCCCACATTTAACACAGCTTACAAGGCTCAGGGAAAAGACACCGATTATGAAATTGTTGTTCTTATAAACGAAATGAGCGCCTCCGCTTCCGAGGTTTTAACTGCCGCACTTAAAGAAAACAAAAAAGCGAAGGTTATCGGCAAAAACTCCTTTGGAAAAGGCACGGTCCAGACCATTATGGATATTCCAACCGGCGGTGTGGCAAAGTTCACTATTGCATATTATCTCACCCCCCTTGGAAACAACATAGACAAGGTTGGTATTCAGCCAGATGCAGTTGTTGAAAATTCATTTATTGATGTTGACCCAAAAAGCTTTGGTGAATTTAATCTTAACAAAAAATTCTCACTTGGGGACAAAACCCCTGAGGTTGAAACTGCCAAAAAGGCTCTTTCGTATATGGGAATTTATGTTGGAGAAATAAACGACATATTTGACGAAAACCTGAAGCTTGCGGTTTACACCTATCAGGATATTATGGAAGATTTATATCCATACGGTGTTCTTGACAAAACAACTCAGATGTCGATTTATAACACCCTTTCCGAAATGAAAGAGGAAGTTGATGACCAGCTTCAAACCGCTCTTGACGCCTTTTAATTTAAAAAAATAAAAAAATCCAAATGACGGTGACCTTAACCTATTTTTCAGAGAGATGATTTTTGGTTTCGCAAGGCAAAAACGCAGGTAATCCTTTGTGGATTGCCGAGTATTTTAACACAGCGAACACGAAAATCAGCCGCTGAAAAATAGGAGTCAGGTTAACGGCTTTTGGATAATTATAAGGAGGAAAACAAATGAAAAAAACAGTTAAGGACATTATGAACCTTATCCGTGAAAACGACATTAAAATGGTTGACTTTAAAATGGTTGACTTTCAGGGCCAGTTCCGTCATGTGACTATCCCTGCAAAAAACTTTAATGAAGATATTATGAAAAACGGCATCGGCTTTGATGCTTCAAACTATGGCTATGCCGTGGTTGAAAAAAGCGATATGGTGTTTATTCCGGACCCTGACACAGCTCTTATCGACCCGTTCTGTGATATTAAAACTCTTTCTATGACAGGTAATGCAATGATTATTGATAATCCTGAAAACCGCCCGCTTCCTCAGTATCCGAGAAATATTGTGCTTGCGGCAGAAAAATACCTCAAGGATTCAGGAATTGCAGACACAATGTATATTCTTCCGGAATTTGAATTTTATCTTTTCGACCAGGTTGGCTGGAAGATTGCACCGGGAGAGATAAGCTCATATGTTGATGCAGCTCAGGCTCACTGGAACAGTGCCGACGAGGGCACAGGCAACATTGTTGCAAAACAGAAAAACTACCACATTGCAAAGCCTTTTGACATTTCATACGAGGCACGATCTGAAATGTGTCTTCTTATGGAAGAGGCAGGCATTCCTCTTAACTATCACCACCCAGAAGTTGGTGCAGGCGGTCAGTTTGAGATTGAGCCACACCTTGGTCAGATGTCCTATATGGCAGATGCCACAATGATGATTAAATATATTATCCACAACACCGCAAGAAAGCACGGCCTTTCTGCAACCTTTATGCCAAAGCCTGTTGCAGGTGAGGCAGGAAACGGTATGCATGTTCATATGCTTCTTATGAAAGACGGAAAGCCTGTTTTCTCCGATGACAACGGATATTCAAATTTAAGCCGCGAGGCTCACTACTTTATGGGCGGTCTCTTAAAGCACATTGCATCACTTTGTGCCCTCACAAACCCAAGCACAAACTCATTCAAACGACTTGTTCCGGGCTTTGAAGCTCCTGTTACTGTTGGTTATGCAACATCAAACAGAAGTGCGGTTATTCGTATTCCTGCTTATGCAAAGGCTCCTGAACTCAGACGCTTTGAGCTTAGAAATCCTGATGCAACCTGTAACCCATATTTCTGCTATGCAGCTATTTTAATGGCTGGTATCGACGGTATCGAAAACAAAATTGACCCACATGAAAACGGCTGGGGTCCATATGATATGAACCTTTATAAGCTTTCCGATGAGGAAAAGGCAAAGCTTAAGCATCTTCCAACATCTCTTGACGAAGCTCTTAATGCTCTTGAGAAAGACCACGATTATCTCACAAAGGGCGGAGTTTTCCCTGAATTTATGATTGAAAAATTCATCGAAACAAAAAGAGCAGAAGTTCGCGAGCTTGCAGCAATTCCGCATCCTGCAGAATTTGATAAGTATTATAATTTATAATAACAAAAAAATTAAGCACCGTGATTTCACGGTGCTTTTTTTTGAGGAGAACACAAAGACCCGCTCAATCCGGAATGCATAAATGCATTCCCTACGGTGTCGTGTAACATCCAAATTGTAGGGAACGGATTTATCCGTTCCGTGCAACAAAAAAGTAGGCAATCCTTTGTGAGTTGCCGATAATGCCTAAAATAAACCGGGTATATTTAATCCGCCGGTTAATTTTCCCATTTCGTTTGCAGAATTTTCATCTGCGCGTCTTATGGCTTCGTTAACAGCTGCCAGAATCAAATCCTGAAGCATTTCAACATCATCAGGATCAACTGCCTCCGGTTTTATATTAATCTCTTTTAGCTCTTTTTTTCCGCTCACCTTAACGCTGACAACACCGCCTCCGCTGGTTGCTTCAAAAACCGCCTCTTCAATTTCTTCCTGCATTTTCTGAGCCTGCTTAATCATCTGGCTCATATTTGCACCGCCCATTCCCATTCCTCTTGGAAATCCGCCTTTTGCCATTTTCTTCCACTCACTTTCTGTTAATTTATTCTATAATCTTCATCTTGTCTCCAAGCAAATCCTTTTTCCCTGCAATATCAAGGATTGATGGTCCGTCTAAGGCTCTATCCTTAAGATTTCCTTTTTTGGAGACAACAACCTTAAGCTTTTCTCCCTGAATTTTGGAGAATAAATCCGAAAGATATTTCTTTCCCTCTGCTGTTCCGATTTTGGAATATGCCAAATCATTTGTTAAAACAAGCTCAATTTCATCACCGAAATAAAGAGCCTCTGCATTAAATAAAAATGTATATAAGGTTTTGCTCTCTTCCTTTATAGTCTTAACGGCTTCCTGCCATCTTTCCCATTTCACGCTATCTGAAATATGTTCTGCCACAGGAAGAGGCTTTTCCTCTTGCTCTTCTTTGTTTTCAAGTTTTTCGGTCTTTGGTGCAGCTGCTTTTTCAGATACCTTTAAGCTTACACCCTCCGAAACAAGCCTTTCAAGCTTTGAAACTCTTTCTAATAGTCCCTCAAGGGTGTTTATGCTCTCAGGAGTGCAAAGCTTAACCATTGTCATTTCAACTGCAACTCTTGGCGCCTGCATTTTCTTCGCAAGAAGCATATTCTCACTTAAAACAGAAATACTACTCATTATTTTTTCATTTGATATTTTTTCTGCCTGCTCCTGATATTTTTTTGTTGTTTCCGGAGTTTTTTCAAGAAGCTCTGCCGCATCCGAAGATGCCTTGCAAATCATAAGTGCCCTGAAATGGCTGATTAAATCTTCAAAAAGACAAACTGCATCAAGCCCCATATTCAGAATTTCTTCTGCATTTTTTAAAGATTCTCCCGCATCCTCCGCTATTATGCTCTCCGCAATGTCAAATATACGGTTCTTATCAACAATTCCAACAACATCGCAAACATCGTCATATTTAAGACCGTCTGGCTTTGTCTGTGCACACTGCTCTAAAATACTAAGCCCGTCTCTCATAGAGCCGTCTGCAAGCTCTGCAATAAGCTCTGCCGCATCAGGAGTGATTTTTATTCCCTCCGCCTCTGTTATTTTCCCTATTCTTGATGCAATTTTATCGATAGAAATTCTTCTGAAATCAAATCTCTGACATCTTGAAAGCACCGTTGGAATAATGCTTTGAGGCTCTGTTGTTGCAAGGATAAATATAACATGGGCGGGCGGCTCCTCCAAAGTTTTAAGGAGCGCATTAAATGCCTCTGTTGTGAGCATATGTGCCTCATCGATTATATAAACCTTGTATTTACAATCAGCAGGTGCATATATAACCTCATCACGGATTTCTCTGATATTTGAAACACCGCTGTTGCTAGCAGCATCCATTTCATAAACATCAAGAATACTGCCATCTATAATCCCTCTGCAGGTTTCACATTGGTTGCAGGGGTTTCCGTCAACGGGGTTTTGGCAGTTGACCGCTCTTGCAAAAATCTTTGCCGAGGTGGTTTTTCCCGTTCCTCTTGTGCCTGTGAACAAATAGGCGTGAGCAATACGACCTGACTTTATGCTGTTTTTAAGGGTTTCGGAAATCTGCTCCTGACCACAGATATCATCAAAGGTCATAGGTCTCCACTTTCTGTATAAAGCCTTGTATTCTGCCAAAAATATCCCTCCCGTAAAAATTTTTATATAAAAAAAGCTATGTGCTTGCACTCGAAATACAAATCATTCCGTAAACTCACAGTTAGCTCAAAGTCGGCACCCCCGCGGCACATCAAAGGAAACTGCTTAATGCTGCTGCATTCCTGCCCTGACATGGTTCACAGGCTCTGATTGCGCAGGACCGAATTCTCAACACCACTTATGAGTCCCGACAAACAACCAGGACCCCTCATGCAAGTTTTCATCCCCACTATAGCGGATTGTGGGTTACAAGGCACCGCTACCACCCCGATTTAACATAGCTTATTTAGTATATCACATTCTTCTTTTCTTGTCAACTTGAAGACAAAAATTAAGCGGTGGATTTCCACCGCTTACATTTTCTCTTATTTTTCCTTGCTAGCTAAAAAATCATTGATTTTCTTAACAAGTGCATCTGCATCTGTTCCGTGAACCATACAAGCCTGCTCGATAGATTCACCGCTTGCTGACGGACAGCCAAGACAATGCATTCCTATTTCAAGGAAGAAAGGAGCTGTTTCCACATCAAGCTTTAAAACATCCATAATAATTGTATCCTTTGTTACCTGAGCCATTTTATTTACCACCTTTTTATATTATTGTTTCCATTATACACCCTAATGATACATTTTTCAAGTATTATTTTTTATCCTTATATATTAATTTCGGAAGCAGTTTTTCCGAAATGCTTTTTCGCTTTAATCCCACAGCATATCCAAGGGGATAAGCCACAAAAGGAAAAACAAGAGGTATCAGATAAGTTATAAACTTTTCTCCGTTCATAAAGCCGATAAAAAAGCAGTTCCAGCCCTTATACACCGTATCCCATACAATAAGCGCCGTTGACCTTATACGGATAATTTCATAACCGTCCCCAAAGGGCCCCCACTGCCAGGGATTTGTTTTGTATATAATAAGTCTTATTATAAGAAGTAAAATTCCGATACAGGTCAGAATTCCTGCTGAGATAAATGCCATTTTTATATTGGGGCGGGACTCACCGGCATCCACAGAATCTCGTCTGCCCTCGTTCCAGGCAGATGTATAGATAATAGCAATATATAAAAGGGTTGTCAAAGCTGTGCCATATAAACTATTATTAAAAAGCGTCATAAAGGAAAGATTAAGAACAAAAGAAAGCACCATAACAATAAGATGTGCGATTATCAGTCTTACTGGCTTTTTCATTTCCTCATCCCCTTCTTTCAAAATCATACAATGTGAATTGTATCACAAAAGCAAATAAAAGTCAATCGATAATATGTGAAGAGTAGTGAAGAGAGAAGGGTGAAGAGAACAAAAATAAAAGCACTCAAAATGAGTGCTTTTATTTTTGGAGCGGAAGACGAGATTCGAACTCGCGACGTTCACCTTGGCAAGGTGACGCTCTACCACTGAGCCACTCCCGCATACCTATTAAATTTACTATATGAGTATATCACCCTTTTTCCTTTTTGTCAATAGTTTTTTTATTTCATATTTTGCAAAAATATATTGAAAAAACAACTCCTTTGATATATAATATATTTCAAGGTAAGACCTTTAAAGCGTAAAAAGGCGGTTATGCCATCACTTCAGGGTTGCAAATTTGCGACTTGACAGGAGGTGATAGCTTATGGGAAATGAATACATAATTTATTTTATGATTATTTTATTACTTTTAGTAATTTCCATAAAAAAATAACGCCAGCCGACCAAAGCTTTTGCGTTATTTCTTAAATAATCCATAGTTTTGGCATAACCGTTTGAGGTCTTGCCTTTTTCTATTTTCATTATATATAGGTTTTTCCTTTTTGTCAATAGTTTTTTAAGAAATAACCTTATCCACGGGAATATCATATTCCCCTCTGGGAAGCTTATCAAATAAAAGCTCCTTATGGCAGATGCCTATGGTTTTTGCCTTTAAACCCTTTAAATATCTGTCATAATACCCTTTTCCGTAACCAAGACGGTATCCCTCTTTGTCAAAGGCAACTCCCGGCACAATGGCAAGGTCTATTTTTCCCTTTTCAAACTCCTCCCCCTCGGGTTCAGAAATTCCGTACATACCACACTTCAGGTCGTCTTCTGATTTTATCTCAACCCCTGTCATATTTCCCTTATCGTCTATACACTTTGGAACAACAAGCGTTTTTCCAAGCTTTAAAATCTCTCTTATTAAATCTCTTGTTCCAACCTCTGACCCATATGAAACATAACAAAAAATAACCCTGGAAGATATAAAGGCATCTTCCTTTATAATCTGCTTAAAAATCGTCCTTTCCGCAAGAGGGGAATTTATCTCTTTTCTCCTCTTCAAAAGCTCCCTCCTAAGCTCACTTTTTGAGGATAACTTTTCTCTTTCAATTTCCACTTTCAAAAAACCCCGCTTTCCCATATAAGAAAAATTTTTTCGTATTATGGTAAACCAATCATTTTTAAGTTATACACAGCTTTTTAAAACGAAACATTGCGGGTTTCCACAGTTTTTGCCACTTTTTACCAGCTATTTTTTCTATTTGATGTGTAAACTGTGGATAAAGTGCATAACTTTGTTAATAACTATAAATACAAGCTTTCCGCAATTTTCTATGTATTATGTAAACCAATTTCCTGTTTTCAAAATATGCATTTAGTTTACATAATCCTAAAAAAATATTTCTTGACAAAATGAAAAAAATGTGATTTAAAACAGCCTTATTTTTGTTCAATATTAAGTGTTTTTTTCAAGCTTTTTCTTTATTCTCTGGAGAGCATTATCGATAGATTTTGGAGGTCTGTTCATCACCTTTGCGATTTCCTGATAGCTCAAGCCCTCCACATACATATCAAGAACCTCCCTTTCAAGCTTTGAAAGAGATTCCTTGATTTTTATGCCCATATCCTTTGCATTTTCCTTGCTGATGAAAAGGTCCTCAGGTCCCGCCTCTTCAAGCTCTGAGAGAAAATCCATAAAAGACCCCTCTCCCTCCTCCAGAAAAGCAGGCTTGCTTAATGAAATATAACTGTTCAGGGGAAGATGTTTTTTTCTTGTGGCGGTTTTCACTGCAGTTATTATCTGTCTTCTCACGCAAAGCTCTGCAAAGCTTTTGAAGGTTGCCTGTTTTGTTATGTCAAAATCCCTTATTGCCTTGAAAAGACCTATCATACCCTCCTGAACAATATCGTCTCTGTCCGCTCCTGCAAGAAAATACATTCTCGCCTTTGCACGGACAGCGTTTTTATACCTTGAAAGAAGATATTCGGTTGCATTTTTATCCCCCGCAGAAGAAAGCTCAACCAGTTCTTCATCGGTGAGGGCATCATAATTTTCTGTTAGCATTTTCTATCTCCTTTTTAAGTGAATATTGAAAAAAGCTTTTGCAAAAGCAAAAGCTTTTTTCACATTATATTTATACAAGTGCCAAAGTTTCTTTTGCAATCATAAGCTCTTCGTTTGTTGGGATAACAAAAACCTTAACCTTTGAATCTGCAGTTGAGATTTCGCCCTGAACTCCGCGAATAGCGGCATTGTTTTTCTCTGCATCAACCTTGATGCCTGCAAAATCTGTGCCTTTAAGAATTGCTTCTCTCATCATTGGAGTGTTTTCACCGATACCTGCTGTGAACACGATTGCATCAACCTTTCCAAGGTTAACAAGATAGCTTCCAAGATATTTTCTAACGCTTTCAACAAACATATCAAGAGCAAGCTTACATTTTTCATCGCCCTTTGCTTCTCCTGCTTCCAAATCTCTGAAGTCAGAGCTGAGGCCTGAAATACCGAACACGCCTGATTTTTTATTTAAAATATTGTCAACCTCGTCAAGAGAAACGCCCTCTGTGTCCGCAATAAACTTAACAATAGCAGGGTCAATATCGCCTGAACGGGTTCCCATAACAACACCTGCAAGAGGAGTGAAGCCCATTGATGTGTCAACTGACTTACCATTTTTTACAGCTGTAACACTTGAACCATTTCCAAGGTGGAAGGTGATGATGTTTATATCACTTGCATCCTTGCCAAGCATCTTTGCACATTCGCCTGTAACATACTTATGAGATGTGCCATGGAAGCCGTATCTTCTGATTTTGTGATTTTCATAAAGTTCATATGGAATTGCATACATATAAGCTGATGCCGGCATTGTCTGGTGGAATGCAGTATCGAAAACTGCAACCTGCTTAACATTTGGCATAGCCTTTTCGCAAGCATCAATACCGATAAGGTTTGCAGGGTTGTGAAGAGGCGCAAGAGGCACGCACTGGCTTACCGCATTCTTTACACTTTCGTCAATAACTGCAGATTTTGAGAAAAATTCTCCGCCGTGAACAACTCTGTGGCCAACCGCTCCGATTTCATCCATACTCTTGATAACGCCGTGCACTGCATCTGTCAGGGCATCAAGCACCATTTTGATAGCATCTGAATGGTCTTTCATTTCCTTTTCGATAACAACCTTTTCCCCACCCTTTGGAGTGTGGTTAAGCTTTGAACCTTCAATACCTATTCTTTCACATAAGCCTTTTGCAAGAACCTCCTCTGTCTGCATATCAATAAGCTGATATTTTAAAGATGAGCTTCCTGCATTGATAACTAAAATATTCATTTTATATCTCCTTAAAAATTATTTCTGAGCCTGAGCCTGAACACAGGTGATAGCAACAACACCAACAATATCATCAGCACTGCAGCCTCTTGATAAGTCGTTAATAGGCATTGCGATACCCTGAGTTACAGGACCATATGCTTCTGCCTTTGCAAGTCTCTGAACAAGCTTGTAACCAATGTTACCTGCATCAAGGTCAGGGAACACAAGAACATTTGCTTTACCTGCAACAGGGCTTTCAGGTGCTTTTGACATACCAACTGAAGGAACGATAGCAGCATCAAGCTGAAGCTCGCCGTCAACCTTAAGACCTGGGTTCTGTTCCTTACAAATTCTTGTTGCTTCAACAACCTTATCAACATCAGCGTGCTTTGCACTGCCCATTGTTGAGTGTGAAAGCATAGCAACCATTGCTTCTTCCTGAACCAAAAGCTCAAAGCTTTCTGCAGAACAAGCTGCAATTGTTGCAAGCTTTTCAGGATCAGGATTCTGCTCTAAACCGCTGTCTGCAAAAACGAATGTTCCGTCTGCACCAAATTCACAATCCGGAACTATCATTAAGAAGAATGCAGAAACAAGCTTAACGCCCGGCTTTGTTTTGATAATCTGAAGACTTGGGCGGAGAGTGTTTGCTGTTGAGTGACAAGCACCTGAAACAACGCCGTCTGCATCCCCTGCTTTTACCATAAGGCAGGCATAATACATATAGTCCCCAAGAGCAGTTTTCTTTGCTTCTTCATATGTAAGACCTTTTGATTTACGAAGTTCAACAAAAAGGTTTAAATACTCTTCTGTTTTTTCATAAGTGAATGGATCAATAACTGTTGCCCCTGTGATGTCGTAGCCTTTTGAATTTTCCGCAACCTCCTCAGGAGTACCTATAATAATAATGTTTGCAAGATCCTCTTTAAGAATTTTTTCAGCCGCTTCATAAATTCTTGCATCCATTGATTCGGGCAGAATAATTGTTTTCTTGTCGGCTCTTGCTCTTTCTTTAATTTTGTCTAAAAAGCTCATTTTTTGAAACCTCCGTATATTTATATTGTAAAAATTATCTTCCAACACCATATTATACACCTTTTCCCCCTTGTTTGCAAGAGCATTTCCCAAAATTTTTTTGAAAAAAGACCTTTTATAATTCAGGCTTTTGTGTTATAATGATTTATTAAGAAAATTTTGGAGGAGAAAGAGGCTATGAAGCTTTCCGGAATTATATGTGAATACAACCCATTTCATATGGGACACTTTTATCATATAGAAGAGACAAAAAAGAAAACAGGCTGTGACGGAATTATTGCTGTTATGAGCGGAAACTTTGTTCAGCGGGGCGAAGGGGCAATTTTTGAAAAATCGCTTCGTGCAAAGGCGGCAATTTCTTCGGGTGCCGACATTGTTTTTGAGCTTTCTCCCCTTTATGCAGTGCAGAGTGCGGAGCTTTTTGCAAAAGCTGCAGTGAAAATTCTATCCTCCATTCCTGAGGTTAAATATCTTTCATTCGGTGCAGAAACAGATGATGAAAATGCTCTTTTCTCGGTTGCAAAAGAACTGGCAAACGAAAGTCCTGAATTTAAGGAAGAGGTTAAGTCTCTTTTGAAAACGGGGATTTCTTTCCCCAAAGCAAGGCAGGAGGCTCTTTCAAAAATTCTGCCTGATATTAATGCAGAAATTTTGTCATCCCCCAACAATATTTTAGGGATTGAATATTTAAAGAGCATATACACTCTGGGAGCAGATATTTCCCCCTGCATTATAAAGAGAAAGGGTGCATCCCACGATTCAAAGGAGGATAAAGAGGGCTTTTTCAGTGCATCACACCTTAGAGAATTAGTTAAAGGCGAGGGAACATCTGCCCTTTCAGGAAAAGTTCCCGAAGATGCTTTTAAAATCTTTGAAAACGCCCCTGTTTTTGACTTTGAAGGCTTTTCAAAAGCGGTTCTTTCAGGAATCATAAATATGCCAAAAGATGAGCTTTCAAAAATTCAGGGAGTGACAGAGGGCATTGAAAACCGCATAAAGAAAGAGTCTGAAAAAGCAAAAACCCTAGATGAGCTTTCCTCCCTTACAAAGTCAAAAAGATACACCGCAGCCTCCATAAGACGAATTCTGCTTTCCTCATATCTTGGCATAAAAAAAGGGGAGGGGGAGACTCTTCCCTCTTATATAAAAATTCTTGATTTCTCCCCAAAAGGGCAGGAAATCTTAAACACTATAAAAAAGACATCTCATCTTCCCATTATCAAAAATATGAACGGACTTAAAAAAGAAAGCCCCGTCATAAGGGAAGAATACGAAAAATGTTCAAGGCTTGACAGGATATACTCACTCTACCAAGGAGAAATAAAATGAAAATAACCTACTCGGAAATATATAATCTTTGCAGTTTTGAAACAGTTTTTTTCAAGGGAATGAATTATTTCAACAACGGATGCGTTAAAAAGGTTTCAAAAACAAAAATTAATTCCTCGGAAGAATATATTGAGGCAAAGGTTAAAGGTGCTCACACATATAATGTTACCATATGGTGCGAAAACGAAAAGGTTTCCCGCACTCTTTGCGACTGCTCGGCTTTTGAGAAATATAGCGGTGTGTGCAAGCATATCGCCTCTGTGCTTTTTTCCCTTGTTCCAAAGGACACAGAAGCGGTTCAGCTTTTTTCAGGTGCAGAAAAAAGCACATCCTCTGCTCTTGCAAACTCCATAATAAGAAGCTACAGGCAGGCTCTTGAAAAAAGTCTCCCAAAGGAAGAAAAGGCAAATCTCATCCCAACTCTTCATATAAAAGCCCAGAAGGAGACCACAATAGAATTTTCAATTGCACTTCCCAAAGCCTATGTTATAAAAGACCTTTGTGCTTTTTCGGAAAATGTTGCAAACGGAAAAGAGGACACCTATGGAAAGGACTCATGTTTTCTTCACAGCCCGAAAAACTTTTCGGAAACTGCGGTCAGGTATCTTGACCTTATATCGGCATCTGCAGAGGAAAACCAAAGCTTTAACAGACTTTTTAACAAATATTCATATCTTTCGCAGCTGAAAGCAAGGGACCTTAACCTTTCTCCTTATCATCTTGACCGTCTTATGGAGCTTTCAGAGGACAAAGAGCTTCTGACAGAAATCGGCGGAAAGACTGAAAGCTACAAGGTTATAAGGAAAAATCCCCGCCTTGCATTCACCTTTTCGGAGGCAGGAGAGGGGCATATTCTTGTTAAATGTGAAAAGTGCATTTGCTTTTTCGGAGAGGCGCATCTTTATATAATAAGGGGAAAAGAAATTTACATAACCGACGAAGACTACAAGGCGAAAATGCAGGGAATGTTTTCATCCGCCTCGGTTTTCAACCCGCCCGAAAGCTTTGTCATAAGCTTTGAGGATATGTTTTTCTTCTATAATAATATTATCCCCGAAATTTCTGCCTATTCAAGTATAATACCCGAAAATATTGACCTTTCAATATTTGATATGCCCACCCCCGAGACTAAGTTCTATCTTGACCTTGACAATACAGGCGTTCTTTTTGCAAGGTGCGAAATTTTATACGGTGACAGAAAAATAAATCCCTTTTCAAAAAGCGAAGCATCTCCTTTAAGAGATGCAGTTTTAGAACACAATATAAAAACAACTCTTTTGAAATATTTCTCTGCCTTCGACGAAGATGCTGGAGCATTTATAGTCAGCGAAGAGGAGGAGGGGTTTTTTGAATTTTTAGACTTTGGTATTGAAGATTTAAAAGCCTTCGGAGAGGTTTTTGCATCAGACAGCTTCAAAAAGCTTTCCATAAGGAAAATGCCCAAAATCTCGGTGGGACTTTCCATTTCAAGCGGTATTTTAGAGCTTGAATTTTTCTCAGACGAATTTGACCTCAAGGAGCTTAAAAACATTTTAAAAAGCCACAAAGAAAAGAAAAAATACCACCGCCTGAAAAACGGAAGCTTTATATCCCTGGAAGATGAAAGCCTTTCAAAAATACTGGATGTGCAATCAGCACTTAACCTTCAGGACATTAAAGGGGGAAAGGCTATCCCTCTTCCAAAATACAGGGCTCTTTATCTTGACAGAGCATTCGGGAAAGAAAATGTTTCAAGAAATTCTGAATTCCGCAGTCTTATAAGAAATATAAGCTCAGCGGAAATGGGAGACTGGGAAATTCCAAAAAGCCTTAAAAACATTTTAAGACCATACCAGAAGCACGGCTTCCGCTGGCTCCGTGCTATGGATTCCTACGGGTTCGGGGGAATTTTAGCAGACGATATGGGGCTTGGAAAAACCCTGCAGGTTATAACCCTGCTCCTTTCCGAAAAGGAAATGGAGAAAGAGAGGGAGCAGTCACTTATTGTTTGTCCTGCATCCCTTATCTACAACTGGGAAAACGAAATCGCCCGTTTTGCCCCCTCTCTTTCAACCCTTGTTATATCAGGCACAATTGCAGAAAGAGAAGAGCTTTTAAAAAGGGCGGATAATTTTGATATAATCATCACATCCTACGACCTTCTTAAAAGGGACAGGGAATTATACAGCGAAAAGACTTTCCGCTTTTTTATAATTGACGAGGCTCAATACATAAAAAACCACTCAACCCAAAGTGCAAAAGCGGTTAAAACCATAAATGCAAAAAGCCGTTTTGCTCTCACGGGAACGCCCGTGGAAAACCGTCTCAGCGAGCTTTGGAGTATTTTTGACTTTTTAATGCCCGGCTTTTTGTTTTCATACAGCCGTTTCCGCAAGGAATTTGAAATGCCCTGCATAAAGCTTGGAGACAAACGGGCTCTTGAAAAAATCAAAAATATGGTTTCCCCCTTTATTTTAAGGCGCCTTAAAGGGGAAGTGCTATGCGAACTCCCCGAAAAGACGGAGCATATTTTCTATTCAAAAATGGAGGAGTCTCAGCGGAAAATTTACTCCGCCAATGTTAAGGTCCTGAAGGACACTGTGAAAAAGAACACAAAGTCTTCTCTCAGAAAAGATGCGGTTATGATTTTATCCCTTTTAACAAGACTTCGTCAGCTTTGCTGCGACCCCTCCCTTTGTTATGAAAACTATAAAGGCGAATCCTGCAAGTTGGAAAGCTGTATTGACCTTGTGAAAGAGGCGGTGCAGGGGGGACACAAGACTCTTATTTTCTCACAGTTCACATCAATGCTTGAAATAATCGAGGAACGGCTTGAAGAAGAGGGTATTCCGTTTTACACCCTGACGGGACAAACCCCGAAGGAAAGAAGAGTCGCCCTTGTTTCAAGCTTTGAAAAAGACCATGTTCCTGTTTTCCTTATATCATTAAAGGCAGGCGGCACGGGACTAAATCTTACCAGTGCAGATGTTGTTATTCACTTTGACCCCTGGTGGAATATTTCCGCACAAAATCAGGCAACGGACAGAACCCACCGCATAGGGCAGAAAAATCCCGTCACCGTTTACAAGCTTATTGCAAAGGGAACTGTTGAAGAAAAAATCTTAGAACTTCAAAAAAGCAAACAGAACTTGGCAGACAGTATTATAACGGAAAATTCTGTCTCTATTGCAGATATGACAAAAGAAGAATTAATTGCCCTTTTAGAGGAAGGAGTATAGATATGAAGAAAAAAGAACAAACCCCAACATCCTGCGAAATGTGTGCACATTTTGTTTATGACGAGCTTTACGGGGAATATATATGCCAGATTAATCTTGACGAGGACGAAATGTCAAGATACCTGAGCACCCCCAATTATGCCTGCCCGTATTTTAATTTATATGATGAATATAAGATTGTTAGAAAGCAAAATTAATGCACCTTTAGTGTAATTATGCTATTGATATTGGGAACAAAAAGTGGTATAATAAACCTCGAAGACAAGATTATGTCAATGCATAAAAGTTTATCCGATTTTTTAATATACCAACAGAAATAATGACCATGTTATATATATTTGAGTTTGGAGGCGAATATAAATTGTTTCAATACGATAAGAAAAGTGAAAATGCTGATATTTTGCTTGTTCTGGAAAAACTAATTGAAAATTGGGAAAACGAAGTTGTTGAATTTAAGGAAGCGAGTAATGATTTTAGCAACGATAAAATTGGAAAATATTTTTCTGCCATTAGTAATGAAGCAAATTTACAGGGCTTTCAGTTTGGTTGGCTTATATTTGGTATTAACAATAAAACAAAGAAAATCACGGGAACCGATTACAGGGATACACATGGACTTGAACGGCTAAAACAGGAAATCTCTTCAAATACAACCGATGGATTATCCTTTAATCAAATATATGAAATCTATCCAATAGTCAACGGCGAAGAAACCCGTGTAGTTATGTTTCAAATACCTGCAGCAGCAGTGGGAATTCCTACCGGTTGGAACAATCATTTTTATGGTAGGAACGGAGAGTCTTTAGGTGCATTATCTATTGTTGAACAAGACCGAATACGAGGGCAAGAAAAGAAAGATTGGTCAAAGCAAATTATTCCTAATGCTACTGTTGAACATTTAGACAAGGCAGCTCTCTCATTGGCAAGAGAAAAATACAAAGAAAAAATGAATCGTCCTCACATCGCAGAAGAGGTGGACAATATGACAGACGAAGAGTTTCTTACTAAAACAAAATTAATGATTAACGGAAAAATAACAAATGCCGCAATGTTACTTCTGGGTAACGAAGACTTTGATTATTTGTTTAATACCACACCGGAAGCATCCTGGAGATTGTATGATTCCAGAGACAATATAAAAGATTACGAAATTTTTAAAATACCATATATAACCTTGAGTGATAGAGTCTTTGGGAAAATCCGCAATTTAACTTATAGATATATGCCTAATCAACTTACTCTTTTTCCAACAGAAACCAAACAATATGATATGTGGTTGCTTCGCGAACTTATGAATAACTGTATTGCACATTCTGATTACACAATAGGTGGTCGTATTTATTTGAACGAATTTGAAGACAAAATAATACTTACAAATCCCGGAACCTTCTTGCCCGGGACATTGGAAAACGCCTTACAAAGAAATTATAATCCTCCTTTTTATCGTAATCAGCTTTTAGCGGAGACAATGGTTAAGTTTAATATGATTGATACTCAATCAATGGGCATTCGCAAGGTTTTTAGAATACAACAGGAAAAGTTTTTTCCTCTTCCTGACTACGACTTTTCCACACACAATAAGGTCGAAGTTGTTGTTTACGGTAAAGTTATTGATGACAATTATTCAAGAGTTCTGTTTGATAATCCAAACTTAGATATAGAAACCGTGCTTCTTATTGACAGAATACAAAAAAACAAACCAATTACAAAAGATGCAGCAAAACATTTAAGGAGACTTGGAGTTATAGAAGGAAAAATGCCAAATGTTTATATTTCCGCCAAAATAGCAGAAGCTATTGATGAAAAGGCTCAATATGTCAAACACAAAGGGCTCGACGAAGAATATTATCGAAAACTAGTAATCGAATATCTAAAAAAGTTCAAAAAAGCATCAAAAGATGATATTAGACAATTGCTTTTAGATAAATTTCCCGATGTGCTAGATAACAAACAAAAAGAAAATAAGGTAAAAAACATCCTTTATGCCATGGGCAAAAAAGGATTAATAGAGCGTGACGGTAAAAATCAAGTTACTTCCAAATGGCAATTGCCCTCTAAATAACTGTCTAGTTATTGTCTAAAATTGTCTAGTTATTGTCTAGATTTCTTTACAAAATAAAAATTTAGACAATAAAAATGTCATTACTCTCACAAAAACATTGTCTAAACTTATATAAGCCAATATTGTCTAGCAAATCAAACATTAGACAGTATTGGGTTGTTAATTTTGTATTTTCATTTTAACACACAAATTTTCATTAAAAAAAAGGATTTTCCAAAATTTTGGCGAATAATTAAAGGAGAGTCCTTTTTTTGTGCTATAAATTTTGGGGTTTTGCCCCCAAAACTCAAAAAAATACCTCTAAAATTAAAAAATCATTATTTTTTTACATAGAAAGGATGATATGAATGGAAAACAAAAACGAAGAATTATTTGACCTGGATAGCTTAAATATTATTCCCGTTGATGTTGAAAAGGAAATGAAAAAATCCTTTATCGACTATGCAATGAGCGTTATTGTTGCCCGTGCATTGCCTGATGTCCGTGACGGCTTAAAGCCTGTTCACAGAAGAATTTTATACGCTATGTATGAAGACGGCATCACCCCCGAAAAAGAATATAAAAAGTGTGCTACCACCGTTGGTAATGTGCTGGGAAGATACCATCCCCACGGTGACGCATCTGTTTATGATGCTCTTGTCCGTATGGCTCAGGATTTCTCTATGCGTTATCCCACAGTTGACGGACACGGAAACTTTGGTTCTGTTGACGGAGACCCTGCCGCAGCTTACAGATACACCGAGGCAAGAATGGCAAAAATCTCAATGCATCTTCTTCAGAACATTGAAAAAGACACTGTTGACTATATGCCAAACTTTGACGAAAGCAGAAAAGAACCAATCGTTCTTCCCTCAAGATTTCCAAATCTTTTAGTTAACGGTTCAAATGGTATTGCTGTTGGTATGGCAACCAATATCCCTCCCCACAACTTAACAGAGGTTATTGACGGAATTATCCATGTTATTGACAATCCCGAAGCAACCATTGACGAAATTATGGAATTTATCAAAGGTCCTGATTTCCCAACAGGTGCACAGATTATGGGAACAAGCGGAATCCGTGCTGCATACCACACAGGAAGAGGAAAGATTAAGCTTCGTGCAAAGGCTGAAATCGAAACTATAAAAGAAGGAAAGCAGAGAATTGTTATCACCGAAATTCCCTATATGGTGAACAAAGCCCGCCTTATTGAAAAAATTGCAGAGCTTGTTCACGAAAAGAGAGTGGAGGGCATCTCCGACCTTCGTGACGAGTCAGACAGAGACGGTATGAGAATTGTGGTTGAGCTTAAAAAAGATGCTCCTGCAACTATCGTTTTAAATCAGCTTTACAAATACACTCAGCTGGAAGACTCATTCAGCATTATTATGCTTGCGCTTGTTAACCAGACTCAGCCAAAGGTTTTAACCCTAAGAGAAGTGCTGGATGAATACATCTCTTTCCAGAAGCAGGTTATCATAAGAAGAACTGCTTTTGACAAGAAAAAGGCAGAAGCAAGAGCCCACATTTTAGAAGGTCTCAGAATTGCCCTTGACCACATTGACGAAATTATCAGCATAATCAGAAAAAGCTATAACGATGCCAAGGACAAGCTTATTGAAAGATTTGAATTTTCGGATGTTCAGGCTCAGGCAATTCTTGATATGAGACTTGCAAGACTTCAGGGCCTTGAAAGAGAAAAAATCGACAATGAGTATAATGACCTTATGACTTTAATCGCCCATCTCACAGAGGTTCTCGGAAGTGAACAGATGGTTTGCGATATTATAAAGGAAGAACTAACCGAAATCAAAAACAAATTCGGTGACGAAAGAAGAACCTCCATTGAACCTGTTGCAGATGACATTGACATTGAAGACCTTATTGAAGAAGAGGACAATGTTATCACAATGACAGGGGGAGGATATATCAAGAGACTCTCTGTTGACACCTACAGAAGCCAGAGACGAGGCGGAAAGGGTATTATCGGTATGCAGACAAAGGAAGAGGACTATGTTAAAACCATGTTTGTTGCCTCAACCCATGCTCACATTATGTTCTTCACCAACACAGGAAGAATGTACCGCTTAAAGACCTACGAAATCCCCGAAGCAGGCAGACAGGCAAAGGGAACTGCAATTGTTAACCTTCTTCAGCTTGAGGCAGGGGAAAAGATTTCTGCAATGATTCCGCTTAAGGAATATCAGGAAGGTCTTTTCCTTACAATGATTACAAGATGCGGTGTTATCAAGAAAACAAATCTTTTGGAATACGAAAACGCACCAAAAGGCGGAAAAATCGCAATTAATCTTGACGAGGGTGACGAGCTTATAAAGGTTGAGCTGACAAACGGCGAAAATGATATCTTTATCGGCACAAACCACGGAAAGATGATAAGATTTAATGAAAAGGATGTCCGTCCTTTAGGCAGAACCTCAAGAGGTGTTCGTGCTATCACCCTTGAAGAGGGAGACAGCGTTGTGGGAATGGGTATTCAGAAGGACGACACAAAAATTCTTGTTGTCAGTGAAAAAGGCTACGGAAAACGCACTAATCTTACAGAATACAAAACCCAGACAAGAGGCGGAAAAGGAACAACCTCCTACAAAATCAGCGAACAGACAGGAAATGTTGCAGGCTTTGACCTTACAACCCCTGATGATGACCTTATTCTTATCACATCGGAGGGCATCATTATCCGTCTCTCCTGCGATGAAATAAACACTCTCTCCCGTGTTACAAAGGGCGTTCGCCTTATGAGACTTTCTGATGATGTGAAAATCGTTTCAATGGCAACTGTTCCCCGTGAAGAGGAAATAGATGCCGAAAACGGTTCAGGTGAAAATGTTTCTGAAAATGCTGAAACACCTGCAGAAAACTAGTTTTTGTGTAAATTTACATTAATCAGACTACTTGTGATTTGATTTTTTGTTTAATAATTACACAGACGGATTTTTATGAAAAAAAAGACCGTAAACCCCTGATTTTTCGGGGGTTTCGGTCCTTTTGCTTTTATGCCCTATACAAAATAGCTAAAAAATATTTTTAATTTTGTTTAATTATCTACTTACATCTTTTTATATTTTGTGTTAGAATAAGCTATCGAATAATGTGATATTTATTTTAGGGAGGTCAAATAAATGGCAGGTTTAAGTTTAAGACATTTGGGTAAGACATATAAAGGTGGCGTATCTGCTGTTTCCGACTTCAATCTTGAGATTGAAGATAAAGAATTCATAATCTTGGTTGGTCCTTCAGGCTGCGGTAAATCAACTACACTCAGAATGATTGCAGGTCTTGAAGAAATTACTGACGGTGAGTTATATATCGGGGATAAGCTTGTTAATGATGTCGCACCAAAGGACAGAGATATTGCAATGGTTTTCCAGAACTATGCGCTCTATCCTCATATGACAGTTTTTGAAAATATGGCTTTCGGCTTAAAGCTTAGAAAAGTTCCGAAAGACGAAATAAAGAAAAAGGTTACAGAAGCTGCAAGAATTCTTGATATTGAGCATCTTTTAGACCGTAAACCGGCGGCTTTATCCGGCGGTCAGAGACAGCGTGTTGCTCTCGGTCGTGCTATCGTTCGTGAACCAAAGGTATTCCTTATGGACGAACCTTTATCAAACCTTGATGCAAAGCTTCGTGTTCAGATGAGAGCTGAAATCGGTAAGCTTCACAAAAAGCTTGAGACAACATTTATCTATGTTACTCATGACCAGACAGAAGCTATGACAATGGGTTCAAGAATCGTTGTTATGAAAGACGGTATTATGCAGCAGTGTGCATCACCTGCTACACTTTATGATGAACCTGTTAATGTTTTCGTTGCTGGATTTATCGGAAGTCCGCAGATGAACTTTATCAATGTTACTTTAGACAAGAGAGAAGACGGCGTTTACTTAAAGAACGACGACTTGTGTGTTAAGCTTCCTGAAGGAAAAGGAAACAGAGAAGAGCTTGCTCCTTACTACGGAAAAGAAGTTATTATGGGTATCAGACCTGAAGCTATCCGTGAAGATGAAGCAATCCTTGCTGCAATGCCTGAAGGTATTGTTGATGTTAATGTTGAGCTTACAGAAATGATGGGTGCTGAAACATACATTTACTTAAAGCTTGGTTCATTGCCTCTTATTTCAAGAGTTAACAGAAGAACAACTGCTAAACACGGCGATTCTATCAAGGTTGTTTTTGATGTGAACAAAATTCACCTCTTTGATAAGGACACCGAAATCGCAATAATCCACTAAGGAATGATAAAATTGTCACCAGCACAAAAACCTCACCTCTCGGTGTACCATAGTACACCTTCGGGTATCCCAAAGGGTTCGGTTTTTGCACTCTGAATCAATTTTATATATCCCTTACAATAAATAATAAAAAAATTGCCCGAGGCATTGGCCTCGGGTTTATTTTTTTGTTATCGGTTCGTCGGGGACGCCGACCCCTACTTTTTCTAATCACCCACTTAAAAGCGGGATTTAATTTATCAACCAGGGTTGGAATATGATGAGTTCTGCCTGTCTTTTCAGGGAGATGATTTTTGAAATTTGCAAGGAAAAAACGCAGGTAATCCTTTGTGGATTACTGAGGCTTTTTCTGCCGCAAGAACGAAAATCAGCCACTGAAAGGCAGGATTTAACTTATCATTTTTCAACCCATTAGATGTTCTATTAAAATTTTTGTGCCTATGGCGATTAAAATCAACCCGCCAAGGATTTCTGCTTTTCCGTTTAGGAGATTTCCAACCTTTTTTCCTATATAAACTCCGAAAAAGCAAATAACAAAGGTTATTAATCCTATCAACAAGGATGATGAAAACACAGGCATTTTAAGAGCTGCAAAACTGACCCCCACAGCGAGGGCATCAATGCTTGTTGCAATCCCCTGCACAAAAAGGAGCTTCAATCCTATTTTTTGGCACTCACCTTTCTCGTCCTTTTTTTCTAAAGCCTCACTTATCATTTTTATTCCGATAAAGAGAAGAAGACAAAATGCTATCCAGTGGTCAACCGAATTTATAACATCATTAAAAATATTTCCTGCAAAAAAACCTAAAACAGGCATTAAAAACTGAAAAAATGCATATGTAAACGCAATTTTAAAAGCATCCTTTATTCCTGCCCTCTCTAAACACATTCCATTTGTTAAAGACACAGAAAATGCATCCATTGAAAGGCCAAGACCTATTAAAAAAACAGTCAGCATTATTTATTCTCCTTTATTTTTTTGTTGCTTCTCGGAAATTCCTTTGGAGTTTTTGATATTTTCTTTATAATAACAATTTTTCTTGTAACATCCGAAAAAGGTATTTTGATTTCTTTTATTTCTTCGATTTTTCCTCCAAGATTTCCTATCATAGCTTTTGCATCATTTACTTCTTCATCAATTTCAAAAGCCTTTAAAGCCACAAAATATCCTCCCTCTTTCACAAAGGGAAGAGCATATTCAGAAAGAACTTTCAGTGATGCCACCGCTCTTGAAAAAACAAAGTCATATTTTTCCCTGTAATTTTTATCTTTTCCAAAATCCTCTGCTCTGCCGTGAATGGCTTCTGCACCGCCTATTCCAATTTCCTTTATAACCTCACCGAGAAATACAATTCTTTTATTCAGGGAATCAAGAAGAGTTATTTTTATATCGTCTTTTACAATTTTCAAAGGAACACCGGGAAATCCTGCCCCTGTTCCAATATCCAAAACCTTGATATTTTCTTTATCCTTTATAAGAAAATAAGCACTGAGACTGTCCAAAAAATGTCTTGTACTAATGCCATCATCATCTGTTATGGCGGTGAGATTCATTTTTTCATTCCATTCTTTAAGAAGAGAAGAATAGGTTTCAAATTTTTTTATTTTTGTTTCATCCGCTTCAATTCCATATTCTGATAGTCCCTTTATTAGTATATCTTTATTCATAATATATCCTCTTAACAATTAAGGAGTTGTTAAAACATAACAACTCCTTAAGCATCATTTAATAAGTAAAAAAGCTTACGCTTCCTTTGGTGCATCAACAGGGCAAACACTTGCACAGTTTCCGCAATCGATGCAAGCATCTGCATCAATTTCAAATTTGCCATCTCCTTCTGCTATACAAGAAACAGGGCATTCACTTGCACAAACACCGCATGCGATACATTCATCGTTGATAATATAAGCCATTTTTTTCACCTCTTTAACATAACTTTCTTATATAATATATTATTTTTTTTAATTTGTCAACATCTTTTTATTAACATAATTAAGGCTATCCACCTGTTAATAAAATGTGGATTAAATTTTTCCTCTCTTTTATACACATTCCTGTTTATAACTTATCTCAGTTTTCAACACCTTATTAACCCTCAATTTCCATTTATAATAAAACAAAAATTAAAGTTTTCAACAGTTTGAACACCCCCTACAGCAACTACCTCCACTTTAATAATATTATATATATTTTATATATATAAAAAAGTCCAGAAAACCATAAAAAATTTTAAAAAAACTGATTGAAATTTTTGAAATTTTATGGTATAATTAAAGGGTAAAATTTAAGGTAAAAACGAGGGAAAAATTATGATTATAAATTGCTCTAAAAACCTACTTGCTGACACACTTCAGACGGTTTCAAAAGCCACATCGGCAAAGTCTAATCTTGCAGTTTTGGAAGGCATTTATATTAAGGCTGAAGAGTCAGGAGAAATCACCCTTATGGGAAATGATCTGGAGATAGGAATTGAGGCAAAAATTCAGGGTGATGTTTTAGAGGGCGGAAGAGTTGTTTTGAATGCAAAAATGCTTCTTGCAATTGTTCGCAGTATGTCATCTGAAAATATAACAATTGAGGTTTCAAACACATATGGTTGTACCATAAAAGGAGGAAATTCAAAGTTTGAAATTGCAGGGTGCGATCCTATAGAATTTCCTGAAATTGTTAAGGTTGATACAGATTATGACATTGAGTTATCCACAGATATACTTAAAAATATGATTTCAAAAACTTCATTTGCAGTTTCTCAAAGCGACCAGAGACCTGTTTTAAAGGGATGTCTTCTTGAAATAAAGGGAAACAAGCTCAAAATGGTTGCAGTTGATAAATTCAGAATGGCAATAAGAGAAGAGAAAATAGAAGAAAATCTTCCCGAAAAGACAATCATTATCCCTGAAAAAACAATAAATGAAATTTCAAAAATTTTAAAGGACAATGATAAGGTTTCAATCAAATGTAACTCAAAAAATGTTGTTTTCTCATTTGAAAATTACAGAGTTGTGAGTCGTCTTATAGAGGGAGAATTTATAAAATACGAGGCTGCAATTTCAAAGGAATTTGAAATAGAGCTTGAAATTTCAAAAAATGAGCTTTTAGACACAATTCAAAGAGCTTCCCTTATGATGAATTCGGAAACCTTCAAATCACCCTTAAAAATAAAAATTTCAGGGGATGAAGCAAGAATTTTCTGTGAAACAGCACAGGGTTCATTTGATGATAGCATAAGTGTTCCAACAGGAGATGCAAATCTTCTTATAGGATTTAATAACACATTCTTAATAGATGCACTTCGTGCACCTGATGAAGAAATGATAAAAATCAAATTTAACAAAAATATAAACCCAATGGTTATAACACCCACAGTAGGGGAAAAATTCTTATATCTTGTTCTTCCAATGAAGATTTAGAGTTATGATAATAAAAAGTATAAAGCTGAAAAATTTCAGAAACTGGGAAAATCAGTATTTTGAGTTTGATGAAAAATTAAATATAATCCACGGGTTTAATGCTCAGGGAAAAACCAATATTTTAGAGGGAATTTATTTTTTTTCAACAGGAAAATCGGGAAGAACAAAAAAAGAGGCAGAAACAATAAAATTCGGTGAAGAAAAAGCAGAAATTGAAATTTTTTTTGAGGACAGAAACAGAGAAAATAAGGCAAAAATTGAGATTTTTCAGAATAAGAGAAAAAATATTTATATTAATGAAATTCTATTAAAAAAGGTAAGCGAGCTTGTTGGAAAATTAGGAGCCATATATTTTGGTCCAGAATATTTAGACCTTGTGAAAGGCGGACCTTCAAAAAGAAGAAAAAATATTGATAAGTCGGAGGCCAAGCGGTCTTAGGAAGACAAT
>JAZNFO010000066.1:0-18549 GCA_045575975.1 Clostridia bacterium | reverse complement strand
ATTTCTGTGATCCGTGGAAGAAAAAGGCTCATGCGAAAAGAAGATTGACTCATGAAAATTTCTTGAAAATATACGAAAATATTTTGTCTGAAGACGGAGCAATTTTCTTTAAAACAGATAATATGGGTTTATTTGAGTTTTCTTTGAATTCTTTTTCAAATTATGGACTCAGACTTAAAAACATTACTCTTGATTTACATAAGAGTGATTATGAGGGGAATATTATGACTGAATATGAAACTTTGTTTTCAGAACAGGGAAACCCTATATACAGATGCGAAGCCTATTATTGTTTGCCCGAGCAAAATAAAAATTATTAAAATTTTTATAAATATTGCTTGACATAATAATAAAATATAGTTATAATGATATGGTAGTATTTTTTAGATTGGTATTTACAAAAGAACAATCCACATTTCCAAAATCATTTTGGAGGGAGGGAAATTATTAATGGCTGAAATCAGAGTAAAAGATAATGAATCACTTGATAGTGCACTTCGTCGTTTTAAGCGTTCTTGTGCTAAAGCAGGTGTTTTATCTGAAGTTAGAAAAAGAGAACATTACGAGAAGCCAAGTGTTAGACGTAAGAAAAAATCGGAGGCTGCGAGAAAACGCAAGTTCAGATAATTTTGCTTAGTTTAATTTGAGTTTTGTAAATTATGTGATTAAGCTGCCTTTTAAGGCAGCTTTTTTATTTAAAGAAAGGATGAATTTTATGTCATTAAAGGAAGTTTTAGCTGCTGATTTAAAAACAGCAATGAAGGAAAAAGATCTTATTCGCAAAAACACTGTTCAAATGGTTCGCTCTGCTATTTTGCAGTTTGAAAAGGATAATCTTAAAGAACTTGATGAAGACGGAGTTATTGAAATAATTGCCAAAGAACTCAAAAAAAGAAAAGATGTTTTGCCTGAATATGAAAAAAGCGGAAGAGATGATTTAATTGAGGATATAAAAAGAGAAATTGAAGTTCTTCTTGCTTATCTTCCTGCTCAGCTTACAGATGAAGAACTAAAGGGAATAGTTGAGAAAGCAATTAATGATGTTGGAGCAACTTCTATAAAGGATATGGGCAAGATTATGGGAAAAGTTATGCCAGAGACAAAAGGCAGAGCTGACGGAAAAAGAATTAACGAAATCGTAAAACAGATTTTATCATAAGGTGATGTTATGACAAAAAGATTTGTTCCTGACAAAATATATGATTCTGTTTACGATATAGAATATGATATCTTGAAAGAAAAAGGGATTAAAGCTTTGATTTTTGATATAGATAACACACTTGCACCATATGAATTAGCTGAGCCTGACGAGAAAATCAAAGCTTTGTTTAAAATGCTCTTTGATATGGATTTTAGGCTTTATGTGTTGTCTAACAACAATAAAGAAAGAGTTTCCCTGTTTATGAAGTCGGTTGATATACCTTATAGATGGAGAGCACTAAAACCTCTTTCATTTTTTATCAGGATAGCAATGAAAAATATGAAAGTTAAAAGCTTTGAGACGGCACTTATCGGTGACCAGATTTTTACAGATGTCTGGGGAGCAAACAGATTAGGACTTTACTCTGTTTTGGTTAACCCTATTTCTGAAAAAGAGGATAAATTTGTTGCCTTTAAAAGACAATTTGAGAAGAGAATAATTAAATGATAAAATCCCGCCTTTAGGCGGGATTTTTTATACACAAGTTTTACGGTATTTGAGAGGTGACATTCCTGTTCTTTTCTTAAAATAACGGCTGAAATAAAGTGGGTCGTTATATCCAACCAGACTTGCTATTTCTGATATGTTGTAGTTTGAATTTTCAAGAAGGGATTTTGCATTTTCAATACGAAGATTATTTATGTATTCAATTGGTGTCATTTGTGTTGCGGTTTTAAACCTTCTTATAAACCATGAGTGGCTTACATTTAGTTTGTTATTTATGAATTCATTAATGTTTATATTTTCTGTGTAGTGATTATCAAAATAATTTATAATATCATAAATTTCTCTTTTGTTTCCAAAAATATTTAAATTATCTATGGAAACTTTCTTGGGTTTTCTAAGCGAATATCTTGATATAAGAGCAAAAACATTTTTGAGAAGGTTCTGAATTATATCTTGATAGTTGTCATTTTGATTAAGTATTTCGTTTATAATAATTGTAAAAAAACTTTCAAATTCCGGTTGAACCCCTGTTCGAAAAATAGATCCATAAAGATTATAGGTGCTAATGATTTTCTCCACATCAGTACCTGAAAAGTGGAGCCAGAAAACAACTGTTTTATCTTCAGCAGAATAATTATAAAGCTGAGGCTGATTTGGCCTGAACAAAAAGAAATGTCCTGCAGTTAAGGTTTCTTTTTTTGAATTTAAAATGAAATGAGCTTGGCCTTGCATAACATAAACCAATAGATAGTCAGAACGGCCATGAGGTCTGTTTATGTTTATTGGAGTGCTTTTTACAGTACGCTTCCCACAACTGTTTATATATAGAGTTCTGTCACTGTTATTGCTTGAGTTATATGCAGATTTTGTATGCAAAAATCCCACCTCGTTTTTAAGCTTATAAACTTATTATATCAGCAATTATAAAAAAATCAATATAAGAAAAATAAATCTGTTCAATTTTGTCCATAATTCTGGAGAATTTATATATTTTCTGTTTATACACCTTGTTGTATAATATAATTGAAACAATGAATGGGTATATATTTTTGTTTAATATACATAAATATATATGGACATTTTATTCCAAATAAGGAAATTTAGTCAAGGAGGGTGTTATGGACACTAGATGGAAAACAGCCGGAAGCCTGGAAAAAGTGTTTTTTCATAATTTTGAACAGATAGAGGAACAAACCTTTGGCAGTATGATGAAAAATGAAATTTTTTCATTTCAGTTAATTGGATTTATGTCCGACCCCGGCATATGTGTTTATTCGAAAGAGTTCAGAGTTGAAATTGAATCAGAAATTTCACCTTATATAAATATTTTTAATATTGATTATGTTCCAAACGATTTGCCCACAATAGAGACAGAGTGTGATGATGATTATATAACGAAGGAACCTGGGTTTTTTCCAGACCCGCTTAAGAGGTGCAAAAATGGAATTATTAATATTCCTAATAAAAACACAAGAGGGCTTTGGATTTCGGTTGAACCAAACAACGAGATTTCAGGAACATATCCTATATATATTAAAGTCTATGATAGTGAAGATAATCTTTGTGAGACACTTACATATACACTTAAAATTATAAATGCCAAGCTGCCTGAACAAAAGCTTATAAATACAGGCTGGTTTCACGGGGATTGTATTGCGGTTCTGCATAAAGTCGAGGTTGGCTCGGACGAATATTATAAGATTCTTGAGAAATATTTGAAGGTTTATGTTAAGTTCGGACATAATATGATTTTGACTCCAATATTTACACCACCCCTTGATACTGATGTTGGACTTGAAAGACCAACAAATCAGCTTATCGGTGTTAAGGTTTCAGATGACGGATATAAGTTTGATTTTACAAAGCTTGATTATTGGATAGAATTGTGCAAAAAGCATGGGATTAAAAAGTTTGAAATGGCACATCTTTTCTCGCAGTGGGGTGCAAAATTTGCTCCGAAGATAGTAGCAGAGAAGGATGGGAAGATAGAACGCATATTTGGTTGGGAGACAGATGGAACCGGATTAGAATACGCAGAGTTTCTTGATGCACTTCTTCCGAAACTTATGAAATTTCTTGAAGGAAAGGGCGTTTTAGATGATTGTCTTTTCCATATATCCGACGAGCCACATACAGATTATCTTGAAAGATTCTCAGCGGCGAGAGCAATTGTTTCAAAACATATTCCTGATAATTTGATTATTGATGCACTTGGGTTCTATGAGTTTTATGAAAAAGGACTTATTAAAAGACCTGTTGTCAGCTTGAATCATATACATCATTTTATGGATAAGGGCGTTAAACCACTTTGGGGATATTACTGTATGGCACAAAGAGAAGATGTTTCGAATAGATTTTTAGCAATGCCGTCATACAGAAACAGAATTTTGGGATATCAGCTATATAAAAATGAACTTGAAGGCTTTTTGCAATGGGGATTTAATTTCTGGTTTGCAGCTCGTTCGAGATCTGTTATTGATCCATATATGAATACAACATCAAACGGTGCTTTCCCTGGAGGCGATGCATTTATGGTATATCCTCTTGATGGAGACGGTGAGGTTGTTTGTTCGCACAGATTATATGTTTTCAATGAAGGTTTGCAGGATTTAAGAGCTCTTGAAATGCTCGAAAGTCTCACAGACAGAGAAACGGTTATTAATCTTCTTCAGGAGATAGATGGTTTCAAGGTTTATCCAAGAAATAATAATTATATTATCAATCTCAGGGGAAAAATCAATCAGATGATAGAGGAAAAAATCGGACAATAAAGAAGAATTACAGATATGAAAAGAATTGAAGATGTTGATAAAAATTTTAAGATTAAAACAGAGATTGATAAAGAAGATATAGTCTTTCACAATATACTTGAAAATCCATTTAAAATTTACGGCATCTATTACGAAGTTGGGAAATTCAGGAGAATGCCTGAGAAAATTGCGAAGAGTGTGAGTGAAGGTGTTGAAGCACTTCATGCAAATACAACAGGTGGAAGAGTACGATTTAAAACAGATAGCAACTATGTTGCAATTAGTGCAGAGATTGAGCCTATTGGTCAGCTTAGTAATATGACTCTTGCCGGTTCAACGGGATTTGATTTATATGTTAGAGAAAAAGATAAAGATGCATATTATGGAACATACATTCCGCCTTGTGATGTAGAAAATGGTTTTGAAGGAATTGTTGAGTTTGCATCATCCAAAATGAGAGAAATTACAATAAACTTTCCTGTTTACTCAAATGTTACAAACCTTTATATTGGATTATCAAAAGATGCGAAAGTTGAGAGTTCTCCATTATATAGAAATGAAAAACCGGTTGTGTTTTATGGCTCTTCAATTACTCAGGGTGGTTGTGCATCAAGACCTGGAAACATTTATCCTGCTATAATTTCAAGAGAACTTGATATTGATTTTGTAAATCTTGGTTTTTCAGGAAATGCAAAAGGGGAAAAGGAAATTTCAGAATATATAAAAAATCTTGATATGTCAGCTTTTGTTTATGACTATGATTATAATGCGCCTGATGAAGAGCATCTTGAAAAGACTCATGAGAAAATGTTTATTGATATAAGAAGTAATAATGAGAAATTGCCTATAATTTTGATGACGAGACCAAAGTTATACAGTTTACTTGATAATAGCGAAATAGCAAGATATAAAATTATTAAGAGGACTTACGAAAATGCAAAGCGCAGAGGAGATGAAAATGTTTATTTTATTTCCGGAGACAGGCTTATGAGACTTGCACAAAGTGAAGGACTTGTTGATAATTGTCATCCTAATGATTTTGGCTTTTATTCAATGGCTGAAGCAGTGATTGAAGTTTTAAAAAATATTTTAAAATAATGACAGAATGAGAGGTAGAGGTAAAAAATGAGCGAGATTAAAACAAAAAAGGAAAACAGGCTTAAAAGAAGCTGGGGTTCAATTGCCTTTGATGCATTTAATGTAACATTTATGTTTGTGCTGATGATAATAATGGCATATCCCCTTTGGCATGTTGTTTGTGCATCATTTAGTGTGCCGGGAGAGCTTATGAGACATATAGGTCCCCTGTATAAACCCCTTGGATTCACACTTTCGTCATATGCAATGGTGTTCAGAAACAATATGATAATGTTGGGATATAAAAACTCCATCTACATACTTGTTGTGGGAACAACAATCAATGTAATTATGACAGCAATATGTGCATTCGTTTTATCAAGAAAAGGAGTTTACTGGAATTCACTTTTCAGTAAGCTGATAGTTCTCACAATGTTTATAGGAGGCGGACTTGTTCCAACATATCTAGTTGTAACAAAAATGCTTCACCTTAATAATAACCTTTGGGCGTTAATTCTTCCGGGGGCAATATCAGTTTACAATATGATAATAATGAGAACATCATTCCTTGGGATACCTGATTCACTTGAGGAGTCAGCAAAGCTAGACGGAGCAGGAGTGTGGACAATTCTTTTCAAGATAATACTTCCGCTATCAAAAGCAGTAATCGCAGTAATGATACTCTACTATGGAGTAGGTTACTGGAACTCATGGTTTGATGCATCAATATACTTAAAGGACAGAGATCTATATCCACTTCAGCTGGTACTAAGAGAAATTCTTATAGCAAACAGCACCGAGTCAATGATGGACGGAGTGTCAAATATGGACCAGGAAATGGTAGGAGAAACAATCAAGTATTCAGTAATAGTGTTAACAACAATCCCGATACTTGCAGTATATCCATTCCTGCAGAAATATTTTGTTAAGGGAGTAATGATAGGAGCAGTGAAAGGATAATGAGCAAAATGTTAAAGACTGAAAAGATAAAAGTAAAAGGTCCCACAACGGGAGAGATAATAGTAAGAGACTTTAAGATAAACAAAAGTCTGTATCTTATGATGAGTATAGTAATCGCATATTTTGTAATCTTCAAATATGTGCCGATGTACGGAGCGTTAATCGCATTTAAGGACTACACACCAAAGCAGGGTGTGTGGGGAAGCGAATGGGTAGGCTTAAAGCATTTTATAAGCTTCTTGACAGCACCATCATTTATGACATTACTTATGAATACTTTGAGAATAAGTATAGCATCAATAGTGTTTTCATTTCCGATGCCGATTATCTTAGCACTACTTATGAATGAGCTGAGCAATCAGGGATATAAGAAGATAGTGCAGAATGTAACATATCTTCCGCACTTTATCTCACTTGTAATAGTTTGTGGTATGGTAAAAGAATTTACAATGTCAGACGGTGTAATAGGAAATCTTGTGGAAATGTTCGGCGGAGAACCTGTTAATCTTCTTGACTATCCTAAGTATTTTGTACCTGTATATGTAATATCAGGTATATGGCAGGAAATAGGTTGGGGAACAATAATCTACCTTTCGGCATTATCATCAATAGACAGTGCTTTATATGAAGCAGCAACAATAGACGGAGCAGGAAGATTCCAGCAGACACTTAATGTAACAATCCCGGGAATAGCACCAACAATAGTAATAATGTTCGTTTTAAGAATGGGTAGCGTGCTTAGTGTAGGATTTGAAAAGATAATTCTTTTATATAACAATGCAACAATGCCAGTTGCAGAGGTTATATCATCCTATGTATATAAGAGAGGTCTAATAAATCTTGACTGGAGCTTCTCATCAGCAGTTGGTCTTTTCAACTCAATAATTAATCTTGTCTTCCTTGTGTCAGCAAACTGGTTAAACAGAAAGATAAACGAAGCAAGCTTGTGGTAAGATAACATTGTTTATACGATATGATAATCACAAAAATGTATGAGAAGGGGCTCCGTGCCCTCCCGTGTAACACAGTAAAAAATTAAAAATCAAATAAAACAAAAAAAGAAAGGATGAAAGAAATGAAAAAAAGAATTTTTGCAGGATTAGTTGCAGCAGTTCTTATGCTTTCTGCTTGTAACGGAGGAAAAGGCGGCGAAGAACAGAACGCATTTGAATTTAACGGCTATCCAATCAATTCAGACCAGGAAATTACATACTGGATGAGTATGAACCCAAACATCACAGCTCTTTATTCAAATTTTGGTGAAACACCATTTGCCAAGGAACTTGAAAAGAGAACAGGTGTTAAGGTTAAGTATGTTCACCCTGCAGTAGGTCAGGATGCACAGAGCTTATCACTTATGATAGCATCAGATGAAATGACAGACCTTATTGAATATTCATGGGGTACATATCAGGGAGGACCGGGAAGCTCAATAGCTAACGAAACAATAGTTCCTCTTAATGATGTGTACAAGAGTGATGCTCCAAATCTTTCAAAGTATTTGGAAGAGAATCCTGATATTGCAAGAGCAACAAAAACAGATAACGGTGAATACTTTGTTTTCCCATTTATCAGAGAAGATAAGATTCAGCTCCGTTCATCAGGTCTTATGATTAGACGCGATTGGCTTCAGGAACTTGGACTTGAAGTACCGAAAACAGTTGATGAGCTTGAGAAAGTATTAATCGCATTCAAAGAAAAGAAGGGTGCAACAGCACCGCTAAGCTGGGGACCAAGCGGACATTTCCATTTTGTTCAGATGCTTGGTGCAAACTTCAATTATTATATGAAGGACGGCAAGGTTACATTCGGACCGTTAGAGCCTGAATTTAAAAAAGCTTGCGAAATCTTAAACAAATGGTATAAGATGGGCATTCTTGATAAGAACATCGTTTCAATTGACACAAAAGTTTATGATGCAAACATCTTAAACGATAAAACAGGTGTAACAGTTGCAGGCGGTGGCGGAAGCCTTGGAAAATGGCTTGACATCAAAGAAGGCGAAAAATTTGATATGGTTGGTATTCCTGACCTTGTTGACGAAAAGGGAGAAAATCTTGATTATGTAATGCTTGGATATAACTTTGAAGGCTCTGGTGTTGCACTTTCTTCAACATCAAAGAATAAGGCACTTGCTACAAGATTTATGGACTTTGGTTACACAGATGAAGGTTATATGCTATATAACTTCGGTATCGAGGGTTTAACATATGAACTTAAAGACGGAGTTCCGTATTACACAGATGAAATTAAGAAAAATCCTGAAGGACTTCCAATGACACAGGCAATGGGTAAATATTTCCGTTCATCATGGTCTGGTCCATTTATTCAGTCAAAGAATTACTTAACAGAATATTACTATAGACCACAGCAGAGAGAATCTGTTGAAAACTGGTTGTTATCTTACAAAAAGGCAGTAAAGACAAGAGAACCGAAAACAACAATGACAGCAGAGGAAGCAGAAGCTTTCGCTGAATACACAGTTGAGCTTGATAAAGTTGTTGACGAATCATTTATTTCATTCGTTTTGGGAACAAAGAGCTTTGACGAATTCGACTCATTTATAGAGACATTAAAGAAGCTTGGCGTTGAAGATGCAATCAAAATTAAGCAGGCAGCAATCGACAGATATAATGCAAGAAAATAACTTGTAAAAAAATTAAAATTAATATATAATTAAAAGAAAGGATGAAAATTATGAAAAGATTTTTATCAATCATGTTGACAGTAATGCTTGTTTTATCTAGCTTTGTTATGGTTTCAGCTGAAGAGACTCCGTTTAAGGTAATAGAAGTTACAGCTGCTAACCCTGGAAATGTTCCTATTAACTTAGCTGCAGGCTATTATGAAATAAGCGCAGATATTTATGTTACAGCCGATGTAACAAATCCAACAATTAAAGCAACTCTTTCAGGTGAAATGGTTGCGGAGGGCACAATTGATACAGCGAAAGCTGGCAAATGGCAGAATGTTAATTTTGCCCTTTTAAACAATAGTGCAGATGCCCTTGATTTTACAGTAGATAGCGGTGCTATGTATGTAAACAATATCAAGGTTGATAAAGCATATTCAAAAAAACTTGTATATGAAGAAAACTTTGATAACTACAAAATTGGTGAAGATGTCTCCTTTTTAAATGTTACAGCTACAGCAGGTAATTATAGTGGTTACAATACTCAAACAACAAACCCGCAGTCAAGTTTTAAGGTTGCGGCAAATGTTGGTGACAAGGCAAAGGTTGGTGCTATTGATTATCAAAGATATTATACAGCCGGCACTTATAAATATGCAGATGATGGAACACGAGTAAACCCAACAGCATATGCAACTCCAAGCGAAGGTTATGAATATTATTATATGAATGTTCCTACAACAGATGCTGATCATGTTATTATTGAATTTGATTTATACAATGCTGCAAACGCATTAACAACTGATACATACAGCCTTGCTGATAAATCAAAAATAGCAGATAAACTTAGATTTTCTGTTATAAAAAATGATGCAAATAATGTACATTCATCTTCTGCGCCATCTTTCACAATAGATTCAAAAGCAATTAAAGCTTTTGGAAGAACTAATACTGGATCACAGTATGTTGCATCAGGTAGTCCGGTTGTTGATCCTCAGAAATGGAATAAGGTTGTTTATGAATTGAAAAAAGAAACCGTAGAAGGTACTGTTATCACAACTCATACAGTCAACTATGGTGGAAGTAAGGTTGAAAGTATTACTTATGGTGCATATGCCAATTTTGGAAAACTTGTATTTAATGTTGATCAGGCATGCGGCGGTAAATTCTATATTGATGATCTTAAGGTTTTTGTAGTAGACGAAGTTGCAAATGGATACGTTGAAAGATATGCAGAAAACTTTGACCGCGACGAAATGGTACTTGGTCAAGAGGTTGATGGATATACATATTGGGAGGAGTATTTGGCTGCTGATCCAAATAATCTTACATTTACTGTAGATTCTACATATGATGAAAACAATAATCCTGACGGTAAAGGACATACCGGAAATAATTCAAAATACGGAAGAATTTATAACAAATCAATCCGTAATGCAACTGCACCAACCAGATATTTGGATGATGGTGTAACAGTAGACGGTGGTGCTGTTCCTACTACAGGTGTGTATACAAATGAGAATTATTATAAAAATATCTATAAGGCGGGAATTGGTGTTGCTGCTGTAGATGATGTTAAAAAGACAAGACTAACATTTAAGTATTATCTTCCTGGTTCAGCTGTAGATAGCAAAGGTAATTCTGTTGAAACCCTTTATGTTGGTTTTTCCAGAAATAACGTGAAGCATACAGATGCCGGTGAATCTTTGAGATTTAAAATATCTGCAGATAAAGCTATCATAGGAAGTGGTTCTGAAAACAAAACTGGTGGTCATTATCAAGGAATAAAAAAATGGATACCTGTAACCATTGATATTAAAAGTACATGTATAAAATATTCTGAGACTGACCCAAGATTTCATCATGAAATAACATATACTACTTCAGGTAACTGCTATGGCTATACATTTACAAATACAATTTCAGGTAAAGAATATCACGATCCAAGTATGCTAGGCATAACTGTTGAGGAAACAAACGGTGGTATTGCATATATTGATGATATTAAGGTTGAAACAAACTTCTATGATGCAACAGACTATAACATACTTAAGGAAAAGGAAAGACTTGCTTTTGAAAATGTTTTAACAAAGAATGTTGCTGTAGATGATTTGGCTGGTGCACCATATACAGTTGAATCTGCAACAGTATCAAAGGATAACCAGACTATTACCCTTTGGAAAGCTCCTGGTGCTGCAAATACAATTCAGGTTATAACAGCTATATTTGAAGGCAGAGTTTTAAAGGATGCAAAGGTTAATGCAAATATAGATACAAGTGAACACACAGCATTTAACAGTTTTGATTTATCGCTTACAGAAAAGGTTACTGTTCCTGAAACTTTAAACGGAGAAACCTTTAAGGTGTTTGTGTTTGATACAGCTGAAGGACTTAAACCTCTTGCTAATATGATTAGTGGAGATGTTACTGCAACAGAGACACCTGCTGAGTAATATTTAAATTTTTAGTTCCCATGGGCGGATGTTTTCATCCGCCCGATACGGGGAAATTTAAAAGTTAAAGGATGGCCTCCCGGTATCCTTAAACGGAATGCATAAATGCATTCCCAACAATTATACTACATATAATTGTTGGGAACGGATTTATATTCCGTTAGTTGCCGAAAGGTAATAAATTATCTCTCTCCTTGACTTGTCTCAAAATAAACGCCACTAATTATTTTGAGTTTCGATAAGTTTTTGCTTATTGGTTTGTCGAGGTTTCCATTCCCTGCAGATTTTCTGCAGGGAATGGACTCTTTAAATTTAGCAAAAAAATAACACATTATAAAAATTCAGAAAAGGAGTTGTGGTTATGAGAAACAATTTAAAAAACAGTTATCAAAGAATAGTTTCTTTGATTATTTGCTTTGTTTTTGTTTTAAGCTTTGCTTCATTTGACGAAAAGACATTTGCTGAACCGGTTATCGTTGATTTTGAGACGACCGGACTTGAAATTTTCACCCTTAGTCAAAATGGCGGAGTTGAAATAAAAACAGTTGGCGGAAATAAATATATGAATATTTCCCCGACAGTAGATGGTATGCCTACTTTTGCAAACTTCACTTTTACACCGAAGCCAATGCTGCCAATGGAAATTTCATACGACTTTATGATTAATGACTATTTGAATAACGGCACAAAAATTGCCGCTATTTCAAATGGTATCGACAGATTCCTTGAAATTGAGGTTAAGGACAATGCCCTCGTTTCAAACAATTCAATTGGACTTGGTGTAAGTCTTGTTGAAAGCTTAAGTGTGAACAAATGGTATAATCTGAGAATGATTATGGATTTTGAAAAGAATACATATTCAGTCTATGTTGATGATTCCTGTGTTTTATTAAATGCACAGAGCCTTGCATCCTATGTTTATACTAATAAGGAAGTTAAGCTGTCCTTATCTTCAAAGTATTCTCCTGGTTTTGCAATAGACAACTTTTCATCAAGTGATTTTCAGGTTATAAACAGGGTTGTTATTTCCGGAGAGAAAAACATAACTGTTGTTGATGGTCATTCTCACAAAGCAGAATTTACTGCCAAATCATATGACTATGAGGGAATTGTTATAGAAGCTGCAGAATTTGACTATATGCTTAAGCCTGATAATCAGGGAGTCACAGCTTCTATCGACGGAAATAAAATAACTGTTGATATTGCAGAAGATGCAATAATGGGTGAATACACTCTTTATGTTATCAGCGGAGCAGTCGTTGAGACAGCTACACTTAATATAAGCAAATATTATCCCGTGATAGATAATATCGAAATTCTCGGCGATGGTAAAATGGCTTATGGTTTTAATAACAACGAATATCCATTCAGAGTTAAAATAACTGACCAGCTTGGATATGTTTTAACTGAGGGAGATGTTACATGGACCTTAGAAGGAGCTGTTCCTGCTGAAATTCAGCTGGATAGCCAGACAGGACTTGTTACTGTTACAGGAGAGCTTGAAAAGGACAAGCATATAACCTTAAAGGCAACTCTTAATTCAAATCCGTCAATCTACGACGAAAAGGTTCTTACTTTAGAGGATGCAGAAACCTACAGAAGTGATAACGAGGTTTTTGATATTCTTAAAACTCATATTGAAAATATATGGACATATGCAGCTGATCAATATCATGGATCTCCCCTTCTTGCACAGGCGATTGACAGACTTTCATTAGAGCCTGCACGCTGGTATGTTAATACTGAATTTAGTTATGTTCCTTGTAATATGGCGGCTGTTTCTCAGCTTTTAAGAGCTTCTGATGTTATGTATCTTATGACAGGTGAAGAGAAGTACAGACAGAGAGTTGATGACTCACTTGTTTATTTTGTTGATAATTTCACCTCTGAAAACGGGCTTGTTCCATGGGGCGGTCACGATGTTGTTGATATGGAGGCACACGAGCACAGATCAACAACAACTCCTGCACTGGAGCTTAAAGGGCATGACCCTTATATGGAGCCGCTATGGAGACTTCGACCTGAATGGGCAGAAAGATTTACAACAGCTGTTTTTTCTGCACAGATAAAAGACTGGTATACAATGGCCCTTTCAAGACATGCATACTTTACAGATAATACTGACCCGACTAAGTTCTATTCAAATACAGAAAGCTACACCCCTTCAAACAAGGGATATAGCCCAGCCTACACAACAAATCTTGGATTTTCAGCTACACTTTATGGTTTTGCAAGACTTGTAACAGATATGTACAGAGCAACAAAGGATGAACATGCAGCAAACGCATTTATGAAAATCTGGGATGCTTACTGGAGAGTTGCATCCCCTGATCCTGATTACTGGCTGGATGTTAATCTTAACACAACTGCAGGAAGAAAAGGCTATCCTGATGAGGCAGTTGAAGGTGTTAAGCCTATAGTTGTCGGACCTTATAATGAAGAAACAGGAGAATATCAATGGTGGCTTCTTGACCCGATTCCCGGTTTCCTGCAGAATGTTGATTATGGTGACAGATACTGGAGAGCAAGAGGGGAAGACCTTATTAAACAGGGCTTTATTACCGAAGAAGAGCAGTGGAAGGCAAGAGAATGTTACATTATAGAAGGTTTACAGTCAACTAACCCGGTATTTTTATATTGGGATTTTGTTGATGCTATTGGAAAGGACCATCCATATGCTGATATAGTTGTAGAGAGGGCTATCCGAAATGTTTCAAACTGGATAAGAATGGCATATATTCCAAGTAACAGCACATATAAGACAATGCTTATTGACGGCACAGACCTTACAGGCTTTGTTTGCCAGAGAGGCGGTTACTTTGGCGGTGTCGGTGGTTCTTACAAAACTTATGGAGTAGGTGAAGATGCTTTTTGCTCAGTAGTTTTTAACTATCTTAATGCACTTGAATATCCACAGTATCAGGAGCAAATTGATATTATGTGGAATTTTATTAAGACTTATGCTGATAATAATGAACTTGGTATACTTGGAACAAATAAACTTGGTGATGAAGGAACAGATGTTAATCTGGGAACAACAAATTCGTCCTACGGTTTAATTCTTGCTTTTATTCATCTATATGAGGCAACAGGAAACTCTCAGTTTATTGATATGGCAAGAGTTCTTGCTAAAAACTATGTTGAAGCATACACTGCAGATGGATTTATTGTTGGAAACACAGACTGGGGAACAATTTACACAGGCGGTGATGCTTCAAACGGTGTGTATATCCTTGCTCTTTTAGAGGCTTCAATCAGAGGGGAATTTGATGAATGTCCTTCATATGTAAAGCATACAGGCTTCCGTGAAGAAGAGGGCTTTGTTGAATATGAGGGCAAACATTATTCAACAGTTAATGAATTCACATACTGGCAGTTCCCAATGCCAAGAATAAAGGCTATTGATCTTGAGCTTGCTAAGGAAGAGCTTGAACTTAAGGTTGGAGAAATCTATCCTATAGAATATACAATTTATCCTGATGATGCATCGGATAAGGGTGTTTATATTTCAACCGACAACACATCAAGCATAGCGGTTGATTTAGATAATAACAGTATTCAGGCTATAAAACCCGGCACTGGTGAAGTTATAGTCAGAAGTACAAATGATATTATGCTTAAAAAGAAGATTAAGGTTACGGTGACAGAATAGGAGGGTGATTTTAATGAAATTAAACAAAATTATTTGTTTTATGCTCAGCTTAATTATTTCGGTTTCGGCTGTTTTTATTCCGACTTTTGCCGAAGAAACTGTGAGAGTTTCCGAAATCGAATTTTTAAATGAGCTTGGCATTGTTAAGGGCTATGAAGACGGAGAGCTTCACCCGGAATACAATATAACAAGAATGGAATATGCAGCACTTATTATCCGCTGTCTTGGTTATGAAGGTGAATATCCAAGCCTTGACAATGTGTTCACCGATGTTCCAAAGGATTCATGGGGTGCAGCTGCGGTTCAGTTTGCATATGACCTTGGAATTATTAATGGATATGGTGACGGAAGATTTGGACCTGATGACAATATCTTAGAGGTTGATGCTGTAAAAATCATTGTTTCAGCTTTAGGGAGAAGACTTGAGGCAGAAGCAGAAGGTGGATATCCCACAGGCTATCTTTCAATTGCTCAGGATCTTAAGCTTATGAAAGACTATAAAGGTGGAGAAGAAAAGGCAACAAGGGCTTTTGTTTCAACACTGATTGCAAATGCTTTAGAAGTTGCAATTGTTGAACAGAACTTCACAAGCAATGCATTTATGGCAAACAAAGGAAGAACAATCCTTTCTATTCTTGGTATTTCAAAATATAAAGGCATTCTCACCGCTGTTAATGGAACCAACATAGCTTCAGAAGAAAATGTTTTAGCTGATGAGGTTATAATTTCTGGCAGAACATTCAAAACAGACAAAGTTTTTGTTCCGGAATTTGCAGGAGAAGAAGTTACTGCTTATGTTTACAGATATGGTGAGTCTGAAGAAAAAGTCCTTGATATGTATATTACCGGCGAAGGCAACAGAACACTAACTGTTCAGTCGAAGGACATACTGGATAAGACAAACCTGATAAAATTTGCATATATTGAAAAAAATAAGGAGAAAGAAATTGACCTCCCCACCGGTTTTTCAATAACATATAACGGAACATTACTTGACAGAAGCATTTACATTACTCCTGAGAGACTTAAGCCAATCAATGGCTATGTTAAGCTCATAGATATGAATAATGATAAAAAATATGATGCTGCTTTTGTTAAGGAGTATAAAACATATGTAGTCAGAACTGTAACAGAAGACACAATTTATGATGTATATGGAAACAGTGTTATTTTTGATATTGATGAAGAAAATTCTTCTGTTGTTGTGAAAAAGGATAATAAAGTTGTTTCATGGGAGGATATTACATCAGGCTGTGTTTTGAGTGTTGCGGTTAATACAAACGGCACTGTTGCAGAAATTCTTATATCCAATAAGAGTGTTAATGAGAAAGCAATAAGCACAGCTACAAGAGACGGTGTGCCATATTATGGCTTTAAAAACGGAGAGCAGTACAAAACTACTGTAGAATATAACACTGCTTTTACAAGAGGCTATAAGGAAGCAAAAGCTATTGAAATAGGCGGTATTTATAAAATAAGATTAAATGTATTTGATGAGATTGCCTATGTGGAAGAGGGAAGTACCTCTTCTGAAGGTGAAGAGAGCGATGATCCTTCAGAAAACGCAATTAGTAATACATCTGATGAAAAATATGGTTATCTTACTACTGCGGCATTATATACTCAGGAAATAGATGAATATGTGGAAATTAAGCTTTTAACAACCGAAAATAAATTTGAAATTTTCACCATTCCTGGAGGCAAAAATATTCGTTTTGGCAGAATGGTTAACGGAGTTTATGAATTAAGCAAAGCAACTCCCAGTGAAATTTATGCATCACTTGTCAATATGGACAGAACAATTCAAAGACAGGTGGTTAAATATGTTTTAGATACAGATGAAACTATAAAAGAATTATACCTTGCTGATGAGAGAGCTAAGTCTGCACATCTTTCAAAGGATACAGAGCGTATTCTCAATACCTTCTCATATAATACAGTTTCAAATCAGTATTATTTCAACGAAAAGACAGTTCTGTTTGTACTCACCGGTAATGGTGAAACAGATTACGACATTATTTGTACAACACCGGGGGGTTATTTAGGAAACAGATCATCATACAACTCTGAGCTTTGGGATATAGACTCTGACGGATTTATCAACTGTATTTGTCTTTATCCTTCAAAGGGAGGGTCTCCAAATGACTCAACTGCAGTTTTTGTTATCGATGCTTTAAATGATGCTGTTATGCTTGTTACTGATGTGTATCAAGAAAACAACAGTGAAGGTGTTTTGTATAAAATAATTGAAGGATATGAAAACGGTAAAAAGGTTAAGCGTATTCTTTCAGATTCAATTTCTGCTGTTTCAGCAATCAGACCTGGTATGATAATTCAGTATCAAACCAATAAACCTGATTTGAAATTCGCATATTATGCTGAATATGATGAGGTTGTTATCGGATACAAGGAAATGTTTGATGTTGGTGAAATTGATCTTAAACCTTTTGTTTCATACAACCATAAAGACAGACATGCTAAAAATGCAAAAATTATGTATGGATACACAACTGTTACAAGAGTTGATTTTCCAACTATGACTGTTAGTGCAAATAATATGAAGTTTAATCTTCATAATGGAACAATGGTTCTTAAATACAGTAAAAACGGTTATATAGAAAAACTTGATGCATCACAAATTGTTGAAGGTCAGAAGATATTCTTCAGAACAAGACTTGATAACTTAAGAGATGTTATAGTAATAGAGTAAGGGAGGATTTAATATGAATAAAAAGTTTATTTCGTTTGCTTTATCACTTCTGCTTGTTTTAAACACTTTAACTTTTATTCCTGCTTTTGCAGAAGGTAGTGAAAGCTTGATAGCTGAGGATATTATAACATATCCAGATTCATCAGTTGTTCTTTATGAGAATAATTTTGACAAGGGTGAAGTTGGAACTGATATTACAGAATTAACTTATAAGCAAGGTTATACTAGTACTTCTACTACAAATTATATAAGTGCAAATTATTCTTTTGGTATTGGCGATAACGAAACGAATGTTGCAAAATTTTATGATAAAGGTTATATAACAGATGGTACTGTAAGACTTACAGACAGAGGAGAGCCGGATACAGCGGCTGTTCAGGATAAAAACAGAGCGTATGATACTTTAGGTACTGCTGTTTTATTCTCAGGTCGTGAACAGGTTACAACTACTTTCAGATATTATTTTCCTGAGGCGGTTAAAAATGCAAAAGGTCAGACAGCAAGTTATTTCTGTGTGATGTATCCTAAAGATAAAGGTAATATTTCTTCAGCATCACCTGAAATAGCTATATATCCAGATCAAATAATTATATGTAAGGATAAATCTGTTGCGAAGAAAACTATTTCAGGTCTTAGCACTAAGACATGGACAGATGTTTCTTTCACA
>JAZNFO010000065.1:0-3178 GCA_045575975.1 Clostridia bacterium | reverse complement strand
AAATTCTTAAGCTCTGATGATCCATCATTAAAGAGAGAATTCTTTATTCCGATAGTTGTTGATAACTTAATCAACGAAAGAGGCTATAAAGAAAGGGCTCCTGAAACAAACGAAAAATGGTATGGTATAACATATAAAGAAGATTTGCCACTTATTAAGGAAGCAATTAAAAAATATACTGATGCAGGATTATACAAATAAGGAGATTTTTAAAAATGGAGTTAAAGTTAGCTGAAGTAATTAAGGCATATAACCTTGATTATGACATGAATGCTTATGGAAACGGACACATTAATGACACCTATTTGATTCAACCTAAAAAATACATATTACAGAGGATTAACACCGCTATATTCAAAAATCCTGAAAAACTTATGGAAAACATTAATAATGTAACCGAGTTTTTAAGAAAAAAAATCACAGAAGAAGGCGGAAATCCTGACAGGGAAACCCTTACCGTTATGAAAACAAAGGACGGTAAATCCCTTTATAAATACGATGATGAAAACTATTTCCGTATTTATAAGTTTATCGAAGATTCAATTCCGATTGAAACTGCTGCAAAACCTTCACAGCTCTATAACGCAGCAAGAGGTTTTGCAAAATTCCAGAAGAGACTTAACGATTTTCCTGCAGAAATTTTGTATGAGACAATCGAAAACTTCCATAACACACCAGTAAGATATGAAAATCTTCTTAAAGCAATAGAAGAAGATGTTAAGGGAAGAGCAAAGGATGTTAAAGAAGAAATCGAATTTGCAGTTGCTCAGAAAGAGTGGATTAGTCAGGTTGTGGACGGCTTAAATGATGGTAGTATTCCACTTAGAGTTACACACAACGACACCAAAATCAATAATGTATTATTCGATAAAGATACAGAAGAAGCTATTTGCGTTATTGATTTAGACACAGTTATGCCGGGTTCTCTTCTTTATGATTTCGGTGACGCCCTCAGAATTGGTGCGGCAACAGCTCCTGAAGATGAAAAAGACTTGGATAAGCTTTGGTTTAATCTTGAATATTTTGATTCATTTGCTAAAGGCTTCTCTGAAGAAATCGGTGAAAGCTTGACAGAAAAAGAAATTGAGCTTTTAGCCCTTTCTGCAAAACTTCTTACATATGAATGCGGTATCAGATTCTTAACTGATTACTTAAACGGAGATACATATTTCAAAATTCATCGTCCTGAACATAACCTTGACAGAACAAGAACACAATTTAAGCTTGTTAAAGATATGGATGATAAATTTGAAGAAATGCAAAATATTATTTCAAAATATTTTAAATAAAAAAATGCAGAGTTATCTCTGCATTTTTTTATATTTTAATTTCGATATTATAATCTTCAAGCCAGAAATCAAGCTGGATTAAATAAGCATAAAGCTGAGGAAGTGCCATAAGCTGACCAAACCAGGGTTTTGAATAATCTGAATTTTTATCCATTAAATATAAAATATAATCTTTATTTATAAGTTCATAAATCTTTCTATTATTGCAGGACAAGATATTATTTAATTCTTTTTTTACTAATCCTTCAAAGACCGGATTATGTGTTTTAGGATACGGACTTTTTTTACGGTATACAATTTCCTCCGGCAAATCTTTTGAAAAACATTTTCTTAGCAATCCTTTTTCCCTTCCGCCATACGCTTTAAAATCCCATGGTATATTCCATACATATTCAAAAAGCTCATAGTCACAAAATGGCATACGGATATTGAGACCACAACCTCTGCTGATTCTTTCACTTCTCGCTCCAAGCGAATACATAAACCATTTTATATTCAGATATGATATTTCTCTTATTCTTTTTTCATTAGCTGAATCTTTATATAGTTCCGGCGTTTCATTAACTGAGTTTCTGTATTTATAATCAATATATTCTTTTAACTCACAAGGCATAATAATTGATTTATTAATCACATCACATCTTAAATCTAAATTTTTAGTCCATGGAAAAGTGTCAGCCTCTAAATCATCTTTTCTATGAAACCATGGATATCCCCCAAAAACTTCATCTGCACACTCTCCGGACATAGCATTATCAAAATTAATTCCAACATTTTTGCAAAAGCAATAGAGAGAGGAGTCTATATCACCCATACCCGGTATATCCCTAGCGTATAAAGCACTCTTTAAATGTTTAACCAAATCTTCCTGATTAATTTCAATAATCTGATGGTTTGTTCCAAAAATATCGGACATAAGCTGTATATATTTCAAATCAGAATCCGGCTGATATTCATTCGGAGTAAAACATTCTTTATTTCCGGAATAATCAACAGAATAGGTGTTTATTTGCTTTTTGGACTCTTGTGCTGCTATTCCGGTTATTATACTTGAATCAAGGCCACCCGACAAAAAGCAACACACATTCCCATTATTTTTATTTATTTGTCTTGAAATAGCCTTTTTTGTTAAATCATGAACCTTTTCTACAGTATCATCAAAACTATCCGTGTGAATACGGGATTTTATTTCCCAGTATTTATACATCTTTATACCGTATAAATTATATATTAAATATTCCGCTGGTAAAACTTCATATATATCTTTAAAAACGGCATTACCTTGCTCAAGAGCAGGTCCTATTCCAAAAATATGACATAATCCATCCTTTGTTAGAATGGGCTTAACATAACCTGACGCTAAAATCCCCTTTATTTCAGATGAAAAAATTAAAGTATTATCGCAAACAGAATAGAAGAGGGGTTTTATACCGAATCTATCTCTTGCAAGAATAAGTTCTTTATTATTCTCGTTCCATATTGCAATAGCAAAAACACCATTTATTTTTTCTAAAAATTTAACTCCGTATAAATGATATAAAATCAATATTAACTCAGCATCGCTTTCATTTCCGGTTAACATATATTTTTCTTTTATGTAATTTGTTATTTCTTTAGAATTATATATTTCTCCATCATATATAATCGCATATTTATAATCTCCAAAAGACATAAACTGAGGTAGTATCTCTTTGGATACGGAAGAAAAGCATAAATTTTTCGATAAATATGAGTTGATTTTTTCTTTTTTGCTGTATAAAGAACAGGTCTCAATCATTTTGTTGCTTATAAATTTGTCCTTAATTTCAGCATTTATATTTACAATCCCTGAAATAGCTGACAATAAAAATCATCCTTTCTATTAAATAAACTTTATATATTATATTTTT
>JAZNFO010000064.1:0-70299 GCA_045575975.1 Clostridia bacterium | reverse complement strand
AGCTATATCAGAATTAAAGATAAATTAATTGAAGGTTTTAATAGAAATTATGAAAATGCTGTTTTAATAGAAAATAATACTGTTTATTTGTCTTTAAATGCACTGGAAAAAGAGTATTCGGAAGACGGATATATTTATAATGACGGAACAAGCGAAACTATATATTTATGGATAAATGATTATGTTACTGATACTATCCGTTTGAATTATTCAATAGATGAAAGAATAGAGATTGATGAGAATGGTTTTACCGTTGATTTGTATTATGGAACAAAAACGAGTATGTCCTATTCTTCGGGGGGTGGCAGACCGCTGCCGGAGGAAAAAGGCGGTGTTGATATAACATCTATACCTGTTGATAGGGATGTTTATAAAATAGCAAATACGACAATCAATAAAAGAAAAACACATACCTTTACTGATGATAGCAGAGAATATACGTTGACCTATGATGTAGTAAGCAGAGTTGCAGTTACAAACGGAGGTATATCATTGGGAGTTGGTTCAGCTCCGTCCCGACCTGTTAGCGGAGGAAACGGAAGTTCTCCAAGATATCATGTTGCAGGGATAATTGTGGATACGGATAAATATCAGGGCGGTGTACAGACAAAGTGTTCCGGAAATAATGTAACAAATATTGTCTTAAGAGTAGAAGATATTTTTGAGTATGTATCGGTGAAAGGGTCTGTTATAGTTCCCGCACAGGATGTGGATTTAGGTTATAGGGTTATTGCAGAAGGGGACAGAATTGAAAATAAAACATCGCTGGGCACATATTATGTTCAAAGAAAGCATGTTACAAGTTACAGAGGATTAATATCAGCAGGCTCATCTGTTTCAAATTACGAATTAAAATTAGTACCAGGTCAGGATTATATTATCTATATTATATTTGATAATGGAGAATACATAAGACAGTATGTGAAATATGAAGATTTAGCAGAAGATAAGGTTTGTGATTTTAAGGATTTTAAAAAATCAAAAAGGATATCAGGTAAGATTAAATTACCTGATGATATATCATCGCTCACAGGTATCAGCGGTAGTACTTTTGACGATGTAAGAGGAAGAATTTTATTGCAAAGTGACAACAGTCCTTATTACATTGTTGACAGAACAGAATTTACTGTTAATTTGGAGAATAAAAGCTGTGATTTTGTTCTTGTTGATGATATAGGAATTAATAACGGATATATCCATTTCAGGTTATACAGCGAAATTGAAGAAGTTTATCCTGCAGGAGTATATATTGATAACACAAAGTGCGGATATGTGATAGGGGATGCAAGTGTTGTTTCAACCGATGCACAAGATTTGGTTATCAATATTGCAAAGGGAAAAGTTTTGGAAACGGATATTGAGTATAACGGTGATATTTTTAGCGGTGAATTTTATGCTTTGGTTCAGGATGAAGAAAAGAAAACTGATTATGAGGATACTTTGCTTTATGTTTATGGCAACAGGCTTTACGGTCAATTTAAAACCAAAGCAGTAATACCTTTTGATAAGTCAAACTATATTCCCTGCTTTGTGTTTTATTATGGCGGATATGAAATCCCGTTATATTACGACAGAGAAACAGAAACACTGGTGGATGATTTTTCAAAGGCTGATATAATAACAGATACAAAAATGGATATGGTGTTTACGGGCTACAAACCTGCTGTTGCAGTAAAAGTAGAAGGAAATGTGGATGATACTGAATCAGGGTATTATGCAGAGTATATCACCATTGGAGATTATGAATATCCGGGAGCGATCAGATATGTTGCATATTTTGGAGAGAATAATCAGATGCTACATTTAGAAACATTTCCCGCCGATTTTTATGTACACAGGTCTGTATCTGACATAGTGGAATTAGACAGTACATATTATCCGTTGGCTAAAACGGTCAAAATGTTTATATGGCACGAAAATTTAAAATCTATAGCTGATGTAGTAATTATTAAATCGGAAAACTAAAACAGAAGTTGAATTGAAGGAATTTTTATGAAAATGAAAAAAACAGTCATTGTTCTTTTTATAATATTGGTTTTATCTTGTTCCTGTGCAGTGGCAGATGAAAGTGATAAGGTGATACTTATTGAAGGGGAACCTGAAATCAGATTATATTCTTTGCCAAATGATGAATTATACAGCGAGCAATGGCAACTTCAAATGGTGAATGCAGAATTTGCGTGGAATATGGGGACATACGGCAACGAGGTTAATGTGGCGGTAATTGACACAGGGTGCAATCCCCATGAAGATATTAACCTTGCAGGGGGATACAACTTTATACTGAATAATGATGATTATTCAGATAACCACGGACACGGAACTCATGTTGCGGGAATTATATCTGCTCAGCATAATGAAATAGGCATTGCCGGTGTGGCACCAAAGGTTAATATATATGCACTGAAATGTGTTGATCCATATTATGATTCAGATGTTAATGAAATGATTGCTGCAATATATGCTGCGGTTGATAAATTTAACTGCAGGGTAATCAGTATGAGTCTTGGAGTTTTAGGGGATTTTGAAGAATTACATAAAGCGGTGAAGCATGCAACGGATAAAGGTGCAATAATCATTGCAGCAGCAGGTAACGACGGAAGAGAAGATTATAGGTCAAGATTATGGTATCCTGCCGCTTATGATGAAGTAATTGGTGTTGGGTCGGTTGGAATTTCAAAACAACGGTCAGCCTTTTCACAGCAGAATAATTCTGTGTTTGTTGTTGCACCGGGTGAAAGGTATAAAAGCACCGTGGGAATGTACGATTATGATTTTCTGAGTGGAACTTCCCAGGCTGCCCCGATTGTTGCGGGGGCAGCCGCAATACTGTTTTCTGCAGATGAAGATATGACACTAGATGAATTTAAGGATTATATTATAAATACTTCTAAGCCGCTGGAGGATGAATTTTGCGGATATGGACTTTTAAATATTGAGGCAATATTTAGAGAATGTATAAAAAATAAAGATTATTATATTTCGCCTATAAATTCGGATAGCCTTGTTGTTTATAACAATACTGAAACAACTTTAAATGCAATTGGTATTTTTGCAGAATATGAGGGTGAAAAATATGTATCGGGTAAATTTAACGATATTGCGCTTATGCCTGATAAAAAAGTTAAAATAAAATGTATAAACACCGAAGGCTCATTAAAGTTCTTTTTGTGGAACGGGGATAAGTTAAAACCTTTGACAAGAGAAAAAATTATGGAATAGAAAAACTAAAGTATAAAAATGTACATTACCTGATAGAAATGTGACATAAAAAGATCAAAAAATGATATTGAAATTTTATGGCTTATATGGTATCATAATAAAAGTAAACTTCGAATTTTCGGTGATTTAAGAAAGGATGAAAATTATGCCTATACTTACATATGATAATGATAATTTTTTGCTTGATGGAAAGCCGTATCTTATAATTTCAGGTGCGGTTCATTATTTCAGAACAGTTCCTGAATACTGGGAGGACAGACTTAAAAAGCTTAAAGCTTGCGGTTTTAACACGGTTGAAACTTATACCTGCTGGAATCTTCACGAAAGAAGAGAAGGTCAGTTTGATTTTAGTGGGATTTTAGATATTGAACGCTTTATTTCTATTGCAGAAAGCTTAGACCTTAATGTTATTGTCCGTCCGGGTCCGTTTATCTGCGCAGAATGGGAAGCTGGCGGTCTTCCGTCCTGGCTTTTGAAATATGAAAATATGGGTCTTCGTTGTAATGATCCTTTATTCTTTGAAAAGGTAACTCCTTATTATAAAGAACTTTTCGACCGTATCCGTCCGCATCTTTCAACTAACGGCGGAAGAGTTATTGCGGTTCAGGTTGAAAATGAATACGGAAGCTATGGAGACGACAGCTCATATGTGAGAAAGACAAAGGAATATATCGAAAAATGCGGAATAGACTGTCTCCTCTTCACATCTGACGGAACTGCAGACTTTATGCTTTCAGGTGGAACAATTCCAGAGCTTTTGGCAGTTGCAAACTTTGGAAGCAAACCAAAGGAAAGGCTTGGTATTCTTAAAGAATTTAGACCAAATCAGCCTATGATGTGCGGTGAATTCTGGTGCGGATGGTTCAACCACTGGTACAAGGAAAATCAACACCATAAGCCTGAAGAAATAAAACAGATGCTTGATGAATTCTTTGAAATAGGTGGTTCGTTCAATTTCTATATGTTCCATGGCGGAACAAACTTTGGCTTCTGGAACGGTGCAAATCATAGTAGAGGAGAATTTCTTCCAACTGTTACAAGTTATGATTATTGTGCACCACTTAGTGAAGCAGGTGATATGACAGTAACTTATGATGCAGTAAAGGAAAGTATTCAGAAAAACACTGGTGTCACACCTCCTGATATTAAAGTAGAAAATTCTAAAAAAATGGCATACGGAAAGCTTGAGCTTACAGAAAGTGCAGACCTTTTTGAAAATATAGATAATATTTCAAAACCTGTATTTAATTCATATCCAATGACAATGGAACAGCTTGATCAGGATTTTGGTTATATTCTTTATTCAAGCGAGATTGAAGGGCCTGTTGACCCAAATGAACTGGAACTAACCAAGCTTCATGACCGTGCCCATATCTTTATTGACGGAAAGCTTGTTGGCGTTCGTGAAAGATGCCGTCGCAAGGATGATGTAACAATTTCTATCAAGAAAGGTGAAAAAATCCGTCTTGATATATTGGTTGAAAATATGGGCCGTATAAATTACGGACCAAAAATGTTCGATAAAAAGGGTATTGTAGGTGGCGTTCTTTTAGGCCAGAGATACCATTTTGGATGGAACCACTATAGCCTTCCAATGGAAGATTTAAGCGGACTTAAATGGAAGAAGGCAGAGAAAGCAGAAATGCCCACATTCTATAAAGGTATTCTTGATATAAAGGATGAGCCTTGTGATACTTTCGTAAGACTTGACAGCTTTGAAAAAGGCTTTGTTATGGTGAATGGATTTAATATCGGTAGATACTATAATTCAGCAGGTCCGCAGAAAACACTTTATATCCCTGCACCAATTCTTAAACAGGGTAAAAACGAAATAATCGTCTTTGAATCCGATTTCTGTAAAAAGTGCGAAATTGAATTTTTTGACACACCTGATTTAGGTGAATAAAACAAAGAGCTTTGCCTTAGGGCAAAGCTTTTTTTGTTAGAGTATTGACATTTATATGAATATACAGACCGGGAAATATGCATGGATGGTCAAAATCGGTGAAAAGGGACAGTTTGTTATTCCTAAAGAAGCAAGAGAATTGTTTGAACTATGTCCCGGCGATGAAATTTTAGTCCTTGGTGATATTGAGCGAGGAATTGCAATTTTTCCTAAAGCAAAACAACAAGATTATGTTAAACAAATTTTTAGTGATATAGAAGAATGAAATCTGGTGGAGAAAAAATGAGTAAAATAGTTTTCTTTTGTATTCCGGTACACGGACACACAAATCCCACCGAGGGTGTTGTCAGGGAATTAGTTTCCAAACACAGGGGGACGGTTTGAGGTGCGAATTATATAACACAATATCTCCGTCCCCTTGTGTCACTATTTACACAATATCTCCGTCCCCTTGTGTCTCTATTTTTAATTATACTTAATAAAATTGAAATTTACAATGGTGATTTTGGCTAATCACATTGCAATTCCTGCAAAGTTTTGCGAAAAAAATAAAAGGGGCTGCAACTTTGCAACCCCTTTTAAACAACCAACTATTTTATTATATCATAAAGATATGTGTTTTGTAAATATATTTTTATAAATGTTAAAAAAATTTCTCTCAAATGCCTAAAAAAAGCGGGATTACTTTTCAGAAATTGTCAATTGAAAAAGGGGAAAAAGTGTGTTATTATTAAATCAAGAAAAGGGAGGAGAGTCCAATGAAAAAGTAAAAAAGACTTTTTAAAAAGTAAAGGCTGATTTGAAAAAGATATAGAAATAAAACACGGCGGTGTTACGCTTTATATAGATAAAAAGGAAATGAAAAATCAAATCAGAAAAGCTTAAAGAAAAGTCAACATCCCTCGTCTTTTGAAATACCTCAATAAAACCTCAAGGTGGTTTAACCAAAAAAGAAGGAGAGATAAAAGGTTGATGATTTGAAAGGGAGTTTTAAAAGACAGACAAGGAAAGAGAGGATAACCAAATGATGTTAGATACAAAGAGTGAACAGAAGTGACCTCTGATTGCTTGTAAAGAAAGGCAGTCAGAGGTCACTTCTCTTTTTGTTATAAGCATCTTTTTCTGACAATATATCCTATAATGTTATAGTAGCATAGTTGTAAGGGATTTTGTCAACACTCTATTGACAAATTTATTTTTTAAATATAAAATGTATATATAATTTTCTAGGATACAAACTGATGAAAAAAGTAACCTTAAAAGATATAGCAAAAGAACTGAATGTATCGGTTGGAACAGTATCCCATGCACTTAATGGACTCCCTGATATTTCTGACGAAACAAAAATCAGGGTTTTAAGAACAGCAAGAGAAATGGGATATGTAATAAATGGAGCCGCAGCATCTTTGTGTTCAGGAAAGACGAACAGGATTGCCGTGATTGTTCCTGACATATCAAACCCCATATTGCATATCATCAGATAAAAACGATAGAAAAAAATTAAAGGAAAAACAAGGATTTTTAGGAAATAATTGATGTAAAAAAAAGCTATGGCTTCTGCCGCAGTTTTTTAGAACAATGGAGGAAAAATAAATGGCTGAACAATTAATTTTATCAAATAAACAAATCAAAGCTACCTTTTCAACTAAAGGAGCTGAACTTATTAGTGTTCAAAAGGATGGCAAGGAAAAGATATGGATTGGAGACCCTGAAACTTGGGCTAGTCACGCACCGCTTCTTTTTCCTATCTGTGGTGGATTAAAGGATGATAAGTATATATATGACGGCAAGGAATATACACTTCAAAAACACGGATATATTCGTTTTGCAGAGTTTGAGGTTGAAAGTCAGACTGATGAAAGCATTGTGTTTTTACATAAATTCAATGAAGAAACTCTGAAGCAATATCCATTTGAATATGAGCTAAGAGTAATTTATACACTAAATGGGTCAGAACTTATGGTTGAGTATAATGTGAAAAATCTTGCAGATAAAGATATGTATTTTTCTGTAGGAGCACATGAGGGATATTATTGTCCTGAGGGAATTGAAGAATATAGTATTGTTTTTGATAAGAGTGAAAATCTCGACAGCAATATATTGAATGGGAATCTGCTTGAATATAATACAATTAATGTAGGAGAAAATACATATGAACTTCCGCTTAAATATGAATATTTTGCGGTGGACGCACTTGTATTTATGAATCTTAATTCCAGAAAAGTTTCATTAAAAAACAAGAAAACCGGGGAAATAGTCGCATTGGAATTTGAGGGGCATGATTTCTTTTTGCTCTGGACAAAACCCGGCGCGAAGTACATTTGCATGGAACCATGGTGCGGATGTCAGGACTTTGTTGATTCTGACTATGATTTTGTGAACAAAAGAGGAATAATTAAACTATCGGCTAAAGATGAAAAAAACAAGATACATAAAATTATTTTTTAGAGATAGGGAGATATTTTCTTCTTTTGAAAAAAGTTGAGGGACAAGAGAGCGGTTCTCCTGTCTTGACAAAAACTGAATAACAAACAAAGCAGGAGAGGGCGAAAGTCCTCTCTTTGTTTATTGAAGGAGAGATTTCCCTGATGGGACAGTTGCAACATCAGTTCAATTACGCCGACAAGCGGCTTATTTCACTGTGTTGCTGCCACACCTGCACACTCCCTTCATCTGCCACTGGCAGCGGTCGTGTTCGGTGCGCTCTTGCCGTACCGGCGCTTCGAGTTCAAATCCTGATGCAAACAAAAAAGACTTGCAAAAGCAAGTCTTTCTTGTTTGGCGGAGAAGGAGAGATTTGAACTCTCGCGCCGCGTTAACGACCTACACCCTTAGCAGGGGCGCCTCTTCGGCCAACTTGAGTACTTCTCCGAATATATAAATATATAAAAAAATGGCGGAGAGGCAGAGATTCGAAATCTGGGTGCTTTCGCATCACTAGTTTTCAAGACTAGCTCCTTAAACCACTCGGACACCTCTCCGTATTATCGGCTATCACCGAATACTATGACATTATAGCACAATTGTTTATCTATGTCAAGAGTTATTTTTATTTACAAACAAATTTTTTTATGATAATATATAAAAAAGAAGGGATGGGATATAATGAAAAAACTGAAAAGTATATTGACATTGATTTTTATTATAGGTCTTATCTTTGTTTTGCTCCAGAAAAACGGGTATAGAATTAATTCATATAAAGATACTGAATTTTTATTTGACACCACCTGCTCGATTACTGCTTACGGAAAAAATTCAAAATCTGCGGTTATGGAAGCTTTTAGAGAAATTGAAAAAATACATAAGCTAACCAATTTTTATTCAGAAGATTCTGATGTTGCAAAAATAAATAATGCGGAAAAGAACAAGAAAATAAAGATTAATAAAGAAACAGCAGAAATAATTGAGTGTGCACTTATGTTTTCCGAAATGTCAGGCGGGTCATTTGATATAACGATTGCGCCGGTTTCTTCGCTGTGGGATTTTAAAAGCGGAAGTAATATAGTTCCTGAAAAAAAGGATATAGAAAATAAGCTTAAAAATGTTGATTTCAAAGCTTTGACTGTGGATATGGAAAAGCTGGAAATCACAAAAGAAAACGGTGAAATAAAAATAGATTTAGGCGGTATTGCAAAGGGATATGCCTGCGATATGGCAAAAAAAGTTCTTGAAAGATATGGTTGCAGAGGAATCATAAATCTTGGCGGAAACATTGGTTGTGTTGGGAAAAATCCAGAAACGAAAGACGGTATCTGGAGAGTGGGACTTCAAACACCATTTGAAACAGACGGAAATTATGAAAAAGTTCTGGAGATTTCTTCGGGGTGTGTTGTTACAAGCGGGACCTATCAAAGGTATTTTGAAAAGGGTGGAAAAATTTATCATCATATAATAAACCCTGCAGACGGTTATCCAAAAGAGTCGGACTACAGCGGGGTTACCATTATTCATAGTTCTGCAATGACAGCCGATTGTCTTTCAACTGCCTGCTTTGTTTTAGGGGAGGAAGAGGGCAAAAAGCTTGCAGAAAAACTTGATGCAGAAATATACTACTATTAAAAAAGATGCTTGAGAGATTCAAGCATCTTTTTTTAATAGATATTCAATTGCCATTTTATATCCGTCAAAACCGTAACCTGTGATTTGTTTCAGGCAAGCAGGAGCAGTAACGGAAATTCTTCTGAATTCCTCTCTTTTGTTAATGTCTGTCAGGTGAACTTCAATGGTGGGAAGACTCACCGCAAGAAGTGCATCATAAATTGCATAGCTGTAGTGTGTGTATGCCCCGGGGTTTATAACAATCGCATCGTAATTTGAATATGCGTGGTGGATAAAATCTATTATCTCGCCTTCTGAATTGCTTTGGAGACAGACTCCTTCAATGTTGTTTTCTTCAAAACATTCTTCGATGAAGGCTTCAAGTGCAGAATAGTCCCTGTCTCCGTATTTTTCAGGCTCTCTTATGCCAAGCATATTCAGATTAGGTCCGTTCAAAACCATAATTTTCATATTATCAAATCTCCTTTGTTAAAAGTATAAATTCTTCTTCGCTAAGCTCTCTTATATCTCCCGGCTCAAGGCCATCGGGAAGAGAAAGATTGTTCATTTTTATCCTCTTCAGGTATGTTACCTTTTTACCAACAGCCTCAAACATTCTTTTAACCTGGTGGAATTTCCCCTCTGTTATGGTTAGAAGAATTTCTGAAGTCTTGTCGCTTTTTAAAATTTCAAGGTGAGCAGGTTTTGTTTCATACCCGTCATCAAGGGTTACGCCCTTTGAAAAGCTTTCAATATCTTTATCAGTAACAACCCCGTCAATTGTGGCAAAATATGTTTTTGGCACATGGGATTTGGGGGATAATAGTCTGTGGCTCAAAGCCCCGTCGTTAGTTAGGATTAAAAGGCCCTCTGTGTCAATATCAAGTCTTCCGACGGGAAATGGTTCAAAGTGAAGATATTCCTCAGGGACCAAATCAATAACGGTTGGAAGCTTAAAGTCATAGGTTGCACTCACATATCCCATAGGCTTGTTCAGTAAAAGATAAATATATTTTTTGTATATAACCTCTTTGCCAAAAACAAAAACCTTGGCATTTTGTTCGTTAATTTTTGTTTCGGGCTTAACGGCGGGGATATGAGCAACCGAAACAGCCCCGCTTTTAATAAGCTTTTTTATTTCAGTTCTTGTTCCAAAACCGCTGTCGGCTAAAAATTTATCAAGTCTCATAAATCCGCATCCTTTATGGTTTTTTAAAAAGCATTCCCCTGATTTTATAAGCATATATTAAAATCAGGAGTGATTGTGTATGATAAGAAAAAGAAAATCTATAATTTCAACCTTAATATTTTTTGTTGTGATTTTATCATTAATATTTATGACTTTCAGCATAGATAAAAAAACAAACAAGCTTGTGACGGATTATATAAAAGGCTATGGCTGGCAAATTCAGGAAAATCCGTCAGAGATATGCCATATAACAATCCCTCCTGAATTTGACAGTGTGTATGTATCCTATAATAAAATTCAGGAAAATGCTGGCTTTGACCTTGAAGAATATAAGGGAAAAACCGTCACAAGATATACATACAAGGTTTTTAATCACAAAAAATCTTCGGTTGAAGATGTTTTTATCAGCGTGATTTTATATAAAGAAAAGATTATTGCATCGGATATATCGTCAAACGGAAGAGTTCCGTTTATATACGAAATAAGCAATACCTCCGAATTAGTATAGCATAAAATCTTATTTAGAGTCAATATTTATTTTGACACCGGGAAATTGGTGTGGTATAATGATTTCAAGCGTAGCTTGAAATCGTCGATATAAATCTCTTGTGAGATTTTCGATATGTTAAAATTAACTCGATATGTGCTGATGCACTCGATATGTCGCTGATGCGACGAGATTTATATCATATCGAGTTTTGCGATTAGCAAAAATATCGAGTAGACGAAGTCTACATATCGACAAAAATCGTTTACTAATTATAACACAGATTATATGGAATAATATCGGAAAACAATTGCAAAGGAGAAAAGGAAATGGGTATTTTTGAGGGAGTGCTTATATGCACCGACCTTGACGGAACATTGCTTAGGAATGATAAAAGCATATCCCGTGAAAATCTTGATGCAATAGAATATTTTAAAGCCGGTGGCGGACTTTTCACCATTATAACGGGCAGAATGCCTTATTATGTCACAGATATCTGTGACCAGGTAAAGCCCAATGCTCCTTTTGGCTGTGTTAACGGCGGCGGACTTTATGACTATGAAAAAAAGGAGTATGTGTGGACACACCCTATGGCAGATGGTGTTCCCGAAATTACAAAATGTATAGATGATAAGTTTCCTGATGTGGGAATTCAGGTCAGCACATTTAATAACACCTATTTCAGCAAAGAAAACTATTCTATGAAAAAATTCAGGAAATTAACGGGACTTCCAAATCTTGTTCGTCATTATACGGAGGTTGAGGGGCCTATTGCAAAGGTTCTTTTCGGCAGTGAAGACAATGAAGAAATTTTAAATCTGGAAAAAACCTTAAAAGCTCATCCCATGGCTGACAGATTTGATTTTATCCGTTCAGCAAGAACTCTTTTTGAAATTCTGCCAAAGGGAATGTCAAAGGGCACATCAATTGATAAGCTTAGCGAAATTCTTAAAATAGATAAAAGTAAAATTGTTGCAATAGGGGATTATGATAATGATGTTGCAATGTTTAATGCTGCAGGAGTTTCTGTTGCGGTTTCAAATGCCTGCGATAAGGCAAAGGCTGCGGCAGACTACATAACGGTAAGCAACGAGGAAAATGCTATAGCAAAAGTTATTTACGATTTGGAAAAAGGGAGATTTTTAATATGAATGAGATTTTATTGCTTGGAAAGAAAGTTATTATGGACAAGTCACCTGTACTGCTTGATTACAAGCCGGGAGATGACTGGAAGAATTACTGGACAGTTAAAAGCGGAAACTGGAGTGTTGAAAACGGATGCATCATAGGAGATGAGCCAGAGAACAAGGGCGGAATACTGTTCAGTAAGGAATATTTTGAAGATAATGTTATGCTGACCTTTAAGGGCAAAACTGTGCTTCCTGCAACCCGTGATTTGAATGCGGTTTTTTGCGCCCATTGGGATGATGAAACCGATTATCTTGGAACAAGCTATGTTTGCGGGCTTAACGGCTGGTATGAAAACAAAAGCGGTATTGAAAGAAATGAGGTTGGCTGTGAATCAGCACTTTATTCAACAACAAAGCTTTATCAATATGAGCCGGGAAAAGAAGTTGAGATGACCTTTGGTGCAATTGACGGACAATGCTTTATGGTGGTTGACGGACAGCTTATAACAGAGCTTATCGACCCCAACCCAATAAAAGGCGGTCATATCGGCTTTTCTGCATACTGCACAAAGCTTGCAATTCGTGATATAAAAATTCAGAAAATATACTGGGAAGAATTTATTCAAAGATACGAGCCTGAATATTAAGAAAAAATATGAAAAGGATTATAGTTGGAAAAAATGATGCAGGGCAAAGGCTTGATAAGTTTCTTGGAAAGCTTTTGAAGGATGCCCCGAAATCTCTTTTATATAAATGGCTGCGGAAAAAAAGGATAAGGGTCAACTCTAAAAAGCAGGAGATTTCCTATAGGCTTATGGAGGGAGACGAAATTCTTTTATATATAAATGACGAATTTTTTTCGGAAAATGAAAATTCTTATTTAAAAAAAAATGTTTCTGATTTGAAAGTCTGCTATGAGGATGAAAATATTCTTGTTGCAGATAAGCCAAAGGGAATGAGTGTTCATTCTGACGGAAAGAATGAGGAAAACCTTATTGATAATATCCGTGCCTATCTTTATAAAAAAGGGGAATACACCCCCGAAACAGAAAATGTTTTTGCCCCTCAGCTTTGTCACAGAATTGATAAAAATACTTCGGGACTTGTTATTGCGGCAAAGAATGCAGAAGCACTCAGAATTATAAATGAGAAAATCAAAAACCGTGAAATAAGAAAACAATATCTTCTCTATGCTGAGGGTGAGTTTAAAGAAAAAAGTGGCACAATAAGAGGCTACACAAAAAAGGATGAAAAAACCAACACGGTGAAATTTTCTTTTAAGCCTTTTGAGGGGGCGAAAGAGGCGATAACAGAATATATTTGCCTTGGAGGCGGACAAGTTCTTGCAGAGCTTAAAACGGGAAGAACCCACCAGATAAGAGCAAGCTTTTCAGCTATAGGACATCCTCTTGTTGGGGATGTTAAATACGGGGCAAAAAAAGACGGAAAAAAGACCTATCAGAATTTAAGAGCATATAGAATAATCTTTGATTTTAAGACGGAAAGCGGAATTTTAGAGTATCTAAAAGGTAAAGAAATAACGGCAGATTAGAGGTGATATAAGTGGGATGGACAGAGGAACAGTTAAAGGCAATTGATTATAGCGAGAGAAAGAATGTGTTATTATCTGCTGCGGCAGGTTCGGGAAAAACAACTGTTTTGGTTGAGCGTATTTTAAGGATGATAACAAGATGTGAAAACCCTGTGTCCGTGTCTTCACTTTTGGTTCTCACTTTTACAGAGGCTGCTGCAACGGAGATGAAACAAAGAATAAAAATTGCAATAAGGGAGGCACTTTCTAAAGACCCGGAGAACAAGTATTTAAGACAGCAAAGCCTGCTTGTATCTTCTGCATCTATTTCAACTGTTGACTCTTTTTGCAAAAGAAAGCTTTCGGAATATATTCATTTCACGGATTTGCCTGCTGATTTTTCAGTAATATCCGAAACCGAAGCAACTGTTCTTCTTAAAAAAGCGATTGATGATGTTCTCGAAAAGTATTATTCAAATTCAGAAAAACTCTCTGCATTCAGGGAGCTTTGCACAATTGTGGGAAACGGCAAAAATGACGAGAATTTAAAGGAAATTCTTATTTCATTATATAAGTTTTCTGAAAGTATGCCATATCCTGTTAGGTGGCTTTCTGACTCTGTTCAAAATTACAGAATATATGCGGAAAAGGGAAGATTAAGCGAAAAACAGGAGCTGCTCTTTCAAAATGAAATAAAAGAGATTGTTTCGGATGGAAAAAAGTGCCTTGTGGAAATGGCAGAATTGCTGGAAGAAATTCCAAAGGACCATAAATATTATGGCTTTTATTCTGCTGAAACGGAAATTTTGGGCGGACTTCTTGAAAAATTAGAAAATGGAAGTTTCAAAGACGAAGACAATTCCTTTAAATCTTATGATTTCAAAAGAAAGGTTGCAAGCCAGAAAACATATCCAACCGAGGAACTTATGCTGGATAGCTTAAGGGATGAAATAAAGAAAATATTTGAGGAGATAAAAGAATTTTTAAAAGTTTTTTCTCCGCTATTTATGGCTTGCACCGAAGATACATATAAAAGGGTTAAAACCCTGAAAAATATAATTTTATGTATAAGAAGAAAATATAAAAAGCTCAAAAGAGAAAAGGGCGGACTTGATTTTTCGGACCTGGAGCACGAATTTTTAAATCTTATTGCAGATAAAGACCATAATCCCACATCTGTATGTCAGGAACTCAGGGAAAGATATTCGGAAATTCTTCTTGATGAATATCAGGACACAAACAATATTCAGGATGAGATATTCAGACTAATTTCAGGGGATAATAAAAATATCTTTATGGTGGGAGATATAAAGCAGAGTATTTATAAATTCAGGAATGCAGTTCCAAAGCTTTTCACAGATAAATACGAGGCTTACAAGAAAAATGAAGAAGACGGAGAGGTTATATGCCTTTCAAAGAATTTCAGGAGCAGAGATGAGATTATAAACACTGTAAATTATGTGTTTTCAGGTTTAATGACAAAATCTCTGGGCGATGTTTCTTATGATGAAAATGAATGTCTTGTAAAAGGGGCAGAATATCCACAGCCAGAAAATGAAAGTGACTTTGAAACAGAGTTTTATCTTATAAAAGATAAAGATGATGATATAAAACGAGATATAAAGGAAGCGGAAGCGCAGTTTATTTCAAAAAGAATAACATCTCTTTTGTCATCGTCTTTTAAAGTCTTTGATAAAAGAGAAGGAAGAATGCGTCCTGTACAGTTTAGAGATATTGTTGTGCTTCTCAGAAACCGTTCTTCTGCTCTTATGATAGAAGCAGTTCTGGAGAGAAACGGGATACCCGTGTATACTGACACGGGGAAAAGCTATTTAAATTCAAGAGAAGTGAGCACTATTCTTTCGTTCTTAAGTATAATCGACAATCCTTATCAGGACATACCGCTTATTGCGGTTTTAAGGTCGCCGATATTTTCTTTCACCAATGAGCATCTTGCGAAAATTAGAGTTTATAATAAAAAAGCATATTTTTATGATGCCCTTGTTATGGCAGGGAATGACGGAAACAAAGAAGCGGAGTATTTTCTTTCGGAGCTTGATTATTTCAGAAATATGGCAGAGGAAAGCGGAATATACAGCCTGATACTGAATATATACGAAAGATATAATTTCACGGCACTTGTAAGCTTGATGAAATTTCCCGAACACAGAAGGGCAAACTTAAGGCTACTCCTTATGAGAGCCCTTGAATTTGAAAAATCAAAGCTGACGGGACTTTTCGGCTTTATGAATTATCTTGAAAGTATAATGGAGGATGAAAAGGACCTGTCTCCTGCCAAGGTAATATCGGAAAGTGAAAATGTTGTGAGAATTATGACAATGCACAAGTCGAAAGGACTTGAATTTCCTGTTGTTTTTCTTGCAGACACAAACCATAAGTTTAATGCAATGGATTCAACAAAGCCTGTTTTATGGCACGAGCAGGGAGGAATATCCCTTGTTTTTTCGGATATTGAAAAAAGAATAAAATATCCATCTCCTTTTGAGATGCTGTTAAAAAGCATAAAAAGGAGAGAACTTAAATCTGAAGAAATGAGACTTTTATATGTTGCTCTCACAAGAGCAAAGGAAAAGCTTATAATAACATCGGCATATCCGGATATACCCAAGAAACCTAAAATTCCTACCCTGAATGCAAAAAAAACACCTGTCGGCTCCTGGCTTAAAAGGGAAAATTCAATGGGAAGCTGGCTTTATTCGGTGCTTATTTCTCATCCCTATATGCGGTGTGTGAGAGAAGTTTTTTCCTGCCCTGAGGATATGGCGGGAACCCGTGCTGATTTCAGGCTTCGGGCGGAAGTTTTTGAGGCTATGGATGAATACAAAGCTTTAGCAAATGAAAACATTTCTCCTGAAAAATCCGACAAAATAAGTAAACTTCCTGAAAAAGTTCTTAAAATGCTTTCGTTTAATCCCGGAGATAATGAAAATATTCCTGTTAAAATGACGGTAACAGAGGTTAAGAGAAGACTTGAATATAATGATGAATTTGCCGTGTCTTTAATGGAGGCTGGGAATATATATCTTAAGACCAAGGAAGAAATCTCGCCTTCTGAAAAGGGAACAATTACACATTTTGTGCTTCAGTATATAGACGAGAAAGGAATAAATTCAAGGGAAGATATTGAAAAAGCCATTGATATAATGCAGGATAAGAAAATTCTTTCAAAGGCTCAGCGAGAAGTTGCTGATGTTGACGGCATTTTTAATCTTTATGAAACCGAGCTTGGAAAAAGACTCAGAAACAGTAAAAGATGTGAAAAAGAATTTAGTTTTTATTCAAAGAAACAAGCAGGAGAAATTTTTGATAATTTAAGTGAAGACGGTAAAAAGAAAGAAATACTTCTTCAGGGAACAATAGACTGTTTTTTTGAAGATGAGGACGGAAAGCTTGTGCTTGTTGATTATAAAACAGATAATGTGGATAAATATATGGCAAAGACAAGAGCAGATGAATATAGGGTTCAGATAGAATGCTACAGGGAAGCTCTTGAACTTATTGAAGAAAGAAAAGTTGATGAATGTTATATCCATTTCTTAAACTGTAATGAAACGGTCAGAATGTAGGGAAAGGAGAGAAGAAATGAAAGTTTTATTGCTCACAGTAACAACAGGGCAGGGACATAATCAGGCGGCAAAGTCTCTTTGTGATTTTCTTAAAAAACAGGGGATAGAAAACAGATATCTTGATGTTTTTGAATATATAAGTCCCGTGATTAAGGAAGCCTTGGCACAAGGCTATATTATGAGCACAAAAAGATTTTCAAAGATATACGGGAAGCTGTATACGCTGGTTGAAAAAAATACCGATAGGGAAAAGAAAGTCTTGAAAATAACAAATAATATTATGGCACAAAAGCTTATAGGTCTTATTGAAGAATATTCTCCTGATATAATTGTGTGCACCCATGTTTTTTCAGCTCTTTTGATAACTGCTCTCAAAAACAAAATAGATTCTGAAATTAAGTCTATCGGTATAGTAACAGATTTCACCATTCATCCTTTCTGGGAGGATACGGATATTGATTTTTATATAACAGCAAGCGAGCTTCTTTCAAATCAGGCAGAGAAGAAAAATATCCCAAAGGAAAAGCTTTTGCCTATAGGTATTCCCATAAAGCCTGAATTCTCTGAAAAAATGGAAAAGAAAAAGGCGAGAAGAATCTTAGGACTTGATGATGTGCGAACAGTTCTTGTTATGAGCGGTTCTATGGGATACGGAAAGGTAGAAAAGATTATTGAAGAGCTTGATCATTCAGAGCTTGATTTTCAGATTATATCTATTTGCGGGTATAATGAAAAGCTTTATAAGAAAATAAATAAAATGAACACGGGCAAAAAGCTTATAAATCTATCCTTTTCGGATAAGGTGAGTCTTTATATGGATGCGTCAGACTGTATTGTTTCAAAGCCGGGAGGACTCACCACAAGCGAGGCATTAGCAAAGGGTATTCCAATGATAATGATAAATCCAATTCCCGGTCAGGAAGAAAGAAATGTTGAATTTCTCCTTAACAACGGAGCCGCTATAAAGGTGAGCAAAACATTTTCTGTTGATGATGCGGTGTATCAGCTCTTTTCAAATACGGAAAGACTGAAAACACTTAAGGAGACGGTAAGTTTTCTCGGGAAACCAAACTCAACAGCGGATTTTGTTGAGTTTATTTTAAAGCAAAAAAATGAAGGAAAGGATGAAAAACTATGATGCTTTCTGAGGGACAGAGTGGAAAAACTTACACCGCTGTGGGAATAGAGCTTGAACACGAAATAAAAAGAAGACTTGAAATCCTTGGGCTGACACAAAAAAGCAAGGTTTCTGTGCTTAATTTAAAAGGTAACGGGTCAATGATTATTAAGGTCAGGGGAACCAGGTTTGCCATAGGCAGAAAAATTGCAGAAGGGATAATTATTGATGAAAATTGAAGCAACAGTTGAAAAGAAAAATGAAAAGTTTGTTCAGGAAAAAGAGGAAATAAGTGTTGCCTTTATAGGAAATCCCAACTGCGGGAAAACAACTCTTTTCAATGCATACACGGGAGCAAGACTTAAGGTTGCCAACTGGCCCGGAGTTACTGTTGAGAAAAAGGAGGGAACAGCAACCTATCATAACCATATATATAAGCTTGTTGACCTTCCGGGAATATATTCTCTTACTTCTTATACAATGGAAGAGATATTATCAAGGCAGTATATAACAAGCGATGAGGCTGATGTTATAGTTGATGTTGCAGATGCCTCCTGCCTTGAGAGGAGTCTGTATCTCACACTTCAGCTTATTGAGCTTGGAAAGCCGGTTGTCCTTGCACTTAATATGATGGATATAGTTGAAGAGAGAGGAATGGAGATAGATCTTCACAGACTTCCCGAAATGCTTGGTATTCCTGTTGTGCCCGTATGCGGAAGAAAAAGGAGCGGGCTTAATATCCTGATGCATGCAGTAAGCCATCATAAGGAAAAAAAGGCACACCCCCTTGAACATCATCATGAATCGGGAAATCATATTCACGATCACCACGAGGAATATGCTCTTGTTTACAGCGATGAAATCGAGGATAAAATAGATAAAATAACCTATCTTCTTGAAACAAAATATCCAGAACTAGAAAATTACCGCTGGTATGCAATAAAGTATCTTGAACAGGATAATAAGGTTATGGCGGAGTATCCTGTAAATGCGGAAGGAATTATAGACAGAAGTTATGAGTCGGATATAATAAATCAAAAGTATGATTTTATAGAAGAGGTAATAAGAGAAGTTCTTGTTAATAAAGAGGAAAAAAGTGAAAAAACCGATAAGATTGATAAGGTGCTTACACATCCTTTTTTCGGTATTCCTGTTTTTCTTGGGATTATGGCATTGGTTTTCTTCCTCACATTCACGGTGGGAGATTTCCTGAAAGGATATTTCGAAGTCTTTCTTGAAAATATATCAGCTATGACAGAAGCGGGACTATTGTTCATTGGCTGTAGTCAGGGAATGATTTCACTGGTGGTTGACGGTATAATTGCAGGTGTTGGCGGGATACTGACATTTTTACCTAATATTATAATCCTGTTTATTGCCCTTGCTTTTCTTGAAGACAGCGGATATATGTCAAGAGTTGCATATGTTATGGACTCTGTAATGGGCAAAATCGGACTTTCAGGCAGAGCCTTTATTCCAATGCTTTTAGGCTTTGGATGCACAGTTCCAGCAATAATGGCAACAAGAACCTTGGAGGATGAAAGGGATAAGCTTAAAACCATTTTTATAACGCCTTTTATGTCCTGCAGTGCAAGACTTCTCATATATGTTCTGCTTTCAGGAATGTTTTTTGAAAAATATGCCTTTGTTTCAGCATATTCAATGTATATTATAGGACTTGTTATCGCAGTTGTAATCGCAAAAATAATAACAGTTTTAAGTCGAGAAAAAGAAGCAAAGGCTCTTTTGATAGAGCTTCCTGAATATAAAACACCAAACTTGAGAACTGTAACGATTTATGTAACAGAAAAGGTTAAGGATTACCTGACAAAAGCAGGAACCGTTATATTTATAGCATCAATTATTCTGTGGTTTGTTTTGAATTTCGGGCCAAAGGGTGCAGCAGGTGATATGTCCGAAAGCTTTGGTGCATATATCGGAAAGGTGCTTGAACCCATTATGAAACCCTGCGGACTGGGATATTGGCAGATTATAGTATCCCTGATTTCAGGAATAGCCGCAAAGGAAATTGTGGTTTCCAGTATGAGTGTTTTATACGGGGTGGGAAATATTCTTTCAGAGGGAGGAATGAATCAGCTTTTCGAAATTCTCACAGGTCAGGGCTTTGGTGGGATAAATGCGTATTCAATGATGCTTTTCTGCCTTTTATATGTGCCTTGTGCCGCAACTTGCGGAACGGTTTACAGGGAAACAAATTCTGTCCGCAAAACAGTATTTTCTGTGACACTTAACATAGCAACAGCGTGGATTGTGTCAGCATTATTTTATCAGATTGCAAATTTATTTGTATAGACAAATGAAAAATAATTTGTTATAATGATATAAAGATAAAAAAGGAGACATAAAATATGGCAAAAATAGCGATGAAAACTCCCCTTGTTGAGATGGATGGGGATGAAATGACAAGAATTATATGGAAAATGATTAAAGATATTTTAATCCTTCCATATGTAGATTTAAAAACAGAGTATTATGATTTGGGACTTAAACACAGAGATGAAACAGATGATCAGGTTACTATTGATTCTGCAGAAGCAACAAAGAAATACGGTGTTGCCGTAAAATGTGCAACAATCACTCCAAATGCTGCAAGAGTGGATGAATATAACTTAAAAAGTATGTGGAAGTCCCCAAACGGAACAATAAGAGCAATCCTTGACGGAACAGTTTTCAGAACTCCAATTATTGTTAAGGGAATAACTCCATTTATTCCAACCTGGACAAAGCCTATTACAATTGCCCGTCATGCATACGGGGATGTTTATAAGAATACCGAAATGCAGGTTAAAAAAGGCTCAAAAGCATACCTCACTGTTAAAGGGGAGAATGGGGAAGAACAAAATCTTATCTATGATTTTTCTGATTCAGACGGAATTATCCAGGGCTTACATAATAAGGACAATTCAATAAAAAGCTTTGCAAGAAGCTGTTTTAACTATGCCTTAGAGCTTAAACAGGATATATGGTTTGCATCAAAGGACACAATTTCAAAGAAATATGACCACCACTTCAAGGATATTTTTTCCGAGGTTTATGAAAACGAATATAAGGCAAAATTTGAAGAGGCAGGAATTGAATATTTCTACACCCTGATAGACGATGCCGTTGCAAGAGTTATCCGTTCAGAGGGCGGATATATCTGGGCATGTAAGAATTATGACGGGGATGTTATGAGTGATATGGTTGCAACTGCGTATGGAAGCCTTGCAATGATGACATCAGTTTTAGTTTCACCCGAAGGATATTATGAATACGAAGCAGCTCACGGAACAGTTCAGCGCCATTATTATAAGCACTTAAAGGGTGAAGAAACTTCAACAAACAGTGTTGCAACACTGTTTGCATGGACAGGTGCTCTCAGAAAAAGAGGCGAGCTTGATAAAACACCTGAGCTTTCAGACTTTGCAGACAAGCTTGAAAAGGCAACAATCGAAACTATTGAAAGCGGAATTATGACGGGGGACCTTGCTCTTCTTTCAACTCTTGAAAACAAGAAAAAGGTGAACACAGAAGATTTTCTATATGCAGTTGGTGAAACACTTAAAAAAATGCTTTAAAAATATTTGAAAAATAAGGCGGTAACCCGTCTTATTTTTTGTGTAAATAAAAAATCTTGTATTGCATAAAATATTAAAAAGGACTTGAAAAGTGTGTCTGTTGGTGGTATAATATGTCTTTAGGTAATACGAAATAAAAGGAGGTGTCTGAATGGATAAAACAGGAATTGAATACATAATATATTTTATTGAATTAATATTCCTCTTTGTTGGGATATATTATTTCGGTATTTCTCTGTTTTCATTTATGACACCGAAAAAAGAAATAAGACAAAATAAATTTAATAAATTTGCGGTTTTGGTTGCCGCCCATAATGAAGAAAAGGTCATTTCGGGAATATTAAAAAGCCTTGATGAGCTTAACTATCCTAAGAATTTATACAGTGTCTTTGTTATTGCCGATAACTGCACCGATAAAACGGCAGACATTGCAAAAAGCTTTGGCGTGAGAGTTATTGAAAGATGTGATGCAAATAACAAAGGAAAAGGCTATGCTCTTGAATATGCTTTTGACTATATTTTCAAAATTGACGAAGGCTTTGAATATGTATCGGTTTTTGATGCCGATAACATAGTTGATAAGGACTTCTTGTATCACATAAATAATAAGATAAACACGGGGGCAAGAGCGGTTCAAGGGTATCTTGACAGTAAAAACCCATATGATTCCTGGCTCACATTCTCCTATTCTCTCTGGTATTGGCTCAGCAACCGTCTTTCTCAGCTTTCAAGAGATAATATTGGATTTGGTGCCCGCCTTGGGGGAACAGGTCTTGCAATTGATTTGGAACTTATAAAGAAATTCGGCTGGGGGGCAACCTGTCTTGCTGAAGACACCGAGTTCACCCTAAAACTTGCAATGGAGGATATTCCAGTTGCATGGGAACATAATGCGGTGGTGTATGATGAAAAGCCTTTGGGACTTGAAACCTCCTGGAATCAGAGGATGAGATGGGCGCAAGGTATTAATGATGCTTTTGGAAAATATATAAAGCCTCTTCTTAAAAAATCCGTTAAGGAAAAGAATTTAAAACCGTTTCATATGGTTATGAATTTGCTTGGGGATTCTTTGTATCCTGCTTGTATAGGGGTTATGTGCTTTATATATATTCTGACTATTATAGGCAGAATAAAGCCTGAACTTGGATCGGTTTTATGTAGTTTCTGGACTCAGCCTATAAACTTTGCATTGCTAAGAGGTTTTGTTTTTGCAAATCTTGGTATGGCGTTATATGCTCTTTATAAAGACGGCAAGCTTACAAAACAGATTTTTAAAAATATTCTTGGGTTTATATTTTATCTTATCAGCTGGATTCCTATTGGAATTTCAAGCCTTTTCAGAAAAAATGACGGTGAGTGGTTCCATACTCCTCATTCTTCGGATAAAAAGTGATTTTAGGGTGTGACAGAACCAAGCACACCCTATTCTTATATAGAAAGGACATATTATGAGAATTTTAATGGTTGGGGATGTTGTGGCATCCTGCGGCAGAGAATTTGTTTATAACAATTTAAGAAAAATAAAGAAAAAATATAATATTGATTATTGTATTCTGAACGGGGAAAATGCGGCACAAACAAATGGAATAACAAAGGAAATTGCAGAAAATCTTCTGGATTCAGGAGCAGATGTTATAACTATGGGAAATCACACCTTTGCAAATAAGGAAGCAGAGGCCATACTTGATGATAACAAAAGGGTTATCCGCCCTGTAAATTTTCCTCCCGAAACCCAGGGAGAGGGATATTTTGTTGAAGATTTGGGATACACAAGAATTGCGGTTATCAATGCACAGGGAAGAATAAATATGGATGCTCTTGACTGTCCGTTCCGTGCAGTTGAAAAGGTTCTGAAAAGCTTAGAGGGCAAGGCAGATTTATTTGTTGTTGATTTTCACGCAGAGGCAACAAGCGAAAAGCTTGCATTCGGAAATTATTTTGATGGTAAGGTCAATATAGTTGCAGGAACACACACTCATGTTCAGACAGTGGATTTGCAGGTGCTTCCCAATGGAACGGGGTATATAACGGATTTGGGAATGACGGGAGTCCGTGATTCTGTTCTTGGAGTTAAAAAAGAAATTATAATGGATATGTACTACACAAGAAAAAGATTTCGCTTTGATAAAGCAGAGGGAGATGTGTGGTTTTCAGGTGCTGTGTTTGATATAGACCACAACACGGGGAAAATAAACGATTTAGAACGAGTTTATTTTGATGGGAGAAATATAAATGCTGAATGAGGTTTTTTGTCATAACAGAAGATATTTTGTATGCAGTGAAATAAAAGACCTTGGCATTAAGAATTGCTTCACCACAAAATGCGGAGGAGTAAGTAATGGAAAAATAGAGGGGCTTAACCTTGGATTTCGTGTTTCTGATAACAGAGATAATGTAATCGAAAATTATAAGCTTGTGGCCTCGGATTTTGGTTTTAACTATGAAAATATTGTGTCCTCAAAGCAGGAACACACAAAAAATATCCGTGTTATAACAAAAGAGGATAAGGGAAAAGGAGTCTCTGTTCCAAGCGATATTGAAGAGACAGACGGACTTGTAACGGGAGAGGTGAATATTCCTCTTGTAGTCTTTTCAGCAGATTGTTATCCATTGCTTTTTGCAGATAAAGAAAAAAAGGCGGTTGCCGCAGTTCATTCCGGTTGGAAGGGAACTCTTCTTAATATATCGGCAGAGGCAGTTAGGATAATGACGGAAAGGTTTGAATGCAAGGCGGAAAATATTATTGTTGCAGTGGGAGCTGGTATAGGCCCGTGCTGTTTTGAAACAAAATGGGATGTGGCATCTTTGTTTCCCTCAAAATATGTAAGTATGAAAGATGAGGAAAAATATCTTGTGGACCTGCCCCGGATGTTAAATGATAATTTGTGTGTTGCCGGGATTAATGAAGAAAATATTCATTTTGCAAAAAGATGTACGGTTTGTGAAAATGATGTGTTTTATTCCTACAGAAGCCAAAAGGAAAGAACGGGCAGAATGGGTGCCTTTATTTCCCTTTAAGGAGTATTGTATTATGAAAAAAATTGCTTTATTGCTTGCTTTTTGTTTAACCTTAACCTTATTCGGTTGCGGAGACAAAAAGGGTAAGGATGATTTAAATACTGATGAAACTGTTGTGACGGAGGATGAAGAAAGACACGAAAAGGGCGGGTCTGTAACAATTTATTCTTTTAAGCCTGACAGCTTGTGTCCCCTTGTTTCAACCAACAAAGCAAATATCCGTATGCTGAATATTGTTTATGACGGACTTTTTTCGGTTGATAAAAATATGAATATAAATCCGTCTCTCGCAAGCGGGTGGACAAGTTATGACGAAAATAAAAGGTATGTTGTGGAGCTTAAAAAGAATGTGCTTTTTCATAGCGGGGAAGAATTTACTGCAAAGGATGTTGTGTATTCAGTTAACACAATAAGGGAAAATCCTCAAAGTGTTTATTATTATAATATTGAAAAAATTAAGGAAGTAAAAGAGCTTTCAAAATATCAGGTGGAGTTTGTGCTTCAAAAACCTCTTTCAAGATTTCCTGCTCTTCTTGAATTTCCTATAATAAAGTATCAGGAAACATCGCCGGATAGTGAAATTTTTAAGCCAAATGGAACAGGTGGCTTCATATTTGAAAACCGGAATGAAGGAAACATTTATCGTCTGGTAAGAAATGAAAAATGGTGGGGTGGAGAGGTTTATCTTGACTATATAAAGGTTAAGCTTCTTCCTGACAAGGACTCGGCAATGTATGCATTCTCTTTGGGAGAACTTTCCTTGTGTCCTGCAGAAAAAGAAGATTGGGGGAAATTTGTGGATGCAAACACCGCAGATTTTATGTCCTATGCATATGGAAATTATGATTTTTTAGGTTATAACAATAAAAACTTATCACTATCCTGTAAGGAGGTAAGAGCTGCAATTTCCTTTGTTCTTGACCGGGAGGTGATTTTAAAGAGCTCTGTTATGGATTTTGGAACGCCTTCTTCGATGCCTTTTAAGGATAGCTGGATTATGACAGCAAAAAGGGAAGAAGAGAAAAAAGACCTTAACAAGGCAAGAGATTTGCTTGAAGAGGACGGTTGGAAAAGCGATGGTACAGTTTACAGAAATAAGGAAAAAAATCTAAGACTTAAGTTTAATATACTGGTAAATGAAGAAAGCTACCTAAAAGAACAGTTTGCAAAAAAAATTGCAGAGGATTTAACTGCATTTGGAATGGAGATAAAAGTTGAAAAGGTTCCCTATGAAACATATGTTAAGAATATAGAAAATGGAATGTTTGATATGTTTATAGGAAGTGTTGATATATCCCAGGAGCTTGATTATTCGTTTATGTTTGCAAGTGAGAATATGCTTAAAATTGATGATGAAGAGCTTTATAATGCTCAGTATAATCTGCAGCTTGCACCTGATGAAGAAGATTATATGATAAAGTTTGAAGAATTTGAAAAAGTTTTAAATGAGAAAAAGCCGTTTTTCGGAATAGGCTTTGAAGATTTGGTTCTTCTTTACAGCAAAAACATAGGAGGAAAGCTCTATCCCACAAAAACGGATTTGTATCATAATATAGAAAAGATTTATATAAAAAAATAACCAAAAAAGAAAAACCCTGCTTTTCGGCAGGGTTTTTTTAACTTAAAATAATTATTTAAGTTCAACAGTTGCGCCAACTTCTTCAAGCTGAGCCTTGAATTTTTCAGCATCGTCCTTAGAAACTGCTTCTTTAAGAGTTTTAGGAGCGCCATCAACAGCAGCCTTTGCTTCAGCAAGACCAAGACCTGTGATTTCTCTAACAACTTTGATAACTTTGATTTTGTTTGCACCAGCGTCAGCAAGAACAACATCAAATTCTGTTTTTTCTGCACCGCCTTCAGCAGCACCAGCAGCAGCACCGCCAGCAACCATAACAGGAGCAGCAGCACTAACGCCAAATTCTTCCTCTAAAGCTTTAACTAAGTCATTAACTTCTAATAATGTAAGTGTTTTGATTTCTTCAACTAATTTTGCTATATCAGCCATTTTTTTATCCTCCATAAAATAAAATTTTATAATTTAACTTAATTATTATTCAATAATTATTCAGCTGCAGCATCTTCTCTTTTAGCAACAGCATCCAAAGTTCTGACAAGACTTCCAATAGGAGCCTGCAGGCTTCCAAGCATTTTGGAAATAAGAACTTCTTTTGAAGGAATACTTGCGTAAACCTTAACTTCGTTTGCGTCAATAACCTTTCCGTCAACGAAACCAGCTTTGATTTCAAGCTGTTCATTATTTTTTGCAAATTCAACTAAAACTTTTGCTGGAGCAACAACATCAGTTGCGCTTGTAGCAAGAGCAGTTGGTCCATGAAGAATTGGATCAAGATCAGTAAGTCCAACTTCATTTGCAGCAAAGCGTGTTAATGTGTTTTTAACAATTGAATATTCAACGCCTGCTTCTCTGAGCTTTCTACGAAGCTCGGTATCCTGAGCAACGGTAAGACCTCTGTAGTCAGCAATAACACCTGCCTGAGCACCCTTTAATCTTTCAACTAAAGCGCTAACAACAGCTTTCTTCTCGTTTAAAATTTTCTCACTTGGCATTTTTGAGTTTCCTCCTTTCAAAAAATAAATCCCACGCAGAACGCGAGGGATTTAAGCCATAGTAAATAAACTATAAAAATACTATTTTAAAAAATCTCCTCGGCAGGAATTTAAGGAAAAATCCACCTGCTGTCTGCGGAATATTCAAATAACATTGTCAAGTATAACACATACAAAACAAAATGTCAATAAAATTTTAAAAATTTATTAACCTTCAAGCTTGTTTGTGTTAAGCTTAATGCCGGGGCCCATTGTAGAAGCCACTGAAACAGATTTTAAATACTGACCTTTAGCAGCTGCCGGTTTAGCTTTAATAATAGCACCCATAAGAGCGTTAAAGTTTTCTATAAGCTTTTCTTTACCGAAAGAAGCTTTGCCGATTGGGCAGTGAATGATATTTGTTTTATCAAGTCTGTATTCAATTTTACCTGATTTAATTTCAGCTACCGCACGGGTAACATCAGGAGTAACTGTTCCTGCTTTTGGGTTAGGCATAAGACCCTTAGGACCAAGAGTTTTACCTATTCTACCTACAAGACCCATCATATCAGGAGTTGCAACAACAACATCAAAGTCAAACCAGTTTTCGGACTGAATTTTCTGAACTAAGTCTTCAGCACCAACGAAGTCAGCACCTGCAGCCTTAGCTTCATCAGCTTTTGCTTCCTTAGCGAAAACTAAAACTCTAACATTTTTACCTGTTCCGTTTGGAAGAACAACAGCACCTCTAACCTGCTGGTCTGCGTGTCTTGAGTCAACGCCAAGCTTAACATGAAGCTCAACAGTCTCATCAAATTTTGCTTTTGATGTTTTGCAAACTAAATCCAATGCTTCTTCAGCATCGTATAATTTACCTTTTTCAAGAAGCTTAACGCTGTCTTGATATTTTTTACCATATTTCACGATTAAAATCCTCCTTAGTGGTAGATACCATCTTAAATTGATGTTTGCAGAGCACTTTGTGCTCCTCCCACAGTTTTAAAAAAGTCTAAAACTATTCTTCTACTGTTACGCCCATTGATCTTGCAGTACCTGCGATCATTGACATAGCAGATTCAAGTGAAGCTGCATTTAAGTCAGGCATTTTCTGTTCAGCAATTGCCTGAAGGTCAGCTTTCTTAAGTTCAGCAACTTTTGTTTTGTTCGGAACACCCGAACCGCTCTTTAACTTGCAAGCCTTTTTAATAAGAACTGCAGCCGGAGGAGTTTTTGTAATGAAAGAGAAAGATCTGTCCTGATACACGGTTATAACAACCGGGATAACAAGACCTGCATCTTTGCTTGTCTTTTCGTTGAACTGCTTACAAAAATCCATGATGTTTACACCATGCTGACCGAGAGCCGGACCAACTGGTGGAGCCGGTGTTGCTTTACCTGCTTCAATTTGTAACTTAATGTAACCTGTAATTTTTTGCGCCATTTGTTGACACCTCCCTTTATTCAAATGTGGTATTGACGGAATTTAAAAAATTCCTCCCACCTACCCGAAAAACGGATATATAAAAACGACAAGTTATGTCGTGTGGGTAACTAGCTTAATGCTTCAACCTGATTAAACTCAAGTTCAACCTCTGTGTCTCTTCCGCCAAACATAGTGATTTTTGCTTTAATTTTCTGCTTGTCTGTGAGTATAGCATCAACAACACCGACAAAGCCTTCGAAAGCACCATATTTAACTCTTATATTGTCCCCAACATTAAATTTGGATTCAATAACAACTTTTTCAAGACCGATAGCCAAAACTTCAGCATCAGAAAGCGGAACCGGTTTGGAACCGGGGCCGACAAAGCCGGTAACACCTCTGCAGTTGCGGACAACATACCAGCTTTCGTCTGTCATAATCATTTTAACAACAACATATCCGGGAAAAAGCTTTCTCTGAACAGTTTTTTTCTGGTTGTCCTTAATTTCAACAACCTCTTCCATAGGAACGCAAATTTCCTGAATAACATCGTGCATATTTCTGTTATCAACAGTCTTTTCTATATCTGCCTTAACCTTATTTTCGTAACCTGAATAGGTGTGGGCAACATACCATTTAGCTTCTGCCATAATATTCGGGTAACCCCATCCCTCCTATTATTTAATTAATAATGCCATGCCTGCACTGAAAAGCCAGTCCAGAATCCAGATTACTGCACCAACAATAAGAACGAACAGAAGAACAATGATGGTATTTTGTTTAACCTTTTTAAAGCTTGGCCAAACAACTCTTTTAAGTTCAGCTTTAACATCAACAAACCAGTTTGTGATACGGCTGAAAATATTTGGTTTTTTATTCATTTTAAAAAACTCCTATCCTTCGTTAAAATTATTTTGTTTCTTTATGCAAAGTGTGTTTTTTGCAAAATCTGCAGTATTTGTTCATTTCGATTCTGTCAGGATTGTTTTTCTTGTTTTTCATTGTGTCATAATTTCTCTGTTTGCATTCAGAACAAGCCATTGTGATTTTTACTCTCATATTTTTCACCCTTTCAAATATCTTACAAAAATAGGTAAGTAATATCTTTAGTTATAATTTATGCCGGCTAATTTGTCAACACAAATAAAGCCTCTTTGCAAAGAGGCAATATTATATTAACACAATATTTAAGATTTGTCAATAACTTTTTTTCATTTAATAAGAAATTAAAAGGGGCTCAAATTGTTTTCCTGAAAGGGCAGCCTCTAGTGTTTGGGGAATATAACGCATATCCGCAATCAGGGAATTTGGCTTTTCTTTATAATCATCCTGACCAAAGGGAACAAGATAAATATTTTTTCTGTTCAAAAGATATCCGATATTTTCTGCATTCCCGCCGAGACCGTCGTTTGTGGAAATTGCAATAACTACGGGACGCAGATTCCGAAGATGTGATTTAACGGAAAGAGTAACAACAGAATCTGCAATTCCGTTTTTGATTTTTGAAATTGTGTTTCCTGTGCAGGGGGCGATAACAAGAATGTCCAGAAGCTTTTTAGGTCCTATAGGCTCGGCATTGTATATTGTGGAGATTATTTTATTTCCACAGATTTCTTCAATTTCTTTCTGAAAATCCGCAGCCTTTCCGAATCTTGTGTCCGTATTGAAGCTTACCTCAGACATAATAGGTATAATATTTGCTCCCATATTTTTCAGCCTTTTAATTTCCGGAATAACTTTTTTATAGGTACAAAAGGAACCGGTCATTGCAAAACCGATAGTTTTTTCATTAAGCTCCATATATTGTCCTCCTCCGGCGGCTAGCTTTTGCCGTCTATGATATCAAGAATAATTTTGGCTGTTATTTCTCCGGAGGTTTCGGGAGAATATTTTCCCGGCAAAGAAAGACCGTGAATATATTTCAAACCGTATTTATCGCAGGAAGAAAAATCAACACCTCCGGGCATAGAGGCAAGGTCTAAAATGAAGCAGTCTTTCCTGAGCTTTTTTATGGTGTCTTCCAGGATTATAACTTTGGGAACGGTGTTTAAGATAATTCTGTATTTATCTGCATAATCGATTATCTGGTCTGTGTGAATAGCAAAGTGATTTGCACCCATTGCATAGGCTCTGTCGGATGCACCTCTTGCTGCAACCGTAACCTTTGCTCCCATTCCTCTCAGAATTTTGGCAAGAACCTTGCCGATTTTTCCATATCCTGCTACCAGTATTTCAGAGTTGTATATATTAAATGTAGTGTTTTTTACGATAATGCTTATTGCCGCCTCTGCAGTTGCAACTGCATTTAAAATATTATATTCATCATTTTCTAAAAGGTCATATATATCTGTTTTCCAGCAGACAGGGGCTTTTTCGGTTAAGATTTTGCATTTCCCGGAGAATATACCGTCAGGACAGGAGAGACTGAAAATATCATTTATGGGCAGAGTTTTATCCGAAAGCGGGGCGTTTATACTAATTCCGTCTTTGGAAAGGGGCGCAGGAAGTATAAAATAATCATAGTGCATATTTTTAAAATTATCCTTTTCACCAAATCCAAGATATGAAACATTGCATCCTGTATCTTCCAGAAAGCTACCCAGATAAAGCTGTCTTTGGTCTCCGCCTATAATAAGAAAATTATAACTCAAAATTCTTCACCTCTATTTAATATATAATATGCCTTTTTACTTTTTTGGTGAGAATAAGAACTGTAAAATCTTGACATATAAAATGGTGTGTGATATAATATGCTTCAAATGAAAGCAAAGTAGGATCAGGCGCGTTAAGTGAAAAAAGGACGGGAAGTTGCCTTTTTTACGAAAAGTAAATTTATTTACTTGCGGTGTCGGATCCGCATTCCGTTGCTGCAATGATTTTTATGCCTTTTTGCAGCCGTGCTGTAAAAAGGCTTTTTTACTTTGTGGTGGCAATTTAAGATTGGAGAACACTATGTCAAAATACTTCACAACAAAAGCTCTTGTTATTTCCGCCCTTCTGGTGGCGCTAAGCGTTATTTTAAGACTTCTTGGTTTCCCTCAGGACGGGACATTCAGGTTTGAAATCGGCTTTTTGCCAATTGCAATTTCAGGCTATTTGTATGGAGGGATGTTAGGCGGAATTTCGTATGTTGTCGCTGATATAGTGGGAACACTTTTCACGGGTATGTCCCCCTTTTTCCCGATAACCATATGCAAATTTTTAATGGGTGTAATTTTTGGACTATTCTTTCAAAAGGGAAACAAAAGTCTTAAGAATATAATCTTTTGTGCAATTGTAATCGGTATTTTTATAGACCTTGTTCTTATGCCCATTGCACTTGTTCCCATATCAGGGGGAAAAACCTTTTGGGGAATACTCATAACAAGACTTGCGGCAACGGCGTTTAATACACCTATCAGAATTGCTTCATTATATATAACATTCAAGTATTTAAAAATTGATGATTTGAAGGGAAGATAAGCTTTTGAATAAATTCACGGAATATGCAAACAGCTTTCAAAAAGTTGCAAGGCTCAGGCTTGAAAGCATAGAAATGCTTTTGAGCTTTCTTGGAAATCCACAGGATGACCTTAAGTTTATCCATGTTGCAGGAACAAACGGAAAAGGCTCTGTGTGTGCATTTCTTGAAAGCATACTGATAGATGCAGGATTTAAAACAGGTAAATACACATCACCGAATCTTATCAGGGTTAATGAAAGAATATCTGTTTCGGGAGAAGAAATATCTGATGATGACTTAGAAAGGGTTATGGAAAAAGTCAGGTGTGCATCTGATAAAACAAAAAAGGCTTTAGGTGATGCTCCCACTCAGTTTGAACTCTGGACAGCGGCAGCGTTTTTATATTTTTATGAGAAGAAGACGGATATTGTTGTTCTTGAAACGGGACTAGGCGGTGAGCGGGACGCAACAAATATTGTTAAAAACACCATTTGCTCTGTTATAACAGGTATTGCTCTTGACCACACGGATTATCTTGGAGATACTATAGAGGATATAGCAAGGGCAAAGGCTGGTATTATAAAGCCAGGCGGAGTAACAGTTTATATGCCGTCATCTTTTGATGCCGATAAAGTTATAAAGGAAAAAGCAGAAAAAGAAAAAAACAGATTTATAATTCCGAAGGAGTATATAATAAAAGGAAAGGAATTTGCATCTGAAATTTTTGATTATGGTGATATAAAAAATATCAGATGTGGACTTTCGGGGACATATCAACCGAAAAATGCATCTCTAGCCATAGAGGTTGCAAAGCTTCTGGAAATTGAAGAAGAACATATAAGGACGGGAATTAAAAAGGCGAAACATCCCGCAAGATTTGAAGTTGTTTCAGAAAATCCTCTTGTTATTTTTGACGGAGCACATAACGGAAACGGGGTTCAGGCTCTTGCCCACAGCCTTAACAGATATTTTAAGGATAAGAAAATAAATTTTGTAACGGCTGTTATGGCGGATAAGGATTTGAAAAATGAAATCCGTATTTTAAAGGAGCAGGGGTTTGCAGAGTCGAAGTTCTGTACGGTTATGGTGAAGAATAATCCCCGTGCAATGAGCGGGGAGGATTTATCCGCTATGTACACGAAAAACGGAATTACGGCAATTCCTTTTGAAAGTATAAAAGAGGCACTTTTTGAGGCAGAAAAAGATAGTGATATGGTTGTTGTTTTTGGCTCACTCTATTTGTATAAAGACTATTGTGAAGAAGTAAATTAAGGGACTTTTTATAAGTTCCTTAATTTTTTTATCCAAAAGAGGGTTGAATATACTGCTCTGGTTTATAAATAATGACTAAAAATAGAGAAAATATGAATAATTATGCAAAAACTATTGCAATTTTCTTGAAAATATGGTTTAATATCTGTATAAATATACAAACTACGAGGAGACAAAGTTAATGTTTAAGGTTTTTATTGACGGAAGTGCAGGAACAACGGGGCTTAGAATTTATGAAAGATTAAGCGAAAGAGAAGATATAGAGCTTATAAAAATAAGCGATGAAGATAGAAAGAATTTAGATGTGAGAAAGGAAGCTATTGAGAGTGCAGATGCGGCGTTTTTGTGCCTGCCCGACAGTGCTGCAAAAGAAATTGTTGAAGCACTTGGGGATTCAAAAACGAAAATTCTTGATACATCAACAGCTCACAGAACAAACCCTGCCTGGGCATATGGTTTCCCTGAACTTTCAGAAGGACACAGAGAAAGCATAATAAAATCGAAGAGAACTGCGGTTCCCGGATGTCATGCAAGCGGATTTATTTCTCTTGTTTATCCACTTGTTGAGGCAGGAATATTGCCAAAGGATTATCCTGTTGCGGCTAATTCTTTAACCGGTTATTCAGGTGGCGGTAAAAAGATGATTGCAGAATATGAAGCTGATATGCGACCTGATGAATTCAAGAGTCCAAGACAGTATGGCTTAACGCAGATGCATAAGCACCTACCTGAAATGACAAAGGTTTGTTCTCTTGACTTTGAACCTTGTTTTTCACCTATTGTGGGAGATTTCTATAGTGGAATGACAGTGACAGTACCGCTTTTCTCAAGACTTCTTTCAAAAAAAGTAAACCTTAAAGATATATATGATGTATTCAAAGAACATTATGAAAATGAAGGTGTTGTAAAGGTGATGCCTTTCGGCACAGAGGGATTTTTGGGAACAAACAATCTTAAATTCAATGACGGAATGGAAATTTTTGTCAGCGGAAACGATGAAAGAATATTGCTTGCATCAAGATTTGATAATCTTGGAAAAGGAAGCTCGGGAGCGGCAGTTCAGTGTCTTAACCTGATGCTTGGAACAGAAGAGACAAAAGGACTTGTATTGTAGGAGGATAAAAAATGAGTTTTGAAATAATAAAAGGCGGTGTTTGTGCACCGAAAGGATATATGGCAGGCGGTGTTCATGCCGGTATAAGAAAAAACAAGGAGAAGAAAGACCTTGCCCTTATATTCAGTGAAAAAAAGGCTGTTGCCGCAAGCTGTTACACACAGAATCTTGTTAAGGGCGCACCCCTTGTTGTAACAAAGAAAAATATTGAAGATGGTTTTGCACAGGCAATTATTTGCAACAGCGGAAATGCAAACACCTGCAATGCAAATGGGATAGAAATTGCAGAGGGAATGTGCGAACTTACCTCAAAAACAATGGGCATAGATAAAACCGATGTTATAGTTGCATCAACAGGGGTTATCGGTCAACCTCTTTCAATTGAACCAATAAAAAATGCTATGGATGCTTTGAAAGCATCTTTAAGCTATGACGGAAGCCTTGCCGCTGCGGAAGGTATAATGACAACTGATGTTAAGGTTAAGGAAATTGCGGTTAAGTTTGAAATCGGCGGAAAGGAAGTTAAAATCGGTGGTATTGCCAAGGGGTCAGGTATGATTCATCCCAATATGGCAACAATGCTTGTTTTTATAACCTCCGATTGTGCTATAACAAAAGAAATGCTCCGTGTGGCACTTTCAAATGATATTAAGGACTCCTTTAATATGATAAGCGTTGACGGGGACACATCAACGAATGATATGGTAAGTGTTCTTGCAAATGGAATGGCAGAAAACCCTGTTATTGATAAAGAGGGTGAAGATTATGATAAATTCTGCGAGGCACTGTCTCAGGTAACAAAAACACTTTGCAAAAGTATTGCGAAAGACGGTGAGGGAGCAACAAAGCTTCTTGAATGTAATGTTGCAGGCGGAAAAGATACAGAAAATGCAAAGCTTATTGCAAAAAGTGTTGTATGTTCTTCTCTTTTAAAGGCAGCAATGTTCGGAAAGGATGCAAACTGGGGCAGAATTCTTTGTGCTATTGGCTATAGCGGTGCAGAGTGTGATGTCACAAAGGTTATGGTTGTTTTAGAATCGCAAAACGGAAGTATAAAGGTTTGTGAAAACGGAACAGGGGTAGATTTTGATGAAGATAAGGCTCTTGAAATTTTAACCCCCGACGAAATAAAAATCAACATAACATTAGGTGATGGATGCGGCGAGGCAACAGCCTGGGGCTGCGACCTTACTTATGATTATGTTAAAATAAATGGTGACTATAGAACCTAAGGAGAAAGTTATGATAACAGAAAATTCAGGAAGAGCAGAGGTGCTTGTTGAGGCACTTCCTTATATACAAAAATACTACGGTAAGGTTGTTGTTGTGAAATACGGCGGCAATGCTATGATAAATGAAGATTTGAAAAATGCGGTAATGAGGGATATTGTTCTTTTGTCCCTTGTTGGTGTTAAGGTTGTTTTGGTACACGGCGGTGGACCTGAAATTTCAGATATGCTGAAAAGAGTGGGAAAGGAAAGCAAGTTTGTTGACGGTCTTCGTGTAACAGATAAAGAGACAGTCGATATAGTTCAGATGGTTCTTGCAGGAAAGGTTAATAAAAGCCTTGTGAGTCTTATCCAGAGCGAGGGCGGAAGAGCAATTGGTCTTTGCGGGGCAGACGGACATATGATTCATGCAGAGAAAATGAATGATGAGCTTGGATATGTAGGAAGTATAACCAAGGTTGACACAACTCCCATTGAAGATTTGCTTGAGAAAAACTATATTCCCGTTGTTTCTACAATAGGTTGCGATGATGAGGGAAATGTGTATAACATAAATGCAGACACGGCTGCTGCAAAAATCGCAGGAGGTCTTAATGCGGAATGTCTTATTTCAATGACTGATATAAAGGGGCTTCTTCGTGACAAGGATGATGAAAACACACTTATTCCTCTTGTTTATGCATCCGATGCTCCCAAGCTTATTGAAGAGGGAATTATATCGGGCGGTATGATACCAAAGATTGAATGCTGTGTTGACGCTCTTTCTGAGGGCGTAAAAAAAGTATTTATACTTGACGGCAGAGTTCCCCATTCAATTATAATGGAACTTTTGACCGATGAAGGTCTTGGTACCATGTTTGTTAAAAAAGGAGAATAATATGAATACAAAGGATAATTTGAAGTATTCAAAAAAGGAAAGACAGGACCTTATTATAAAGCTTATCAGCGAAAATCCCGTTGAAACTCAGGGCCAACTTACCGGTTGTCTTATAGAAAAAGGCTTTGATGTGACTCAGGCAACTGTTTCAAGGGATATAAAGGAGCTTCGTCTTATAAAGATTTCGGATAAGCTTGGAAGATATTGCTATGCTCTTCCTGAAAAGGAAAGCGAAGCAGGGGTTATGGGCAGGTATTCTGCGGTTTTAAGACATGCCGCAGTTTCTGTTAAAGAAGCCTGCAATATTGTTGTTTTAAAAACAATTCCGGGCTCTGCTCAGGGCTGTGCCGTTGCTATCGAAACTCTGAAACTTGATAATGTTATCGGACTTATTGCAGGAGATGACACAATCTTTATTGCAACAGAAGGCGAAGAGCAGGCAAAGGCTTTAGCTGGTGAAATAGAAGAACTTATATACTAAGGAGATATATATGAACATTAAGGAAATTGACAAATCGTATGTAGTGGGAACCTACCATAGACTTGATGTTGCAATTATTGAGGGTAAGGGTTCATATTTATATGATGAAAATGGAAAAGAATATTTGGATTTTGGAAGCGGAATAGCAGTTAACACCTTTGGTGCTTGTGACGAGGTTTGGCAGAATGCGGTGAAAGAACAGATATCAAAAATTCAGCATACCTGCAATTATTACTACACAGAGCCATGTGCCCGCCTTGCAAAGCTTTTGTGCGAAAAGTCGGGAATGGATAAGGTGTTCTTCTCAAATTCAGGGGCAGAGGCAAACGAATGTGCCATAAAAACAGCAAGAAAATACGGAACTGATAAGGATGAAAACAAAAATGTTATCATAACCTTAAAAAATAGCTTCCACGGAAGAACAGTAACAACTCTTTCTGCAACTGGTCAGGATGTTTTTCATAAAAGTTTCACACCGTTCACAGAAGGCTTTGTGTATGCAGAGCCTGATAACTTTGAGGATGTGAAAAAACTTGCAGACGAGAATAACTGCTGTGCAATAATGATGGAGGTTATTCAGGGTGAAGGCGGAGTTAATAATTTAAGCCTTGACTTTGTAAAAAAATGCGAAGAACTTTGCAAAGAAAAGGATATGCTTTTAGTTATCGACGAAGTTCAGACAGGAAACGGAAGATGCGGAAAATATTTTGCATATATGAATTATGGAGTAAATCCTGATGTAGTAACAACTGCAAAAGGTCTTGCAGGAGGACTTCCAATTGGCGCCTGTCTGTTCTCTGAAAAAACTGCAGGAGTGCTAGGCTTCGGCTCTCACGGTTCAACCTTTGGGGGTAACCCCGTGTCCTGTGCGGCGGCTTGCAGTATTGCAGAAAGAATAGATGATGCCTTCTTAAAAGAGGTCAGCGAAAAGGGTGAATACATAAAGAAAAAACTGCTTGAAATAAAAGGCGTAAAAAATATTAGCGGAATGGGACTTATGATAGGTATAGAGCTTGAAAAGAATGCAGGCGATGTGCTTTCAGAGTGTTTGGATGCGGGTCTTTTGGTTTTAACCGCAAAGGATAAATTAAGACTTCTCCCGCCTCTTAATATAAGCTATGAAGATATTGACAAAGGTCTTAAAATTATAAAAGGAGTGATAGAATAATGAAACATTTATTAAAACTTATGGATTTTTCAAAGGAAGATATAAATGAGGTTTTGGATCTTGCAGCAGACCTTAAATATAAAAAGAAAAATGGAATTCCCCATGAACTTTTAAAAGGTAAATCACTTGGTATGATTTTTCAGAAATCATCAACAAGAACAAGAGTTTCCTTTGAGGTTGGAATGTATGACCTTGGGGGAAATCCAATGTTTTTATCATCAAATGATTTGCAGATTGGAAGAGGGGAGCCAACAGAGGATACAGCAAGAGTTCTTTCAAGATTTTTAGACGGAATTATGATAAGAACATATGAACAAAAAGAGGTTGAAGACCTTGCAAAATATGGCTCAATCCCTGTTATAAACGGACTTACCGACTATTGTCATCCCTGTCAGGTTCTTGCAGACCTTATGACAATAAAGGAACATAAGGGTAAGCTTGAAGGTCTTAAGATGTGCTTTGTTGGTGACGGAAACAATATGGCAAATTCTCTGATTGTTGGCGGTATAAAAATGGGAATGAAGGTTGCAGTTGCCTGCCCGAAAACACATCAGCCGGATTCAGAGCTTATGAAATGGGCGGCAGAAACAGGTGAATTTCTATGCACAGATGATATTAAGGAAGCGGCTAAAGATGCAGATGTTCTTGTAACAGATGTGTGGGCATCAATGGGTCAGGAAAGTGAAGCTAATGAAAGAAAAGAAATTTTCAAAGGCTTCCAGATAAACAAAGAGCTTTTAAGTGTTGCAAAGGGAGATGCAATGGTGCTCCATTGTCTACCTGCACACAGAGGAGAAGAAATAACTGCAGAAGTTCTTGAAGAACATGCAAATGAAATCTTCGACGAAGCAGAAAATCGTCTTCACGCACAAAAAGCTGTATTAGTTAAATTAATGGGTTAGTCTGATATTTGTAAACTATAAGAGAGCTTTATGCTCTCTTTTTTGTTTCGTAAAAATAAACACAAGGAGATAATATGTTTTATGCAAAGTGCTAAAATCTCAAAATAGTCCAAAAGAATTTCTTGTATATATTGACAAATGGTCATAAAAAAAATATAATTGAAATATAGTATATAAGATATACAGTAATATAAATATTGGACGGAGGGTTAGACGAAAATGAAAGATTATTTGGCGAGCGATATAAGAAATATCGCAATTGTAGGACATGGACAGAAGGGAAAAACTTCTCTTTGTGAAGCACTGCTTTATTCCTGTGGCGCAGTTGAGCGTATGGGAAGTGTGCAGAGCGGAACAACAGTAAGTGATTATGATGCAGAAGAAACAAAAAGACATTGTTCTGTTAACACTTCACTTATGTCCGTTGAATGGGCTAATACAAAAATTAATATATTGGATACTCCGGGATTTTTTGATTTTGAAAGTGAAAAAATCAGCGGGCTAACTGCTGCAGACTGTGCAGTTATAGTTATAAGCGGAAAATCAGGCGTTGATGTTGGCTCAGAAAAAGTCTGGGATTATTGTAAAAAGCATAATATCCCTGTTTGTTTCTTTGTCAACAAGCTTGATAGCGAAAAATCAGATTTTCCGAAAACTCTTCAGGGACTCAAAGATGCATTCGGACCAACTATTGCACCGTTTTTGCTTCCTGTTAAAGAGGGAGACAGCATAAATGAATTTATAAATGTTGTTGGAATGTATTCAAGAAAGTTTGGCGAAGGAAATTATGTTGACGGACCTGTCCCCGAAAGCAAAATGGATGAAATCGCACCTATCCGTGAAATGATTATGGAAGCGGTTGCTGAAACCGATGATGAGCTTATGGAGAAATACTTCGCAGGAGAAGAATTCAGCGAAGAAGAAATAGAAAGAGCGTTAAGACATGGAACAAAGAGAAAAACAATTGTTCCTGTTATCTGCGGAAGTGCTATAAAAAATCAGGGAACAAAGCTCTTGCTTGATGCAATAGTAAGATACTTCCCCGGACCTCACAGAATTGAGGACATGCTTGCAATGGATAAGAATGGTGAACCGGTTGAACTTGCTGCTGATCCGGCAGGAAGCCTTGTTGCCCGTGCTTTTAAAACAATTTCAGACCCGTTTATTGGAAGATTAAGCTTTATAAGAGTTTATCAGGGAACAATCAAAAAAGAAGATGTCCTTTATAATTCAAAAACAGGTAAGGAAGAAAAGGTAAGCAAAATCTGTTATATGATGGGTAAGAAACAGATTGATATAGCTGAGGTTAAAGCAGGGGATATAGCAGTTATTCCAAAGCTTTCCGAAACATCAACAGGAGACACTCTTTGCAAGAAGGATAATATACTGACACTTGAGGATGTTGAATTCCCAAAGCCCTGTATGTCAATGGCAATTCTTCCTGAATCAAAGGGTGATGAAGAAAAGATAAGTGCAGGCTTACATAAGATTATGGAAGAAGATCCAACCCTTTCAATGGAACTTAACACAGAAACACATCAGCAGCTTATAAAGGGTATAGGAGAACAGCATATTGAGGTTGCAATAAGCAAGCTTAAGAATAAATTTGGTGTTGGTGTTAAGCTTGAAGCACCGAAAATTGCTTACAGAGAAACTATAAGAAAGAGTGTTAAGGCTGAAGGTAAGCACAAGAAACAGTCAGGCGGACACGGTCAGTATGGTCATGTATGGATTGAATTTGAGCCTTGTGATTCAGATGACCTTGTATTCTGCGACAATGTGTTCGGAGGTGCAGTACCTAAGAACTATTTCCCTGCAGTTGAAAAAGGAATAAGAGACTCAATGCAAAAAGGTGTTCTTGCAGGCTATCCTGTTGTTGGACTAAAGGCAACATTATATGATGGTTCATACCATCCGGTTGATTCATCTGAAATGGCATTCAAAACTGCTGCATCAATTGCATATAAGGCAGGTCTTCAGGAAGCATCTCCTGTTCTTTTAGAGCCTGTCGGAACATTAACTATCTATGTTCCATCATCATATATGGGTGATATAATGGGCGATGTTAACAAACGCCGCGGAAGAGTTCTTGGAAACGAACCGGTTGATGAAAAGAATGTTAAGATTATTGCTGATGTTCCCGAGGGTGAAATGGGAAGCTTTGCAACAGAACTTAAGTCAATGACTCAGGGAAGAGGTAGCTTTGAATTTGAATTTAAGGGCTATGAACAGGTTCCGGAGCAGATTGCAAAAAAGATAATCGAAAACAGTAACAAAGAATAATAACTAAAACAAAAATGCCTTTTGCCACAAGCAAAGGGCGTTTTTTTGTACCCTTAATTTGTATATAAAATTTTAGTACAACACAATATATTGTATGCTATAAAATAAAAATTTTTAAAAATTATGCCCTTTGAAGCAAAAAAATGTGTGTATTTCCAGAAATTGTAAAATTAAGAAAAACCACAATATATTGTGCGAAAAATTTTTTTAACACAATACCGCTTGTGGTAAGGCTTACAGGGTTTTTGCAAAAAGAGTGCAAAAAAATGTGTTGACAGAGTGCAATATTTATACTATACTTAAAAATGTACCTTATAAAACGAATGGATTTTATACATATAAGAGAAAAATACTGGATAAGAAGGGTATTTTACGGGGAGGAAAAAGGGAAATGAAGATTATTAAGAGAAATGGAGCAGAAGCGATTTTTGACAGAGAAAAAATTGTTGCTGCTATAGAAAAAGCAAATAAGGCGACAACAGATGAGAGAGAACTTGCAAGGTGGCAGATAGATGGAATTGCACAGACAGTTGAAGAAACTGCAAAGTGTATGAACAGAGCTCTTTCCGTGGAAGAAATACAGGAGCTTGTAGAAACTCTTCTTATGAAGCAAGGGGCTTATGAAACTGCAAAGAGATATATCCGTTATCGTTACACAAGAAGCCTTATAAGAACATCAAACACAACGGATAACCAGATTTTAAGTCTTATTGAATGTAACAATGAAGAGGTTAAACAGGAAAATTCAAATAAAAATCCAACTGTAAACAGTGTGCAGAGAGACTATATGGCTGGGGAAGTAAGTAAGGATATAACAAGAAGACTTCTTCTTCCTGAGGATATAGTTAAAGCTCATGATGAAGGGCTTATTCATTTCCACGATGCAGATTATTTTGCTCAGCATATGCACAACTGCGATCTTGTAAACCTTGAGGATATGCTCCAGAACGGAACAGTAATCAGTGAAACAATGATAGAAAAACCACATAGTTTTTCTACGGCGTGTAACATTGCGACACAGATTATTGCTCAGGTTGCAAGCAGTCAGTATGGCGGACAGAGTATATCACTTGCACATCTTGCTCCTTTTGTGCAGATTTCAAGAGAAAAAATCAGAAAAGATGTTGAAAAGGAATTTGAAATTTTAGGTCTTGAAAAGGACGAGAACAGAATTGTTGATATAGTTGAAAAAAGAGTAAGGGCGGAAATAAAAAGAGGGGTTCAAACCATTCAGTATCAGGTTGTAACTTTAATGACAACCAACGGTCAGGCACCTTTCGTAACCGTGTTTATGTATCTTGGAGAAGCAAAATCAGAGCAGGAAAAGAAAGACCTTGCGATTATTATAGAGGAAGTTCTACTTCAGCGTTATCAGGGTGTTAAAAATGAAAAAGGTATTTATATAACACCTGCATTTCCAAAGCTTATTTATGTTCTTGAGGAAGATAATATTAAGGAAGATGCTCCTTATTACTATTTAACAGAGCTTGCCGCAAAATGTACTGCAAAGCGTATGGTTCCTGATTATATTTCAGAAAAAATTATGCTTAAGCTCAAAGTTGATCCCAATGGTGACGGAAATTGTTATACCTGTATGGGCTGCAGAAGCTTTTTAACTCCTTATGTTGATGAAAACGGAAAACCAAAGTATTACGGCAGATTTAATCAGGGTGTTGTAACCATAAATCTTCCTGATGTTGCTCTTAGTGCAAGCCGTGATAAGGATAAATTCTGGGCTGTTCTTGATGAAAGACTTGAACTTTGCCACAGAGCATTAAAATGTCGTCACGAAAGACTTGAAGGCACAATGACAGATGCTGCACCTATTCTTTGGCAGCACGGAGCACTTGCCCGTCTTGGAAAAGGCGAGACAATAGATAAGCTGTTGCACGGAGGATATTCAACAATATCTCTTGGTTATGCGGGTCTTTGGGAATGTGTTTATGCATTAACCGGCAAAAAACTCACAGAGCCTGAGGGTGAAGAATTTGGTCTCCGCATAATGCAGAAGTTAAATGATGCTTGTGCAGAGTGGAAAGCTGCAGAGAATATTCACTATTCACTATATGGAACACCGCTTGAATCCACAACTTATAAGTTTGCAAAAGGCTTGCAGAAGCGTTTTGGAGTGATTCCCGGCATAACAGATAAGAATTATATAACAAATTCATATCATATTCATGTAACAGAGGAGATAGATGCCTTTTCAAAGCTTGCCCTTGAAAGCAAGTTCCAGGCGTTGTCACCGGGCGGTGCTATAAGCTATGTTGAAGTTCCGAATATGCAGAATAATATTGAAGCAGTTCTTGAAATTATGAAATTCATTTATGACAATATTATGTATGCAGAATTGAACACAAAGAGCGATTATTGTCATGTGTGCGGATATGAGGGTGAAATTCAGGTTGTTAAGGATGAAGACGGAAAGCTTATCTGGGAATGTCCTAACTGTCAGAATCATGACCAGGAAAGAATGAATGTTGCAAGAAGAACCTGTGGATATATCGGAACTCAGTTCTGGAATCAGGGCAGAACTCAGGAAATAAAAGAAAGAGTTATGCATCTATAAAAGGGATTGTAAAAAAAGTCCAGACCTCAAAAACAAAGAATTGTTTTTGATATGAACAAACTTCACCTCTCGGCGTACCAATGTACGCCTTCGGGTAACCCCTTGGGGTTCAGTTTGTTCATTCTGAATCTTTTTTTCCTAACCCCGTCAGAAAAGCGGATGTAAAAAACGAGTTTTTTTACATCCTTTTATTTTGGAGGGAAATAATGAACTTTGGAAATATAAAATATAATGACATAGCAAATGGAGTGGGCGTTAGAACTGCTCTTTTTGTATCAGGCTGCAGACATCACTGTAAAGGATGCTTTAATCCTGAAACCTGGAATTTCTCTTATGGTGAGCCATTTACGAAAGAAACGGAGGAAGAAATAATAAAATCCCTTCTTCCTGATTATGTTCATGGCATAACTGTTCTTGGTGGAGAGCCATTTGAAGTAGAAAATCAAAAATCTTTGCTACCTTTTATTGAAAGGATAAAGAAAGAACTGCCAGGTAAAAGTATATGGTTTTTCAGCGGATACACTCTGGAGGAGCTTACAGGAGAGAAAGATTCAATATGCAGATGTGAAGAAACAGATAAATTACTTTCTTTGATTGATGTTTTGGTTGACGGTGAGTTTGTGGAAGAAAAGAAAAATATAAGCCTGAAATTCAGAGGAAGTGAAAACCAAAGACTTATTGATATGAATAAAACTCGTGAGAGTGGAGAAATTGTTTTCTGGGATAAATAATTTATGAAATATGAAAATATTAAAGAGGCAGAATTTATAAGAAGACCAAACCGGTTTATTGCGGAAATTCTGGTGGACGGAAAAGCAGAAATTTGCCATGTAAAAAACACAGGCAGATGCCGTGAATTACTTGTTCAGGGCGCGAAAATTTATGTTCAGGAATTTAATAAAGCGGAAAGAAAAACCAAATATGACCTGATAGCGGTGAAAAAGGGAGAACGACTTATCAATATGGACAGTCAGGCGCCTAATAAGGTTTTTTCAGAATGGCTTCAAAAAAGGAATTATTTTGGGAAATTATCCTATTTAAAGCCTGAATGTAGGTATAAAAATTCAAGATTTGATTTCTATGTGGAGACAGAAGATAAAAAAATCTTTATCGAAATAAAGGGTGTAACCCTTGAAAATGAGGGAGTGGTCAGTTTTCCCGATGCACCCACGGAAAGAGGTTTGAAACATATAAATGAGCTTTGTGAGTGTGTAAAAGATGGGTATGAGGCATATATATTCTTTGTTGTGCAGATGAAGGATGTTTTGTATTTTGAGCCAAACAGAAAAACTCATCCGGAGTTTGCGGATGCTCTCATAAATGCTGAAAAAAAGGGTGTAAAAATCAAATGTATTGATTGTAGAGTTTTGCCCGATTTACTTGAAACGGGAAATTTTGTCAAAATAAAACTTTGAAAGAAGTGAAGTGAATGAAAATATACACTAAAATGGGAGACAAAGGTTTTTCTTCTATTTGCAGTAAGGAAAGAATTAAAAAGTGCGATATTATTTTTGATGTTCTTGGCACTCTTGATGAGCTTTCAAGCTTTATAGGTTTTGCAAAGGTTGGGCTTGAAGAAAGCCACGAAAGAATATTTCTTGAGACCTTGCAGAAAAGACTTGTATGCATTATGGGAGATATTGCAACCGAGGGAGAAACAAAAGAAAAAATTACAGATGATGATATATCAGTACTTGAGGAAGAAATCGATAAACTGCAGAAAGAGACAGGAGATGTGACAGAATTTGTTCTTCCCGGAAAAAACGAAGCCTCCGCAAGAGTTGATATTGCAAGAACAGTTGCAAGACGCGCAGAAAGATATATGGTTTCTGCATCCGGAAAATATAATATAGAATGCAGAAATTTAGTATATATAAACAGGTTGTCAGATTATCTTTACTCTCTGGCACGGGTTATTTAAATAACAAACGAACAATGAAAACAGAAAGCAGCATTCCGCAAATATCGGCGGACAAGGCTGCTTTTAGTGTATAACGGGTGTTTTTAACCTTTGTTGCGCCAAAATAAACTGCCAGAGTGTAAAAGGTTGTTTCAGTTGAACCCATCATAACGGAAGCACACCTTCCAATAAAGGAGTCGCATCCAAAGTTTTTGAAAATATCGCTTACAACTGCCATAGAGCCGCTACCTGAAACGGGTCGGAGAAGTGCTAGAGGAAGAACCTCTGGCGGCATATGTATAAAAGAAAGAAGGGGAGATAAAAGCTTTGCAATATAATCAACAGTACCTGATGCACGAAGTGCAGAAATTCCAACCATAAGACCAACTAAAGGCGGGATGATTGAAAAGGTTGTCTCTATTCCGTCTTTTGCACCAAGAACAAAGGTGTCATAAACGGGAACTTTTTTCTTTGCTCCGTAAAGAATAATAAAAATAATAACTAAAGGAATGCTGTATGCGGAAATTATTGTCATGGTTCAAGCCTCGCAGGTTCTTTTTTCAATGAAAATATTTTTGCTAAGGATATGGCAATTGTTATAACGAGAAAGCCGCATATCCAAACGGGAAGAATAATTTCTCCCGGGTTTTTTGAGCCAAAGCTTTGTCGAAGAGCAATAAGAGTTGATGGGAGCAGCTGAATTGATGCGGTGTTTATGACTGCAAATATACACATTTCGTTACTTGCGGTGTTTTTTTCAGGATTTATTTTTTCAAGCTCTTTCATAGCTTTTATTCCAAGAGGTGTTGCGGCATTACCCATTCCTAACAGGTTTGCGGTTATGTTCATAACAATTGCTGAAAGGGCAGGAGAATTTTTCTTAAGATCCGGAAATAATAATTTTGTTATGGGATACAGACTTTTTTTTAAAATATCTATAAGACCTGATTTTTCTGCTATTTTTGAAAGTCCCGACCAAAGACACATAACCCCGAGCATGGAAAAAGAGAGGGAGGCAGCATCCTGTGCACCTTGAAAAATTGAATTGCTGAGTGCCTCCATTTTGCCATTTATGCAGGAAACAGCAAAGGAAATAATAAGCATAAAAACCCATACATAATTTAACATAAAAACTCCTTTTGAAAAAATCCCCAAAGATAAAAACTTTGGGGACTTTAGTTAAAGTATTATGCAGATAAGACCGCCAGTGCCCTCATTGATAATTCTTTGCAGAGTTTCCTGCAGTTTCATTTGTGCATCATCAGGCATTTTATAAAGCTTGTTGTGGAGCCCTTCGTTCACAAGTTCGTGAAGAGATTTTCCAAAGATATTGGACTCCCAAATCTTTTTAGGGTCTGTTTCAAATTCATTTAAGAGATAATGAACAAGCTCTTCGGATTGTTTTTCCGTTCCAACTATAGGTGAAACTTCGGTTTCAATATCTGCCCTTATCATATGTATGCTGGGAGCGGATGCCTTAAGCTTAACCCCGAATCTGCTTCCTTGCTTCACAATTTCGGGCTCTTCCAAGGAAAGCTCATCAATGGTAGGAGACACAATTCCGTATCCCTTATGTTTAACTTCCATAAGAGCAGTTTCGATTTTGTCATATTCTGCTTTGATTTCGGAGAGATTTTTTAAAAGCTCCATAAGTCCTTGCTGGTTTTCGATTTTGAAGCCTGTTTGTTTTCCAACGGTTTCATAGAAAAGGTCATCAGGAGTTTTTATAAGAATTTCCGCAGTTCCGTCTGCAGGTCGGGTTTCTATAAGATGACATTCCTCGGTGTTTTCGTATTCAGATATTTTTTCAACTAAAGTTTTTATATCCGAAAGCCTCATAGAATTTTTTGTATTATCATAAATAAGATTCAAAAAGTCACATTTAAGAGGATTGTCGTTATCAAGAGCGGTTATCCATTTTGGAATAGAAATTCTGATTTCGCTGAGAGGAAATTCATAAAGAATTTCTTTTAAGATTTTTTCAACATCCTCATCTGTAAGGTCCATACAATTAACAGGAATAACAGATGCGTTATATTTTTCCTCAAGCTCCTTTTTAAGTTTGATGCATTTTTCGGAGTGAGGATTTAAAGAGTTCAGGACAATGGCAAAAGGCTTGTTTATTTCCTTAAGCTCTGAAATAACCCTTTCTTCAGGCTCTATGTAATCATCTCTTTCAATTTCTGAAAAGCTTCCGTCTGTGGTAACCACAATGCCTATGGTTGAGTGGTCGCAAATAACCTTTCGGGTTCCTTTTTCGGCAGCCTCTGCAAAGGGCATAGGACTTGTTGACCAGGGAGTCATAACCATTCTGGGGGCATCGTTTTCAATGTAGCCTCCTGCACTTTTAACAATATATCCAACACAGTCAATAAGTCTTATTTTGCAATTTGTGTTATCTGCAAGAGATATTTCGGCGGCTTCGTTGGGAATGAATTTGGGCTCGGTTGTCATGATGGTCTTTCCGCCTGCACTCTGGGGAAGTTCATCAAGAGCCCTTTCTTTTTTATAGCTGTTTTGTATATTAGGAATAACAAGAAGCTCCATAAGATTTTTTATAAAGGTTGATTTGCCCGTTCTCACGGGACCCACAACGCCAATATATATGTCGCCGTCTGTCCTTCTGGCAATATCGTGGTATATGCTGTTCATTCTAAATTCCTCCAACACTTGTACTTTGTACTATTGTATGAGTTATATGAACAGTTTATGATATTTTTTAAAATAAGGAAAAAACAAGGCATCCTCAGATGAGGAATGCCCTGCATAAATTATTCTTTTTTCGATTTTGCTTTTTTTCTGCCTTTAACTATTATGTAAGCTCCTGCAAGTAACAAAATAAGAGATATTATTTGCGAAATTCTGAAAGGTCCAAGGTATAATGAATCAGCCCTTAGTCCCTCAATCAGAAATCTTCCAAGGCCATACCAGAACATATAAAGAGAAAACAACTCTCCTTTAAATGCCTGTTTTCTTTTATATAATAAAAGAATAACAAGACCCAGAAAATTCCACATTGATTCGTAGAAAAATGTTGGGTGAACATTCTCGGCTATCATATTTCCGTCTTTTATAATAGTCATCGCAAAGAGGGTAGAGGTGGTGCCTCCGAATGCCTCTCCGTTAACAAAATTTCCCCATCTTCCAATTGCCTGCCCTATTAATAGTCCAACCGCGAAAATATCAAGAACCTTAAAAATGTCAATCTTTTTCTTCCTGCAGTAAAGAAAAACCGCAAGAGATGCTCCGATAATTGCTCCGTATATGGCAATTCCACCAGCCCTGAGGTTAAAAATTTCAAGGAGATTATTTTTATAATCATCAAAGCTGAAAATAACATAATAAAGTCTTGCTCCCACTATAGCACAAGGTAGAGCGATAATGAAAAGATTAAGCAAATCGTCCTGAGTAATGCCTTTTTTTTCTGCTTCCTTTGTTGCATAAATAAATGCTATTATAAGTCCGAAAGCAATAATTACACCATACCAGTATATATTAAGTCCGAAGATTGAAATTGCGGTGCGGTTTATATTAAAGGTAAGACCAAGATTCTCAAATTTAATAATGTTTTCCATAGGGCACCTCTTTAGTCTATAGGCTCAACAACTGATAAAACAGAATTTTTTGTGTCAAAGTGAGATGAAAGTCTTGCTTTAAGGTCATCTTCTTTGATACTGTTTATTATATCAAAGACAGAAAGCGGATTTTGTCCGTCAAAAAAGCTTTTTATAAAGCCGTTTCCAATGTTTTCAACACTGTTGAATTTTTTCAGATGTTTTCCGGTTAAAACTTTCTTTGCACGACTAAATTTTTCTTTGTCGATTTCCTCTTTTGAAATTTTATCTATATAGTCAAGGGTGATTTTATAGACTTCTTTTGGGTTTTTGCTTTCTCCCGAAAGTGATGAAAAACCGTAGGTTTTTTCAAGCTCTGTTTCTTTAGAGAAGCTTGCATTTATAAGACCCTTTTCATAAAGGGACATATAATAATCACTGCTCTGCCCGAAGAACATATCAAGAATAAGCTCTGTTACAAGCTGTCTCTTCAAAAGCTCATCTCCATTCCCATAGCTTTCGGTTTCCTTAAAGCCTATCATAAATATAGGCATAGAAACACTTAATTTCTGACTTGCAAATTCTGTTACTCTTTCTTTAGGCTCGTCATAGGTAAATCTTTTCAGCCCGTCATTTGAAGTTTTTTGGACATATTTATCAACCAAAGAAACTGCTTTTTCTGGGTCAATATCCCCAACCATAACAAGTGTCATATTAGACGGATGATAGAAATTGTCGGTGCATTTATATAAAAGCTTTGGCGTGATTTCCGCTATGCTTTCCACTGTTCCTGCAATATCAATTTTAACAGGGTTGTTGTGGAACATTGCACCAAGCATATTGAAAAATACTCTCCAACCGGGTTCATCGTCATACATTTTGATTTCCTGCCCGATAATGCCCTGTTCCTTTGCAACATTTTCCTCTGTAAAATAAGGATGGTTAACGAAGTCTAAAAGAATTTCAAGATTTTCATAGAACTTGTCAGTGCAGGAGAAAAGGTATGCGGTTATGTCAAAGCTTGTGTAAGCATTGGCATTTGCTCCCGTAACAGAAAAACGGTCAAAGGCATTTTTTCCATCTTCCTCCTCAAAAAGCTTATGTTCAAGAAAATGAGCAATACCGTTTGGAAGAGGGGTTTTTTCGGTTTCTCCCTGAGCTATAAATTCAATGTCGCAGGAGCCGTAGTCGGTGCCGTATATAGCATAGTATTTGCTGAAACCCTTTTTGGGTATAATATAAATCTTAAGTCCGCTCTGGTGGACTCCCCACAGTATTTTTTCATTTATTGATTTATTATCAATTATTTTAAAATCCATAATCTTTGCCCTCCCTTATATGTCTTTTCCTGTTAAAAGATAAACTGTGTCAGGATGAACCTTGTTTGCAATTTTAATAATTTCATCTCTTGTAACCTTGTTTAGGTTGCTTACAAGATTTTCGATTGTTTCAGGCTGTCTCTCTTCTGATAAAGCGGAAATAAGATAGTCTTCTGATGCCCTGAGACTGTCGGCTATTGAATTTAAGTTAGTTTCAAGATATTTTTTTGCAGACAGGATTTCATCGTCTGAAAAATCCCCGGCTTTCATTTTATCAAGCCAGAGCATAATCTCGCTGTATGCATCCTGAAATTTGTCATTTTCAATGCCCGAGCTTATAAGCATACATCCCTTTTGCCTGTCAAGACGGGATGAAACATAGTATGCAAGTGAAAGCTTTTCTCTCACATTGTTAAAAAGTTTTGAGAAAGGACTTCCGCCGTATATGCAGTTAAACACCGCCGATGCATAATATTCAGGAGAAAATGGGTCTGTGTCTGTGAACATAGTGATACAAAGCTTGCTTTGAGTAACATCCATTTTGTCGGTAACCCTTTTTATATCTCCACTATTACTTTTTGCAATAGCTGTTGGAAGATAAGCAGGATTCCTTGGAGATAAAACATCTGAAAAACTCTCGGATAATATAGATGGTGCTTTTTCTGCATCAAACGCTCCGCTCAGGAAAAAGTCCATTTTACATTCTGTTATAACTTTTTTGTAGTATTCATATAAGCTTTCTGGTGTGATAGAGTCTATATCTTCTTTAAAACCAAAAGGAGATATTCCGTATGGTGAGTCTTCAAAGCTTATCTCTTTCACTCTCTGGTCTGCATATTCTTTTTTCTCATTGATAAGACCTTCAATATCGTCTCTTAAATTTATTTTTTCGGAGTCAACAAAGCTTTTGTCAAAAACTCCGTGTTCTGTTTTCGGATTAAAAACAAGTTCTTTTAAGAAATCTATTGCATCTGAAAGAATATTACTGTCTTTCAAATATTCTCCCGAAACAAACTCAAGAGAAAAGTATAAAAAAGCAAAGTCACCTTTTTTCCTGAGCCCTGAATAAAAAGAAGCTCCGTATAACTCCTCGCAGTTTGTTGCGATTGCGGAAAGGGAGGGGTAAGCTTTGCTTCCTCGTCTTAAAACCTTCGGAAGAAGTGCGGATAATGTCGCATTTTCCTTTGTAACGGGAATTTTTATATATAAACTAAGTAAATTTGTTTTAAATTTTTCTGATTTGGCAAGATGAAGACTTACGCCATCTGTTAAAGCCACACTTAAAATATTATTCATTAAAAACATTCCTTTCTTAAAACTATATATGATTATATTCATTTTATCATAATTTAAAAATTAAATCAATTCTTTGCCATTAAAAAATCAAATCTGGAGGATAAAATGTATTTATGAATGTTTTTTGAGGAATAATAAGAAAGCTCTAAAATATCCTGAGATAGAGCGTTGTTTGCTTCAAGACGGAAATTTTTTATGACAGAAAAATCATTTTTTAAAATTTCCATAACAAGATTTCTGTCATCTTCTGAAAAAGTTCGGTCCCTAAGACGAAGTCCGCAAAGAAGGTTTTTATCTTTGTATAAAATTGCAATGTCGTCAGCATCTGTAAGTTCTGCAATTTTTGTGGCAGCTGATAAGCATTTTCTGTTGTTTGAAAGCTCATAATATAAATCCTCTGTTGCAAAGGAAAAAGAGAAAACAAAAGTTATTACAATTAAATAAAGAAAAAATTTTTTCAAAAATATCACCTAATCTTTTTTAAAAATATTATTTGAAATTTATAATTTTAATATGCAAAAATCGGAAGTATATTTTAAAGAAAAAAACTAAAAATATAGGGTAACAGTGTAAACCCGAACCTGCCTAAAACTCTAAATTTAGGCGTATTTTAGCGCGTCGTCTTTGATAGGCGTCAGCCTATCTGCATCCTCCGCACAAAAATCTGCCCCAAATTGCAAAGTTTTAGGTCGAAGAATTTTGAACGAACAAATTTTTGGTTTATCAAGGCAAAAGCACAGGTAATCCTTTGTGGATTGCCGAGCATTTTAACGCAGAGGAAACATAAATTTGTCTTTCAAAATCACGGTTCGTTTTTATACTGTTACCCTACAAACAAGAAAATAAAAAAGAAAAAGGAGCATTATATTATAATGAATGTTTTAGCTTTAATTCTTGTTATTATCGGTGCAATAAACTGGGGTTCAATCGGACTCTTTGGTATTGATTTGGTAGGTTCATTGTTCGGAGGACAAACCTCTTTAATAAGTAAAATAATTTTTACTATTGTGGGACTTGCAGGACTTTGGTCAATATCATTCTTATTTAATGATTCTCCGATAGTAGACAGAGAGAAATAAAAAAAGAGGCTGTTTGAAATAATTTTTTCAAACAGCTTCTTTTTATTCCCAGTTAAGTATTTTTATTTCTCCTGATGAAAGAATGTCTTTTTCACCGTCTTGTGTTATAACCACAAGTCTAAGCTTTTCATCTATTGAAATAACCCGCCCTGTAAGGATTTGATTATTTTTTTTATATTCTATTTCTTTTCCCGTAAGAAGGGAAATATTTCTGTATTCTTCAATAAATGCATCTGTTTTATCTGTCAATAATTCAAAAAGGGAGTTTATAATTTCTGCAGTAATTTTGTTTTCTGCATTTATAGGCATATCCTGTTTAAAAATTGCTCCCGCCTTGTGTTTTATGTCTTCGGGAAAACCTTCCTTTGGAGCAAGAATGTTAAGACCGATGCCAAGAATAATATTTTTAAGGCTTCCGTCAGGTGAAACTGTTCCCTCCGCCAGTATTCCGCAAATCTTTTTTTTGTCTATATAAATATCATTAACCCATTTGATTTTGGGCAAGAAATCCGTGCATTTTTTTATGGCACGGCAAAGGGCAACTCCCGAAATTGCCGTCACAAATTCTGTGTTTAGCCCTGAATCAAGAAGGATGCTCATATAAAGTCCTCCGTTAGGAGAGAAAAAGCTGTTTCCCGTTCTGCCCCGTCCTTTTGTCTGATTTTTTGCAATAACAACAGTACCTTTTTTTATGTTTTCTTCCGAAAGCTTTTTTAAGTAGCTGTTTGTGGAGTCAACCGAGTCTAAAATAATAATTTCAGGCACAGGAAATGTAAGGTATTCTCTTATGGCATTTTCTGATATATTAAGCATACTTCAAGGCTCCTTTCAATGTTATACTAACACACAGGTTGCATCTGTGTCAATTGAAAAACTTAAAATTTGCTAAAATGCTTGCAATTTAAACAGAATTTTGTTATACTAACTGTATATGTGCGGATTTATCTGCGTAGCAGATTTACATATACGGAAGGAGATGTTTAGTTTTGGCTAAAGAATTGTCAAAAACATACGAACCTAAACAGGTAGAAGACAGAATATATAAGGAATGGATGGACAAAGGCTATTTTCATGCAACAGTGAATAAGGATAAAAAGCCTTTCACAATCGTTATTCCTCCTCCAAATGTAACAGGTCAGTTGCATATGGGACATGCTCTGGATGAAACCTTTCAGGATATTTTAATTAGAACAAAAAGAATGCAGGGCTATGAGGCTCTTTGGGTTCCGGGAACAGACCATGCGGGAATTGCAACCCAGATAAAGGTTGAAGAAAACTTAAGAAAAGAAGAAGGTCTCACAAGATATGACCTTGGAAGAGACAAGTTTTTAGAGCGTGTATGGGACTGGAAAGAACAGTATGGAAACCGTATTATAAACCAGATAAAGAAGCTTGGATGCTCCTGCGACTGGGAAAGAGAACGCTTTACAATGGATGAGGGCTGTTCAAAAGCGGTTAAAGAGGTTTTTGTTAATCTTTATAACAAAGGTCTTATTTATCAGGGAAACAGAATTATAAACTGGTGTCCAAGCTGTGCAACAGCACTTTCGGATGCAGAAGTTGAATACACAGAGCAGGATGGAAATTTCTGGCATATTAAATATCCTATTAAGGATTCAGACGGATATGTTGTTATTGCAACAACAAGGCCTGAAACCTTGTTTGGAGATACTGCAGTCGCAGTTAACCCAGATGATGAAAGATATAAGGAGCTGGTTGGCAAAAAGCTTATTCTTCCTCTTGTTGGCAGAGAAATTCCTGTTATTGCGGATGAATATGTTGACAAAGAATTTGGAACAGGCTGTGTTAAGATTACACCTGCTCACGATCCTAATGATTTTGAGGTTGGATTAAGACATAATCTTGTACAGATTAAGGTTATGAATGATGATGCCACAATTAATTCATACGGCGGAAAATATGAAGGTATGGACCGTTATGAATGCAGAAAAGCAATGCTTGCTGACCTTGAAGAACAGGGGCTTTTAATCAAAACAGAACCACACACGCATAATGTTGGAACCTGCTATCGTTGCGGAACAACAGTTGAACCGATAACATCAAAACAGTGGTTTGTTAAGATGCAGCCTCTTGCTGAAAAGGCAATTGAGGTTGTTGAAAACAAAACAGTTTCATTTATTCCAGACAGATTCTCAAAAACATATATGAACTGGATGGAAAATGTTCACGACTGGTGTATTTCCCGTCAACTCTGGTGGGGACACAGAATTCCGGCATATTATTGTGATGCCTGCGGAGAAACAGTTGTTTCAATAGAAGATGTTAAGACTTGTCCTAAGTGCGGACAGCCAATGCGTCAGGAAGAGGATGTTCTTGACACATGGTTCAGTTCAGCACTCTGGCCGTTCTCAACTCTTGGCTGGCCCGAAAAAACAGAAGACCTTGATTATTTCTTCCCAACATCAGTTTTGGTTACGGGATATGATATTATCTTCTTCTGGGTTGCAAGAATGATATTCTCAAGTCTTGAACACACTGGGAAAGAACCCTTTAAGCATATTTATATTCACGGTCTTGTCCGTGACAGTCAGGGAAGAAAAATGAGTAAGTCCCTGGGCAACGGAATTGACCCGCTTGAAATTGTTGATAAATACGGAGCGGATGCTTTGAGATTTACCCTTGCAACAGGAAACTCTCCCGGAAATGATATGAGATTTTATATTGAGAGAGTTGAAGCAAGCAGAAACTTTGCAAACAAAATATGGAATGCTTCAAGATTTGTTCTTATGAATTTAAACATTGATAAGGCAGAACTTCCGTCAGCTGAAAAACTTTTTGCAGAAGATAAATGGATATTAAGCAGATATAATGCTCTTGTTAAAGAGGTAACAGAAAATCTTGATAAGTATGAACTTGGTATTGCGGTTCAGAAGCTTTATGACTTTATCTGGGACGAATTCTGTGACTGGTATATCGAGCTTGTTAAGCCAAGATTTTTTGAAGAAGGTGAAGCAAACATAACCGCACAACAGGTTTTAAGCTATGTTTTATCAAACACACTTAAGCTTCTCCATCCGTTTATGCCGTTTATAACAGAAGAAATCTGGCAGGCACTTCCTCACGAGGGTGAAAGCATTATGATTTCAAGCTTCCCCACTTTTGATGAGAAGCTTGATAATAAAGACGCAGAAGCTCATATGGAAGTTATTATGGATGCAATCAAGGGCATAAGAAATGTGAGAAACAAAATGAATGTTCCTCCGTCAAAGAAAGCAAAGCTCTTTATTATCACAGACGAAGAGGATGCATTCTCAGATGCAACAGTGTTCTTTGAAAAGCTTGCGTCAGCTCAGGGCGTTGTTATTGCAAAAGATAAAAAGGATGTTCCTGAAAATGCAGTTTCTGTGGTTGTTAATAAGGCGGAAATTTATATTCCTTTTGACGAGCTGGTTGACAGAGAAAAAGAAATCGAAAGATTAAGTAAGGAAAAAGCAAACCTTGAAAATGAGATAAAACGAGTTGAAGGAAAATTAAATAACAAAGGCTTTGTTGACAAGGCTCCCGCAAGCGTTGTTGAAGAGGAGCGTAAGAAAGGCGAAAAATATAAGGAAATGCTTGAAAAAGTTATTGAATCCTTAAAAAGCTTTGAATAATAACTTATAATTTTAAGACGACAGTCGAAAATGTTTTCGGCTGTCGTTTTTTGTCTGACGATTTAATAAAATAAAAAAAGGAAAAAATTGGTAATTTATAGAAATTATATATGAAGGAGGTAATATAGAATGGATATAAGAATAGAACACATAGGAACAACACTTGTTGTAAAGCCTGAGGGGGAGCTTGACCACCACAGTGCAAAGGATGTAAGAGAGATGATTGACAGGGAAATCGAGCTTAGAAAGATAAAAAATCTTGTGCTTGATTTCAATAAGGTGTCATTTATGGACAGTTCAGGCATAGGGGTTATTGCAGGGAGATATAAGATAATAAATTCTCTTGGCGGAAAAACAATGGTAATAAGAGCAAACCAGCAGGTTGACAAGATACTTGAAATATCAGGACTTAAAAAAATACTTGAATGTAATTAAGAAACAGGAGGGATAAAAATGGAGAATTTTATGAAACTTGAATTTCCTGCAAAAAGCACAAACGAATCTTTTGCAAGAGCGGCAGTTGCGGCATTTGCGGTTCAGCTTGAGATGACAGCAGCAGAGCTTGCAGATATAAAAACAGCGGTTTCGGAGGCTGTGACCAATTCTATTGTTCACGGCTACATAAACGGAATAGGGGTTGTGAAAATAATCTGCAGAATTTTGGGGGACGAGCTTGAAATCTCTGTTGAAGACGAGGGTGTCGGAATAGAGGATATAGAGAGAGCAATGCAACCGCTATTCACAACAGACACAGACGGGGAAAGGAGCGGAATGGGTTTCACGGTTATGCAAACATTTATGGATGATTTAACCGTGAAATCGAAGTACGGAGAAGGAACCACGGTAACTATGAGAAAGAAACTGAAAATCTAGCAGGAGGATTATATGCCGCTTAAATATAATGAAAACTTTGACTTTCTCATAGAAAAGGCACAAAAAGGTGATAGGTGTGCGCGGGATGAAATTATTAATGAAAACACAGGGCTTGTCCACAGTATAGTGAAAAGGTTTCAGGGAAGAGGACAGGAGACAGAAGACCTTTTTCAGATAGGATGTATCGGACTTATAAAAGCCATTGACAAATTCGACACGTCTTTTAATGTTAAGTTTTCAACCTATGCTGTGCCGATGATTATGGGAGAGGTTAAAAGATTTTTGAGAGATGACGGAATTATAAAGGTAAGCAGAAGTATAAAAGAGCTTTCTATGAAAATATCAAGGGTAAGAGATGAACTTATAAAAGAGAATGGATGTGAGCCCACAGTGCAGGAAATATCGGAGAAAGTGGGAGCATCGCCGGAGGATGTTGCAGTTGCTATAGAAGCATCGTTAAGACCGGAATCTATATATTCATCAGGAGAGACTGAAAAAGGGGATAGCAGAACTTTGATAGAAAAGATAGAAAGCCCCGTGAATTTTGAAAGCTCGGTTGTGAATAAAATCACTCTTGAAAATATAATGAAAGGGTATAATGAAAGAGAAAGAAAAATAATTTCTTTAAGATATTTTAAACAGAAAACCCAGATGGAAACTGCAAAAGAGCTTGGAATCTCTCAGGTGCAGGTTTCAAGGCTGGAGAAAAAAATTCTTCTGGATATGAGAGAAAAAATGTTAAGTTAAAAATAAAGGAAAAGAGGGATTTGTGTCGAATAATACAAATAAAGAAAATAGAGGAGGAATTTTTATGTATTGTCCGAATTGCGGAGCCCAGAATGAAAACACCTATAATAACTGCACATCCTGCGGAATGTATATTGCAGATATAAATAAAAAAGAAAGAGAAAAACAGGAACAGCCTTTGGATATTAATGAAGAGGTTGAACCTGCAGTAGAAGAGGTTTTGGAAGATACAACTCAGTATAAAGAGCCGGAGCCTGAAAGACACACTCCTGAGAAAAAATATTATGAAGCTATATACAGACAGTATGTGAAAAAGCCAAAGGATTATTTTGTTTTTTCAATTCTATGCACAATATTTGGAAGCATAGGTTTTGGAATTGCAGCAATTGTCTTTTCTGTAATGACAAAGGCAGAAATCAATGCTGGTAACATAAAAAAAGCAGGAATATATTCACAGAACACAAGAACATTCTGTATCTTTTCAGTTATAATCGGAATTATTAAGTATGTTTTTGCCGCAATAATTATAGCAGCCTGCTTTTCATCACTTAGCTACAGATATTATAGCTCACCATTTTTTTGGTAGAATGCAGGGAATGATGCGTCTATGTAAAAAAACAAGCTAAATCGGGGGAGGTCAAATGAAGTGAACCCCAAAGTTTAGACAAAATTAAATATTAACTTGCTTGTAAATGAGTTCGGTATTGCACCGGACTCATTCCTTTTAGTTTCATAGAAATTCTTTCATTGTTGTACAAATGGGGGACGGTTTGAGGTGACCCCCTGAAACGATACAAATGAAAACACAGGGGGTCAGTCCAGTTCTGCTGTCTTGACAAAAACTGAATAACAAATTAACAGGAGAGGGAAAAAGTCCTCTCCTGTTACTAGTTTAAAAATTATTTCTTCATACCCATACAAAAGAAATTTTTGCTCATAGGTTTATTCTGAATTGAGTCAAGCGCTTCACCGAAACGCTGAAAATGAACGACCTCTCTTTCTCTTAAGAACTTAATAACATCATTGACATCAGGGTCATCGGATACTCTTAAAATATTGTCATAGGTTGCTCTTGCTTTCTGTTCTGCTGCAAGGTCTTCATTAAGGTCTGCTATGGGGTCCCCTGTAACAGAAAATGTTTCTGCAGAAAACGGGTTTCCTGCTGCTGAAACAGGGTAAACACCTCTTCCGTGATCGATAAAATAAGGTGCCATAGGGCTGTTTTCAATTTCAGTTGTTGATGCATTCTTTGCAAGCTGTGTTATCAATGAACCAACAATTTCAAGGTGGGCAAGTTCTTCTGTCCCTACATCGTGTGCCTAATGCTCCTTTTGATAAAAATGCCCTGAAACTCGCAGAAATACAAGTGTTTGAGCGTTGTTTGAAGTATGGAACAAGCCCTGATTATACAAGAAAAAAGAAAGCTGAAGAACCTGAAATGATATTAAATATCAAATTAGCAGCATAATAAATGTTTAGAAAGAAGGTTGTTACCTCCCAATACGGGAGTGTAGCAACCTTCTTTTTTTGTTATCTAAATTTATGTTTGGGAGGTGAAATAATGTCTGTTTTTAGAATTGAAAAAACGAAGGATTTTACAATCATGTCAAATCATCATTTGCGAAATCGAAATCTTACTTTGAAAGCAAAAGGTCTTATGTCCTTGATGCTTTCTTTGCCGGAAGAATGGGATTATACCCTAAAGGGATTATCACTTATCAGCAAGGAAGGAGTTGATGCAATACGAGTAGCCGTTCTCGAACTTGAGCAACAAGGCTATGTAGTTAGAGAAAGAATCAGAAACGAAAAAGGACAACTCGGAAGTATTGAATATGTGATACACGAGTTCCCGGTAGAATCTAAATTGAAAAAACCAATATTGGAAAATCCAATGTTGGATAATCCAAAATTGGGAGAACCTATGTTGGAAGAACCAGCATTGGAAAATCCAACGCAATTAAATACTAATAAATCAAATAAAAAAGAATTAAAAACTGATTATATAAAAAATCCATCTATCAATCAAAGAGAGCCGGAACAATACGGCGAGGACATAGAACAAAATAATCAAAGATGGATAGATAGATATAATGATGCAGTTGAGGAAATAAAAGAAAATATTGAGTATGATTGTTTTCTTTCAGATAGAGATAGACCTATTATCGACGAGATAGTAAAAATAATGGCTGAAGTTTTGACAATGAACACACCTTATTACACTATTGAAGGTAAACAATATCCGGCAGAGTTGGTTAAGCAGAGATTCAGGGAAGTTACAAATGAAAATCTCGAATCATTTCTTTTGGAATTCAACAGACACACAGAAAAAATTTATAATCCAAAGGCATATTTAATTACTTCCCTTTTTAATATGCCTGCAACCGCAGATACAGTTTTGTCAAATATGGTTAAAAACGATATGGCACAAGGAGGTTTTTGAAAATGAGTAAAGTTATTGCAATAGCAAATCAGAAAGGCGGTGTCGGAAAAACCACCACAACTGTAAACTTGGGTGTCGGTCTTGCAAACGAAGGTAAAAAGGTTTTGCTTATAGATTGTGATGCTCAGGGCAGTTTGACAGAAAGCTTGGGTTATCAGAATCCTGATGAACTTGATGTAACACTTTCAACCCTAATGCAGAAAACTTGTGAAGAAAAAGAAATCAAACCGGGAGAAGGTATTTTACATCACAATGAAGGTGTTGATTTAGTTCCTGCAAATATTGAGTTGTCAGGTATGGAAACGGCACTTGTAAACATTATGAGCAGAGAAAGAGTTTTGAAAAATTACATAGATAGTGTAAAGGACAACTATGACTATGTTTTAATTGATTGCACTCCCTCTTTGGGTATGCTTACAATAAACTCTCTTGTCGCTGCAGACGAGGTAATTATTCCTGTTCAAGCACATTACCTCCCACTAAAAGGGTTAGAGCAACTTGTTACAACTGTAACCAAAGTTCAAAAACAGATAAACCCTAATCTGAAATTCAGCGGAATACTCTTAACGATGGTTGACAGACGAACTCTATATAACAAAGAGGTTTCATCTGTAATTAGATTAAACTATTCAAAATACCTTAAAATATTCAAAACGGAAATACCATCATCAATCAGAGCCGCAGAAGCATCGAGTGTTGGTAAAAGCATATTTGAGTATGATAAAAAAGGAATAGCTGCAGAAGCTTACAGAAACTTCACAAAGGAGGTGCTAAACGATGGCAGACTTCGGAATAAACATAGGTCGGAATACACTCGATAATTTATTTAAGACAGATGCTGGGAGAAAAACTGAAGAAATTGTACCGATGCAACTTTCAGAATTAAAACCCTATTCAGAACAACCATTTAAGGTGCTTGATAATGAGGATATGGATGAACTTGTTGAGAGCATAAAAATAAACGGAGTTCTCTCCCCGATAGTTGTCAGACCGCATCCTGAAGGCGGTTATGAAATACTTTCAGGGCACAGACGAGCAAGAGCTTGTGAAAAGGCAGGCATAACAGAAGTTCCCGTTGTGGTTAAAAATCTTGATGATGATACGGCAATAATACTTCTTGTTGACAGTAACTTGCAAAGAGAAAATATCCTACCAAGCGAGAAAGCCTTTGCTTACCAAATGCGACTTGAAGCTATGAAAAGAAAAGCCGGCAGACCTGCTCAAGAAAATTCCGCCCAAATTGGGAGTAATTTTTCGGGAATGGAATCAAGAGAGATTTTAGCCGAACAAGTTGGCGAAAGTAAAAATCAAATTTCACGATATATTCGCCTGACAGAATTGATTGATCCGTTGCTTGCAATGGTTGACAGTAAAGATATGGCACTCAATGCAGGTGTTGAATTATCATACTTAAAAACTAAAGAACAAGCAGCGGTTTTGGAAGCAATTAAAAGTGAAGAAACTTGCCCTTCTATCGAACAAGCTAAAAAAATGCACCGTTTCTTTGATGAAGGACGATTAAATCCTGATGTAATTCTTTCGATTATGCAGGAACAAAAAGAAGAAAAGATTAAAATAACACTTGGCGATGACAAATTAAAGAAATACTTCCCTAAAGGTTATTCAAAACAACAAATGGAAGATACAATTATAAAGCTTCTTGAAAAATGGCATCGCAAATTAGAAATGGAGAGATAAATATGACTTGGTTATGGATAACATTAGCTTTTTTTGCCGGAACTGTTTTTGGTGTAGTAATGATGTGTTGCTTTATTATAGCAGGTCAGGAGGAACGAAGCCTTGAAAAACTTAATACAGATAATGCCGACAATGAATAAAAAGGTTGTCGGCTATTTTTATGGAGGTAAACATTATGGAATGGAGAAAAAACGCAGGATACATCATAACAAACTCAATTACAATCGGCGAATCAGAAATCGTACTTGGCGTACACGAAACAAGACCTAATGAGTTTGTAACTTGGGAATGTTACGGAAGTAAAGATAATTATAATTGCGGTCATTACACATCGAGCTTACTTTCTGCTCAAAAAGATTTCCTTGAACGTGGTCTTGAAAAGGTTAAGTTTTATGAACACCTGAAGAAGAAAAAACCGCCGGAGCCTGAGAGGTGATGTTATGTTTTCGAAAAAAGAAAAAAACGTCACTTTGTTTTATGCAAAAAACGAAAATAGAAAGGACATCTACGGCTTTGAGGAATTTTTTGATGTTGTAAAAGAACACAGAGATAAAATCAAGCCTTTATACTATGAGGGTTTTAACAAGATTCAATATGTCATTGTAACAAAACAATCAATAAGAAAAAACATTGAATTGTTTCCTGAAAAGTGTAAAGAAATAACAAGCAGAATCGTTGAGGATAGATGTTTTCATTGTTCGGGATGTGGTTGTGATTATCTGATGTATATGCCATCTACATACAGAGATGTTGACGGTTGTGTCGGTAAAAGCATCGAATGTTCTTTGTGCAGAGATTTATCAACATCATATCGTAACGAAATAAGAGAATATTCCCAAAAGCACGGAACATTGAAAACTTTGATGAAACTGCTCAACGAAGGCGAAATTCCTGCAAAGGATGTAACTATATGGGGTTCTGAGGTGGATAAGAAAAACAAATATAAAAAAAGAGAGCCTGAGAGGTGATGATATGCCAAACACTAAACAACCCGATATGCGATATAACGATAGTGGCTATAACGATTCTACGGCATACGAAGCCTTGAAGAATGTTCAAAAAGAAGAACGCAGAAAGCTTATTTGTGAACTTAAAGAACTTGCAAAAAGTCGAGGATATAGAATTATAAGCACTATTGAATTAAAAGCATTGGACGGTGATGAAATTGAATAAATTAAACTGTCATTTTCATACTCCAAAGAAATGCAGAATTTTAACAGAAATGCTATGTAAAAGCGGTAAATGTTCTTTCTGTAAAACAACGGAGCAAGTGAAAGCAGATTTAGAAAAATACCCTCCCTGCAACTATGCAGAGATATATGCTGCAAGGCATAAAAACGATGTGAAATGAGGTGTTGAATGTGGCGAAAGAAAAAAATAGAATGATTGACGATTATAAAGTTGTCAATTCAATGTTTGTAGGTGTAAGAGAGTTTGCATTATGCGAAAACTTAAAAGCTCCTGATAAACAATATTATATGGTTTGCGAAGTTCGTAATAATGGTATGTTTGAGTATTATGATGATATATACCATAGCGAAGATTATTTATTGGCAATGAAAAATTACTTTGACCGCCTTGATAATCAGCTTGAAAAAATCGTTAGCGAGTATATTAAGGAAGGTGTTCCAAAGCAACTTATAACCGCCGATATGTGCAATCAAGAAGTATTTGGAGAAAATCTTGAAGGCAAAATCCTTGTCGTAAAGCCATCAAGTTTAAGACCTGAATATAGAACTGCATCAAATCAGATTATAAGATGTACGGGTGGTAATGGTGCAAGACCGGGTGCTATCGGAAATGCTATATTTAATTATCGCTTACTTGACGGAGAGCAATCCCGATGGGAGCGATTTAATATTCTTGGCGAACTAAAAGCCGAACATTATCCTGAATGGCTTATTGATGTGTTAGAGTGTGAAAAAGCAATGAAAAATCCTAATACATTTCAATATGGTGAATATCACTTCTTGCCCGTTGGTAATATACCGAAAAACGAACCGATATATAAAACATCGCAATATTTACATTCTGACAAGGATGTAAAGATGTGGAGTGAAACCTACGAAGGTGTTTATGGGAAAGCAGATAAAATTTATTCCCATAGCGATTTTTATAAAGCTTCAGGCAATTCAAAATGTGATGTTTTCAAGTGCCTTGAAAATCGTAAATTATATATGCCCGGAGAAAACGAGCTTTTCAAATACACGGGTAAATACAAAGAGGTTGGCAAGGAAAAGAAAAAGTCGCATAAGGAGGTTGAAAGATAATGGATAAAAAAGAAATACGGTTTATTGATAGCCATTACAATGAACTGTTTCGTATCCCTGATGGCGGGCAGATTATGATTACAACGCACAATGGAGCAAAGATACGAGCAAATTGTAAATACATTGATGAATATCACACGGATATTGATGGTAGATGTTATCATATCTGTCAATGGGCAGAATTAAACGAACAAAATGGAAGGACTTATGTTCCGGCAGAACCTCCGTTATACACACTCGAAAACATTACTTCCGAAGAATTTGAGTTTATGTATGCAAAAGAAGATGAAAGTATGGACAGAGGTTGCATCGGACATCTTCGTGCAGACTTTGATACGGGCAAATCATTTTTCAGCACTTGGTGGCCGGAAAATGATAGCCTTAAAACTCAGGAATTTAAGGATGAGTTTAACAAGGTTATAAACTACTTCAGAAAAGAGTCTGAAACACCGATTCTTAAAAGTCGCTCGGATATGTATAATAACTGCTTTAATCTTAAACCAACCCGTAGTGCAACAGATAACGAAGTTAGCGGTTTTAAGGTGGTAACCGAAAAACACACATACTATCTTCGTTGCAAACCTCGTTTGGGTGAATATAATTTGTATGCTTACTGCTATAACACGCAGGCACTTAATAAATTCAGAAATACAAGATTTATTGAGCAGAATTTTGATGCAGTAAATCAGGATAAGTTTTTCAGAACAAATTCAGGTTTTGAGGAAATATATTACAATCCCGATTCAACTGCAGGCGGTCAGCTTGTATATAATGAGTTCTCGTTTGAACTTATACGGGAAGCTTCAAAGCAAGATACAATGATGAAGTTCTATAACTATCTTAATAGTGGTTGCAAACAGTATTGTGTTGACATTGATTCAGCAGAGTTTATGGACTATCTCAAAGATTTTATGGAACGAGAGCCTGACTATCTGAAGGATAATAAAGAAACGGCAAATGCGATGATAAAAGCTGCAAACGAAGATAAAAAAAGAAATAAAACGGAGCCTGAAAGATAATCGCACAATTCTATAAAAGGAAGTGATGAAAATGGTAACTGCAAAAGTGCGATTTTTAACAAATAATCTTGTTGCAGAGCTTACTTGTAAAGCTGATGAACTCAAAAAGAGTTTAGAAGAAATCGGTGTCCTTACTCCCTTGAGCGTTATTAAGCTTGATAATGCAAGAACTTTGCAAATACAACTTAATCCGACAGATGAAGTTGGTGAACTTGTTTGCGGTATTATCAATCCGAAAAGCGATACTCTCGGAAATGTTCAAAGGCTTTGCAGACATATCTACTGTTTTAATGAGCAGAACCGGGCAACATTCATTTCAAAGTTGGAATCAGGTGAAATCAATACCGTTTCAAAAGGCATTAAGTACGCTGAAAAGCTTCGTGCAGAGAAAAGCATAAGCAGATAAGAGGTGCTCTAAAATGTACTACAAAATAATTGATAAATTGCCCGATGAAATGCAAGTGTATAAGGAAACTCCGTTAGATATGGAACATCCTGCTTACGGTGTTGACAGACGAAAGCTCCGAACTCCTTGGGAAAGAGATTATTTCACAATCGAAAACGGAAATATCAAACTAATATCCGGCAGACCGGATAAAACAGAATTTGATGGTGTGAAAGTCGAATATCCTAAAGGAACAAAAGAGATATGCTTGTTTGTTGAGAAAAACAGAGATTCCCTTATTCCTATGAATGAAGAATTGTTTATCAAAGACTATAAGCTATGCCAACACAGAAACAATCTTATGGGTGAACTAATGGGTATGGATATGACTATTGAAGATTTCAGAGAAAGAATGGACAATCCACCTTCACCGCAAGATAAAAAAACAATGAATCGCTTATGGAATGAACGACAGAAAATCGTAAAACAGATATGCAAGCTTGACAAAAAAGAAAATATGCTTTTATCAGGCAAAGTTAAAAAGAAAAATGAAAGAGAACGATAATATGGAGGTGAGATAAAAATGGCAACCAAATTGCAGCTCATAACAGAGCTTGCGAATACAACTTCAAAGGAGCTATCCAATGTTGAAAATTGGATGGCTTTTCTTAATTCTGCATCGTGGCAGTACAAATATTCCTTTGAAGATCAGGTTTTAATCTATGCACAACGGCCCGATGCACGAGCGTGTGCAGATTTTGAAACTTGGAACGAAAAACTAAAACGCAGAATTAACAGAGGTGCTAAAGGTATTGCCCTTCTCCGTGAAAGAGGTGCTGACTTTTATCTTGACCATGTGTTTGATGTTTCAGACACTTACAAAGGTATTCGTGGTGTTGATATAAAACTTTGGGAATATGACGATAAGTATGACGATGTCATTATCGAAACACTTGAAAATACTTTCGGTGAACTCAAAGTAAATACCACTCTTATTGATTCAATTATCTGTGCTGCTCATAATGCAGTTGAAGATAACAAAGCAGATTATTTGTCTGAACTTAAATATGCTAAAGAGAATAGCTTTTTGGCAGACATTGATGACCTTAACATTGATGTTGAATTTCAGCAAACGGCAGAAGTTTCAGTTGCATATATGGTTATGCAAAGAATGGGATTGCACCCGGAGGAAGTTTTTGATAGTACAGATTTTCGTCATATCATTGATTTCAGTTCTGTTGAAGCAATATCAGTTTTGGGTAATGCAGTAAGCGAAATATCCGAACAAGCACTCAGAGAAATATCCTCTACCATTACTGCTGAAAGAAAAAAAGAAATTATTCAGGCAAAAAATTTTGCAGAAAATGAAAATCAGCAGTACAATGTTATCAAAGACGAAAATGCAAACGAAAACCAAATCCAAAATGAAAGGACGGATGATGATGGCAGAGATAACATACAGAAACGAGAACGGGATACTGATACCGAACTTGGAAGCACCGAAGAACAACCTCCCGATAGGCAAATACGGGATGATGAGAAAGAAATTCCTGAAACAGAACCGCAGAAGCCTTTACTCGGCGATGATGCTGAAAGGAACATTGATGGAACACCTGCACGAGATAGACAAGACAGCGAGAGAGCAAGTGGAACAGATGATGCAGAAAATGGCATTGTCGGAGGGCGTGAACGAGAGTCTGAAAGCACAGAACCCGCAGAGGTGGACGGGGCTTATGAACAACCTCAAACATTCCGCCGAAGAGGTAGTTCTGAGACAGTTAGTTCTCAGTTAAGTCTATTTGACCTCATTGATGATTCCAATATACAAGAAGATATGCAAAGAGAAGCAGAGCGATTAAACAATATTCGCCCTGCTTTTTCTATTCCCCAACAAGTTATTGATACGGTTCTTTGTGACGGAACTCATCATCCGCAAAGTATAATTACCATTGTATCAGAGTTCAGCAAAGGTAAATCCATTGAAGATAAAGTCGCTTTCTTGAAAGAGCATTATAAAACTGACGGAAAAGGCTTTGTCCTTGATGAAAAACAAATATCTGCTTGGTGGAATAATGATGGAATCACTATCAGCTATGGTAATACGGTTGAAACCGGAAATAAACATCATCTTTCTTGGGAAGATGCCGCAAGGCGAATTGATGAACTTCTTGATATGGGAAGATTCGCTTCTACTGACATTCTTCTTCAGGTTGATGATTACATTTATACCCAAACCGCTGAAAAGTTTTGGGATATATATAGAGATTTGAATTTTGATGATTATCCTGAACTTAATGAATTGTTTACGGATGAAGTGTTTAAACGATATGGTGGATACCCTGAATCTACAAAGCGTGTAAAGGAATTTCTTAAAACATCTGCCGGACTTGATATAACAAAAACAGGTGTTCAAAAGCTTTGTAACTTGTATGATGAACACAAGGATATAGTTCGCTTCAGGTATATGAACCCACATAATATCAATAAAATGCTTGAAGATTTATATATTGTCCGTAAACAGTACACGGCACAAGAACTTTCGTATGTTCCTCCGGTAAGATTTATCACAGAAGATGAAATCACAAAGCAACTATTGCGAGGTACGGGCGGTGAGAACGGAAGATACCATATATACATCTTCTTTATGGAAAACTCTGATAAATACGAAAGACAACAATTTCTCAAAAAAGAGTATGGAATTGGTGGTAGTGGTTCATTTATTCTTGATGAAAATCACGATGGAAAAGGCATTTCGTTGAGTCACGGTAGTTTGATGCAACCATACGCAAAAACCGAAATTAAATGGAACGAGGTTGAAAAGCGAATTGACAAGCTTATAAAGAGAGGTATTTATCTTAGTCAGAAAGACATAGATAACATACCGAATTATGAGAAAGAACAAATTGCAGCTATGGTTCATAGTTCGTTTTCGGGTGTTATGGATGAATCAAGATATAAGCCTTATCCAAAAGATTTGTATTACATGGATACTACGGCACGAAAGTACATCATTGAAAAGCTTGATAACCCTGAACAGTTGGCAGAAATGATGTCAGAGCTTCGCAATCTTCTTATGGAAACTCCTAAAGATGATGAATGGAAATTCAACACCCGAACAAGAGCGTTGGAAATGCTTGAGCAGTATTCAAACGGAACATTCAACTTATTCCCTTCGATAGAAAGACCTGCTCCCGTTACCTACACAGAGCTTGACGAAGCACAAGGAATTATCAATGAGTATATGCTAAAAGAATTACAACACGAAAGTGCTGATTATTCTGACCTTCGGAAAGTTCAGGTTGCATTTACAGAAACCGAAGATGGAAAACACGAGATTCAGGTTGAGTTAAATCTTATTGATTTTGCTCTTGTTAAGTATGTTGATGATACTGTTGTAGAAGAACTTAAATACGATAGTCTGTCAGACCTTATTGAGAACGAGATTGAAGGTATGACCTTTGATGACTTGGTTTACTTAACTGATGAGCAGCTTGCTCCGTTCTATGAAGAACCCGAACAAGAAAGCTTTGCAGACTTTTATGCAAGAGTTCACGCAGACGATGACGGGAAAACTGTTGCTTTATTCCCGGTTGGAGATTTCTATGAAGCAATCGGCGTTGATGCTGAAGAAGTTGCATCTGCTCTTGGTATTCAGGTAACGCACAGAACCATTGAAGAAAATGTCTATGCAATGTGCGGATTCCCAAGACACAGACTTGAGGAAAATGTCAATGTATTAACCGAAAGAGGCTTTGATGTTATTTTGGTTGATGATGACAGACAACCACACAAGGTTATTTCAAGAGATAAAGCTTTGGGAATTACACCTGAAAAGAAATATGACATTGGCTTTGGTTTCAAAGGCAACGGCACTACTGTTTGGAACAGACTTGAAGAAGTTGATAATGACTATAAAACCATTGCTCATATAAGTAACGATGGTAATACAATCAAATACTACGAGGAACTTCCTGATGCAGTAAGAAAGCAAATAG
>JAZNFO010000063.1:0-14260 GCA_045575975.1 Clostridia bacterium | reverse complement strand
CAATTAATCAGGTGGTAGATAGTGTGACTATTGGAGATTTGTTAGAGAATCAGTTGAAAAGAGAGAGGAAAGAAGAACAAAAGATATACTTGTTCAGAGATACGCATTAAATGAAGTTCATTCATATATATGGTGTGACGGTAAGAAGTATAAGAAGCTTGGAATTGATGTTGAAGATAATGTGAGAATACTTAATATTTCAACTCCTGAAAACGGGACAATCAGAAATTCAATGCTTCCTACACTGTTAAGCTTCACCTATGAGAACCGCAGATATGCAGAAAGTTTTGGTATTTTTGAGGTTGGCCGTGTTGTTTCCGGCGTTGATAATGAGGGATTATGTGCTGAAAAGAGAAAGCTTGGAGTTGTTTTATTTGACAGAAATAAAACCGAAAAGGAACTTTTCTTTGATGCCCTGGCAATGGTGAAATATATCACATCTGCGTTAAAGCATATTGAGGCTGATTTTAATAATATTGAACCTGAACATAAGTGGCAACATCCAAAGAACACTGTTGAAATTTTAATTGGTGATGAAAAAATCGGAACACTTTGCACCCTTTATCCTGATAATGCATCAAAACTTGACAAGAATGCATCTGTTATCTGCTTTGAAATTGATATGGATGATATGGCAAAGGTTGAAGTTTCAAGTATTTTATTTGATGAGCCATCAAAATTCCCATCAGTTGAAATGGATCTTTCTGTTGTTATGCCAGAAGGAAAGAGATTTGGTGATTTAGCCGGATTATGGACAAAATTAAATATTGCTGAACTTAAAAATGTCAGCCTTATTGATGTTTATGAAAGTGAGTCATTAAAGAGTATAACTGTAAGATTTGAATTCTCGTTAGCAGAAAGAACTTTAACAGGCGAAGAAGTTCAGGCGTTTATGGATAAGATTATAAATGAATTTGAAGATAATGGCTTTAAACTCAGAGCATAAAAAAATTAAATAAAATTCTTGTAATATGTAATTTTATGTGTTAGAATATATCTGATAAATAAAAAAGGAGGAGTATTTATGGATAACAACAAATTCAGAACAGTTAAATTTAAAGTCGGAACTGAAAAAGCTCTTAATACAAGAGAAATTATATTAACAGTTTATGAGGCTTTGAGTGAAAAGGGTTATAATCCTATAAATCAAATTGTCGGATATGTTATGAGTGGAGACCCCTCTTATATAACAGCACATAAGGATGCAAGAATTCTTATTCAGAAGATTGAGCCAGATGAACTTTTAGAGGAACTTGTTAAGTTCTATGTGAATGACTAATAAAATGTATTGCCCCCTGAATAAATTTATTCAGGGGCGCAATTAATTTTAATATGCCCCCGTAGTTAAATGGATATAACAAACCCCTCCTAAGGGTTAGTTATCGGTTCGATTCCGGTCGGGGGTGCCAGAAAAAACGACTTGTTTCGACAAGTCGTTTTTTCAATGAATTGCCTTACGGCACGAATTAAAATCTGCGATTTCATGAATTGAGCCTACGGCTCATGAATTGCACCTATCGGTGCATTAAAAGGCAATTCAATTCATGTTGCGATAGCAACAATTCATGGTGAAACCAATTCATGACAACGGAGTTGTTAAATCATTAAAACAAATATATCCCTATGGTTCTGCTTTCCCAGAAATGGGTATCTTTTTTTGTGTTATGTCTCTTTGAGAAAAATGCCATTATGAACGATAGTGAGTATACTGCAGCAGAAAGAGATCTCATAATTTTAAAACCCGTGTATATTGACACGGAGTGTAAAGATGATATAATTAAGCTGTAAATGATTGGAGGTTGTGTAATTATGAAATACATTGGAGAAAATACAAGAACAATTTCATTCCCTTTGGGGGGAATAGGAACAGGCTGTATCGGGCTTGGTGGTGATGGCAGACTTATAGATTGGGAGATTTTTAACAGACCTTCAAAAGGAAGTATAAATGGTTATTCTCATTTTGCAATAAGGGCGATTAAAGATGGGAAAATTATTCCGGCTGTTTTAAATGGAGATATAAATAAGGATTATATGGGACAATACCAAAAATCCAGTAATATTGGTTATGGATTTGGACCTGATAGTAAAAAAATGTGTGGATTCCCTCATTTTGAGCATGTGGAATTTAATGGAGAGTTTCCCATGGCATCTGTTTGCTTTAAGGATAAAAGGTTTCCGGCTGATGTTAAAATGACGGCATTTAATCCTTTCATTCCCCGTGATTCAAAGAATTCCAGTATACCTGCAGCATTTTTTGAATTTGAAGTTGAAAATACCGAAGATTATGATATGAAATATCAGATTGCAATTTCTGTTGCAAATCCATTTTCAACATCAGTTAATAAACATGAGAAGAAAGCTGGTTCCCACTTTATCACTATGAGCAATGGTTCTGTCCAAAAGGACGATATAAATTATGGTGATTTGACCGTTGCAACGGATTGTGATACTGTGTATTATCAAAGTTATTGGTACAGAGGTTCCTGGCAGGATAGTATAGTTAGTTTCTGGAATGAATTTTCATCCGAGCTGAATTTCAGGGATCGTGTATATGACACTGAGGGTTCTAATGATACTTGTACATTACTTGCAGAAGTTTATGTTTTACCACACGAAAAAAAGAAAGTAAGATTTGTTTTATCTTGGAATATGCCTAATAACTATAATTATTGGAGCAAGACTGAAGATGATGAGATTAGAAAACCGTGGAAAAACTATTATGCAACGATTTTTAAGGATTCTTGTGATTCCGCTTTTTATTCTTTGGAAAATTGGGACAATCTATATAACCGCACTTTACTTTTTAAAGATGCTTTACATGGAACAACATTGCCTGAATCGGTTATAGATGCTGCTGCATCAAATCTTTCTGTATTAAAATCGCCTACTGTATTGAGACTTGAAGATGGTTCTTTTTATGGTTGGGAAGGGGTTAACGAAAATGATGGTTCTTGTGAGGGAACCTGTCAGCATGTATGGAACTATGCATATGCATTATGCTTTTTATTCCCGGACTTAGAGCGTTCCATAAGAGATATGGAATTTAAATATAGTACTGATGAAAATGGAAAAATGGGTTTCAGAATATTGTTACCTGTTGGGAAGAGAATAAATGAGTTCAGGGCCTGTGTTGACGGTCAAATGGGAGCCGTTATAAAGTGTTACAGAGAATGGAAAATATCAGGTGATAACATATGGCTTAAAGAAAATTGGGAAAATATTAAGAAAGTTTTAGAGTATGCCTGGAGTGATAAAAATCCGGATGCATGGGATTTGGACAAAGACGGCGTGTTAGAGGGCAGACAGCATCATACCTTGGATATGGAGTTGTTTGGTCCGTCCTCATGGCTCGAAGGAATGTATTTGGCTGCATTAAAAGCTTCGGCAGAAATGGCTGATTTTTTACATGATGAAAATAAAGCAAAAGAATACAGAGAGCTTTATAATAAGGGATATGAGTGGACTAAGAAAAACCTCTTTAACGGGAAATACTTTATACAAAAAACAGATATAACTGATAAAAATATTACAGACAAATATGATGCATCAGACAGTTATTGGAATGATGAAGTGAAAGAAATAAAGTATCAAATAGCTGAGGGGTCTTCAATTGATCAGCTTCTTGCACAATGGCACGCGGATATAATAGGTCTTGGTGATATATTTGATAAATCTCAGGTGGATACAGCTCTTGCTGATATGATAAATAATAATTTTAAGAATTCTATGCGTGATTTTACAAATCCATGGAGAATATATTCTTTAAATGACGAAGCTGGATCAATTATATGTGCGTATCCGGAAAATGTTGAAAAGCCAAAGATTCCTATTCCATATTGTGAAGAAACAATGACAGGATTTGAATATTCTTTTGCAGGACTATTACTTTCAAGGAAAAAGTTTGATGCAGGAATTAAAGCCGTGAAAGCTGTTCGTGACAGATTTGACGGAAGAAAGAGAAATCCGTGGAATGAATTTGAGTGTGGAAGTAATTATGCGCGTTCTATGGCAAGCTATGCGCTTATTCCTATTCTTAGCGGGTTCGAATTTGATATGCCCAATAATTATATTGGGTTTAATCCCTATGATTCGAAGAACTTTAAATGTATATGGAGCCTTGCGGATGCATGGGGAATTTTTGAAACAGAAGGGAATAAGGTAAGAATTAAAGTATATGAAGGAGAAATTTGCCTTAAAGCAATAGGTTTAAAATTTTGTGACAGCATTTCATCTTTAAATATTGACGGGAAACCAATTGAATTTGAAATGAAAGACCGTAAAATATATTTTCAAAAGACTTGTATAAATAATAATGTGGAGATTGTAATATGAGAAATCTTAGGATAACTACCTCTGAAATTGCGAAGATATGCAATGTATCTCAGGGTACTGTGGACAGGGCTATAAATAATAGAACAGACATAAACCCCGAAACAAAGAAAAAAATCTTAGATGTTGCAAAACAATATGGTTATCGTAATTACATCGATACAAAATTTGATAAAATAGAAGGGCAGATTGGTATTATAGTATTCAATCTGAATAACGAGTTTTTTTCTAAATTAATAACTGAAATTGAAGTTGTTTTGAGAGAAGAGGGGCTTGGCGCTATTGTAATGATGAGTCATTATGACAAGCAATATGAAATAGAGTGTATTCGCAATTTATATAATTCGGGAGCAAAAGGAGTTATTTTATGTTCTGTTAACCATGGAGTTGAATTTGAAAACTATTTAAAATTGTTCGATTTCCCAATTGTTGCTACAGGAAATAAAATAGAGTCTATACCTTATGTTGGAATTGATGATTTTGCTGCAATGCGGGAAATGACAGAAAAGGTTTTAGAGGATAAGCCTGAAAATATTGTATACTTTTCTCCTGCACTAAAATATTCTGATGCTTATGCTCAAAGACTTCGATACGAAGGATTTTTGAATGCAATCGGGAATGAAAGATATTCCATTGTAACGAATATTGATGATATCAGGGAAAAGTATGAAGAAAATACAATCATAATATGTTCTAATGATTATTATGCACTTCAGGTATATTTCAAATCAACTAATGCAAAGGTAGTGGGTTTTGACAATATAACAGCAATTGAAAGATATAAGCTTCCAATTGATTCAGTAGAATATTCTATCACTGAAATTGCTAAAGCTGCACTGGACTTGATAAAAGGAAAAATAGATGGGGATGTTATCGTAAAGCACAATATTATTAAACATATGTGATAGTTATTTATATTTTAAAGAGAAATCCGTACACATTTGGTGTGCGGATTTTTTTATTTATATCTTATAAAATTTTAAATGTTTCACATAATAAAATAAATACAATTCAGGGAGATTTTATTATGTTAAACAATATTATGGTATATGTTCAGTTTGCGATAACAATTATTATAGGCTTATATTTCCTGACTATGCTGAAGGGACAATATTCAAGCAAAAATTGTTTAAATAAAGATTCTACAGTTGAAATGGAGAAACTGAGGAAAATGAATAAAGTTTCTTTAACTGAGCCTCTGACCGAGAAGACGAGACCGAAGAATATAGCAGATGTTATAGGGCAGGAGGATGGAATAAAAGCACTAAAAATTGCTCTTTGCGGAAAAAATCCACAACATGTATTAATATATGGACCTCCGGGAATTGGGAAAACGGCAGCTTCAAGAGTTGTTCTTAAAGAGGCGATAAAAAACCCGGAGTCTCCTTTTAATGATAAATCAAAATTTATTGAGATAGATGCAACAACCATTCAGTTTGATGAAAGGAGTATTGCGGATCCTCTTATTGGTTCTGTTCATGATCCTATATATCAGGGGGCGGGGGCTTATGGTCCGGCAGGAGTTCCGCAGCCTAAGCCCGGTGCTGTTACAAAGGCCCACGGTGGTGTGTTGTTTATTGATGAAATAGGAGAGCTTCAGGGACTTGAGCTTAATAAACTTTTAAAGGTGCTTGAAGACAGAAGGGTTTATTTTGATTCATCCTATTACAGTTCATCAAATAAGGAAATTCCAAGACACATACATGAAATTTTTGAAAATGGATTACCTGCAGATTTCAGGTTAATAGGTGCAACCACAAGAAGTCCTGAAGAAATTCCGCCGGCGCTGCGTTCAAGATGCGTTGAAATTTATTTTAAACAGCTGAATAAAAAAGAGATAATTAAAATCATTAAAAATGCATTTAAAGAAAATAACATGGAATCTGATGAATGTGTTCAAAGCTTTATTTCTGATTATGCTAAAAACGGAAGAGATGCAGTTAAAATTGTTCAAACTGCATCAGGAATTGCTTTAATGGAAAGAAGATGTAAAGTGGAGCTTTCGGATGTAGAATGGGTTGTTAAAACAGGCAGATTTATGCCAGTGTATGAAAAAAAGGTTGTTTCGGAAACAAGATGCGGCAGAGTGTATGGACTTGCAGTCGGAAGTGAAGGAAAAGGATTTGTGCTTGATATTGAAGTTATTGCAAAAAAAGTCTATGATAAATCAGGCAAAATAACTCTGACCGGAGTTATTGAAGAACAGGAATTTAAAACAAACGGTCAAAAGCTTAAAAAGAGAAGCAGTATAGTTGCTTCTGTAAATAATGTTCTAACCGCTCTTTATTCCTTATATGGCATTGAAAAAGAAAATTATAATATCCATATTAATTTTCCAAATTGTGTGCCTGTCGATGGCCCATCAGCAGGAATTGCCATAATGACGGCTGTTTATTCTGCAATATTTGATGTTCCGGTTGATAGCATGATTGCATTAACCGGAGAAATTTCAATTTTCGGTAATGTTTTGCCGGTTGGAGAAATTTCTGCTAAAGTCAGTGCTGCAGAGGAAGCCGGAATTAAGAAGGTTATTGTACCTTATGACAATTATAAAGAGATTAATTTTGATAAAAATTATGTAGAAATTATTCCTGCAGGCAGCTTTAAAGATGTGATTATGTTGTTTTTTGGAAACGGAATAGAAACAAAAACCATAGAAAAGCACAAAATTTCAGAAAATATTAATACAATTAGTGCTTTAGGGGTTGATATTTTCAAAGAAAAATAGTATAATATACCTATGTATGCATAGGTATTCTAGGTATAGACAATTTGTATTTAAAGGATGTTAATTAAATGTCAAACAAAAGATATATTTTACCCCTTATCCCTATGAGGGGGCTTACGATTTTTCCGGGGATGATTGTTCATTTTGATGCAGGACGGAAAATCTCTATTGCTGCAGCAGAAAACGCAATAACAAATAGCGGACTGGTCTTTTTATCATTACAAAAAGATATTATGATTGAAAATCCGGTCAAAAGTGATTTGTCAATATATGGTGTTATTGCTGAAATAAAGCAAATTCTTCGTATGCCTGACGGTACTATGAGATTACTTGTTGAGGGCTTGGAACGCGGTAAAATTACAAAGTTTTATGATGATAATGAATATTTTAAAATAAGTTGTGTTAAGAAGAATGAGGTTCCATTTGAGGATGAAACGCAGGAGGAACTGCAAGTCAGAAGAGTTAAGCATCTTCTTGAAGATTATATTTCTCATTTTGACGATGTGAGTCCTGAACTTGTTTCTGCAATTATGTCAATTGAGGATGCGGGAGAAATTGCAGATGTGACAGCTGCCAATTTTCCTATCAAACCTTTTGACAGACAGATTATACTTGAAGAACTTGATGTTCAGGTAAGAATAGAAAAGCTTATTTCAATGATGGAAAATGAAAACAGAATTATTGAAATTGAGCAGGAGGTTGCCGATAAATTAAAGGACAACCTTGATAAAAATCAAAGAGACTATGTTTTGAGAGAACAGATTAAAGTGATAAGAGAAGAGCTTGGCGAGGCAGACGGGCTAGAAGAAAATCAGGACAAATTCTTAAAAGAAATCAGTGAAAGGAATCTCCCTGAACAAACCATAACAAAGCTTAAGGAAGAAATTGATAAGCTGAAGAGACTTCCAAGCCACAGCCAGGAATATTCTGTTCTTGAAGGATATATTGAAGCTGTTCTCGAGCTTCCATGGGATAAATATGATGAGGATAATGCTGATATAAAAGCTGCAAGAGTGATACTTGAGAAAGACCACTATGGTCTTGAAAAGGTTAAAGAAAAAATTCTTGAACTTCTTGCTGTTAAAAAGCTGACCGGAAAAATTGGTGGGTCTATTCTATGCCTTGTTGGCCCTCCGGGTACAGGAAAAACTTCTATTGCCCATTCTCTTGCTGAGGCTATGGGCAGGAAATATGTGAGAGTCAGCCTTGGCGGAATCCAGAATGAGTCTGAAATCAGAGGGCACAGAAAAACATATGTGGGTTCTATGCCTGGCAGGATTATGGCTGCTATGAAGCAGGCAGGCTCAAATAATCCGCTTATTTTACTTGATGAAATTGATAAAATGTCAAGTGATTTAAGGGGAGATCCTGCGGCTGCAATGCTTGAAGTTCTTGATCCTGAACAAAATAAGACATTCAGAGACCATTTTATTGAGCTTCCATTCGATCTTTCAAATGTTTTATTTATAGCAACTGCAAATTCGGTTGAAAATATACCAAGACCTTTATATGACAGAATGGAAATTGTTGAGGTTTCAGGATATTCAGATGATGAAAAGCTTATTATTGCAAAGAAATATATTTTGCCAAAACAGAAAAAGCTTGCCGGAATAAAACCTAATGATCTTAAAATTTCAGATAGTGTTTTAAAGCTTATTATTGAGGGGTATACTCGTGAATCCGGAGTCAGGGCTTTAGAGCGTTCTATCAGAACTGTTTGCAGGAAGGCTGCAATGGAATTTCTTGAAAAAGATGTAAAGTCCATTACAGTTACAACAAAAACTTTGAAGAATTACCTCGGTGGAAGAATTTACATTTATGATTCTGTAAGCAAAGAAAAAATGACAGGTGTTGCAAACGGACTTGCCTGGACAGAGGTTGGCGGAGATACATTGTTTATCGAGGTTAATGTTATGGACGGAACCGGAAAGCTTGAACTAACCGGAAATCTCGGGGATGTTATGAAAGAGTCTGCAAAGACAGCACTGAGTCTTATCAGGGCAAATGCGGCAGAATATAAAATTGAAGCTGATTTTTACAAAACAAAGGATATTCATATACATATTCCCGAGGGTGCAATTCCGAAAGACGGACCTTCAGCCGGAATAACTATGACAACTGCAATTGTTTCTGCACTTTGTGGAAAGAATGTTAAAAATGATGTTGCCATGACTGGCGAAATTACATTAAGAGGAAGGGTTCTTCCTATTGGTGGACTCAGGGAAAAAACCCTTGCAGCGTATAGAATGGGCATTAAGACAGTTATAATTCCTTCAGAAAACAAAAAAGATTATGAGGAACTGCCTGAAAAAATCAAATCGGGACTTAAATTTATTTTTGCAAAGAACATAAATGATGTATTAAAAGTGGCATTGGAGGGTTAAAACATGGATTTTATAAATTGTGAAATGTTGGTTGCTGCTGTAAGATACGAGCAGTATCCTCCTGAAAATTTGCCTGAAATTGCCCTTGCTGGCCGTTCAAATGTTGGAAAGTCATCCCTTGTTAATACATTGGTTAACAGAAAAAATCTTGCAAGAACAAGTTCTACTCCTGGGAAAACTGCCACAATAAATTTCTATGAGGTAGAAAAAAAATACAGATTTGTGGATTTGCCCGGATATGGTTATGCAAAGGTTTCTAAAGAAGAGAAAATGAAATGGGGAGGGATGATTGAAAATTATCTCTCCAAAAGAAAGAATCTAAAAGGAGTATTTCTTTTAGTTGATGCAAGACATAAGCCAACTCAGGATGACAAAATGATGTTTGAATGGATAAAAAACTTTGGATATGAACCAATTGTTGTTGCAACAAAGCTTGATAAACTAAAAAAATCAGAAATTGAAAAAAATCTTACACAGATATATGAGTTTTTAGAGCTTGACTATGACTCAGTTCTGATTCCTTTTTCAGCTGAAAAACGCACAGGAAGAGATGAGGTGCTTGATGCTGTAAATATGATACTTAGTTAAATCGAAAGGATGATACAATATGATAAATAAACCGAGAGGTACTGAGGATGTTCTTCCTGCTCAAGTGAAGCTTTGGCAGCACATAGAAAATGTTGCCAGAGAAACAGCAGAACTCTATGGCTTTGGAGAAATCAGAACACCTGTTTTTGAAAACACAGAGCTTTTCCAAAGAGGGGTGGGGGATACAACAGATGTTGTTCAGAAAGAAATGTATACCTTTAATGATAAAGGTGGAAGAAGCATAACATTAAAGCCGGAGGGAACTGCAACTCTGGTTCGAAGCTATATAGAAAATTCTTTGTATGCAAATCCGCAGCCAACAAAGCTTTTCTATATAATTCCATGTTTCAGATATGAAAAACCACAGTCAGGCAGATTAAGAGAGTTTCATCAGTTTGGTATTGAATGTTTTGGAGCAGAGTCACCTGTTTGTGATACAGAAATTATTGCTCTTGCACACACATTTTTGAAAAATGCAGGCATAACAGATTTTACACTTAATATCAACAGTATAGGATGTCCTGTTTGTCGTGCTGAATATAATAAAAAGCTTAAGGAATATTTTGAGGGATATAAAGATAAGCTTTGCGGAACATGCCTTGAAAGACTTGAGAAAAATCCTTTAAGAATAATTGATTGTAAATCAGAAATTTGCAGTGAAATTGCAAAGAATGCGCCAAAGATTATTGATTATTTGTGCGAAGAATGCAACAATCATTTTGAGGAAACAAAAAAAGGTCTTGAGAATCTGGGAATTAAATATAATGTTGACCCTGACATAGTTCGTGGACTTGATTATTATACAAAGACAGTTTTTGAGTTTGTTTCAGGTTCATTAGGGGCACAATCAACTGTATGCGGTGGCGGCCGATACAGCGGATTGGTTGAAGAACTTGGAGGAAAGCCTGCAGAAGGTATTGGATTTGCTGTTGGTCTTGAGAGACTTATTCTTATTTTAAATAATGAGAATAAAATTGAAAATAAAATGACAGCACCAAAGCTTTTTTGTGCAACAATAGGTGATAAAGCAAAAGCTTTTGCTCAAAAATATATTTATGAACTCAGAAACTCTGGAATAAGAGCAGAGATGGATTTACTTTCAAGAAGTGTTAAGGCACAGATGAAGTATGCAGATAAAATTTTTGCTGAATATTCTGTTGTGCTTGGCGACGATGAAATAGATAATAATAAAGCTATATTCAAAAATATGAGAACCGGTGAAACAAAAGAGTTAGCACTTTGTTCAAAGGAATTTACAGAGTATGTAGCTACACAGGAGGATTAAGATATATGGATACAATGCAGGGATTAAAAAGAAGTTGTTATTGCGGAGAAGTTGAAGGTGTCGGCAAAACCGTTGTTGTTGGCGGATATGTTCAGAAAATCCGTGATATGGGTACTCTTATCTTTATCGATTTAAGAGACAGAACCGGTATTGTTCAGCTTGCATTTGATGAAACAACAGATAAAACCGTTTTTGAAAAGGCATCAAGCTGTCATAGTGAGTATGTTCTTATGGCAAAGGGTGTTGTAAGAGAAAGAGAAAGCAAAAATGATGCTATAAAAACAGGTAATATAGAGATTTTTGTTGATGATTTAAGAATCTTAGCAAAAGCCCAGACACCACCGTTTGAAGTTACTGATAAAACAAATGTTAATGAGGAATTAAGACTTAAGCATCGTTATCTTGATTTGAGAAGAAAACCTCTTCAGGATAACATTATAATGAGAAGTAAAATTGCGAAAAGTGCAAGAGATTATTTCTATGAAAACGGATTTATAGAAATTGAAACTCCTATGATGATTAAATCAACACCTGAAGGTGCAAGAGACTATATTATACCTTCAAGAGTTCATAATGGAAAGTTTTATGCACTTCCCCAGTCACCACAAATGTATAAACAGCTTTTGATGATTTCTGGCTTTGACAGATATATTCAGCTTGCAAGATGTTTCCGTGATGAAGACTTAAGGGCTGACAGACAGCCTGAATTTACGCAGATTGATCTTGAAATGTCTTTTGTTGATGTTGAAGATATTCTTGAAATGGGAGAAGGCTTTGTGAAAAGACTTTTCAGTGATGTTTTAAATATTGATATTCCTACACCGCTTCCAAGACTCACATATAAGGAAGCTATGGAAAGATATGGTTCAGATAAGCCTGATACCAGATTTGATATGGAAATTGTAAATCTTTCTGATTTAGTTAAAGATTGTGACTTTTCTGTGTTTACATCTGCCATAGAAGCGGGAGGTTCTGTAAGGGCTATTTGTGCAAAGAATGCTGCATCAACTCTTACAAGAAAAGAAATTGATAAGCTCACAGAATTTGTAAGAGGGATCGGAGGAAAAGGTCTTGCTTTCGTAAGATGGGTGGAAGATGCTCCAAACTGTTCTTTTGCAAAGTTTATGAAAGAGGGCGAGCTTGAGGCTATTTTAGAGCGTGTAGGTGCTGAAAAGGGAGATGTTGTACTAATTGTTGCAGATAAAGACAGAGTCACACTTCCAACTCTTGGTGCTCTTAGACTTAAGGTTGCAAAACAGCTTGATATAATTAAAGAAGGCTTTAACTTCCTATGGATAACAGAATTTCCATTCTTTGAATATGATGAAGATTCAAACAGCTATGTGGCTATGCATCATCCGTTTACAATGCCTGATGATGATTGTATTCAGTATCTTGAATCAAATCCTGAAAAGGTTACTGCAAAGGCATATGACCTCGTTCTAAACGGAACTGAGCTTTCAAGCGGTTCTATAAGAATAAATGATTATGAGCTTCAGCAGAAAATGTTCAGAGCTTTAGGCCTTACTGATGAAGAAATAGAAGCGAAATTCGGATTTTTAGTGGAAGCATATAAATATGGTGCTGCTCCTCATGGCGGTATGGGTCTCGGCCTTGACAGAATTGCAATGATTATGTGCGGCGCAGAAAGTCTTCGCGATGTTGTTGCATTCCCGAAAGTTCAGAACGCTTCTGAGCCTATGAGCAATGCTCCTGATATTGTTGATGAAAAACAACTTGAAGAACTTGGTATAAGTATTATCAAGAAGGAGGAAGCTTAAGGAGGCGAGGGAATGAAAAAACAAACAGCCGGGTATATTTTATTTGCAGCGGGTTTGTTACTTGTTTTGATTTGTTGTTTTTTAGGGTATAAGTATATTAGTAATGAATATTTAAGCGAAAAGCAAAATGGTGACAGGATTATATATAAATTTAGTCCAGATAACATTGATGAAATAAAAATAAAGAATTCAAGCGGAGAGTATTCTATTATTAATAATGAGAATGATTGGACAATTAACAGGTTAAAGGATAAAAAGCTTGTTAAAAACAGCATTCTTGATACTGTTAATGTATTATGCAGTATCCGTGGAAGAGAATTAAAAGAAATTGATGAAGTTATTAAATTTACAACGGAAGTGGATATTCTTACTGACTGGAAGGATGCATCTTTCTCTTTGGCTCAGGATGGAAGTAATTACTATTTGAGAAATAAGAAAAATGAAATTTTTTCTATATCTCAGATAGCCTATGAAGTGACATCAAGAAATATGGATTTTTACAGAGAAAAAGCCCTATCTGATATTAAGTCTCTGTCCCAGGGCGGTGAGAACAGATTCAAGTCTATTAGTTTCAGGATAAAAGATGAAGACGGAATAAATGAGATGAGCATTCGTGTGAAAAATGCGGACGAAATTCAAAGATATGGCTCAGATTCACCTTATATGATGGAAAAACCGTATTTAAAGCCAGTTGATGATGAGCGGTTTGAAAAAGAAGTTCTTTTTGCAATTCCTGAAATAAAAATTTCTAAATTTGTTTCTGATGATGTCAAGGATTTTAAGCCATATGGACTTGACAGTGCCGCAAGAGGGGAACTTACGGTTGTATATGATGATAAAAAATTTACATTATACATTGGCAATGCTTTAGATGACGGAAGTTTCTATGTTTCACTTCCCGGAAGTAAATCAGTGTACATTGTTGAAAAATCAAAGCTTATGTTTTTAAACACAGAATGTTTTGATTATCTTGAAAAAAGTCTTTTTGCATTTAGCGATGATTATGTGAAAGGTGCAGAAATATTTGGATATGGCATAAAATATACTTTTACATCATCTGCTGATAAATATTATTTGAATAATGAGGCTGTTTCAAAGGAAACCTTTGAAAATTTAAAGAATGAAATAAAGAAAATAGAGTTTAAAAATATTTTTAATAAAGCAT
>JAZNFO010000062.1:0-5845 GCA_045575975.1 Clostridia bacterium | reverse complement strand
AGACAATAAAAATCTGAGTAGAGATGAATTTCTGGAATTGATTTTAAACGATATATATAATGACCAGTTATATTTTGTTGCAGACAGTGTTAGAAAAGAAATATATGATAATTATGTTTATATAAGAGGTCTTATAGAATTTACAAACTACTGCAAAAATAATTGTTTTTACTGTGGTATACGATGCGGAAACAATAATGTAAAAAGATACAGACTAACAAAAGAAGAAATCTTAAACTGTTGCACCGAAGGATATGGGCTTGGTTTTCGAACCTTTGTGCTCCAAGGGGGCGAGGATCCTTTTTATACAGATGATGCTATATGCAGCATTGTCTCAAAAATAAGAAATAAATATCCTGATTGTGCAATAACCCTTTCTGTTGGTGAAAAAACAAAAAAATCTTATAAAGCTTTTTTTGATGCTGGCGCAAACAGGTATTTATTAAGACATGAAACTGCAAACAATAGTCACTATAATCTTCTTCATCCTCAAGAGCTTTCTCCTGAAAACAGAAAAAGATGTCTTTTCGACTTAAAAGAAATTGGCTATCAGGTTGGTTCAGGCTTTATGGTTGGTTCGCCTTACCAAAAGATTGAAAACCTGGTTGAAGATTTGGCATTTCTAAAAGAACTGGACCCTGATATGATAGGAATTGGTCCATTTTTAACACACAAACAAACACCTTTTAAAAACTTTGAAAACGGAAGCTTGACCCTTACTCTTAAGATGATCTCAATTTTAAGATTAATGTTTCCTCACGCCCTTATTCCGTCAACTACAGCTCTTGGTACAATACATCCGGAGGGCAGAGAAATGGGCATAAAAGCCGGCGCTAATGTAGTTATGCCTAATTTATCTCCTGTTAAGAACAGAGAAAATTATAAACTCTATGAAAATAAAATTTGCACAGATGAAGAATCTGCTCAATCAGTCAGACTGCTTGATGAAAAAATGAATTCTATCGGTTATCGTATTTCCTACGACATTGGGAATGTAAAAAGATAACGGAAAGGTTATAAAAATGAAATTAATAAACTTATTTAATGAAAAACGACCAACATTATCCTTTGAAGTTTTTCCGCCAAAAGCTGACAGCAACTACGAAAGCGTTAAATATGCAACAGAGCATATCGCAGCTCTTAATCCTGATTTTATGAGTGTTACATATGGGGCAGGCGGCGGCACAAGCGATTATACTGTTTCTATTGCATCAAACATATTAAAAACTCACAATGTTACACCGATTGCTCATTTAACCTGTGTTTCATCAACTAAAGATAAGGTTAATGAACAACTTAAAAAATTAAAAGAAAACGGCATAGAAAACATTCTTGCTCTTCGTGGAGATATCCCAAAAGAGAATGATGTGAATTCTGATTATAAATATGCCTTTGAACTTATTAATGATATAAAGAGTTCTGGTGATTTCTGTATTGGCGGTGCTTGTTATCCTGAAGGTCATACTGAGTCAAAAAATCTTACTGAGGATATAATACATCTTAAGGAGAAGGTTGATGCAGGTTGCGATTTTTTAACAACTCAAATGTTCTTCGATAACAATATACTGTACAGCTATCTATATAAAATTCGTGATGCCGGTATAAATGTTCCGGTTATTGCAGGTATAATGCCGGTTACAAACGGAAATCAGATTAAAAGAATATGTCAGCTTTCGGGAACTTATCTTCCAAGACGATTCGTAAATATAGTTGATAAATTTGGAGAAAACTCAAAAGCTATGATGCAGGCAGGAATTGCATATGCTACCGAACAGATAATTGACTTGCTTGCAAATGGAATTAACAATATTCATGTTTATTCAATGAATAAGCCTGAAGTGGCTGAAGGAATTCTTAAAAATTTATCCGAAATTATGGTGCAAAATGATTAAAATACATACTGCAGATAAAATAGAACCTCATATAATGGAAATATATCGCTATATGGGATATAAAAAATCAGAGCCTGACAAAGCCATAAAAGAAATTACTAAAAATCTGATTAGTGAGGCAAGTAATATAATTACTTATAAAGCTTGTTATGATAAATATCCCGTTAACATAATAGATGATACTGTTAATTTGGGCTTTATTTCTGTTAACTCAAAAAGTTTAAAAAGAAATCTAAAAGGATGTAATGAAATTATTCTTTTCACTGCAACGCTGGGAACAGAATTTGACAGATTACTTATTAAATATTCGAAATCATCCCCCTCTTCTGCTGTTATATTAAATGCTATAGGAACCGCCTATATTGAAGCATGGTGTGATAAAATTTATGATGATTTTAAGAATGCAGAAGAAAAAATGGAAAACTACCTAAGACCAAGATTTAGTCCCGGATATGGTGACTTAAGTCTTGACACACAAAAAGACATATTTTCTGTTTTAGACTGTAACAGAAAAATCGGAGTTTCATTAACGGATAGTTTGTTAATGACGCCAAGTAAATCCGTATCTGCGATTATCGGCATTAGCAAAAACAACTTAAATTGTGCACTATCAGGATGCGAAGAATGTAATAACACAAACTGTAAATACAGAAGGAGTCAAAAATGACAATACTTGAAAAAATAAAAAAAGAACGCCTTTATTTTGATGGCGGATACGGGACTTTTCTTCAGGAAAAAGGACTTAAACCAGGTGAATATCCTGAGCTTTGGAATATAACACATTCTGATTTAATAATTGATTTACATAAACAATATACCAACGCAGGCTGTGATATATTAAAAACAAATACTTTTGGTGCAAATATTTTAAAATTTAATAAAAAATCAGGTCTTCCTGATCTTGATAAAATTGTTTCTGCTGCTATATCCAATGCAAAAAAGGCAATTGAAGGTTTAGAAAACAAGTATATAGCACTTGATATAGGTCCAACAGGCAAACTCCTTAAACCTCTTGGTGACCTTGATTTTGAAGAAGCTGTAAAAATTTATTCAGAAACAGTTAAACTTGGTGTTAAATACGGTGTTGACCTTATTTTAATCGAGACAATGAATGACAGTTACGAAACCAAAGCCGCGGTCCTTGCTGCAAAAGAAAACTCTGATTTACCTATTTTTGTTACAAATGTTTATGATGAAAAACATAAACTGATGACAGGCGGAACTCCTGAATCTATGGTTGCATTACTTGAGGGCCTGAGGGTTGATGCTCTTGGTATTAACTGTAGTCTTGGTCCTGATTTAATGAAACCTATAATATCTAGAATTTTAGAATATTCGTCCATACCTGTTATTGTTAATCCAAATGCCGGGCTACCAATAGTTAAAGACGGAAAAACTATTTTTGAGATTGATCCTGACAGCTTTGCAAATTCAATGAAAGAAATTGCAGATATGGGAGTTTCTATATTAGGCGGATGTTGCGGTACAACTCCAAAGCATATAAATAAACTTATAAATATAACCAAAAATATACCCTATATTGAGCCAACTAAAAAGGATATAACGATTATCTCCTCATATTCTGAGAGTGTTGAATTTAGTAAAACTCCAATTATAATTGGGGAACGAATCAACCCTACCGGTAAACAGGAATTTAAAACCGCATTAAAAGAAAATAATTTAGATTACATTCTAAGCGAAGCAATCACTCAGCAGGAATCAGGAGCTGATGTTCTGGATGTTAATGTTGGTTTACCTGAAATTGACGAAAAAAATACACTTGTAAATGTTATCAAAGAAATTCAGACAGTTACAAGTCTTCCTTTACAAATAGACACATCAAACATTGATGCAATGAAATACGCCTTAAGAATTTACAACGGAAAACCTCTTATTAATTCTGTTAACGGGAAAAAAGAAGTTATGGCACAAATTTTCCCCCTCGCTAAAAAATATGGCGGTGTTATTATAGCATTAACGCTTGATGAAAATGGTATTCCATCAAATGCAGAAGACAGAATAAAAATTGCAGAAAAAATAATTCAAACTGCAAAAAAGTATGGCATAGAGAAAAAAGATATAATAATAGACCCTCTTGCCATGACAATAAGTTCCGACCCCTCTTCTGCATCAGTTACTCTGGAATGTATTGAAAAGATAACAAAATGCGGAGGAAAGACAAGTCTTGGAGTTTCAAATATATCATTTGGACTGCCACAAAGGCCTTTAATAAACTCAACTTTTTTGACTATGGCTTTAAACAAAGGTTTGTCAGCAGCAATAATCAATCCAAAATCAGAAGAAATTATGAACTCATATCATAGTTTCTGTGCGCTGTCAGGACTTGATGAACAATTTACCAAATATATTGAATATACTTCTGGAATAAAAAATGAAACTATTGAACAGGAAAAAGAGCTTGATTTTAAAAATTTACTAAAAAAATCAATTTTATGTGGTTTAAAAGAAGATGCTGCTAAATACGCCACATTAATTTTAAAAGAAAATGATGCTTTAATGGTAATAAATGAATGCATTGTTCCTGCACTTGATGAAACCGGTCAAAAATATGAAAGTGGAAAAGTTTTTTTGCCGCAACTTTTAATGAGTGCAGAATCAGCAAAAGCTGCCTTTGAAATTATAAAAAAATCCTTTTCCTCTTCTGGTGAAACACACAAAAAGAAATTTAAAATTGTTATTGCAACAGTAAAAGGTGATATACACGATATAGGAAAAAATATTGTTAAAGTCCTCCTTGAAAACTACGATTTTGATGTACTTGATTTAGGAAAAGATGTTAATCCCGAAATAATTGTAAAATCAGCTCTTGAAAGCAAGGCAAAAATTGTTTGCCTGAGCGCTCTTATGACAACAACAGTTCCTGCCATGGAGGAAACAGTAAAGCTTTTAAAGGACAACTATCCCGAGTGTAAAACAATCGTTGGCGGAGCTGTTTTAACACAAGAATATGCCGATATGATCGGTGCAGATAAATACGGAAAAGATGCAATGGAAGCCGTTAGATATGCAGAATCACTTTTATAGAAATAAAAAAGCTGTAATATTGAACTAGACTGACCCCAAAAAGTTAGACTAAAAATCTATCTTTTTGGGGGCACATCATATAAAATTACAGCTTTTTTTGATTACTTAATTACATATACATTTAGCATAACATAGCAGTGTTCCAAGAGTCAAAACGATAAAAAAGGTTGAAACACCGAACACAATTGCAACCGTAGATAAAGATGCAATGCCTGCTATAATCAATCCGGCAGCAGCTGTAATTACTGTTCCAATTAAACCAATCTGGAGAACTCTGTTAAGTCTGCAGAAACTGCCCTCTCCTGTACAGCTCCGCAAAATCCCATATAACGGAACAAGAAGCACACCAGCAATCCCTGTAATAAGATATATAAGAAAAACCGGTGACGCAGTTATAAATCCAAGACCAAACAATATTCCAAGCAGAACACCGGCAATAATACTTAATACAATTGTTAAGCATAAGCAATCACTGTTATAACAACACATATTCTCACCTCCTTTAATACATATTCTATGATTTAATGTATTTAATGGTGAAAAAAGTGATTTATAAATCAAATTCAAAAAATGCTTTTCTACCCTCTATTTTTACAAATTCAACCCTGTATCCATTGTTGTATAAAAACGATGCAATATTAATTTGCATTAAATGCAACATGTCTTCTATATCAGAAAAATTAAAGTCCAGATCATTAATATAAATATTTCTGCCTAATCTGAATGATAAACTATCTAAATCTATCACAGCGTCATATTTAAGTAGCTCAGGCATCTCACATATTTTATATGTAGCACCATAAGACTTTTTCATATAATCGCATAAATCACAAGCATCATCTTTTCTACCGGAAATAATATGACATTCAGAAAGAAAAAAACAAAGCTGCTCTAAAATAGTTTTATTT
>JAZNFO010000061.1:0-6011 GCA_045575975.1 Clostridia bacterium | reverse complement strand
AATTTCTGTGTTATCCTCCAGGATAATACATCTTTCATAAAAGTCAATTTTTTTAATCACACCTTTTATAAAAATATATTCCCCGCCTGATTTTTTGTAATCAGAATTGAAATAGGTTATTTCAACCTCTTTTTGTTCATTATTGCTTAAAATTTCTGTTAACTTATTATTCAGATTTTCAAGTTCATATTCATCAAGAAAAATCTGTCTGTCGGTAAGTCTTGCAGTCTCGAAAACTTCATCTTCATAACCCGTCAGGGCACGGAATGCACCAAACTGTGCCGCACGGTCGCCCTTTGACATTCTCATAAAGGTTTTAGGCTCGGGATGCTCTAAATTTATTATATCATCATATTTCATCACGCCTTATGTCCCCCTATCTGGGAATTACGGTCTATGGTTGTTGCTCCCTCTTCCAGATTAAGACCTTTTAATACTGCATTTTTCCCGTACTTTCTCTTAATATTTATCATAGCCTCCTGAATATGCCGTTCTTTTTCAAGCTCTTTCTTCTCTTTTTTCTTTTCTTTTTCAAGAGCCTCATAATCCGTGAACAAATCAAGCTGTTCATACTTTTCAGCTTTTGTTGCAAGCTTTTCATCCAAAAGATTATTTGCTGTTATATTCACTCTTCTCACAAGCAGTTTTTCATTAATAATTCGGTCATAAAGCTCCAAAGTGCCTTCCATAATCTTTTTTGTTGATGATGTGTAGCACTTTAAATTGCAGGTTCCGTGAGCATGCTTTGGCACCTTTCTGCCGTACATATCCGTGGTTATTTCTCCCTTATAAGAGTGATTCCCTTTAAGATTATCTATATCATATCCAATTGTTACAACTATCTGATTTGTAACAAGACCTTTTTCAACCAAATCAAGAACTAAAAGCTCTGTCATTTCTTTTAAAATAAGCCTTGCTTTTTCAAAATCATAAGGCATATGAAGAACCTGACCGCTTCCCATACTTTTATTCTCAGGCTTATAATTTCTTATATCTTCCATAGTACAAGGTTCATATCCCCAGGCGTGGTCAATCAAAAGTTCTGCCCCAACACCAAACATTTTGCATAATCTTCTTTCACCATATTCGCTTAAGGATTCTCTTGCTATATCCCCCATTGTGAAAAGTCTGTTTGATTCAAGTTTTTTTGCATAACCCCTTCCCACTCTCCAGAAATCTGTTAGAGGTCTGTGGTCCCAAAGCTTTTGTCTGTAAGACATTTCATCAAGCTCTGCAATTCTCACCCCATCCTTATCTGCCTTTGTGTGCTTGGCAACAATATCCATAGCAATTTTTGCAAGATACATATTTGTCCCTATTCCTGCTGTTGCGGTTATGCCCGTTTCGCAAAGAACATCTTTTAATATGGTTCTGAGTAGCTGTCTTGGTGTTTTTTTATAATTTTTAAGATAGTTTGAAACATCAATAAATACTTCGTCTATAGAATAAACATGAATATCCTCAGGTGCAACATATTTCAGATACACCTCGTATATTCTTGTGCTGTATTTTATATAATTTGCCATTCTTGGCGGTGCAACTATATAAGAAACTGCTAAAGAGGGGTTTTTTTTAAGCTCAATATAGTCACAGGAGTCCCCCGTAAGCTTTTTTTCAGGTACTCTAAACTTTCTTCCCTCATTTACCCCTTTTACTATGCTGATAACCTCAAAAAGTCTTGGTCTTCCCGGAACGCCATAGGATTTAAGTGACGGGGAAACCGCAAGACATATGGTTTTTTCTGTTCTTGAATTATCTGCGACAACAAGATTTGTTGTCATTGGGTCAAGGCCTCTTTCTATACACTCAACAGAGGCATAAAAGGACTTTAAATCAATACAAAAATAGGTTTTATTATCCATTTTCTGCCTCCTTTTTTTACAAATTTACATATTTATTATACACAGTGGAAAAATAAAAATCAATAAAATTCTTGTTATTTTTTTTAGCATATGATAGAATATATTTAAAGATATTTTAAGAAGGAGAAGAAAATATGAAAAATATAGATCTGACCGCACTTTTTAAAATCGGTTACGGACTTTATGCCGTTACATCAAGAATTGAAAATAAAGACAATGCACTTATTGTTAACACAGTTTTTCAGGTTACAAACACTCCCGCCAGGGTTGTTGTTACCATTGATAAAAAAAATTATTCCCACGATATAATAAAGGACACAGGCATTATGAATGTTAACTGTCTTTCCGTGAAAGCACCCTTTGAAATATTTGAAAAGTTTGGCTTTCACTCAGGGAAAGATACAGACAAGCTTTCGGATATAAAATTCTTCCGCACAGAAAACGGACTTGCCTGTTTATCAGATTATATAAATGCATATATTTCTCTTAAGGTTTCTGAATATATCGACCTTTCAACTCACGGAATGTTTATTTGCGATATTACAGAGGCAAATGTTATTTCAGACGAAGAGACAATGACATACACATATTACTTCGAGAATGTTAAGCCTAAGCCTGAAACTAAAACAAAAAAAGGCTTTGTATGTAAAATTTGCGGATATGTTTATGAAGAAGACACTCTTCCCGATGACTTTATTTGTCCCTTATGCAAACATCCGGCAACAGACTTTGAACCAATTGAATAGAAAAAGGGGGCTTCCGGCTCCCTTTAATTTACTAAATTCACTTGACTTTTGGGGCATTTCGTAATATAATTGATGATGTATGTATAAAAAATGCAAAAGAAAAATATAGAGGTGTAAAAATGCATTGGTCAGAAGTTATTGCAAAAAAAATTATAGACAGAAATCCAAATAAAGAAGAATATGTTTGTGCCGCAGGCATCAGCCCGTCAGGCTCTATTCATATTGGTAATTTCCGTGATGTTGCAACAAGCTATTTTGTTGTGAAAGCACTTAGAAAAATGGGAAAGAAAGCAAGACTTTTATTCTCATGGGATGAATACGACAGACTCAGAAAAGTTCCGGTTAATGTTGCAAAGGCTAAAGAGGGAATGGATCATTATATCGGCTATCCTTATGTTGATGTTGAAAATCCTTTTGACGACAGACCTGAATGCAAAAACTATGCTGAATACTTTGAGGCTGAATTTATGGACTCAATCGACAAGTTCGGCATTGATATGGACTATCGTCATCAGGCAGAAATGTACAGAAGCGGAAAATATGCAGAAAATATTGTTTTTGCTCTTAAAAAGCGTAAAGAAATTTTTGATATAATCGACAGCTTCAGAACTCAGGAAGCAGAAGAAGGAGAAAGAGACAATTACTATCCTGTTACTATCTACTGTCCTGAATGTCACAGAGACACAACAAAAATTCTTTCCTTAAGCGATGATTCAACTGTTGCAGAATTTGAATGTAAATGCGGACACAAGGGAACCTTTGATTTCACAAAAGACTTCGACTGCAAGCTTGCATGGAAGATAGACTGGCCTATGCGCTGGATGTATGAAGGGGTTGACTTTGAGCCGGGCGGTAAAGACCACGCAGATGTGGGCGGAAGTTACTACACAAGCAGTGTTATCGCAAAGAAAATCTTTGGTTTTGAGCCACCTGTTTTCCAGGGCTATGAATTTATCGGAATTAAAGGTCTTACAGGTAAAATGTCAGGTTCTTCAGGTCTTAACCTTACCCCTGAGACACTTTTAAAGCTTTATCAGCCTGAAATCATCCTCTGGCTTTATTCAAAGACAGACCCAACAAAGGCATTTGATTTCTGCTTTGACGACGGAATATTAAGACAATATTTTGAATTTGATAAAATGTATAACGAATATATGAGCGGCCAGTCAAGTGATGTTATTCAGGGCATTATGTATAACGCACTTATTGGCGATAATAAGATTAACACTGTTCCTATGGGACTTATTGTTCAGCTTGGTTCAGTTGTTGACTTTAACGCCCAGATGCTTGAAACCGTTTTTGAAAAAATCGGTACACCATATAAATATGATGAATTTAAAGACAGAATTTCAAGAGCACAGTACTGGCTTGAACATTGTTCACCTGAAAATATGAACAAACTCAGAAAATACAGAAACTGGGATGTTTTTGAAACCTTCTCCGAAGAAGAAAAGAAAGAAATCGAAATGCTCCATGAATATATCAAAAAGGGCGGATACACTCTTGATGAATTAAATTCTGAAATTTATGCTATTCCCAAGAGAATATTCGGTGAAGATTTAGACCAGAAAGAACTGAAAACTATTCAGGGAACTTTCTTTAAAAATGTTTACAAGCTTATTATTGATAAGGAAAAAGGACCGAGACTATACCTTTTCCTCTATTCAATAAACAAAGACGATTATCTTGGTCTTCTTGATTTCTCTTATCCAAAGACAGAGGAAGAGTTAAACCCTGTTGTTGAAGAGACTGAACCAGAAGAACCTGTTATCAAGAAAAAGATAATTGATGAACCTGATTTTATTGAACCTGTTAAAGAACAGATAGATATTGATGAGTTTGACAAAATCGACCTCAGAGTTTGTAAAATCGTGAAATGCACAGAAATAAGAAAATCTCACAACTGCTTAAAGCTTACATTAAATGACGGTAGCGGACAGGAGAGAACTATTGTTTCAAGCATTAAAGAAGAATACAGACCCGAAGATTTAATCGGCAAAAAAATCATTGTTGTTGCAAACTTAAAGCCCGCAAGATTCAGTGGTGTTCAAAGTGACGGTATGCTTATTGCCGCAACAAACAATTCCTGCGGATGCAATGTTATTTTTGTTGACGATTCAGTTCCGGAAGGAACATCTGTAAGATAACTTTAAAAGAGCAGCTTTAAAAGCTGCTCTTTCAAATAAGGAGAAAAATATGAATTTATCTAATCCTTCGGAGCTTAAATCCGTTATTGAAAAACACGGTTTTTCCTTTTCTAAAAGCCTGGGGCAAAACTTTTTGATAGATAAAAATGTCCTTAGCACAATTGTTGATAAATCAGGAGTAAACGGCGATATTGCCGTTCTTGAAGTGGGTCCCGGTGCAGGCGTTTTAACCAGAGAGCTTGCCAAAAGAGCAAAAAAAATTGTTGCAGTTGAAATTGATAAATCCCTTATACCTCTTTTAAACTACACACTTTCGGACTTTGACAACGCAAAGGTTATAAACGAGGATATTTTAAAGGTTGACCTTGAGAAGCTTTTTCAGGAAGAATTTGCAGGTCTTTCTGTTATAGTGGTTGCAAATCTTCCTTACTATATAACCACTCCCGTTATAATGAGACTTCTTGAATTTGACAAAAAAATTTCTTCCATAACTGTTATGGTACAAAAAGAGGTTGCTCACAGAATGGCAGCCAAGCCGGGCGGAAAAGATTATGGAGCACTATCGGTTGCAGTTCAGTTTTATTCTGAACCAGAAATTGTTATAGAAGCATCCCCCTCCTGCTTTATGCCACAACCAAAGGTTTCTTCAACTGTTATAAAAATGAACATCTTTAAAGAAGATAAATATATTGTTTCAGACAGGGACTTTTTCTTTAAGATTGTTAAATCAGCCTTTGGTCAAAGGAGAAAAACTTTGGTTAATGCACTTTCAAACAGCCCTTATATAAGTGTTGAAAAGGACAAAATCATATCTTCCTTAAAGGATATGGGGCTTGATGAGAGAATAAGGGGAGAAAAGCTTTCCATTGAAGAATTTATTAAGCTTTCCGATATTTTGAACACACTATAAAATATTAAAATTTTTCAAAAAAACACTTGACAAAACACGAATATCATTGTATAATATTATTCGTGTTTGAGACAAGCACCATTAGCTCAGCTGGTAGAGCACCTGACTCTTAATCAGGGTGTCCACGGTTCGAGTCCGTGATGGTGTACCAAAAAGAAACGACAATTTTCTCATTGAAAGTTGTCGTTTCTTTTTGTTCTTTTATCTTTCCACTTTTCTCTCTTCACTCTTCTCTAAAAATCATCGTTTCCAGATAAGATATCAAAAAAGCATCGACGATGTCGATGCTTTTTATATTTTCTTTATCGTTCTTCCCTGAAATAGTGAAGTCCAAGGGATGCAGGCG
>JAZNFO010000060.1:0-19824 GCA_045575975.1 Clostridia bacterium | reverse complement strand
TTATATAGTAAACAACAAAACAGCTACACCTGTTTATATGTTCAATGACAATAAACCCTTGATAATTGATGGCATAAAAAATATTATGCTTAATTATTCTCTTGAAGAAGAAAAAGAACAGATTAAGAGTTATTCCGACATAGAAAATCACTACGCAAAGGACATTATAAACCGTCTCTTAGAATATAACATAGGTTTTGAAGGAAAGACCTTTATGCCCGATACTGATATTGCCCAAAAAGATTTTGTTTACCTGTTAATATCTGCCTTCTACGATAACTATAAACCCCTTAATAATTCTCTTTATGATGAATTTTACAAAAAAGCAGTTCAATACGATATTATCAAGGCTGAAGAGAAAAATCCTGATGCAAAAGTTACAAGGTCAGATGCAGCAAAATTCTTAATAAGAGCACTGGGTTACTCTGAGATAGCAACACTTGAAGAAATATATGCTCCTGTATTCAACGATGTAACAGAAAACATAGGTTCTGTTAACATACTATACGGGCTGGGACTTATAAAAGGTGACGGAAAAGGAAACTATAACCCCAAAACGCCTATAACAAGAGCGGAAACTGCTGTTATAATATATAATTATCTGACAAAATAATTTGACAAACAAATTTTCTTATGTTAGAATATTAATATAAAATGTAACAGCAAGGAGATGTTTATTATGCGTTGTTTATTTTGCGGACATCTTGAAAGCAAGGTTATTGACTCTCGTTCCACAGAAGAAGGCACAACTATAAGAAGAAGACGCGAATGTCTTGCATGTAAAAAAAGATTTACTACATATGAAAAAATTGAAACCATACCTATTATCGTTATAAAAAAAGATGGTACAAGGGAAACCTTCGACAGGGATAAAATATCAAACGGTATTTTAAGAGCCTGCGAAAAAAGACCGGTTTCACTTAAGGATATAGAAAATCTTATTGACGATATTGAATCAAAACTTTATAATATGCTGGAACGCGAAGTTTCATCAGAAAAAATTGGTGAAATGGTTATGGAAAGACTTCAGGCACTTGATGAAATTGCCTATGTAAGATTTGCTTCTGTATACAGACAGTTTAAGGATATAAATTCTTTTATGACCGAACTCAGCAAATTAATAAAAAAGTCTTGACACCGGTGGTTTTATATGGTAAACTTATATTACATTTGAATAATGCTTAGAAGGAGTGAGGTAAGCCTCACTCCTTTGATGTTAAAGGAGGTAAATATGTCATACTCAAAAATCGAGCAGCTTTGTTTTGACCTTGCCGAGCCAGTTGCAAAAGAATTCGGTTGTTTTATTTATGATGTTGAATTTGTGAAAGAAGGAAGCACCAGATTTCTTCGCATCTATGCCGACAAAGAAGAAGGTATAACAATTGATGATTGTGAAAAAATCAGCCGTGAAATAAGTTCTATTCTGGATAAAAAAGACCCGATTAAAGAAAATTATTTTTTGGAGGTTTCATCTCCGGGAATAGAAAGAAAGCTTAAAACTTCCAAACACTTTAAAACATATCTTGGGAAGGAAATAGACTTAAGCTTTTACAAACCTTTTAATGGTGCAAAACAGATTTGTTGCACTCTTGTTGATTTTGAAAATGATATTTTAAAAATAATTTTTGAAGAAAACGAATATGAAATTCCGCTCAGCGATATTTCACTTGCTAAACTTCATTTTGATTTTTAAATTTAAATATTTTTAAGGAGTTGATTATAAAAAATGAGTACAGAATTATTTACATTACTGGGAGAAATTGAAAAAGAAAAAGGTATAAGCCGTGATATCGTTCTTGAAGCACTTACCTCAGCCCTTTTATCTGCGTACAAGAAAAATTATGGTGCAGCAGCTGACGCAAGCGTTAAAATTGATGAAAAAACAGGCGAAATAAAGGTTTATGCAACAAAACAAATTGTTGAAGAAGTTGAAGACAGAGAAACAGAAATTTCTCTTGAAGATGCAAAAAAGGTTAATTCAAAATATGAGCTCGGCGGAGTTTGTGAGTTTGAAATCACCCCATCTTCTTTTGGAAGAATTGCAGCGCAGACAGCACGACAGGTTGTTCTTCAAAGAATCCGTGAAGCAGAACGCGAACTCACATTTGACAAATTCTCTGACAGAACAAACGACATAATGACTGCTACAGTAAGAAAAAAGGAAAGAAATGTTCTTCTTGAAATTGGTGACACGGAATCAATACTTATGCCAAATGAACAAGTTAGAAACGACGACTACAAAGCAGGCGAAAAATACAAAGTTTTTGTGGTTGATGTTGCAAACACTGCAAAAGGCTTAAATCTTGTTGTTTCAAGATCTCATCCCGGACTTGTCAGACGCCTTTTTGAACTTGAAGTTCCGGAAATCAAACAAGGTATTATTGAAATTAAAGGTCTCACAAGAGAACCTGGTTCAAGAAGCAAAATTGCAGTTGCTGCCAATGATAAAAACATTGACCCTGTTGGAACTTGTATCGGACCTAAAGGAATGAGAGTTCAGAATGTTATTGATGAATTAAGAGGGGAAAAAATCGATATAATTCGTTATAGTGATGACCCGGCAGAATTTATCACAAACGCTTTAAGTCCTGCAAAAGTTGTTTCAATTGAAATTGATGAAGAGAAAAAAGCTTGCAGTATAAAAGTTCCTGAGGACCAGCTTTCTCTTGCTATTGGTAAGGAAGGACAGAATGCAAGACTTGCAGCAAGACTTACCGGTTGGAAAATTGACCTTAAAGCTGAATAATTAACCTTTAAGGAGGTCTAAAGTCATATGAGTAATGTGCCACAAAGAATGTGTTCATTTTGCAGAACATATGAAGATAAAAGAAATCTGTTCAGAATTGTTTTGGAAAATGGCTTCGAGCCCCGCATTGACTATACTTATAAGGCTCAGGGCAGGGGCGCATACCTTTGTAAAAAACAAGAATGTATAAACGGAGCGAAAAAAAAACATTCTCTTGACAGAAGTCTTTCACATAAGGTGGATGAAAATATTTATGATGAAATGAGTGAAAATATTGATAAACAATAACACAGACCGCATATTAAGTTTTATAGGCCTTGCAAAAAGAGCTAACATGGTTTTAACAGGCGAGGAAAAGGTTTTATCTGCCATAAAAAGTGATAAAGCACATCTTGTTATACTTTCAGGCGATGCATCGGAAAGAACATCAAAAACCATTACAGATAAATGCAATTTCTACAAAAAGAACTTAATAATATTTTCAGACAGATTTTCACTTGGAAAATTCACAAAAAAACAATATGCTGTTACCATTGCCGTAACAGACAAAAATTTTGCAAACAGAATTTTAGGACTATATAATAGCCGGACATTATAAAATATGCTCTGCCCAAAGCATATGCATATCTCAAAAACAATGATGGGCGGAAAGGTTTGAATTAGATATGGTAAAAGTCAAAGCTTATGAATTATCCAAAAATTTTGGAATACCAAGCAAGGATATCGTAAAGATACTTCACGACTACGAAGTGTCAACAAAGAACCATATGAGTTCTCTTGAAGAAAATGAACTAAATGTTATATTTGAATATATAACACAAAAAAATCAGGTTGAGGATTTTTCTGCTATTTTCCCAAAAGCTGAGGAGCCTAAGAAAGAAGAAAAACCTGCTAAGAAAAGTAAAAAAGCATCTGCTAATGAAGAAAATATTGATGCAGAAAAAATTTCTGGAAACGAAGAAGAATTTTCATCTGATGCAACTGCAAGAAAGGTGCGAGTTGTTGACACCCGTGTTAACGCCGTTGACCTTGACAGACTTGACAATGAAAAGCTTGAAGAATTAATTCCTGAAAACATAAAAGAAAGTAACACCTCAAACAAACAAAAAATCAAAGGCGGAAAGAAAAACAAAATGAACAAGCTCTCAACAAAAGAAGAGCTTGATAAGGTTGTTAAAAAAGAAAAGAAAAAAGAAGTTATAAATGTTTTAGTTCCTGACGAGATAACAGTTGGAGAACTTGCAACAAGACTTGAAGTTTCAGGTGCAGAGGTTGTTAAAAAGCTTATGCTTCTTGGCATTATGGCATCTGTTAATGAAACCATAGACTTTGATACAGCATCACTTATTGTTGAAGATTTCGGCGGAACAGTTGAACATGAAATAATTCTCACAGAAGAGGATAAACTATTCAATGATGTTGAAGATTCACCGGAAAGTCTTATTCCCCGTTCACCAGTTGTTGTTGTTATGGGCCATGTTGACCACGGTAAAACATCACTTCTTGATACTATCCGAAACGCAAATGTAACAAGCGGAGAATTCGGCGGCATCACTCAGCATATCGGCGCTTATCGTGTCCGTATCAACGACAAGAAAATCACATTCCTTGATACACCTGGACACGAAGCTTTTACAGCAATGAGAGCAAGAGGTGCTTTGGTTACTGATATTGCTATATTGGTTGTTGCTGCTGACGACGGCATTATGCCACAGACTATTGAAGCAATAAACCATGCAAGAGCTGCAGAGGTTTCTATTATTGTTGCAATTAACAAAATTGATAAAGACGGTGCAAACCCCGACAGAGTAAGACAAGAGCTTACAGAACACGGTCTTGTTCCTGAAGAATGGGGCGGAGATACAATTTGTGTTGAAGTTTCAGCAAAGAAAAACCAGAACATTGATAAGCTCCTTGAAATGGTACTCTTAGTTGCCGAAATGAAAGAGCTTAAAGCTAATCCTAACAGACTTGCAAAAGGTACTGTTATTGAGGCTCAGCTTGATAAGGGCAGAGGTCCTGTTGCAACCCTTCTTGTTCAGAATGGTACTCTTAAAACAGGTGATATAATCGTTGCCGGAACCGCTGTGGGCAGAGTTCGTGCTATGAATGATGATAAAGGCAAGCTTATCAAAAAGGCTGGCCCCTCTATTCCGGTTGAGGTTCTTGGTTTATCTGAGGTTCCTGAAGGCGGAGATGTATTCTATGCCGTTGAGGATGAAAGAAAAGCCCGTGATGTTGTTGAAGCCCGTAAATTCAAAATTAAGCAAGAAGCACAAAAAGCAAGTCAAAAGGTTTCTCTTGATAATCTGTTTGAACACATTGAATCAGGAAAAATGAAAAACCTGAATATAATTGTTAAAGCAGATGTTCAAGGCTCTGTTGAAGCTGTCAGACAGTCATTGGAAAGAATTTCAAATGAAGAAGTCAGAGTTAATGTTATTCACGGTGCCGTTGGCGCTGTTACAGAATCCGATGTTATGCTTGCAAGTGCATCAGAGGCTATTATAGTTGGTTTCAATGTCAGACCAACCCCCGGTGCAACAGTTTCTGCTTCAGCATCAGAGGTTGACATTCGTCTTTACAGAGTTATTTATGATGCTATCGAAGATATTGAAGCTGCTATGAAAGGTATGCTTGCTCCAAAATATAAAGAAGCCGTTACCGGTCATCTTGAAATCCGAAATATATTTAAGGTTTCTGGCATTGGCACTATCGGAGGTGCTTATGTTACTGATGGTAAAATCCAGAGAGGCAGCCTAATAAGAGTTGTCCGTGACGGTATCGTTATTCACGAAGGTGAGCTTGCATCTCTTAAGAGATTTAAAGACGATGTTAAAGAAGTTGCCGCAGGTTATGAATGCGGTATGAGCGTTGAAAAGTTTAATGATATAAAAGAAGGCGATGTTATAGAAGCATATATCATGGAACAGATTATGCCGTAAACCGCATCTTTTAATCAGGAAAGGATACAGGTGATATAATGCCTGCATATAAGAGAATAGACAGAATTTCCGAAGAAATAAGAAAAGAACTTTGCAATATAATCAGAGAGCTTAAAGACCCAGGCCTTTCTCAGATGGTTTCTGTGACAAAGGTTGATGTTACAAAGGATTTAAGCATAGCAAAAGCTTATGTCAGCGTTTTTGCTGATGAAGAAAAACAAAACGAAGCATTAAAGGCATTAAAAAGAGCCGCTGGGTTTATCAGAAAAGAGGTTGCTCACAGGGTTAACCTAAGAGCCGTTCCCGAATTTTCTTTTATACTTGATGATTCTATTTCATATGGTTCACACATAGATGAATTATTAAAAAATTTATAAAAACGGAGGTTAAATTATGCTTGATAAAATTAAAAACCAAATTTTAAATTCTGAAAAAATAGCTATATTTAACCACGAAAACCCGGACGGAGATGCCTTTGGAAGTGCATACGCCTTGAAGCTTGCACTTTGCACTATAGGCAAAAAAGCAGAAGTTTTTTTAAGGGAGCAGGATTATACTGCTCCCCCCTTTTCTTCTATTTTTGGATCGGAAATTTCTAATCTCACAATAGATGAATGTGATTTAAAGATTGCTGTTGATTCAAGTGACTTAGATAGAATCGGCTGTTTTAAAGAAATTTTTAGTGGAAACACTATCTCAATAGACCATCATATAACTCATATTCCCTATGCTGAAACAACTTTGGTTGTTCCTGATGCATCAGCTACCGGAGAAATTATATATGAGCTTATAAAATATATGAATATTGAAATAACCAAAGAGATTGCTCATAATCTCTATGTTTCAATAGCATCAGATACAGGAAGCTTCAAATACTCCTCCACCACTCCGAAAACCCACGAAATCGTTGCAGATTTGATGAGAGCAGGAATTGATGTTGGTTTAATTTCAAAAAAGCTTTTTGACACAAACAGCTTTGAATACTATAAGATGCTTCAACTTGCAATAGGAAAAGTTGAAATATTTGGAGAAGGAAAAATCGCCATACTCTGTCTTGATAAAGAGTTTGAAATAAGCGGACTTGAGGAAAAGGATGCCGGTGCAATCGTTACGATGCCGGGAAAAATTCAGGGCGTGGAAATAAGTGCTTATATAAGACCAAGAGATGATAAATTTAAAGTTTCTTTAAGAACATCGGCCGACACAGATGTTTCAAAAATTGCATCGGAATTTGGTGGCGGCGGTCATATAAAAGCTGCAGGATTTTCAGTTTCTGCAGAAACAATAGAAGATGCCAAAAAAATAACTCTTGATGCTCTGTTAAAATCAATCTCTTAAGGATGGTGAAAATATGGACGGCGTAATCAATATTAACAAGTCAGCAGGAATGACCTCTTTTGATGTTATTGCCTCTTTAAGAAAAATTCTTAATATGAAAAAAATTGGACACACAGGCACCCTTGATCCTGATGCAACAGGCGTTCTGCCTATATGTACAGGCAAAGGAACAAAACTCGTTGAACTTCTGACCGCAAATGATAAGCAATATATTGCAGAAGTTAAGCTTGGAATAACAACCGACACTCAGGACACAAGCGGAAATATAATAAAAAAGAGAGCAGTTTCAATTTCAGAGGATGCTTTAATATCAGCTATTTCCAGCTTTATTGGCGAAACAGAGCAAATTCCCCCTATGTACAGTGCAATTAAAGTGAATGGTGAAAGATTATATAAGCTTGCAAGAGAAGGTATAACTATTGAAAGAGAAGCCAGAAAAGTTTTTATATCCAATATAAAACTTAATTCATTCAACAAGGATGAAAACTCATTTTCAATAACCGTTGATTGTTCAAAGGGAACATACATCAGAACCCTTTCAAATGACATCGGGGAAAAGCTTGGATGCGGGGCTGCTATGTCAGCTTTAAAAAGAACAAAATCAGGAAGATTTAATATTGAAGACAGTTTCACCCTTGACGAGATAAAAGATATGGTATCTCAGGACGATTTTTCATTTATCTGTCCAGTAAGTGAAGTTATGACAGAATATGAAAAAATTACTCTTGCAGAAAAAAATTCAAAAAAATTAATATATGGCATTCCCTTTAATGTTACATATCTTGAAGATGATAAAATCTACCGTTTGTTTGATGAAAAAAAACAGTTCTTAGCAATAGGAAAAAAGACTCCCGAAAGAATTGTTATCTTAAAAACTTTCTATTAAATTTACAGAGGAAATTAAATTGCAAGTATTTTACGAGAAAAATATATCAAATTTAAATATAAATAATTCAGCTGTTGCTTTAGGCTCCTTTGAATCTCTTCACATCGGTCATATGGATATTATAAAAAGAACCGTTAAATGTGCAGAAAAACATAATATCAAAAGTGTTGTAACAATATTCAAAGAACCAATTTTGAAATCAAGAAAAACAGCTTGTGAAACTTTTGATAAAAGGCTTGAAATTTTAAAAAAGGCAAAAGTTGATTATGTTGTTGTTTTTGAATTCACCGATGAATTTAAAGCTCTTTCACCGGAAGAATTTTTTAATCGAATTCTTATTGATAAGCTGAAAGCTTCCTACCTTTTTGTTGGATTTAATTATCATTTTGGCAATATGGCAAAAGGAGATACAACCCTTCTTAAAAAACTCTGCAATAATTCAGGCATTGAATTAAGCATAACCCCACCGGTTAAAACTGACAGAATAATTTCAAGCACATATATATATGATTTAATTACATCAGGGGATATAAAAAAGCTAAACGCATCTCTTGGAAGGCCCTACTCTATTTCCGGTACAGTCACAAAAGGAAGACATTTAGGGAGTTCTATGGGATTTCCAACTGCAAATATAGAATATCCTTTAGAAAAAGCAATTATTAATGAAGGCGTTTACTACGGGAAATGCTTTGCAGATAAAAATGAGTATCATGCCATAATAAATGTTGGGAAGCAACCAACGGTCACCAAGGATAACACACCAAGAATAGAGGCTCATTTGCTTGATTTCCAAAACAATATATACGGAACAGAAATAAAACTTGATTTCTACGAAAAAATTCGTGAAATAAAGAAATTCAAAAATATTGATGAATTAAAAGAACAATTAAATTGTGATATACTTTTTTGCAGAAATATAACAAAAAATGAGGGTTAACCCTCATTTTTTATTTTATCAAAATATTTTTTAAAGAATTGTTCGTCTACTTTATCAACTACATCATAGTAATTAACTATTTCCGGAATAACCGCTTTATTTTTGACCAAATCCCCTATAAAACTGATTAAGCCATCATAAAAGCCATCAATATTCAGTATTACAATCGGGGTGTTCATCTGCTCAAGATATTTAAGAGTTAGTACCTGAAAGAATTCATCCATTGTTCCTATCCCACCGGGAGCAATGATAAAAATATCAGCATGTTTTTCCATCAGCATTTTTCTCTCATCCATAGTGTCAACCAAAACAGTATTATCACATTCAAATATAGGTTCAAACTCCCTTATAAAATATGGAGAAATTCCCATAACATATCCATCGTTTTCCTGTACACCTCTTGCGACTGCACCCATACAACCTGATGCCCCTGCACCATACACAAGAGAGAAATTATTGTCTGCAATAATTTTTCCTAGCTTTTCAACTTCTTTTATGTATTTATCATCAAGTTTTGAGGATGCTCCTCCATATACACATGCAAAGAATTTTTTTGCCATAAAAATACCTCCTTATTTTAATCAACAAAAATTTTTGTAATATCTATTTTATCGTATTTCACTTCATCATTACCCGTTCTTATATCATAATCAGCTCCGCAGCTACATATGATTTTAACCGAATATATAGAAAGCTTTTCTTTATAAACTTTTATAATCTTCCTGTCACAGTTCTGGCAGACAAGCAGATTTTCACTGTTATAAATTGGTCTTACAGGATTATTATTTTTAACACTCTGAGGCATTTTGTGTTTATAAAAGATACTTTTGCCAAAATTCATCCCATCCTCGCCGTTATCTTTTTTGCAGTAAAACTCAATATATCTATAGTTTTTAAGAAAAACCTCTGCAACCAGTTCTTTTTCAGGAAGAAGAAATATTTTACCGCCCTCTGTTTCCATGTTAAAATTATCAGTAAAGTTTACCTTCATAAATTCACCTTTATATAAAGGCGACAACTTTCGTTGCCGCCTTTTAATAATTTACGCTTTTTCAATTGAAATTAAAACTTTTTCTCCGTTAATGTTCCATTCTTTCATATCACAAACTGTTTTCTTCTCAATTGATTTTGCAAGTGTTAATCCTGATATTTCTTCCGAATTATTTGACATTATTGTCGAAATATTATCACTTGATTCAAAATACACATTAATATTGTCAAGCACTTCAAGTCCTGAATCTTTGCGCATTGTCTGAATTTTGCTTACTATTTCACGAACAAAACCTTCTTCGATTAGTTCAGGAGTCAAATTAATATCAAGAACAACTGTGCATCCTGCTTCCTGAGTTGAAACAAAGCCATCTTTTTTCAGTGTTTCAATCAAAACATCTTCCTTTTCTATAACAACATCAGTGTCGCATACATTAAGCTTTAACCCCTCTGCAGAATTAATACTTTCAAGAACCAACGATGCATCCATATTATTGACTTCTTCAAAAATTGCCTTAACAATTTTTCCATATTTCGGTCCCATTGTCTTAAGCTGTGGCTTAAAGTTATAGCTGATAAATGCTGATGCATCATCTGTAATTTCTATATCCTTAACATTAAGCTCATCAAGAATAATTTCCTTATATGTGTCGTTAATATCAAAATCTGCCTGAACATAGATTCTTGCAATCGGCTGTCTGTTTTTAACATTTGCAGCATTTCTCGCAGCACGACCTAAAATAACAACCTTTCTTGCAGCATCCATTTCCTTTTCAATTTCAGGATAATCAAAATCAGCATTTGCAACAGGATAATCACAAAGATGAACACTTTCCTTTGCACTCTTGTCAACGGAAATAACGAGATTTTGATAAATCTGTTCTGTCATAAAAGGTATAAATGGAGCACAAACCTTTGAAAACTCAACCAAAACTGTATAAAGAGTCATATACGCTGTAATCTTATCATCTGTAAGTTCACTGCCCCAGAAGCGTTCTCTTGATCGTCTTACATACCAGTTACTGAGTTCATCAGTAAATTCCTGAATTTCTCTTGTTGCTTCTGTGATTTTATAGTTTTCAAGAAGTGAATCAACACTTCTTATTACTGAATTTAATTTTGATAAAATCCACTTATCAAGAAGTGTCAGTTTGTTTTTATCCAATGTATATTTTGTTGGGTCAAACTGGTCAATTTCAGCATACAAAACATAGAATGCATATGTGTTCCATAGTGTTCCAAGGAATTTCCTCTGAGACTCAGAAACTGCCTCGTCAAAGAATCTGTTTGGAAGCCACGGAGCACTGTTTGAATAGAAATACCATCTTGCAGCATCTGAGCCCTGTTTGTTAAGAACATCCCAAGGATCAACAACATTACCCTTATGCTTACTCATTTTCTGTCCGTTCTTATCCTGAACATGACCTAAAACAACAACATTTTTATATGGTGATTTATCAAACAAAAGTGTTGAAATAGCAATAAGTGTATAGAACCATCCTCTTGTCTGGTCAATTGCTTCACTGATAAAATCAGCCGGAAAATTCTGTTCGAAAAGCTCCTTATTTTCAAATGGATAGTGCCACTGTGCAAATGGCATTGAACCTGAATCAAACCAACAGTCAATAACATCAGGAACCCTCTTCATTTCCTTTCCGCACTTTTCACACTTTAAGTGAACTTCATCAACATATGGCTTATGAAGTTCTATATCATCAGGAACATTAATGCCCTTATTCTTAAGTTCTTCAATTGAACCAATACATTCACGATGTCCGCATTCACATTCCCAGATAGGAAGCGGTGTTCCCCAATATCTTGAACGGGAAAGTCCCCAGTCAATAACATTTTCAAGGAAGTTACCAAATCTGCCGTTTTTAATATTATCAGGCATCCAGTTAACAGTATTGTTATTCTTAAGAAGTCTGTCTCGAACTTCTGTCATTTTTATAAACCATGTGTCGCAGGCATAGTATAAAAGCGGAGTATCACATCTCCAACAAAACGGATAGCTGTGTTCAAAATTGATAACATCAAAAAGCTGTCCTCTTTCATTAAGCTCTTTTATAACAAGCTTATCAACATCCTTAACGAACATACCTTTCCATGGCGTTACTGCATCAACCATTTTGCCCTGTGGGTTAACAAGATTTACATATGGAAGATTATAATCCTTTCCAACTCTTGCATCATCTTCACCAAATGCCGGTGCAATATGAACAACACCTGTTCCGTCTTCCATTGTTACATAGTTATCACATACAACATAATATGCTTTGCCGTCAGGATTTGCGAATGAATAAAGTGGCTCGTATTCTGTTCCAACAAGGTCACGACCAACATATTCTTCAATAATTTCATACTCTTCCTTAATAACCTTTTCAAGAAGGGCTTTTGCAAGAATATACTTTTCATCTCCTGATTTGATTTTTACATAAACTTCTGATGGATTAACACAAAGTGCAACATTTGAAGGAAGTGTCCATGGAGTTGTTGTCCATGCAAGGATATACTCCTTTTCCTTACCTTTTAATATAAACTTTGCTATTAATGAAGCTTCCTTAACATCCTTGTAACCCTGAGCAACCTCATGGCTTGAAAGTGATGTACCGCAACGGGGACAATAAGGCATTATCTTATGACCTTTATATAAAAGGTCTTTATCCCATATTTCCTTTAATGCCCACCAAACAGATTCAATATAATCATTGTGATAGGTAACATAAGGATTTTCCATATCAGCCCAGTAGCCGACACGATCACTCATTTCCTCCCATTCACTCTGATATGTGAATACACTGTTCTTACATTTCTTAACAAATTCTTCGATACCATAGTCCTCAATCTGAGGCTTACCGCTGATACCAAGAACTTTTTCAACTTCAAGTTCAACAGGAAGACCATGAGTATCCCATCCTGCTTTTCTTAAAACCTTGTATCCTTTCATTGTACGATATCTCGGAATAAGGTCCTTTATAACTCTTGTTAAAACATGGCCAATATGAGGCTTTCCGTTTGCTGTGGGAGGGCCGTCAAAAAATGTATAAATCTCTGCACCCTCACGATTTTCAATACTCTTTTTAAAGATATTATTCTCTTTCCAAAAATCTACAACCTGTTTCTCTCTTTCAACAAAAGATAAATCAGTTGAAACCTTTTTGTACATACTCTCATGCCTTTCCGCCTGTAAAATTTTATATTATATAACTATACTTAAAATGCATCTTCAGGCAGTTGATACATTTTATGCATATTAAACTGCAAGATTACATACATTTAATATTTTACTAAATTTTTTCTTGTTTGTAAAGTATTTTACTTAAAATAACTTCATATTTTTTAACAAAATTAATTAATTCGGGAATAAATTTGTAAATAAAATATTAAATTTACACTAATATACTAAAAAGTCATTGAAAAAAGGTTAAATAAATGATATACTACAAAAGCTTGTTAATTTAAAACCAAGATAAACTTTTATATATGGAGGCAAAACTTATGTTATGTGCGAAATGCGGAAAAAATCTTGCAGTCGTATATGTCACAAAGCTTGACCAGGCAGGAAATCAGGAAAATGTCGGATATTGCCTGAGTTGTGCAAAGGAGCTTAACTTAGGTCCGATAAATGATATAATCTCCAAAATGGGAATAAATGCAGAAGAAATGGATTTGCTTAACAGCGATATGCAGAATATGCTTGAAGAAATGGGAATGCCTGCAGACTTTGACCCAACAAATCCCGAATCAATGAAAGAAATTATGGAATCACTTGGTGCAGACCTGGATGAAGATGAATCAAACCAGGCAAAAAATAATCCATTTTCATTTTTCAAAAGTTTTACAAATTCATTAGGCAACAAAGAGCAGACAGAACAAGACATCAAAAAAGCCAAAAATTCATCTTCAAAAGCCCCAAAAAAGGACAACTCCCGAAAATTTCTGAATATGTATGGAACAAACCTTACACAAAAGGCTCAGGACGGCTTAATTGACATTGTTGTGGGCAGGGAAACTGAAATGACAAGGGTCACACAGATTCTAAACAGAAGAACTAAAAACAATCCTTGTTTAATAGGTGAACCCGGTGTTGGAAAAACTGCAATCGCAGAAGGGCTTGCCCTTAAAATAATCAAAGGCGATGTTCCCGCAAAACTTTTAAATTATGAGATTTATCTTCTTGATATGGCTTCGATGGTTGCAGGAACTCAATTCCGTGGTCAGTTTGAATCAAGACTAAAAAACTTAATAGCTGAAGTTAAGGCATTAGGAAACATAATCCTAGTTATCGATGAGGTTCACACAATTACAAAAGCAGGTGATGCTGACGGTGCTATGAATGCAGGAAACATTTTAAAACCCGCCTTATCAAAAGGTGAAATTCAGATTATCGGTGCAACAACCCTTGAAGAATACAGAAAATATATAGAAAAGGATTCTGCTTTGGAACGCCGTTTCCAGACTGTTTTGGTTGAGGAGCCATCAGTTGAAGAAACAATTGAAATTTTAAAGGGAATCAAAAGCTACTATGAGGATTATCATAAAGTAAAAATTACAGACGATATAATCCGTACAGCAACAGTTCTTTCGGAAAGATATATAACAGAAAGATTTCTTCCCGACAAGGCTATAGATGTTATTGATGAAGCAGCATCAAGAGTTAATCTTGAAAACACAGTTCTTATCGATATTGAAAAACTAAAAACTGATTTACTTGAAATAGAAAATGAACAAAACGAAATTCTTTCTACAGAGCCAAAAACCGAGGAAGAATCAACTGAAAATTACAGAAAAATTGCCGCCTTAAAAAGCGAAGAATGCCGTATTAAATCAGAAATAGAAGAACTTGAAGCTACCATTAAAGACACATATTTAAAACCAGAGGATTTAGCAGCTGTTATAGAAAGCTGGACAAAAATACCGGTTAAAAATATAACCGAATACGAAACAAATCGTCTTATAAACCTTGAGGAAAGACTTCATTCAAGAATTATTGGTCAAAACGAAGCGGTTTCCTCTGTTGCAAGGGCAATAAGAAGAAAACGCGCAGGAATTAACTTAAAAAGAAGACCCGTTTCCTTCATTTTTGTTGGTCCAACAGGTGTTGGTAAAACAGAACTTGTAAAACAAATTGCTAGAGAGGTCTTCGACAGTGAAGAGGCATTAATTCGTCTTGATATGTCAGAATTCATGGAAAAGCATTCTGCAGCGAAGCTTATTGGGTCCCCTCCGGGATATGTTGGATATGATGATGCAGGTCAGCTGACCGAAAAAATAAGACGCCACCCCTACTCTGTTATTCTGTTTGACGAGATTGAAAAAGCACATCCTGACATTTTTAATATGCTGCTCCAAATTCTGGATGACGGAAGAATTACAGACAGTCACGGAAAAACTGTTTCATTTGAAAATACAATAATTATTATGACATCTAACGCAGGCAGCAATTCATCAAGTTCAATATCCGGTTTTTCAGTTGATGATTCAAAAACAACTTCCTTAAAAACCGAAAGAGCTTTAAAACAACTTTTCAGACCTGAATTTTTAAACAGAGTTGATGAAATTATAACTTTCACCGAGCTAAAAAAAGAAGAGCTCCTTGAAATTATTACACTTATGACAAAAGATTTGAATGAGGGACTTCTTGAAAAGGGAATATCGATGACACTTGATGATAAAGCAAGAGAACTCATATATGAGAAATCATATAAAAGAGAATACGGTGCAAGACCTATGAGAAGATATATCGAAAAACATATTGAGGACAAACTTGCTCTTATGCTTATTGAAGGTGAACTTATAAGCGGAAATGAAGTTACCGTTAGTGCAAAAGACGAAGATATTACAGTTAAAATAAAATAAAGGTCCATATGGACCTTTATTTTATTTTATCCCAATAATTTTTTGCAGCTTGTTCTGTTTTATTATTTCCAAATTCATAATACTTTTTATTCTTTATTTTATCAGGAAGATATTGTTGTTTAACATAATGGTCAGGAAAATCATGGGGATACAGATAATTTTGTCCTTTCTGTACATCTCCCTCTCCGTCATAATGCTTATTCTGAAGCTGTCTCGGAATTTCCCCCGTGTCCATAGTTTCTATATCATACAAAGCACTGTTTATAGCCATATAAGCTGAATTCGACTTTGGTGCTGTTGCAAGCATAATTGCTGCATCAGCAAGAGGAATTCTCGCTTCCGGCATTCCAAGCATCAATGCACTGTCAACCGCCGCTTTCACAATTGGAATTGCCATTGGGTAAGCAAGACCGATATCCTCTGCTGCAATAACCATAAGTCTTCTGCAGGCTGATGCTAAGTCATCAGCAGCCAAAAGTCTTGCAAGATAATGAACTGCACCGTCAGGGTCAGAGCCTCTTATAGATTTTTGCAATGCACTCATACAATCATACCGGCTGTCTCCGCTATTATCAAACTTAAAGGCTTTCTGCTGGGTACATTGTTCTGCTACTTCTTTTGTCAGATTAATTTTCAAATCCTTATCTGGCACAACATACATAAGAGAAAGTTCAAGCATATTAATCGCTTTTCTTACATCTCCGTTTGCCATTTCTGCAATATGTTCAAGAAAATCATCATGGGCTATGACTTCATTCGATGGAAAATCCTCTTTTACAGTACTGACAGCTTTCTTCAAAGCACATTTTATCTCACCCTGGGGAACAGCCTTAAATTCAAATACCGTGCTTCTACTTAAAATCGCGTTATAAACATAAAAATACGGATTCTCGGTTGTTGATGCAATAAGAGTTATCTTTCCGTTTTCAGTATATTCAAGTAATGATTGTTGTTGTTTTTTATTAAAGTTCTGGATTTCATCAAGGTACAGAAGAATACCATTAGGATTGGAAATTTCTTCTGACTGGGCACAAACTTCCCTCACATCCGCAACAGATGCAGTTGTTGCATTAAGCTTATACAAATTTTTATTGCTTGCCTTTGCCAGAATATTTGCAACTGTGGTTTTTCCCGTTCCACTTGGACCATAAAAAATCAAATTGGAAAACTTTCCTGTTTTCGCCATAACAGAAAGAACCTTATTGTCACCAATAAGATGCTTTTGTCCAACAACATCTTCAATTTTTTCAGGTCTTAATCTGTCAGCAAGCGGTCTTGATGTATCCATCCTTAATCTCCTTAAGTTATTTACAAATTACTATATTTGTATTATAATGAAGGTATCTTGGTGAAAAACATTATTTTAATGTTTTTCACTGTCAAAATAATATTTTGACAATGAAATTGCCGTGCAATTTCACGATATTTCATTGCAATTGTGTGTAGTTTTCATGCCTTCAGCTTGAAAATTGCGGAATGAATATTCCGCTAAAACGGTGTCTCACCGTTTTCTACAACTATAATTATAATATAACTTAATAAGTTTTGCAACTATTTTTCGAAAGGATTAATCATATATGAAAGAAACATTAAAAGATAAAAAAAAGAGAGCTGAAATTATTGTTGATTTATTAAAAAAAGCTTATCCTGACTCTGATTGTACCTTAGACTACAAAGACCCTCTTCAGCTTCTGATTGCAACTCAGCTTGCAGCTCAATGCACAGATGCAAGAGTTAATATGGTTACTCCCAATCTTTTCAAAAAATATCCTGATGTTTATGCCTTTGCTGTTGCTGATGAGCTTGAGCTGAGAGAATATATCCGTTCAACCGGATTTTATAAAAACAAAGCAAAAAATATTATCGGCTGTTGCCAGAAAATAATATCAGATTTCAATGGTATTGTTCCTGACACTATGGAAGAACTCCTCACATTGCCAGGCGTTGGAAGAAAAACTGCTAATCTTGTTCTGGGAGACATATTTAAAAAACCCGGCATAGTTGTTGACACTCATGCAACAAGACTTTCAAACAGAATGGGCTTAACAAAAGAAAAGGACCCCTATAAAATAGAACTTGATCTTATAAAAATTATTCCAGAAGAAGAACAAACCGATTTTTGCCACAGACTGGTTGACCACGGAAGAGCCTGTTGCAGTGCAAGAAAGCCTGAATGTGACATATGCCCGCTTTCGGCATTCTGTCCTAAACTTATTTAACAAAACTATATATTAAAACAGCAAGCCACACAAATCCAACAATTCCAAAGGCAGAATAAACATTTGCAACCAATGAGGAAAAACTTAAAGAAGCAAAAGGTGCAGACAGCAAACACAAAACCGCTGCCAGCCATATCCGGTTGCTTCTTTTTTTTGTATTAAATGCCGAAAGGACTCCAAAGCCTGATGAAACTGCTGTTGTGCATATAGCCATAAACAAGACAGAAAAATATGCATATCTTGAAATATCTCCAAGCTTAATTGCAATATCATACATAGGAAATTCTGCTTCAAGAACCTTATCAAAATATAGATTTATCGTAAGCCACACAAAAAAGATTAAAAGACCCAGTAACCCACCGCTTACAGTCGCACTTATTTTTATTTGTCTTTCAGTTGTCTCCTTTGACAAAGGAACAAGAACCGCTCCTGCATTTATTGTGTTATAGCTGACATAACATAGAGCCGACAGTAAAAAATTGTTTTTTACCTCCTTTAAAACAGAAACAGTCGGTACAGAGGAATTAAGAAGAGAAAATAAACATATTAAAATTATCCCTGCAATCATTAATGGGACTAAAATTGTATTAAGCCATACAATCCCTTTTTCTCCAAATACTAAAACCAAAAAACAAATAAATGTCAGGATTATTATTCCATAACTTTTATTTAGTCCAAACTCCATAGACCAAAGAGCCCCACCCGCTGAGAGCATAACAAAAAAACCAGCAAACATATATAAAAACATAAAAGCCTTTATATAATAACCAAGACTCCCTGAAACTCTATCCGTAAAATCATAAAAATTATCGCAATTCATTCTTTTTGCCTTAAGTAAAATTACATATGCAATAAAAGAAAACAATACACCTGCAACAATAATACCTGTTATATCATGATTATTCTTTAAATTAAAAAACTCCAGAATTTCACGGCCCGAAGCAAATCCCGCTCCTATTACAAGTCCAATATAAACAAAAATTATTTTTAAAATATTTTTCATAAAAAAGCCTGCCTTTTAACCTTGGAATATTAAAATTATATTCAACTTTCCAAAGCTAAATGACAGGACTTCTATCTTTATAATTCAGGTAATGCATAAAGGGCACTTTTGAATTCTGCAAGATTTCTTGATTTTTTCAGAGCCTTATTTATTTTTTTCTCTTCAGGATAATTTTCTATCATATGCACCCATATTTCCTTAAGCTTATGAAGGGTGAATGTATCCGAATTTAACACAAGCATATAATTTTCCATAAGCTTTTCAGAAAACCCTATAAGCTCATCTGTAGAAACAGGCTTCCCGCCTTTTATATGTCTGAATATTGCAGGATTCTTAACAGCTCCTCTTCCAATCATAACTCCGCATATATCCGGAAACCCTCTATTTATCCGTTCATAATCATCAGAAGAATATATATTTCCGTTATAGCAAACTTTATTTATCGATTTGCCGTATGCTCTTTTGAACACTTCAAGATCAGGCATTCCATTATAATAATCTTCTCTTGTCCTTGGATGAATTATAAGCATAGAAAGAGGAAACTTATTATAAATTTTTATCAAACTATCCATTTCTTCCCCGGAATAAAACCCTGTTCTTGTTTTAACAGATATCTTCATATTTTCTTTGCTGAATAATTCTTCAAGAAAGCTTCTGAGCATATCGGGATTTTTTAAAAAACCTGCTCCCCTGCCTTTTTTAACAACAGTTGATGAAGGACACCCAAAATTAAGATTTATTTCATCATAACCAAGTTCTTTTATTTTATCTGCTATAAGAAAAAAGGAATCCGTATTATTTGTAAACACTTGAACTTTTAAGGCATCAACTTTATTATTTTCAGGCAAAATATCCCTTATTATCTTGTTTGAAACCCTTTCTAAATCGCTTGGACTTATAA
>JAZNFO010000059.1:0-2987 GCA_045575975.1 Clostridia bacterium | reverse complement strand
AGTGGATATCTGAAAAACAACGAAATTTTCAATGTTTTTAATTACAATGATGCACATCCTGAAAATGCAAAACTTATCAACTCAGCAATCAAATTTTTTGAACAGCTTAACGAACGCTCTTTCAATCAAGATAAAACTATTTTTGATGAAATAAAGAACTTGGTTTACTATGGTAAAACAGCCACAAATGAGGAGTTGTATCTTCTTTATAATTTGGACAACTCCATTCTGTCACAAGTGACAGAAATAGTAAAAGACGTTACTGATATAGATGTTGCTGTTCCTTATTATGATAATTATGCTTATGCTCTTGAGGCGCTGCATACATGTTATCCTGATGCAAAAATCAATTTGTATTTACAACATAAAAAAAGCAAGTTTCCTTTATCACATAAAAACAGCAGCTTCATATCTAAGATTTTTGCTTTTGACAAATGCAACGGTTCAAATTATTTTTATCATGGAAAAGCGTTTAGGTTTACAACAGCTGATGCTACATTCTTTTTATACGGCAGTGCTAATTGCACCAAAAGTGCTCTGATCAAGTCTTCTAACGAAAACGGCAATATAGAATGTTGTGTTTTAGAAAAAGATGCAGCAGAAGATTTTGATGAGTTCTTTAATAATTTTGAACTGATTGACGATACGGAAGAGCTTCAGTGCGATTTATTGACATTTGAAAGCAAAGATACCGCTAATTTCTTTTACAGATATGGTACTCTTGGTACCGAATTAATTTTTAATTTTGGATACAGTAAAAAATATGAAACAGTTGAAGTTTTTTATGATGATATAAAATTACACTGTGAATATAAGAACAACAGTTTAGTAGTTTCAGCTCCCGCTGACGTATTTTTAGCTGCTGATTTAATCACGCTTACTATAAAATATAATGGCAAAAGTGAAAAAAATAAGTGTTGGTACACCGATATTTCAACATTGAACTTCTATCGTGCTAGGACATCAGAGGAGGCTCTTTACACTGCTTCTTTATATAATGAAGACAGTGAAAAATATGTTGAAGACACAAGACTGATTTTAGATGCGATGTCTTTATGTATTGATGATGCCGTTAAAGAAAAGCTTCTTTTAAGAAAATTTAACAACAGTAAAAAAGAAGCGGATGAAGAAGATTATGACGATGAAGATGGAATAATCAGCTATGTTATTCCTGATGCTTTAGAAATAGCTCAATATAGAAAACACGAGTATATAGACAAGCATTTTAAAATACCTTGTTTCAACTATTTTAGAGAAACATATGAAACACATTTAACCGGAGACAAGCAGAAACATTTGAAATGTCTTGGAGAAAAAACAGAAGTGCATAAAAGATCTCCAAAAACATCTGAGCAAAGATTTATGCGCTTTCTTAAAAGTCGTGTCAAACAGATGCTTAATCCTGAATTTATAGAGTACGTCTCTTTTGAACACTATATTTTCTGTGTTAATACTGTTCTTGGGATTTTTGACAGATATTCCATTAAAGAATATGTAACTGATATGTTTGAATACGAGTATCTTATCAGCGTACGTTTAGCTTTTATAGAGGCCTTGATGACAAAAGATAGCACCTCAGACTCATCTGAAGAAATTCACAACGCTTTTCTGATTTTAATTAGTCAGATGATGTTAGAATCCAGTAAACAGGTTTATAAATGCGCCTTTGATGAAAACAAGTTGCTATTCAGCCACCGAGATGTCTTAAAAGAACTTAACAATAAATATGATTTTCGTAATAATATGACTACCTACATATGTACTGCAGTAGACATAATAAACAGCTATCATGTGATATGTCAGAATTATGCTGAGGCTATTACCGAAGTTGATAAAATGTTTGGCTATGAAACCGAAGATCAATTAAGAAAAATAATAGCAGCCGATTATGGTGAAGATGCTATTGTTTATTTTGACTGCGACAAAACAATTATTTGTGCACAGACCGATTCGATAAAAGATTTCTTTATGGTAAAAGAACAGACCATTTCAGCGTTAAAAAATCTTTATTATAACAGTGGTAACGGAAGATTTTTAACAATAGAAATAAGGAACACTCTTCCTCTGCCTCCAAACTCAGGGTTTGCCAACATTGTTCTTGAAAAAATAGATTTTAAAATACTTTCAAGAACACAAACAATAACGAGGAAAAACGGTACTGTTGATAAGCCTTCAAGATCTAAATTGTACAATTTATTCTAACGATAAAGTTAGGGGTGATATAATGACCGAACCTGAAGTTAGTCTTTTTATTGCAATGAATTATATTAAAAGATGTGAAACCAATAAAAATATTACCGTATCTATCGATGGTGCACATATAAAAATTAAGGATACTGTTCATTTTGATATAGTTGCCTTTATGCGAAATCATGGCTATTTCAAAATCGATGCTGAAACAAATCGCTGGCAAGGAGAATATCAAAATCCGAACTATTCACAGCGTATCATTGTATGTAGTAAATCGGGTATCGGCGATGTAAAAATCACGCTGAAAGATGGCAAAACATTATATATCGAAAGCAAGAAATTCAAAAATGGGAGTGGCGGAGAATATCCTGCAATGCGTGAAGCTATCGGACAATTGATGACCGGTTGTCTGGATGACAGCAACACCATTCCTGTTGTTGCAGTTCCCTATAACGAAAAGAGCTTTACCCTTGCTAATAACTGGTCTCAAAACAAAAGAATTATCAACGCAAGTATTCGTTTTATGTTGGTACATAATAATGGTGAAATAGACTTTCTTTGATGAGGAAAAATGTTTCAGGACAAATCAATGCCACACCAAGGTGTAAATCCTAGTGTGGTTTCTTTATATATGGTCGGTTACGTTAGAGGTGGTCGGCAGCCCTGAAAATTTTGTGTAAAAGCAATCTCCGTAACAAGCAAATAATAGGTTGATTGCCTTGCAGTCAGACTGCGGGATTGGTCTCGTATTAACTATTTTTTCCTGTTTGCGGAATGTTATGCGTGCGTAGCATGAA
>JAZNFO010000058.1:0-15479 GCA_045575975.1 Clostridia bacterium | reverse complement strand
CTGGTTTTCATTTTTGTTGTTTAAATTTGACATTATAATCTCTCCTTAAAGAAAATGTTTGATAAAATAATTTTTATCACATCTCTAGTATTATCTTTTTAATTTTTTTTATACAATTTTTGTTACAAAAAAATTTTTTTTGCATATTTTATTACTATAGCATATTTAAGGAGGTATTTTGTTTTGAGATATGTTGGAAATATCAGAAGAGGTGAAGATGATTTTTATAATGCACCGTATGATAAAGCGGTTTTTCCCCCGGGAAGCATCGTGCCTGACAATGTGTCGGAGGATTCTGAAATGTATAACCAATCAACGGATAATATGATGAACCGTAATATGAATAATATTCCGGATGAAAATGGTAATAATGTTAGATTTCCGTTAAATCAGGGAGAGGTACTCAAAAGAAACAATATGCCGGAAAATACTCAAAGAAACAGGGAAATGGATATTGATATAAATGAAAGATATAATGCCAATATGGGAATTGCATACAGGTATCCGGGAAACAGCGGCTGTAGTCCGAACAGACCTATCAGTGATTTGCTCTGTGAATATATGGGTAAATATATAACTGCGGAATTTATGTTTGGAGCAGATACATATGTAAAGAAATCAGGTATATTAAAAGAAATGGGAATGAATTATATTGTTCTTGATGTAAATGGTGTATGGATTATATGTGATTTAACGGATGTTAAATTTATCAATATATCATCTAATGATTTGATGTAGCATTAAATCACTTTTTTTAAAAAGGTATTTACAAATTATTCATAATATGATATAATTCGACTAAAGTAAATGGTTTGTCTTTAAATTCGATGCGAGACATCAGTAAGACTTTATAAAATTTCTTCAAAGAGATACTGCCTTGTCTTCGTGACAAGGCTTTTTTGTTTGCATTGATAAAGGATGAAAAACCGGATAAATTAAGGAGTGTATTTTATGTCAAACAAAACAAATGATGCGATTTATGATGCAAAACAGCTGGGAATTCCAAAGATGTTGGTTCTTGGATTTCAGCATATGTTTGCAATGTTTGGTGCAACTGTTTTAGTTCCTCTTTTAACAGGGCTTGATATTGCAACAACATTGTTTATGGCAGGTGTTGGAACTCTTTTATTCCACTTTTTAACAAAGTGTAAAGTTCCGGCTTTTCTTGGTTCATCTTTTGCATTTCTTGGTGGTTATGGTGCTGTTGCTCCTCTTGCAGGTGCAAATGGTATGACTAACGCTCAGCTTCTTCCTTATGCTTGTCTTGGTGTTGCTGCTGCAGGTCTTGTTTACCTGGTTCTTGCTGGACTTATTAAATGGGCAGGAATTAAAAAAGTTATGAAATTCTTCCCACCGGTTGTAACAGGGCCTATTATTATTGCTATTGGACTTGGACTTGCAGGAAGTGCAGTTTCTAACTGTCAGGCAAACTGGCTTATTGCAATTATTGCTCTTGCTATTGTTATTGTTTTCAATATATTCGGAAAAGGTATGCTTAAAATAATTCCAATATTATGCGGTGTAGTTGGAAGTTGTCTTGTTGCTGCATTACTTGCGGTTTTCTTTGGTGAAACAATTGTTGGTGCAGATGGAGCATCATATATTACTATCGGCGGAAATGAAAGTCTGAAGCTTTTCTCAGTTGGTGCACTTGAAAATCTTAAAAATGCAGCCTGGATAGGATTTCCTGTTAAATGGAACGGAACTGTTTTCGGGGGAATTGACTGGAAAAATTCTTCATTGATAGTTAGTTCAATAATTGCGATTGTACCGATTTCACTTGCAACAATGATGGAACATATCGGTGATATATCTGCTATATCTTCAACTGTTGGCAAAAACTATATTGCAGATCCAGGACTTCATAGAACACTTATAGGTGATGGTCTTGCAACTTCACTTTCAGCCCTTTTTGGAGGACCTGCAAACACAACATATGGCGAAAATACAGGTGTTCTTGTTTTATCAAAAGTATATGATCCGATTGTTATCAGAATTGCAGCAGTTATTGCGGTTGTTCTTTCTTTCTCACCAAAGTTTGCAGCAATTGTAAATCTTATTCCAACAGCTGTTATCGGTGGTATTTCATTTGTGCTTTACGGAATGATTTCTGCAATTGGTGTTAGAAATGTTGTTGAGAATAATGTTGACTTCACAAAGAGCCGTAACCTTATTATTGCCGCAGTTATTCTTGTTTCATCATTAGGACTTGGTGCAACAACAATCGTGTTGGGTAAAGTAACAATTTCACTATCAGCTCTTGCGGTTGCTTCAATTGTTGGTACTATTCTTAATGCTATTCTTCCTGGAAGAGATTTTGATTTTAAAGATGAAATATAATTCATAAGATTATTTTTAAGAAAAATCGCCGCAAGGAAGAATTTCTTTGCGGCGAAAGTCGTTTTTAGACTTGGGAGGGAATATGAAATTTAAATCAAGATTACTTGATGAAAAGGCAATGGAAAGGGCAATTGTTAGAATTGCTCATGAGATTATTGAAAGAAATGAAAGTAATGATAATATAATATTAGTTGGAATAAAAACAAGGGGAATTCCTCTTGCGAATAGGATTGCGGAATGTATTTATAATAAGATTGACAGCTCAAAGGTAATACCCACAGGTTCTCTTGATATAACAGATTTCAGGGATGATGTCAGAGAAAAAAGCAGAGGTGATGTGTTGACATTTTCTGATATTTCAGAAGATATTAACAATAAGACTGTTGTTCTGATTGATGATGTTATATATACAGGAAGAACCATAAGAGCAGCGCTTGATGCACTTATTTATCTTGGCAGACCTGCTAAAATTCAGCTTGCTGTTATGGTGGACAGAGGACATAGAGAACTGCCTATAAGACCTGATTATGTTGGGAAAAATATTCCCACATCAAGAGGCGAAGTTATAAAGGTCGGACTATCTGAAATTGATGACTTTGACTCAGTGGACATTTTTGAAAAATAAAAATATGGAGATTAAGATGGAACTTAAGACACTTAAAACACTTGAATTTGACAAAATAAGAGAAAAATTATCTGAATATGCGGTTAATGATGATGTTATAGAAAGAATATCAGTATTAAAACCTGAAGCAGACTATTCTGCCGTAAAGGAAAAACTTTTCGAAACGGATGCTGCTCTTGTTTTGATGCTTAAATATTCCCTTCCCGAAATTTCCCGTATGAATAATCCTGAAAATTCTGTGAAAAGGATTAATGTGGGAGGGGTACTGTCAACGACAGAACTTTTAAATGTTGCAAGGATTTTAAACTGTGTAGATAACCTTAAAAAATTTTATACAGATAAAGAAAGCTGTCTTTCAAAGTATTTTAATGAACTTAAGTCCCACAAGGAAATAAGCGATGAAATTTCAAAAATAATATTAGGGGAAAATGAGATTTCTGATAATGCAAGTAGTGAACTTTATGCTATCAGAAAAAAGATAAAAAATGAAGAGCAGAAAATAAAAAATACATTAAATGATATGGTTCGCTCGGAGCATTATAAAAAGTTTTTACAGGATAGCCTTGTTACTGTGAAAGCGGGAAGATATGTTGTGCCTGTCAAAGCAGAATACAGAAACGAAATTCCCGGAATTGTCCATGATATCTCTGCTTCGGGGGGAACTTTATTTGTAGAGCCTCAGTCTTCAGTTAATGCAAATAATGCATTAAATGAATTAGCGATAAACGAAAAAAGAGAAATAGAAAAAATTCTTCTTGGATTAACTTTAAATGTTGCAAATATAACAGATGATTTAATTGAAAATTATGGTATTTTATGTGAGCTTGAATTTATTTTTGCAAAAGCAAAGCTCGCAAGAGCACAAAAGGCTGTTATGCCTGTTATGAATGACAAAGGAAGAATAAACATAATAAACGGAAGGCATCCGTTGATTTCTGCGGATAAAGTTATTCCTGAAAATGTTAATCTTGGAATTGATTTTGACAGCTTGATTGTAACCGGACCTAATACCGGTGGAAAAACTGTTGTTTTAAAGACTGTTGGATTGTTTACTTTGATGGCACAATCAGGTCTTTTGGTTCCGGCAGATGATAACACAGAACTTTCTTTTTTTGAAAATGTTTTTGCGGATATCGGAGATGAGCAAAGTATAGAACAGAGTTTGTCAACCTTTTCTTCACATATGAAAAATATTGTGAGAATAATTGATAATATAACTCCTGATTCTCTGATTCTCTTTGATGAACTTGGGGCGGGAACAGACCCCACAGAGGGGGCAGCTCTTGCTGGTGCGATACTTGAATATGTGAGAAAAATAGGAGCAAAAACAGTTGCAACAACTCATTATAGTGAACTTAAGCTTTATGCACTTTCAACAGAAAGAGTTGAAAACGGCTCTTTGGAATTTAATGTGGAAACTTTAAGTCCCACATACAGGCTTTTAATTGGTATACCGGGAAAAAGTAACGCATTTGCAATTTCAAGAAAATTAGGTCTATCCGATTACATCATTGAAAAAGCCAAAGAAAAGATTTCCAATGATAATGTAAAATTCGAGGATGTTCTATCACGAATAGAAAAAGACAGACAGATAGCAGAAGAAAAGAGATTTGAACAGGAAACTTTAAAAGCGGAAATTGACGAACTTAAGGCGGAACTTTTAAAGGAAAGAGATAATTTTGAAAAGAAAAAAGCCAGAATAATTGAAAAAGCAAACGAAAAGGCTGCAAAAATCATTGAAGAGACAAAGGCGGAAACAGAAGAAATTTTATCAGAAATGAAGATATTGAAACGCCAAAAAGAAGAAAAAGACACAATAAGGGCAATGGAAGAGGTCAAAAAAGAACTCAGCATAAAGCTTAAAAAAGCGAAATCAAATCCAAAGCCTGTGCAGTCAAGAAAGAATAGTGCAAATATTAACACCCTGAAACCTGGGGCAACCGTACTTATAGTTGACCTTAATGATAAGGGAACTGTTCTTAGTATAAATAAAAAAGATGAAACCTGCCAAATCCAGATGGGGATTATGAAAACAGTGTCAAAAATTTCAAATCTTGTAGTTTTAGAGGACGAGACACCGGAGAATATAAAAAAATATATGCCAAGAAAAACTTCTGAAAAGTCCATAACAGCAGTTAAAACGGATGTTGATTTAAGAGGTATGAATCTTGAGGAGGCTCTTGAAGAGACAGATATGTTTCTTGACAGAAGTGTGCTTAGCGGAATAAAAAATGTAACGCTTATACATGGAAAGGGTACCGGAGTTTTAAGAAGCGGTATTCAGGATATGTTAAGACGCCATCCACATGTCAAAAGTTTTAGAAACGGAAGATTTGGTGAAGGTGAAAACGGAGTTACTGTTGTTGAACTTAAATAGCGTTATAAATTGAAAGGCAGACTAATGAAAAATCTAACTTGTTGTTTTACGGGGCATAGAGACATTAATCCAGAAGATGTGCCAAAGATAAGAAAGAACATTTCAGCAGAAATTGAAAGTCTTATAAAAAGAGGGATAATTTATTATGGGTGTGGAGGAGCTCTTGGCTTTGATACACTTGCTGCAGAAATTGTTCTTGAGCTTAAAGAAAAATATAATAATATAAGACTTATTCTTGTTCTTCCCTGCAAAGACCAGAGTAATTCCTGGAATATTGAGAATAAGATGAAATATGATGATATAATGAAAAAGGCAGATAAGGTTATTTATACCTCTGATAAATATTACAGAGGATGTATGCAGAAAAGAAACAGACACTTGGTTGACCATAGTTGCGTGTGCATTGCTTATGTAAGAAAAAGCAGAGGCGGAAGTGCATATACTCTAAAATATGCCAATGAAAATGGACTTGAAATCATTTTTGTGTGATTTGAATTTGTTATTTCGTTCATATACAGGGTGTAAACATTGTTGAAATTGACAATAAAAATAAAAAAGTGTTGTAATTTATGTATATTCGTGATAAAATAAATTTTATGTAGAAAAAATTAATTGGGAGAAGCAATATGTTACAGAAGAAGTGGTTAATTAAAGAATTTGATAAGGACCGTGTTATTGACATCTCTAAGGAACTGCATATTTCACCGATAACTGCGATTATTTTGTATAACAGAGGTATTCGTGAGAAAGACGATATTAAGAAATTTTTAAATGCGGATTATAATTGTCTTCACGATCCGTATCTTTTGAAGGATATGAATAAGGCTGTTGAAAGAATAAACATTGCAATAAAAAACGGTGAGAAAGTTACTATATACGGTGATTATGATGTTGACGGAATAACAAGTATAGCTATTTTATACAAACACTTGTCAAGACTTGGTCTTGAAGTTGATTATTATGTTCCGGATCGTATCCAGGAAGGCTATGGTGTAAATATTGAGGCTCTCGATAAGATTAAAGCAGAAGGTACGAGTCTTATTATAACGGTTGATACTGGTATAACCGCTGTTGAAGAGACAGAATATGCAAAAAAACTTGGTATGGATATTATAGTAACAGACCATCACGAGTGTAAAGAGCAGATACCGGATGCATATGCTACTATTGATCCAAAGAGAAAAGATTGCAGTTATCCTTTTAAAAATCTTGCCGGTGTTGGTGTAGCATTTAAACTGATACAGGCCATAGAGGGATCTGCTGATGTTAAATCTTTGATGGAAATGTATTCGGATTTTGTTTGTCTTGGGACAGTAGCAGATATTTCTCCCCTGATTGATGAAAACAGAGTGCTGGTAAAAGAAGGATTAGACAGATTTAATTTTACTGATAATGTTGGTCTCAGAGCATTGATAGATGTTTCAACCAATAATTCAAAAGCCATAACAACATCGACTATAGGATATATAATTGCTCCAAGAATTAATGCAAGCGGAAGACTCGGCTGTGCATCAAGAAGTGTAGAAATGTTTTTGACTGACAGCAAAGAAAGAGCATATGAGCTTGCAAATGACTTGTGTAAAGAAAATATTATAAGACAGCAGACTGAACAGATGATGTTTGCCGAAGCACTTGAATATATTGAAAATCATCCAGAAATTAAGAATGATAATGTTTTAGTTATTCCTCATGAAAACTGGCATCATGGAATTGTGGGAATAGTTTCTTCAAAAATTACAGAAAAATTCTATAAGCCGTCTATTCTTTTTGCAATTGACGGTGATGAGGCAAAAGGTTCAGGCAGAAGTATCAATGGATATAACCTGTTTGAAGCTCTTGAAAATTCTTCAGAATTGCTTGTTAAATTCGGCGGACACGAGCTTGCAGCAGGTCTTTCTATAAAGACTGAAAATATTGATAAATTCAGAGAGTTAATAAATAGTTATACTCCCAAACAATTGACAGAGGAGGCAATGCTCCCAACTGTTTCAATTGATGCTGTTATTAAGGTTGCATATATAAATCTGGATACAGTTGATGATATAAATAAGCTTCAGCCATTTGGAGTGGATAATCCCACACCGGTTTTCGCGACAAAAAATGTTAAAATCCATAAGATCAGCACAATGAGTGAGGGCAGGCATTTAAGGATGACTCTGCTTAAAGACAATAAATTTATTGATGCAGTTGGTTTTGGAATGGGTGAGCATTTTAATTATCTGAACGAGGGTGACTTTGTTGATGTTGCCTATGGTATAGATATCAACGATTATAAAGGTTTTCAGAATGTTCAGCTTATATTGAAGGACATAAAATTGACGGAAGTGAATTAATTGGTTAAAACGGATTTTGAAAGCTTAAAACAAAAAATTGAAAAGTATAATCCTACGGGAGATTTTGAGCTGCTGAAAAAGGCTTATGATATATGTGTGAACAGTCACAGCGGTCAATTTCGTGCATCAGGTGAGCCGTTTTCGTCTCACCCTATTGCTGTTGCCAATATTATTGCTGATATGGAACTTGATGTCAGCTCTGTTGCAGCAGCCCTTCTTCATGATGTTGTTGAAGATACAGATGCAACAGAAATGGATATAAAAAGAGAATTTGGTTCTACCATAGAGTTGTTAGTCTCAGGTGTTACAAAGCTTGGTAAAATCCCGTATTATACGAAAGAGGAACAACAGGTAGAAAGCTTAAGAAAAATGTTTCTTGCTATGGCTAAGGATGTAAGAGTAATAGTTATAAAGCTTGCAGACAGGCTTCATAATATGAGAACAATGAAGAGTATGCCTGAAGATAAGCAAAGACAGAAAGCCCGCGAAACTCTTGAGGTTTATGCTCCTCTTGCGCACAGACTTGGTATGTCTAGAATCAAGTGGGAACTTGAAGATTTGTCTTTAAGATATATAGACCCTATAGGTTATTATGAAATAGTTGATAATATATCTCAAAAAAGAGATGAAAGAGAGAAATATATTTCTGAGATAATAAGTATTTTAGAAAAAAGGCTTACAGAGCTTAATATTAAAGCTCATATTGAGGGTAGAGCAAAGCATTTTTACAGCATATACAGAAAAATGTTTATGCAGAATAAAACAATAGACGAAATATATGATTTATTTGCTGTTCGTGTTATTGTTGATGATGTTCCGGATTGTTATGGAGTTTTAGGTATGGTTCATGATCTTTTTAAGCCTATACCTGGCAGATTTAAAGATTATATAGCAATGCCGAAACCAAATATGTATCAATCACTTCATTCAACACTTATCGGACCAAGCGGAACAAGTTTTGAAATACAGATAAGAACATGGGATATGCATAATACTGCGGAAAACGGTATTGCTGCTCATTGGAAATACAAAGAAGGTAAAAAAGGCAACGACGAACTTGATGATAAGCTGAACTGGATTAAACAGCTTCTTGAGATTCAAAAGGATATGACAGATGCTGAAGACTTTTATAACACATTAAAGATAGATATGTTCAGCGATGAAGTTTTTGTGTTTACTCCTAAAGGAGAGGTTGTAAATCTCCCTGCAGGGTCAACGCCTATTGACTTTGCTTATGCAATACACAGTGCCATAGGCAATAAAATGAATGGTGCAAAAATCAATGGTAAGATTGTCACTCTTGATTATAAGCTTGTAAATGGTGATATTATTGAAATAATAACTTCAAACAGCGTTCACGGACCAAATCTTGACTGGCTTAAGATAGCAAAAACTTCTCAGGCGAGAAATAAAATAAACCAGTGGTTTAAAAAAGAAAACAGAACTGAAAATGTTGAAAAGGGTAAAGAAATTTTGGAGAAAGAGCTGAAAAAAGCTATGCTACCTCTGAAATTTATGTCCGATTCAGATATAATAAATCCACTTCTTAAAAAATACGGATTTCGTTCGGAAGAGGATATGTATGCAACTCTTGGTTATGGCGGTTCTAATGCAGGTAAGTTTTTGACTAAATTCAAGGAAGAGTGCAGAAAACAAGTACCTGTTCAGGAAGCTCCAACACCATTTGTTGCGGAGCAGATTGTTAAAAAAACAAGAAAACCAAACACAAGCGGTGTTGTTGTTGAGGGAATAGAAAACTGTCTTATAAGACTATCTCATTGTTGTGCACCGGTCCCAGGGGATGAAATTGTTGGTTATATAACAAGAGGCAGAGGAATTGCAGTTCACAGGGCAAATTGTATGAATATTAATCCGTCCAGTTTGTCAGATGAAGAAAAAAGCAGATTTGTAAATGTACATTGGGATGATGCTGTTGAAACTGATTTCCAGGTAAATATGACACTTACTGCAAATGACAGGGCATCCCTTCTTGCAGATGTTGTTGCTGTTATTGGTGAATATAAGATTTATCTTAACAATCTTAATGCCAGAACAGCCAAAAATAATGTTGCTATAATTGAAATGACTTTAGAAATCAAAAATATGGACCAGCTTTCAAAAATTATTAATACACTGAAAAGAGTTGATGGAGTTATTTCGGTTGTAAGAAGAAAACAATGATAATTGGAGTATTTTATGAAAGTAAAAAGATTTATATATGGCAGTTGCGTTGCAAACAGTTATGTTTTAACTAAAGAAAATTCCAATAAGGCTATTTTAATAGATAGTTGTGGTGCAAATGAAAAAATACTTGACTATATTTCAAAATGTGGTTGTGAGCTTTCTGCTATTTTCTTAACCCATGGCCATTTCGACCATATTGAAGGTGTTATGGAATTGAGAGAACAAACTGGTGCGAGAGTATATATTTTTAACTCCGAAAATAAATTTTTGTCTGACAGAAGTTTAAATTTATCCGATTCAAATGATTTTATCGAAAATATTAATAATTCAGCGGATGTTCTTCTTTATGACGGAGATGTTATAAAGGTTGGAGATTTTGAAATCAAAGTTATTCATACACCGGGACATACATCAGGTTCTGTTTGTTATATGGTCGGAAATGAGATTTTTACAGGGGATACTCTTTTTAAACAGAGTATAGGAAGAAGTGATTTTCCAACAGGGAATTATGATACAGAAATTGATTCTATATATAACAACCTTTTTTCTTTAGCTGATGATGTAAAGGTATATCCCGGACATGGGCTTTCAACAACTATTGGAAGAGAAAAGGAGGAAAATCCTTTCTTATGAGTATTAATCCGTGGGGAATTTTGACCGGAATTCGTCCGGTTAAAATTGCAACAAAACTTTTAACAGAAGGAAAAACCGAAGAGGAAGTTTTAAAATATTTTGTTGATGAGTGCAAGACTTCTGCTGATAGGGCAGGTCTTGCACTTGGTCTTGCTAAAAAAGAAATATTTTTAACAAAAGATATGTTTCAGGACGGGGTAAGTCTCTATATTGGTATACCGTTTTGCCCTACAAGATGTCTGTATTGCTCTTTTATCAGTAACAGTGTTAAGAGCTCAAAACAATATATTGAAGGCTATATTGAATGTCTGAAAAAAGAAATTGATTACACAGCTGACATTATTAAGGATAATAAGAACAGAATTGAGACTGTTTATATAGGCGGAGGAACACCAACAACACTAAGTGCAAAACAACTTGAAGAAATATTTGAAAAGCTTTTTTCTTCCTTTGATTTGTCCCAGATAAAGGAATTTACTGTAGAGGCAGGGCGTCCTGACACAATAACGAAAGAAAAACTGGAAGTTATCAAAAAATACAATATAGACAGAATAAGTATAAACCCACAATCTATGAATTTAAAAACACTCAGGGCAATAGGAAGAAATCACACACCTGATGATATTATTTTGGCGTATAATCTTGCAAGAGATGTGGGCATTAAAATTATAAATATGGATGTTATAGCGGGGCTTCCCGGTGAGACTTTTGAAGATTTTCGATATACCTTGGAAGAAGTTGAAAAGCTTTCTCCTGAAAACACGACAGTTCATACAATGTGTATAAAGCGTTCTTCAAGACTTAAAGAAACACTTTCTGAATATGATCTTTCAAACGGAGATATAGTTTCTTCTATGGTAGAGTTTTCAAAGGATTTTTTGGATAAATGTGGAAAAGAGCCTTATTATTTATACAGACAAAAACAAATGATAGGAAATCTTGAAAACATAGGTTATTCCAAACCCGGGTTTGAAAGTCTATATAATATTTATATTATGGAAGAAATTCAAACTATAATTTCAATGGGTTGCGGTGGTGTAACAAAAACTGTAAACAGAAGTTGTGACCGCATAGAAAGAATATTTAATGTGAAAGAGCCTAAAGAATATATTGAAAGAATTGACGAGATGCTTAAAAGAAAAGATGTTTTAAGAAACGGGGATTTGTATTAAAAAAAGGAGGGGATTATATGAATAAAAAGATAGAAATATCTTTTTTGAATGTTTTGTTCTGTTTGATGGTTATTTTTATTCATGTAACCTCATATCCGATATCTTATTTGCCGGCAGATTCTATAGTGATGAAGTTTTTATTTTCTCTGCAGAAATTATGCGGAGTGGCTGTGTATGGTTTTATTTTTTTAAGCGGACTTAAACTTTTTCTTAATATGCCCGAAAAATTAAACTTGAAAAAATATTATATTTTAAGGTTTAAAAAAATCGTTGTTCCATACATATTTTTTACAATACTTTATTACGCATATGAATCCCATAGAGGATATTACATATTTAATATCAAAGAATTATTTACTTTCTTTATAAACGGAAATGTCGAATGTCATCTATATTTTGTTGTTATTATCGTCCAGTTTTATCTTCTACTTCCCTTATGGAGAGCGGTAACAAGATTAAAAGCAATATATGTTTTGCCCGTGGCTCTTATTATGAATATAATCTTTTCAACAAGGTTTTCGGGTTTTTTATATAACGATAGAATTTTTACATCATATATATTTTATTGGCTTATGGGATGTTTTTGTGGAATGAATTATGAAAAATTCATCAGGTTTATTAGGGATAAGCAAAATATAATATTTATTTTGTTTTTAGTATTTTTTGCCGGTGACACAACCCTTTTATATTTTTCTTTCACGGGAAAGGTTGGGTTGTGTGCAAAGCTTATTGAGACAGTTCATCTCCTGCATTGTGTAATATCTGTTTTATTTTTCTATCTTGTTTCGCTTTTTGTTAAGGAAAATAATATATCAGAAAATGTAATTATAAAAGCGATTAATAATGCAAGCTATGAAATCTATCTTGTGCATATTTTATTTGTTCATATAGCAAATGATATACTTTTGAAATTTAAAGACTTTGGTGTGATTGATGCATATGTTTTCAGATTTTCGTTCGTATATATATTAAGTCTTAGTTTCTGTATTATATATAAAAAGCATATTAGTCTAATATCTTCTTAAAAGTGTAAATAATTGACAAAACTTACCAAAAATACAATTAAAAAGCTGCCATATTATGACAGCTTTTTTTTATTTAAAAAGTTATAATTATATCCTGTAAAACGCATTAGTGTTTTGATTTTACATAAACAAAGGAGAAAAATTATGACTGAGCCTGTTATTAATACATATGTGAAAACTGAGGAGAAAAAGAAATATAGAAATTTTATAAAAAAAGATATTATATATAGGATTAAGAGTTTTGTTTTATATAGACTTTTGGGCTTTATTCTTGCACTTGCCATGCCTTATGGAAATTTTGCACCACTTGGACTTGTGTTTATGACTATAGAAAGAAAAATGAGCAAAAAAGCTTTGTTTACTTTTTTTATGGTTGCAGCAGGCAGTTGTTTTCTGGACAGCAAAATTTTATCAGCAAAGTATATAGGGGCAGAACTTATGTATATATCTATTCTGTTTGTGCTTGAAAAAGGTATAAAAATTTCTTTGCCGGCATCAATTGGTGCGGCATTGGTTTCTCTTTTTGTAACGGGTATGACAGTTCTTTATTGGCAGGGTATAACTGTATATTCTGTTATCTTACTTATGGTTGAACTTATTATTGCTGGTGTCTGTATAGTCGTAATGGATAAATTTAATAGGATTGACTTTGGGAATAAGGATTTTTTAAAAGGATTGAAGATAAACGAGCTTATCTCATTTTACACGGTAGTGGGTTTTGTTTTATTGGGATTTAAATCTGTTTACATTGGAAATCTTGTCTCTCTTATGAATGTTCTTGCTGCAACTATTGTTCTTGTTGCGGGAATCAGCACCAATGCTGCAATTTCTGCTGTTTGCGGGCTGGTTGTCGGTCTTATATGCGGAATAGAAACAGATTATTTTCTGCCTATGATAGGTTCATTTGGTTTTTGTGGATTTTTAAGCGGCATTTTTTCAAAATTTGGTAAGGGTGGAGGCGTTGCGGGATTAATACTTGCAAATACAGTTTTAGTTGTATATACAAATAATGCTATAGAACCTATGTTAAAGATTTTTGAAGTTTTATTTGCATCTGCTATATTTTATTTTGTTCCGGAAAGAGTTATAGGAAATATAAAACATTGCTTTGAACAAAGTTCGTTTAAAAAAGAAGATATGCTTAAATTAGTAGAAAATCTAAAACTCAGATTAAAGGCGGTTTCAGAAAGTTTCAGTGAAATGTCTATGGCACTTGAAAATCTTTCGGAAAGACAAAAGGATGATGGATTTTCGGATCTTGGTGCAATGTTTGATTATGTTGCAGATAAGATTTGCAGAAGTTGTAAAAAATCTTCTTTTTGTTGGGATAAAAATTTTAATGCGACTTATAGAGCGCTTTTTTCTCTTATTGAAAAAATAGAGAAGGAAGGCGTTTTGAAAAAAGAATATGTTGACGGAGTTTTGCAATATAATTGCCCAAACCTTGATAAACTTTTGGATGAACTTTCAAGACAATATGATATATATAATGTGAAACGAATATGGAAAAATAAACTTGTTGAAAACAGAGCGCTGGTGGGACAACAGCTTTCCGGAGTTTCACAGGTTATGGACGGAATAGTTGAAGAAATAGCAGATAATAATGTTTTATTGCCTTCTGCTGCACGACTCAGATGTGAACTTAAAAAAAGAGGATTCAAAATAAAAAGTCTTGATATGTTTTGCGATTTAGACGGTAAAATTAATGTAGATATTATAATTAAGTCATCATATCTTAAAAAGGGAGTAAAAAAAGAAATACAGGATGTAATAGCAATTGAATGTGGAAGAAATATGAAACTTAGTTCTCAGATATTGAGTGGGGGAAATTATGAGCTCCTGAATATAAGAGAAAGAGAAAGATTTGTGATAGAACCTGGAATTGCTGCCTGTGCTTTTTCTGAAAAAAGCGGTGATAATTACAGATTTTTCAGGCTAAATTGCGGAAAGTATGTTGTTATACTGTCTGATGGAATGGGAACAGGAGATAATGCATATCAGGACAGCAAGGTTATTGTTGAACTTTTAAACAGGTTTTTGTCTGCAGGGTTTAATAATAAGATTGCTATTAAACTTATAAATTCTATTATGATTATGAAATCAGAAAATCAGGTGTCTGCAACCATAGATATATGTATTATTGATTTATATACAGGAGAGGTGGAATTTGTGAAAACAGGAGCAGAACCGAGCTATATAAAATGTAATAATCGTGTTGAAACTGTAAAAGCATCATCTCTTCCTGCGGGACTTATAGCCGAGGCGGAGCCTGAAACTTTTTCTGTTAAGGTTAAAGATGAAACAACTATCTTTATGATAACTGACGGAATAGAATCAAAAAATTATGATGACAGGTGGATTAAAGAATTTATTGAAAGAGAAAATCCAAAAGAAAATGCGGAGGTTATGGCAAAAAAGATATTAAGCCGGGCTGTGTCATTAAATGGTGGTGAAATATCAGATGATATGACAGTAATTTCAATAAAAATGTGTGAAAAAATATAAAAAGATGTGCAAAATTTTTAACCGTACTAAATAATAAAAAATATTCATATGTTATTAGTGTATTAATATTATAGGAGTGATATAATGCAAACTAATACCATAGAGGAAAGAACGGTTAGAATTGCAAATTACATAATAGAGACAAAATGCACAGTACGGGATGCAGCAAAAAAATTTGGAATTTCTAAAAGTACTGTACATAAAGATGTAACAGAAAGACTAAGAAAGATTAACGAGTCGCTTGCGGATAAAATAAAAATTATTCTAAATGAAAATAAATCTGAA
>JAZNFO010000057.1:0-64639 GCA_045575975.1 Clostridia bacterium | reverse complement strand
GTTTCATTTTTCAAACACAAGTATCCTTTATTTTCATTATCTGGTATATATAATCCTTGTTCTGTATCTAGAATAAAATCTCCATTGTATACATCGCCACACTCATCATTTTTTAACTTTAGCAAGCATTCTATAAAATATTCATCATACTTACCAGTATTTATACGGTTTGTTGCCGCATTTACCGCAATCGGCATAGCCGCAAAAGCTGAAGCAATTATACATATAGCTAGCATTAAACTTATTATTTTTCTCATTAATATCCTCCTTATCCAAATACATCATATGTTGTATTTTGAGCTATATTATACAACAAATGATGTATTATGTCAATATAAAATGTAAGGAGTATGGTTATGGGATATTATAAAAGATTACGGGATTTACGGGAAGATAAGGACCTGACACAAGACCAGCTTGTTAAAATACTAAATATGCATAAAACCACATACACAAACTATGAACAAGGAAAAAGAGAAATCCCCTTTGAGCTTGCAATAAAGCTTGCAAAGTTTTATAATGTTTCTCTTGATTATATAGCGGGGTTAGTTCCCGTTCCAACCCCAATATACAAAGAAAAATCTTAAATATATTCACCAAACAAAAAAGAGGCTAATGCCTCTTTTTTATTAAAATCGGAAATCTCTTTTTCCGCCTTTTATTTCAAATATATATTTTTTTGCGGTTTCTCTTGCTTTTTCGCTTGGAATATTTTCAAGCTCTTTTAAAATAAGCTCTTCACCTATTTTTCTTGTCTCCTCACTTGCATAATCTTCCAAAAATTCTTTCAGGGTGATAAGTGCATTAGGGTGGCAACAGTTTTGGATTTGTCCGCTCTTAAGTAGCGACATAAATCTGTCTCCCGTTCTTCCCTCTCTGTAACATGCTGTGCAGAAGCTTGGAATATATCCGATTTCCATAAGCCATTTCACAACCTCGTCAAGAGTTCTCTGGTCTGAAACATCAAACTGCTCTGTGTCGGTTGGTCTTACCTCTTCTGTGTAGCCACCAACACTTGTTCTTGAACCTCCGCTTATCTGCGAAACACCAAGTCTTATAACCTTTTCACGAAGTTCCTGACTTTCTCTTGTGGAGATTATCATTCCTGTATACGGAACTGCAATTCTTATAATTGCACAGATTTTTGCAAATGTTTCATCGGATATGCCATTATCAAACTGACCGGGGTCAATATCGTCCGCCTTTTTAACTCTCGGAACGCTTATTGTATGCGGGCCTACGCCGTGAACGGCCTCTAAATGTTCTGCGTGCATTATAAGTCCGCAAAGCTCATATTTATAAAGCTCAAGACCGAAAAGAACACCTAGACCAACATCATCTATGCCACCCTCCATGGCTCTGTCCATCGCCTCTGTGTGATATGCATAGTTATGCTTCGGTCCGGTTGGATGAAGCTTTTCATAGCTTTCCTTATGATATGTTTCCTGAAACAGAATATATGTTCCTATTCCAGCATCGTGGAGCTTTCTGTAGTTTTCAACAGTTGTTGCCGCAATATTTACATTAACTCTGCGGATTGCTCCGTTTTTATGCTTAATAGAATAGATAGTTTTTATACATTCTAAAATGTACTCAATCGGGTTGTTGACAGGGTCTTCACCGCTTTCAATAGCAAGTCTTTTATGTCCCATATCCTGAAGTGCAATAACTTCCGCCTTAACCTCTTCCTGAGTGAGCTTCTTTCTTGGAATAGTTTTGTTCTGGTGATGATACGGACAGTAAACACAGCCATTCACACAATAATTTGAAAGATAAAGGGGAGCAAACATAACGATACGGTTTCCATAGAAATCCTTTTTTATCTGCTCTGCCAGATCATAAATTTCAGAAATTTTTTCCTCATCTTCGCAAGCTAAAAGAACGGATGCTTCTCTGTGAGTAAGTCCTTTTCTTTCTCTTGCCTTTTCAATTATACTATCTACAAGTTCCTTATTATTTTTATTCTCTTCAGCATAACGAAGTGATTCTTCAATTTCCTCGTGATTTATAAATTCCTCTGCCTTGAGAGATTTAACATCATACATTTTTATTACCTCTTTTCTGCCTAATAATTCTAACACATTGAAAACCTTTTTTCAAGAGGTAAGTCTTTATTTTTTATCCAGTAATTTTTTCAGATAATATCCTGTATAGGAATCCTTGTTTTTCGCAACCTTTTCGGGAGTGCCTGAGGCAACAACCTTTCCGCCTCCGTCTCCTCCCTCGGGACCTAAATCCACAATATAGTCTGCACACTTTATAACATCAAGATTATGCTCAATAACTAAAACCGTGTTTCCCGAATCAACAAGCATCATAAGAACATCTATAAGCTTATGGACATCTGCTGTGTGAAGACCTGTGGTTGGCTCATCAAGAATATAAATAGTCTTCCCCGTACTTCTTTTGCTAAGCTCAGTTGCAAGCTTAACCCTTTGCGCCTCGCCACCTGATAAAGTGGTTGACGGCTGACCTATTTTTATATAGCCAAGTCCCACATCATAAAGGGTTTTCAGCTTTCTTTGAATTTTGGGAATACTTGAGAAAAATTCAAGGCCTTCTTCAACTGTCATTTCAAGGACTTCATATATATTTTTGCCCTTATATCTGACCTCTAAAGTTTCTCTGTTATATCTTTTCCCGTCACAAACCTCGCAGGGCACATAAACATCAGGAAGAAAATGCATCTCAATTTTTACAATACCATCACCGGTACAAGCCTCACATCTTCCGCCCCTTACATTAAAGCTGAATCTTCCCGCTCCGTAGCCTCTTTCCTTTGCATCCTTTGTCATTGCAAAAAGCTCTCTTATATCTCCAAAGAGACCTGTGTAGGTTGCAGGGTTAGAGCGGGGCGTTCTTCCAATGGGAGACTGGTCGATATCTATAACCTTGTCAAGGTGTTCTGTTCCAAGGATATCCTTATATTTACCCTCTTCAAGCTTTGCACGGTTCAGCTTGTTTGCAAGGGTTTTATATATAACCTGATTTACAAGCGAGCTTTTCCCGCTACCTGAAACACCTGTTACCAGGGTGAATGTTCCAAGAGGGATTTTCACATTAACATTTTTAAGGTTATTTTCTTTTGCCCCTTTGATTTCAAGGAAGTTGCCATTTCCCTTTCTTCTTTCTTTGGGCAGGGGAATACTTTTTCTTCCGCTCAGATAATTTCCCGTTTCGGAATTTTTGTATTTCTTTATTTCTTCTGCATTTCCCTCTGCAACAATCTCTCCTCCGTGAACACCTGCCCCCGGACCAATATCTATAATATGGTCAGCTGCATACATTGTGTCTTCATCGTGTTCAACCACTATCAGAGTATTGCCTAAATCTCTTAACTTTTTCAGCATATTTAGAAGTTTTTCGTTATCCCTTTGGTGAAGACCTATGCTTGGCTCATCAAGGATATATAAAACCCCCATAAGTCCTGAACCTATTTGGCTTGCAAGTCTTATTCTCTGCGCTTCGCCACCTGACAGAGTTCCCGAACTTCTGGAAAGTGTCAGGTATTCAAGTCCCACACTTATAAGAAAACCAAGTCTTGCCTTTATTTCCTTTAATATTTGATATGCTATTATTTCTTCTTTCTGAGTAAGCTTCATATCTTCAAAAAACTTATATGCATCTGCAACCGACATTCTGCTTACTTCATCTATATTCTTCCCCTTAACCGTAACCGCAAGGATTTCAGGCTTTAATCTTGTTCCCTTGCAGGCATGACAGTCATCATTTATCATATATGACTCAACTTCAGATTTAAGCCATTCGGAGTTTGATTCATCGTATCTTCTTTTTAAGTTATTAATTACACCCTCAAATCTTGAATACTGAACACCTTTTAAATATTTTCTGTCATATTCAAGCTCGATTTTATCATAGCCTGTTCCATATAAAATCTTATCAAGTGCCTCTTTCGGCAAATCTTTAACAGGCACATCAAGGCTAAAATTATATTTTTTCGCAAGAGCCCTGTAATGCATCAGGGAAATTGAATTTTCATCCTTTACTCCCCAGCCTGATGCAACTATTGCCCCCTCCATAATGCTTTTATTCTTATCGGGAATGACTCTGTCGGGATTTATTATTGATATAGTTCCAAGTCCCAGACATTCGGGACAGGCACCATAGGGAGTGTTAAACGAAAACATTCTCGGAGTCAGCTCTTCAATGCTTATTCCACAGTCATCGCAGGCATAATTCTGGCTGAAAAATAAAGTTTCCCCATCAATTATATCAATGAGAACAATCCCCCCTGAAAGCTTAAGTGCTGTTTCCACCGAATCGGAAAGACGCTTATTCATATCTTCTTTCACAATAAGTCTGTCTACAACAATTTCAATATTATGTTTTTTCTGTTTGTCAAGGTTTATTTCCAGTCCGTCAAGTTCATACTGCTCGCCGTCTATTTTTATTCTCACAAAACCGTCTTTCCTTGCTTTTTCAATTATATTTTTATATTCGCCTTTTCTTCCTCTCACAACAGGAGACAAAATCTGCAGCTTTGTTCTTTCGGGAAGAGCTGTTACCACATCTATAATCTGGTCAACAGACTGAGGCTTAATTTCTTTTCCGCACTGAGGGCAATGGGGGATACCAATATTTGCAAATAAAAGTCTTAAATAATCATATATTTCCGTTACTGTTCCCACAGTTGAACGGGGGTTTTTGCTTGTTGTTTTCTGGTCAATTGAAATAGCAGGGGAAAGTCCCTCGATAGACTCAACATTTGGCTTTTCCATCTGCCCCAAAAATTGTCTTGCATAGGCAGAAAGAGACTCAACATATCTTCTTTGGCCTTCTGCATATATGGTTTCAAAGGCAAGAGAAGATTTTCCCGTGCCTGAAAGACCCGTGAGAACAACCATTTTATCTCTTGGAATAACAACATCAATATTTTTAAGATTATTTTCTTTTGCACCCTTTATTACTATGTCCTTAAGCATTTTTTCATCTCTCCTCAAGACGCTTTATCTCATCTCTTAGCTGTGCCGCAAGTTCAAATTGCAAAAGCTTCGCAGCTTCTTTCATTTGTTTTGTCAGTTCTTCTATCAAGGCTATTCTGTTATCTTCAGTCAAACCCTCGTCCTTTGAAAGTTTTTCTTCAACAGTTGCCTCAATAATATCCTGAACAGCCTTTTCAATAGTTTTCGGAACAATATTATGTTCCTCGTTATATGCACTTTGTATTTTTCTTCTTCTTTCAGTTTCTGAAATAGCCGCTCTCATTGATGCAGTTATTTCGTCGGCATACATAATAACCTTTCCCTCTGCATTTCTTGCAGCTCTTCCAATTGTCTGCACAAGAGAGGTTTCGCTTCTAAGAAAACCTTCTTTGTCTGCATCCAAAATTGCAATCAGCGAAACTTCAGGGATATCAAGTCCTTCTCTTAATAGATTTATTCCAACTAAAACATCAAAAACACCAAGTCTTAAATCCCTTATAATTTCCATTCTTTCAATAGTCTGTATTTCGGAATGGAGATATCTCACCTTGATGCCAAGTTCTTCAAAATATTCTGTCAGCCTTTCTGCCATTTTCTTGGTGAGGGTTGTTACAAGAACTCTTTGCTTTTTCTCAATTCTTTCGCAAATTTCCCCATATAAATCGTCCATTTGTCCTTGGATTGGTCTCACTTCGATTTCGGGGTCTAAAAGTCCTGTAGGTCTTATAACCTGCTCTGCTACTTGAGTTGAACGCTCTTTTTCAAAATCAGCAGGTGTTGCACTCACAAACACCGCCTGATTTATATGATTATAAAATTCATCGAAATCAAGAGGTCTGTTATCATAGGCTGAGGGAAGTCTGAAACCATATTCAACCAGATTGTCTTTTCTTGCTCTGTCCCCATGATACATAGCTCTCACCTGTGGAATTGTCACATGGGATTCATCCACCATAAGAAGAAAATCATCAGGAAAATAATCAAGCAGAGTAAAAGGCGGGCTTCCTGCCTCTCTTCCGCTTATTAATCTTGAATAATTTTCTATCCCCTGGCAAAAGCCGGTCTCCTGCATCATTTCTATATCATATTCTGTTCTTTGTCTTATTCGCTGGGCTTCTATCAACTGTCCGTGCTCTCTGAAATATTTTACCCTTTCTTCAAGCTCTTCCCTTATATCAAGGATAGCTCTGTCCATTTTCTCCTTTGTGGTTACATAATGAGATGCAGGGTAAATTGCACAATGCTTTCTTATGCCTGTAACCTCACCTGTTACCACATTTATTTCGGTTATTCTTTCTATTTCATCCCCAAAAAATTCAACTCTTATGGCAGAGCCTTTTGAATCCGACGGAAATATATCAATAACATCCCCGTGAACCCTGAATTTGTTTCTCACAAAATTTATGTCATTTCTTTCATACTGAATTTCACAGAGCTTTTTTATAACCTCGTCTCTGTCCTTTATCATTCCCGGTCTTAATGAAACAACCATATTATTGTAATCAATAGGGTCACCAAGACCATATATACAGGAAACACTTGCAACAATTATGACATCCCGTCTTTCAAAAAGGGCGGCTGTTGCAGAGTGTCTTAATTTATCTATTTCATCATTCATAGAGGCATCTTTTTCTATATAAGTATCTGAATAGGGAATATATGCCTCCGGCTGATAATAGTCATAATAAGAGACAAAATATTCCACCGCGTTTTCAGGAAATATTTCCTTGAACTCACTGCAAAGCTGAGCAGCAAGTGTTTTATTATGAGCAAGAACAAGAGTGGGCTTTCCTACATTTGCAATAACATTTGCCATGGTAAATGTTTTTCCTGAGCCTGTTACCCCAAGAAGTGTCTGGAATTTATCTCCTCGTTTTATACCCTCTGTTAACTTTTTTATTGCCTCCGGCTGGTCACCGGTAGGGTTATACTCTGTGTGGATTTTAAACATTTTATCTCCTGTTTTACATATAATCTTTCTAATTTCCCCAGAAAAGTCTTCCCGCAAGATGTCCGTTCGCCCTCATACTGTAATAATCCCCGTCTGTTACAACAATGCTGTCTATAAGCATAACATCTATATTGTGAAGCTTGACTTCAAGATTTTTTGAAACCGCAATATCGTTTTCGGATGCTTTCGCAATTCCTGACGGATGATTGTGGGCAAGAATAACCTTTCTTGCATCCCTTGCAAGGGCAAATTCGCATATATTACTTGCATAAATATAGGTTTCATCGCTGACTCCCTCCGAAAGAAGCTTCACTGCTTTCAGTCTGTTATGGGAATCAAGAAGAAAAACATATGAACATTCTTTCTCTCTGCCTATAAAATATGTGCTGACATATTCTCTTATTTTCTCTGCATTGTCAAGAATATTATACTCCATCTGGCTTCTCATAATAAGTCCTGCAATTCCATTCAATGTGGAAAGATACATAGCAACCCTATGTCCCACGCCTCTGACTTTCTCAAGTTCTTTGGGGTCAGCATTAAGCACTCCCTTTAATGAGCCAAACTTTGCAAGAAGTCTGTGAGCAATATCATTTGTATCACCTCTTGGAATCACATTAAATAAAAGAAACTCAAGATATTCGTGCATGGCCAGAGTATCGAAGCTTTCCTGCACTTTCTCGTCAAGTCTTTTTCTGTGACCATCATGAAGACTCGTAACCTTTTTAGGCTTTTTTTCTTCTTCTACATATCTTTTTACAAGAAGTTCGCATTCCTTCAAAAGTTCATTAAATCTTTGTTCTTTAGTATTTTCCATTTTAAAGCTCCTATACTTTCCTGTCCTTTATTTTCTCAAGAACATCCTCAAAATGTTTGGGAAGTTTGCTTTCAAACTCCATATATTCTTTAGTGGTTGGATGAATAAAGCCTATCTTATATGCATGGAGCAGCTGTCCCTTTAAATTAAACGGCTCTTTCTTCAGTCCATAGGTTCTATCCCCTACAACCGAATGGCCTTTTTTTGACATATGAACTCTTATCTGGTGGGTTCTTCCCGTTTCAAGCCTTAGTCTCAAAAGTGTGTAGCCCTCATATCTATCCATAACAAAAAAGTGGGTTACCGCTTCTTTGCTGTTCTTATAAGTTATGGTCATTTTCTTTCTGTCTTTATCCGACCTGCCGATTGGAGCATTAACCGTTCCGCTTTCTTCTTTAACATTTCCGTGAACCAAAGCTTTATATTCTCTTGTCAGGCTGTGCTCCTTAATTTGCTCCGCTAAAAACACATGAGCATTATCATTCTTTGCAACAAGCAAAAGTCCGCTTGTGTCTTTATCAATTCTGTGGAGTATGCCCGGTCTTTTTTCTCCGTTTATTCCCGAAAGACTGTCTCCGCATCTATACAAAAGGGCATTCACAAGTGTTCCCTCATAATTTCCTGCTGCGGGATGCACAACCATCCCCTGAGGCTTGTTTACAACAAGCAAATCATCATCTTCATAGACAACCTCAATGGGAATATCCTCTGCCTTTGCCTCAATCTCCCGAGGCTTTGGAATTTCTCCCGTGATAATATCTCCTTTTTTCAGCTTTAAGCTTGCCTTTACAGAAGAACCATTTACAAAGACATTATTTTCTTCCACCATCTTCTGTATGTGTGAGCGGGTGAATCCCTCAAGTTTTTCACTAAGGTATACATCGAGACGCTTTTTTTCATTTTCATCAAATATAAAATTGAACCCGTTTTCGAGATTATTCATTTACCTTTTTCCCCTCACAGTCAAAAAATAAATAATAAATAATAAGAAGTCCTGCACCTATGCAAACAAAGCAGTCTGCAACATTGAAAACAGGGAAATTTATAAGATAAAAGTCAAGAAAATCAACCACATATCCAAGGAAAACTCTGTCAATAAAATTTCCCACAGCACCTGTTATCATAAGGGTTATTCCCGTTTTAAATAGTCTGTTCTCAATTTTCTGACTTTTTAAAAGCCAAATAAGAAATAAAACTATCAAAACCGTCAACACAATAAAAACATATCTCATATCCTGAAATATGCCGAATGCCGCACCGAAATTTTCTACATATGAAAGTTTGAAGACCTTTTCTATCAATATAACTTCGTTTCCGCCTTTAAGGTGAGTTGCCGCAAGCTTTTTAGTTACAAAGTCTGCAATAACTCCTAAAATTCCAATTATAAAATATATCATAACCGACTCCCTGAATACTAACAAAAAGAGCTGTGCAAATATATTTTGCAACAGCCCCAAATTTAAAGCCTAAAATCCAAGCTCTTCATCAAAATCGTCCGCACTGCCGCCTTCTGTTTCTTCTGCAGCCACATACTCCCCGTTCTCGTTAAGAACAAGTTTTGGAAGCTCTTTTGTCACCCTTTCAAGTTTTTTCAGAGTTTCCTGAACATTTTTTTCACTCATTGTTTCAGTCTCTGCTGAAATTTCCGGCATATTCTCTTCTATCTCGCCTGCCTCTTCGTTTTCAGGAGTTGAAAATTCTTTAACTATGTCAAGCTGTGATGTTAAAAGAGAAATTATCTTTGTTCTGAAAACCTCAACATTTCTCTTCATTTTTTCATACTCATAGCTGACCTTTGTTACTTCCTTGCCTGCATCATTAAGGATTTTTCCTGCCTGATTTTCAGCCTCTCTTATTATATTATCGGCTTTTTCTCTGGCATTCTTTGTTATCTCTTCCCCTGTGCTCTGTGCAACTATTATGGCATTCTGAAGAGTTTCTTCCATAGACTTATACTGTTTTACGGCATTTGACAAAATATTTATCTTATCCCTTAAAACAATGTTCTCTTTATAAAGCTTTTCATAGTCCTCGCAAACAACCTGCATAAATTCGTCAACTTCAGCCGAAGAATATCCGCGAAAACCCTTTTTATAGCTGTGCTTTTCTATTTCAATAGGTGTCAGCATAATCTAATCTCCCTTTCAAAAAATTAAACATATTTTAAAATTTCAAGGCTATATCTTCCTTTTTTCGTTATATGGGAGGCACCCTCTAGCTTAAATCTGCCAAAGCCTCTCACCGAAAAAACATCTCCCTCTTTCATCCCTTGAGAACAAGAGGTACAAACCGCCCAGTTTATCGATGCCTTTTCACTTTCAACAAGTTCTTTAACCTTTCCTCTGGAAAGATGCAGGGCAGTGGACAAAACCGCATCAAAACGCACACTTTGAACAGTTCCCGTGATTCTCTTCGTCTCTTTTTCGGGAACCGTGATTTCTTTTGTTGATATTATCTCGCACCTTATTCCCACTCGTCCGATTTTTACGAGATTATCTTTTATGTAACTTGCAATATCAGCCGACAGAAAAATAAGAGTCTCTTTATCCGAAACTAAAATATCTCCTATTTTTTCCCTCTTCACGCCAAGTCCCAGCACACTTCCGAGAAAATCTCTATGACTCAGGGTTTCTATAAACTTACCTGTTATTTTTATAACGGTAATTATGTCATCCTTTTCATAATCCTCAAGATAATCAGGATAAGAAATAAACATAACCCTTTCCGCATCAGGATAACCGCCAAAAAATTCCTGCCGGCTTTCAAACCCTCTCGGAGAGTTTTTTCTTATAAGCCCTGCTTCATTTGGCGTTAGAAAATCCGTGTTTTTGAGAGAAAAATGCTTTTCCGAAAGGCTGACAACATCCTCTGCCTTTGCCAGCAAAAGCTTTTCATCAATAGAAAAATTCATATTAGTTCTGTGGGAAAATGCCCTTGTTTCTAAGCTCGTCCTTAAAATCACCCATAATTCCCACATTATAAGGAGCAATCAGGAAGATGCCGTTTGAAACCTTTTGAATATTTCCGTCAAGAGCATAAACTGCACCGCTTAAAAAGTCAACAATTCTTCTCTGAACATCTCTGTCCACCATTTCAAGATTCATAACAACAGGTTTCTTGCTCTTTAGGTGAATTGCAATATCTTTTGCTTCTTCAAAGCTTTCAGGCTGGATAACAACAAGCTTAAGCTGTGCTGTTGTGTGGATTTTAACAACCTTATTCTTCTTTCCGCCAAACTCTGCATAATCATCATCAAGTGCCGGAACAAAAGGTTTTGCAGGTTCTGCCTTTTTCGCATCGTCTAGGAATTCTTCATCAAATTCCTCTTCCTCTCCTCCGAATTCAATACCTATCATATTGAACATCTTGTTAATTAAACTCATACATATCAACCTTTCTATATATATATTTTCTAATTAATTTACTGCTTTGAATAATCCCTTTTGCCGAAAATCCCCGTTCCGACTCTGACCATTGTCGCTCCCTCTTCTATCGCAAGCTCATAGTCGCCTGTCATTCCCATAGAAAGTTCTTTCATAGAAACCCTTTCTATATTAAGGCTTTTAATTTTTTCTGCAAGCTCTCTTAATCCTTTGAAAATTCCTCTGAGCTCCTCTTCATTTGCATCAAAAGGGGCAACCGTCATAAGTCCCTCGATTTTAACATTCTCAAATTTTGATGCTTCCTTAAGAAAAGCTTCTGCATCTTCCGGCTTAATACCAAATTTTGACTCTTCGCCCGAAACATTTACTTCTATAAGAATTTTTTGAACAATGCCTTCTTTTTTTGCTTTTTTATCTATCTCCGATGCAAGTGAAAGACTTTCAACAGAATGGATAAGCCCCACTTTCCCGATTATATATTTAACCTTGTTTTTCTGCAGGTGACCTATAAGATGAAATTCCGCAAGCCCTGAAAGCTCGTCATATTTTTCAAGAATTTCCTGAACTCTGTTTTCTCCAAGGATTGTTGCCCCTGCCGAAACAGCTTCCTTTATTCTCTCTGTGTCAATTGTTTTTGTGACAGTTACAAGACGGACATCTTCTTTTTTTCTTCCGCTTTTTACTGCCGATTTTTCTATTCTTTCCGTGATGTCGCTGAAATTATCCTTTATGAAACTCATTTGATTACCTTCTTATCATACAAATTCTTGCCCTTCAATATAACCTGGTCATAAATCTTGATACTGTCCTGACCTGTGCCTTCTTCAGCAACAACCCAGTCCTTATCCGAATAAATTATATTTACGGGAATAAACTTTGCAAGGTTTCCTCTGGAAACATAAACACCTTTCTCCCCATCAACAATTCTCAAAGCTTTCTGGGGAATTTTAACCCCCTGATAGGTTTTCTTTATAAGCTGAACTTCGGTTTTTGATGTTTGATACACCGAGTTTATATATTTATTTGATCTGACAATAACTATAACCTTGCCGTCTTCTTCAGGGGAAATCTTTAAAACTGTTCCGCTTACTGCATTTTCGTCAAGCTCTGTAAATCTGATTTTAACTGCATCTCCAACGCTTATAAGCTCGCTTTCTGCTTTCGGAACCTCCATAACAACATTCCACGCATAGTTATCAACAAGCTTTCCAATAGGCTCGCCTTTATCAACCCTTGATGAGACCTTGTTTTTATATTTAAAACTCTTTAAATTCTTTATATATTTTCTGTCAACCTTATTTTCCTCTATGTTTTTTATGCTCAAAACATCTTCTGCTCCGTCAACAAAGGATGTGAACACCCCCGCTCCCGGTGCATAGATAATTTCTGCCTGAGATTTCAGAGTTGTCATAAGAGAATTCCTTTGATTTTTTAGAGCCTCAAGCTCTTTTTCTTCGCTTTCTCCCGAAAGATTGTTTCTTTCGTGAAGCATTGCAACAACATCTTTTTTCAGCTGTGAAATCTGCTTTATATCCTTTGCATCAGACAAGGCTCCCACAGATTTCATTTTATCAGATATACTCTGCTCTGTTTTGGCAAGGTCTCCGTCTGATGAGCTTTTATACTTTATGGTTTTTTCAAGAGACTCTATTTTTTCGTCAACAGAGATAATCTGTCCCTTAAGCTCCGAATTAACCTGCTCGTTATAAAGGGCAACTATTGCCTCTCCAACCTTAACCTTTTCTTCATCTTCCTTGAGGCAGTCTATATATCCTTCTTTTTCTGCATAGATAACGGTTGAGTTTTTGAACACATACCCCTCTGCAAGAATAAAATCTTCTAGCTCCCCTTTTTTTACTACAACTGTTGAATAGGTGTTTCTGAGGCTTAACAAAAAGCTTACAGAAAGATAAACAGCAACAAACACAACAAGGGCGATTACATAAAACCAACCGCCTTTTTTCTTATTTCTCTTTTTTTCTGTATCTTTCGCCATTTTATACCTCTTAAATTATACCAAACTTTTTTATCAAAGTAAAACACTGTTCATAAATTTTATTCAAATTGTAATCATTCTGTAATATTAACCAGTTAATTTTTTCATTTCGTCTGAGCCAGGTCATCTGTCTTTTTGCATATTTTCTGCTTTCAAGCTTGATTTTATCTATTGCTTCATCAAGACTCAGTTCCCCGTCAAAATATTCAAAAATTTCTTTATAGCCTATTGCCTGCATAGAGGTCATATTTTTTTCCATACCAAGCTTTTTAAGGTTTTCAACCTCACTTAAAAGTCCCTCTTCCACCATTTTGTCAACACGAATATTAATTCTCTCGTTCAGAACTTCTCTGTCCCAACTGAGACCGAATATAATGGACTCGTATTTTTCAGGAACTTTTGATTCCAAATTTGCCTGAGTCATTGTTTTTCCCGTGGTTTTATATATTTCAATTGCTCTTATAACTCTTCTTGTATTATTGGGATGAATTTTTTCTGCTGACTCCGGGTCAATTTCTTTCAGCATATTGTGAACAAATTCATTGCCTTTTTCCTCTGCAAGTTTTGAAAGCTCCACTCTAACACTTTCATCGGTTTCACCCTCCGTGAACTTAACATTATTAAGCACACTGTCCATATAAAGCCCTGTTCCGCCCACCAGAACAGGAACCTTGCCCCTTTTTAATATATCATCAATAACAAGCTCTGCATCTTTTTTAAAGCTCACCACATTATAATTTTCCTTTGGAGACACTATATCAAGCATATGATGAACAATGCCCTCTTTTTCAGCCTCTGTTACCTTGGCTGTGCCTATATCCATATATTTATAAACCTGCATAGAGTCGCAGGAGACAATTTCTCCCCCGAACTTTTTTGCAATTTCAATAGAAAGCTTTGTTTTTCCTGATGCGGTCGGTCCTGAGACAGCAATTATTTTTCCTGTTGCCATTATCTATACCACTCTCTTAAACATTTTTTCAAGCTCATATTTTGAAAGGGAAACCTTAATCGGTCTTCCGTGCGGGCAGGTGGTTATACCTTTTTCCAAAAGCTCATCGAGTCCTGACAAAAGCTCTTCCATTTCCTGCTGCGATAGCTTTTTGTTTGCCTTTATCGCATATTTACAGGCAATAGTATCAAGAGTTCTTTCTTCAATTGTCATAATTCCGCCTTTTTTCCCAACCTTTAAAATTTCAATAATTTCAAACACAAGAGAAATAATTTCCTTATCTGAGCTGATAACAGGTGTTGAACGGACAATAAAGCTTCCCTTTCCAAATTCTTCAATTTCAAATCCATATTCGTTGAAAAATTCCATATTCTCAGTCATTATAACTCTCTCAGCAGGGTCAAGGTCAAGGACAACGGGAACTAAAAGTCCCTGAGAAAAGCTTGTTTTTTCTTCCCTTTGTTTAAGAAGCTTTTCAAATCTCATTCTCTCATGTGCTGCGTGCTGGTCAACAAGATATGCATCTTCCCCCTGCTGATACAGAATATATGTGTCAAAAAGCTGACCGATAATTTTTCTCGGTTCCTTTTCTTCTTCAATTTTTATTTCTTCAATGATTTCAGCTTTTGGAGCAATCTTTATTTCTTCTGTTTTTTCATTCAAATCCTTTGGGGGTGTTGTGTATTCAAGATATTTCTCCGTGAATTTCTTCATATCAACATCTAAAGGTTCCTGCTTTTTGGTTTGCACAGGTTTAAATGCCGGCTCTGTTTTTACAACATCCCTTAAAACATTTTCCTTTTTGGGAGCAAAGTTCATTGACATTTGCACAGGCTTTGGAAAATCCTCCGCAGGTTTTTTTTCAAAGGAGAGCTCCTTATTTAGCCTTGGCTTTTCATCTTCCTTGAAAAGAGCATTTTTCACCCCATAATAGACTGCGTCATAAACCTCTTTTTCATATGCAAACTTAACCTCGGTTTTTGCAGGGTGCACATTAACATCAACAAGCTTTGGAGAAATTGTTATCCCAAGAACAAAAAACGGAAATCTTCCCGTCATTAAGGAATTTTTATAAGCTTCTTCAACTATTTTGGAAACAACATGGTTTTTTATATATCTTTCATTAACAAACAAGGTTTGTCTTGTTCTGTTTCCTCTTGCAATTTCAGGCTTTCCTATAACTCCCGCAACTTTAATTCCGTTTTGTTCAAAATCAACCGCAAGAAGAGCTTTTGCACATTCAACACCATAAACCTTAAGCACAGCATTCTTAACATTTCCGTCTCCCGTTGTTTTGAAAACAGTTTTTCCGTCGGAAATTAGTTCAATAGAAACAGAGGGTTTTGCAAGGGCAATCCTGGAAAGAGTGTCTGCCACATAGCCCGCCTCTGTTATATCCTTTTTCATAAATTTCATTCTGGCGGGAATATTTTTGAATAAATCCTCCACAACCATAGTTGTTCCCTCGTTGCAGACAATTTCATCCTTTTCTTTTTTTCTTCCGCCCTCGATAACAAGGTGAGTTCCCATTTCCTCATCCTTTGTTTTGGTTATAAGCTCCACCCTCGCAACTGCACATATGCTGGCAAGAGCCTCACCACGAAAACCCATAGTTGAAAGGCTTTCAAGGTCATCAATTTCTGAAAGCTTGCTTGTTGCATGGCGAAGAAATGCGGTTTCTGCAAATTCTCCTGAAATACCGCATCCATTATCAGTTACACGGATATATTTTATTCCCCCTGATTTTATCTCAACGGAAATCTTATCCGCTCCTGCATCTATTGAGTTTTCAACAAGCTCCTTGCAAACAGAAGAAGGCCTTTCACAAACCTCTCCCGCCGCAATTTTATCCGCAACACTTTGCGGCAAAACTCTTATATCCGCCATAATTTACTCCTATTTATTCATAGCTTTCGCTTTTAAATCATAAAGCTTTGTAAGTGCTTCAACAGGCGTCATTTTATCAAGGTCAAGAGATTTTATCTCTGTTACAACCTCATCTTCCGCCAAGTCTAAAAGCCCCATTCCAAATTCTTCCTTCGGCGCTGTTTTGGGAAGCTTTTTATTTTCGGGCGGCTTTTCTCCGTCTCGAAGTTCAAGAGCAGCTAAGATTTCTTTCGCTCTTTTGGTTACTTCTTTTTTCACTCCCGCCAAAGCCGCAACCTCAATGCCATAGCTTCCGTCTGCACCGCCTCTTATAATCTTTCGGAGGAATGTTACATTATCTCCATTTTTCTTCACAGCAATACAGAAATTCTTAACCCCGTCAATTTTTTCCTCAAGCTCTGTCAGTTCGTGATAATGAGTTGCAAAAAGTGTTTTTGCCCCGCACTTTTTGGGATTTGATATATATTCAACAACAGACCAGGCAATACTAAGTCCGTCATAGGTGCTTGTCCCTCTGCCGATTTCATCAAGGATTATAAGACTTTTATTTGTTGCATTATCAAGAATAAATGCAACCTCGTTCATTTCAACCATAAAGGTGCTCTGGCCCGTTGACAAATCATCGGAGGCACCAACTCTTGTGAAAATATTATCCACAATGCCAACAGTGGCACTTTCGCAAGGCACAAAGCTTCCTATCTGTGCCATAAGAGTGATAAGTGCCACCTGTCTCATATAGGTTGACTTACCTGCCATATTTGGACCTGTTATAACAGAAATTCTGTTGTCACCTGAACTTAGCTCCGTGTCATTGGGAATAAAAATATTTCCAGAGCTGAGTTTTTCAACCACAGGATGTCTGCCATTTTTAATATTTATTTCACTGCCCATATTCACATCAGGCATAACATAACCGTTTTTCTCCGCCTTTTCTGCAAAGGAACATAAAACATCTATAACCGAAATATATTCTGCAGTTTTCTTTATTCTGTCATACTGCATGGACACCTTATCCCTTATTTCGCAAAACATATTATATTCAAGGTCAACAATCTGGCTTTCTGCCTCAACAACCTGCTCTTCTATTTTTTTTATCTCCTCTGTTATGTATCTTTCACAGTTTGAAAGGGTTTGCTTTCTTATGAAATAATCTGGAACATCATCAGCATTCAGCTTGCTGACCTCAAGAAAATATCCGAAAACCCTGTTATAGCCAACTTTCGCAAACTTAAGATTATTTTTCTCTTTCTCCTCATCTGCAATTTCATTTATCCACTTTTTCCCGTTCGCCATAACATCTCTTCTTCTGTCAACCTCTTCACTGTAGCCGTCCTTAATTATATCCCCTTCTCTTAGGGATACGGGGGCATCTTCCTTTATAGACTCAGAAATAAGCTCTCTCACATCCGAAAGGGTGTCGAAGCTTTCGCAAATATCGGATAATATCCCAGATGAACATTCCGAAAGCAGCTCTTTCAGCCTTGGAAGAGGTTCAAGAGAATAGGAAATTGAAATAAGGTCTTTGCATTTTGCAGTTTTATATATAACTCTCGAAATTATCCTTTCAATATCCTGAACAGATTTTAAACATTCCCTTATTTCGGCTCTTAATATAGGTTTTTCAAAAAGCTCTCCCACAGAAAGATGTCTGTTACGGATTGTTCCGCAGCTTAAAAGGGGATTTACTATCCATTTTCTTAAAAGTCTGCTTCCCATTGATGTTTTCGTAGCATTTAAAATATGAAGAAGACTTCCGTTTGCTTTCTTATCCCTCATAGTTTCAAGAAGCTCCAGATTTCTTATTGTGTATCTGTCAAGCCCCATATATTTTTCATTTTCCTTAACCTCAAGGTCGTTAAGATTAGAAAGCTCATTTTTCTGGGTATTATAAAGATAGCCAAGAAGTGCTCCAAGGCTCATAATAGCATATCTTTTCTCTGTGGCTTTCTCGTCATCAACATCATTTGGAAATCTTTCCATAGCTTTTTCTTTGCTCTTTTCAAAGTCAAAGCTTCCGCTGAACATAAGATGCACAACTGCATCAAATCTGTTTTTTATAATATCGCAAAGCTCTTCATCTTCATAAACCCCGTCATTAACCAGAACTTCCTTTGGGGTAAACTTGCTCATTTCGTTTAAAATATGGTTTTTAATATTCCTATGAGAAAACTGATTAACCGTTACCTCACCGGTTGACAAATCTGAGAAGCAAATACCTGCATTTTCCCCCTCAAGATATATACAAGAGATATAGTTGTTAACCTTATCATCAAGTGCAGCAGAATCAAGTATGGTTCCCGGAGTAACCACACGGATAACATCTCTTTTAACTATATCTCCAGCTTTAACCTCTTTAGGGTCCTGAAGCTGTTCGCAAATCGCCGCAGAATATCCGTTTTCCACAAGCTTTGCAATATAACTATCCACAGCATGAAAAGGAACTCCGCACATTGGAGCTTTGTCAACATTTTTTCCGCAATCTCTTCCCGTCAGGGCAATTTCAAGAACTCTTGATGCAATTTTTGCATCCTCAAAAAACATTTCATAGAAATCGCCTAATCTGTACATAAGAATACAGTCAGGATACAGTCTTTTTGTTAAAAAATATTGTTTCATCATGGGTGTGTAGCCGTCAAGACTTTCAGGTATAAACGCATTCATAATCAAATCCCCTCAATTTCTAAGGTCAGTTTTTAGTGGCAACCACCACAGCTTGAACAGTTTCCTCCGCAGGAATGTCCGTTTTCTTCTTCTCCTGTGATATAATATGCAAGCACAGCATTCACCTGCTCAACAAGAGCATCAAGCTCTTTATTTGCGGCAACATAGGTTGCTATAATATCGTTTTTCATTATTTTTTCAAATTCTTCCTGCATAACCTTTCTGAAAGTTTCAAGTTCTTCCTTTGTTGGCTCTTTTTCTCTTAATTTTTCTGTTTCACATCTTCTTCTTTCATTATAGTTTGCAAGAAGCATAACTGCTGTTTCGTCGTTGTTCATTCTGTCTGATGCGGTGACTGCAGCCTTTCTGATTTCACTTTCTTTAATTAATTCTCCAAGCTCCTGAGCTTTTAAAATAATTGGGTTTTCCATTTTTTATTCTCCTTTTCTAAACTAGTGTTCCGCACAGAGACCAGGTTTTGGTTTCTGTTATTTTTACATCAACTATTTTCCCAACAAGGGTTTCATCACCCTTGAAATTCACAATCTTTCCACCGTCAGTTCTGCCTGACAGCATTTCTTCATTGGTTTTGCTTTTGCCTTCCACCAAAACCTTTTCCACTTTACCAAAATACATATCATTTTTCTTTTTGGAAATCTCGTTCTGAACTTCAAGCATTCTGTCAAAATTCCTGTGCTTTTCTTCGTCAGTTAAAACATCGGGCATCTGGGCTGCAGGAGTTCCTTTTCTCTTTGAATAGATAAATGAAAATATAAGGTCATATTCAACCTCTTTTAAAATACTCATTGTCTCTTCAAAGTCCTCATTGGTCTCCCCAGGAAATCCCACAATAATATCCGTTGTGAGAACAATATCAGGAATACGGTCTTTCACCTTTCTTATAATCTCAAGATATTTTTCCCTTGTATATTTTCTGTTCATAAGCTTAAGCACTCTGTCAGAACCTGACTGAACAGGCAGGTGAAGCTGTTTACACACCTTATCTTCGGTTGCAAGAACATCAATAAGCTCATCCGATATGTCCTTTGGATGAGAGGTCATAAATCTTATTCTTTCAATGCCCTCCACCTTTGCACATTCTTTTATAAGCTCTGCAAAGGAAAGTCCCTCTTCCAAATCGTTGCCATAAGAATTAACATTCTGTCCGAGAAGCATAATTTCCTTATACCCCTCTTTTGCAACATCTCTGACCTCTTTTAAAATATCCCTTATGTCCCTGCTTCTTTCCCTGCCTCTTACATAAGGCACTATACAATATGTGCAAAAATTGTTGCAACCATACATTATAGGGATTTTCGCAAGAGGCGGTGCCTCTCTTTTATAGGTTATATCCTCAAAAATAGAGCCTTCTTCGTTTTCGGTTTCAAAAACCCTTGCCCCCTCCATTGACCTTGACAGAATTTCAGGAAATCTGTAAAGAGCGTGAGTACCAAAAACAATATCTACATGAGGATAGCGCCTTTTCACTGTTTCCTTTATATGTTCCTGCTGCATCATACACCCGCAAACACCAATAATAACCCACGGTTTTTTGCTTTTTAAATGTTTAAGAGCACCAATGTTTCCAAAAACACGGAGTTCTGCATTTTCTCTCACTGCACAGGTGTTATAAAGAATAAAATCTGCATCCTCTGCTTTTTCACAGAAATCATATCCCATATCAGAAAGCATTCCTTTTAATTTTTCAGAATCGCTTTCATTCTGAGCACAACCGTATGTTTCCACAAAAGCAAGGGGCTTTTTTCCTCTGTTTTGATTTTCCTGCTTTATTTTTTCAATAATATCTCTTTGTTTTTCTATCTCGCAAGAGCTGATTTTTCTCAACTGTAAAAACTCCTCTTTTTATATTTCCTTTAAAAATATATACCAAATTAATTATACATTATTTAAACCCAAATTGCAATAGCATATATTATGAATTATTTTTAAATTTTATGGAAAAATAATAAAAAAACAAATCGAAGGAGAAGCACAATGAAAAGCTTTGAATATATCATAAAAGACCCTCTTGGAATTCACGCAAGGCCGGCAGGTCTCTTTGTTAAAAAAGCATCCTCATATTCATCTGCCGTTCAGATACGAAAAGATGACAAAACATCAGATGCAAAAAGGATTTTTGCAGTTATGGGAATGGGAATAAAACAGGGAGACAAAATAACCATTGAAATCTCAGGAGATGATGAGGAAAGAGCCGCATCAGAGCTTGCTGGATTTTTTGAAGAAAACTTATAAAAAAAAGCTTTATGGAAATTTTTCCATAAAGCTTTTTAACTTTATTTGAGTAAAGGACGAATTTTCTTATACGAAAACATTGTTATAATGCCAAGTCCTAACGCTCTTGCCAGATTGAAAGGCGTCATAAGAGTTAAAACAAGATTCATTTTTGTGGCAAAATCTGCATCTTTCATGTAAAGCGGGAGCATTATATAGAAATTTGCAAACACAGCGGCAATAGTCATTGCAATTCCACCCACTATAAGGGATATAACCGCTCCCTTTTTTGTTTTGTTATATTTATACACAAGACCAATCACCAAAGCATATGTTCCATTTATAACAAAGTTTGCAAGTTCACCCACAAAACCTGTGTGTGTCATAAAAGAATGCAGAAGATTTTTAATAAATTCAATAAGCACTCCATACATGGGACCAAGCGCAAAGGCTCCGATAATTGCGGGATAGTCGGAAATTTCAATCTCCAAAAATCCGCCCACCTTAAGTCCAACCATACTTCCTATAACCTGCAATATGTATGCAATTGCCGCAAGTGCGGCAGTTTTTACCACTTTGTCTGTTTTGATTTTCATATTTCTTCCTCCGACTCATCCTCTGTAATAATGTCTATAACTTCTGTTTCCTCAGGAATTTCTGTAATATTCTCAGTCGTATTCTCAGGAATTTCTTCTGTTGTGGCTTCTCCCGAAACAGTTACGCTCTCTTCTTCCTTTTCAAGACTTTCTTTATATGCTGTTTCGTCATAAACAAGGAGAGATTCCGATGGAGTGTCCTTATCCTGAGGATTTACAAGCTCTATAGTGTCGGTTGCCCTGTATTTACTGTTTGTAAGCTTTTCTCTTTTTGTTTCCACCCCGTTCACCTTAACAATTCTCTGGGATGAAATATTATATCCGATTTCACCTTTCTGGGAAATCTTTTTATAACCTTTTGGAATACTGTCGTCTATCTCTCTTGTGAGCTTTGGCTCGTTGGTTGATGTTCTTGTGTTTATAACTTCAACGGTCTGTCCCGCAGGCTTAACCCCTAAAATACTGCAGGTAACAGAGCTTTGCCCTGCCTTGCACACGATCTTTATGGGATATTCTGTGTTGTTTTTAAATTTAAAATCTATATACCCTTCAGCAATTGTTGCATCCTGACCTGCCGGCATATAGCTAACAGGCAGTGAATGGGATGTTCTTGTTACAATTTCAAGATTTGAATATAAGACCGCAGAATATAAAGTGGACGAGGTCTGGCATATTCCTCCGCCTATTCCCTCTTCAACCTTGTTTCCAACATAAACCCCAGCAACCTTATATCCGTTTGCAGCAGTTCTTTTTCCGATTGCATTGTCATAGGAGAAAACCTCCCCCGGCATCAAAACCACACCGTCTATTCTTGATGCAGTGAGTCTTACATTTGATGACCTTGGAACATTTGATGCAGAAAAGTGTGATGTCCAGCTTCCCATATTGTCCCTGAAAAGAAGACTTCTGAGTTCATCCCCCGTAACCTCGGGCATCTCTGCCTCAACCTCTATATCATAGGAACTGAGTCCCGATTCAATGGCAGTTTTTAACTTACTCTTATCAAGTTTAACTTTTGGAAATTCATCAACAACAATTATCTCTCCATCTTTCTTCTCGAAATATGCATCTCTTTTAGAATTTGTTATTTCCTCATAAAGCTTATCTATATCAACCTTCTCGTTTTCTTTTGTGTCAACAAAAAGCTTGATTTCATCATTTAATGAAAAAACTTCGTTTTTTATATGTGCTGCAGAGTTTTCTTTATCTACAAATCTTCCGCCGTGGCCATTTTTTACTGTGAGAATATTTCCCTCAACAGAATATGATGTTTCAACAAAAGGTGTTTCCATTCCCTCGGCAAGATTTTCAACTATTCCTGAAAGCTTTTCTTCATTTACCTCGCCTGGCATCATAATTTTCATACCTTTTCTCTTTAAAGAAAGATATTCAAAATATCTTTTATAAAGTCCCGCCCCTCTTGCATGCTGATATGCTGCCTTTACCGCAAGAGAAATATCAGGCACGGCATCAATATCGGAGGCTTTAATCATAACAGTTTTTTCCACCTTATCAAGCTTCCAGTCATAAAGTTTAACCGTATATTCTCTTTCGTTAAGCCTTGGAATATACTCCTTATTTAACTTTTCAACAGCCTCTTCTTCCGAAAGACCGCCCAAATCTATTCCCTCACAGGAGATATTGGGATAAATTTTGTCATATTTTGAGACATTTAAAGCAAGCACCGTTAATGTGCAAAAAGCACACACCAAAATAAAACAAACAACCAAAATCCAAAGATTTTTTTTGTTTGAAAAAAATGATGTTCTGCAGGCTTTATTTTCATCTCGTTCTATTTCCGGTTGCATCAAAATCCCCCCAATAAAATTTATGAACCTGACAAAAAAATTATTAAATCATTATGTATTATCTCACAAACATATGAGAAAATCAAGTGGTATTTTTTCGATTTTTTATTTCAAAATATTTCAAAATTTTTTATATATTAAGTAAAATAAAAAAAGCCGTCAGTAATTTAAAGCTATATCTTATAAAACATAGCTTTAAACCTGCGACCTAAAATACATAAATTTTCAAAACATCTATTTGCAAAGAGCAAGCTCAACTGTGCGAGTTAAAACATCTGCATAGCTATATGAAACAAGTCTTTCCTCTGCTTCAACAGCTTCATTTGCATCCATACGGATAATGAAAACACTTGGATATATACTTTCAATAACTCCGCTTCTTATAACGCGTTTTTTTCTGCCCTTTTTAGAAGCGAACTTAACCTTATTTCCAACATTTTCAGCAAGGTCTGCCTTGATTTTGTTTATTGCATTTCTTGAAACCATTTTAAAACACCTCTTTCGTGCACGGGAAAAACAAATTTTTCCACTTACATAACATATTATACCATACATATTGTGTTTTGTAAATAGTAAAAACAACAATTTATGCTTTTTTTATTAGTTTTTTTGCACAAAAAAATAAAAATAAAATTTACACTTGCTTTTTCCCTTAAAATCTGTTAAAATGATATCTGTACGATTGGTTTTTATTAACAGAAAGGAGTATTTCTATGGCAAAGGAAAAATACTTGACATATAAAGATAAACTTTTACTGAGAAAGGGCAACGAAATATATTACGGAAGCCCTGAACATAAATATATGGTGGTTTTCAGAGTTCTGGATTCTGACAAGCTTTCCGACCTTGATATTGCAAAAAAGGTTGTTATCGAGCTTCGCACTAACAGCGAAAAAGATTCAGTTCTTATCAAGCAGGCAGAAAGAGAAGGCCTTTACAAGGCATTTGATATTGGTTTTTACTGGCTTGAAGATGCAATAGAGAATTATTAAAAGAAAAAAGCATCACCTTTAAAAGGCGATGCTTTAAATTTAATATGTGCCCGTAGCTCAGTGGATAGAGCACCGGCCTCCGACGCCGGGTTTGCGTAGGTTCAACTCCTATCGGGCATACCAGAAAAAGCGACTTGTTTCGACAAGTCGCTTTTTCAATGAAATTTGCCTGCGGCAAGTGAAATACACTTTGTGTATGAAATATTGCTACGCAATATAAAATATGCCTTACGGCATATGAAAAATCAAATTTAAAACATTTCTATGGTTCTGCTTTCCCAGAAAGAAACGACAATTTTCATATGAAGATTGTCGTTTCTTTTTGTACTCTTATCTTTTCATGCTTCCTATCTTCCAAACATTTTTGTCATTTTTCTTATTTCTTCTGCTAATTCTTCTGTCAGCATATTTTTCTTTAGCCTGAAGTTCCAGTTCCCATTATTTGTGCCGGGGGTGTTTATTCTTGCCTTATCATCAAGCTCTAAATAATCCTGGACCGGAATTATTGAAAGTCTTGCACAGCTTCTCATTATAAGGCCTATAAAAGACATATTAAGCTTATGGTCAGGGGTTTCAAAATCACAAAGGTATTCTCTTACAAATTTTTGCTCTTCCTTTGAAATTGTTTTGAACCAGCTTTTAAGTGTCTGGTTATCGTGAGTTCCCGTATATGCCACACAATTTTCTGTATAGTTATGTGGCAAATGGTCATTCTTATCTCCACCATCCCTTACATCAAAGGCAAATTCAAGCACCTTCATTCCGGGAAAACCGCAATCGGCTAAAAGTTTTTTGACGCTGTCCGTCATAAAGCCAAGGTCTTCTGCAATAAGCTCCTTTTTTTCAAGTTTTTCAAAGACTCCGTTAAAAAGCTCCTTACCGGGACCCTTTTCCCATTTCCCCTCTGTTGCATCCTCGTTGCCAAAAGGCACCGCATAATATTCATCAAACCCTCTGAAATGGTCAATCCTTACCCCGTCGAACATATCAAAATAGTGGCATATCCTCTCTGTCCACCATTTATAATCATCCTCCCTATGTCTTTTAAAGTCATAAAGGGGGTTGCCCCAAAGCTGACCTTTTTTTGAAAATCCATCAGGAGGACAGCCTGCAACTGCTATAGGCTTTAAATCTTCATCAAACTGAAAAAGGTGAGGATGTGCCCAGGTGTCAACACTGTCCATAGCAACATAAATGGGCATATCCCCAATTATTTTTATTCCCTTGTCGTTCGCATATTCTTTCAGCTTTCCCCACTGCGAATAAAACATAAACTGAACAAAATCATAAAAATCAATATCCTCTTTCAGAAGCTCCTTATAATTCTTTACGGCTTTTTCTTCTCTTTTCTTTATATCCTCATCCCACCTAAACCAGGCTTTCCCGCCAAAATGACTTTTAAGCGCCATAAAAAGAGAATAATTATCAAGCCACTTTCCGTTCTTCTCCTTAAATTCCAGAAACATTTTATTTCCCGTATTAAACCTTGAAAACGCCTTTCCAAGAAGAGAATATCTTGTTTTATAAAGACTGCTGTAATCTATACTGTCACTATTTTCGCATTTTACATCATCTAATTCTTCCTTCTTTAAAAATCCTCTTTCCAGAAGCTCTTCAAGACTTATAAAATACGGATTTCCTGCATAGGACGAAAAAGATTGATAGGGCGAATCTCCAAAACCCGTCTGCCCCACGGGAAGCATCTGCCAATAGCTCTGTCCCGCTTTTTCCAGAAAATCTATAAACGAATACGCCTCTTTATCTATTGCACCAATGCCATAATCTGACGGCAGACTGAAAAGCGGCATTAAAATTCCTGCACTTTTTTTCATAAAAACACCTCCTGAATTTCTGCTAAAACTCCAAAATGATCCGACACAACAGGGAAATTTCTCCCGCTAAAAACCACACAACACGATTTCACATTTATATTTTTATTTGAAAATATATAATCAATTCGCCTGCTGTCACACTCTTCCCAGCCGTCAATTTTCCCTCTGACAGTTATGCCATTATCCTTTTTATCCGCAAGCATATATAAATCATAAAAGCCTGAATTTAAAACAAGGCTATAACCCTCGCCCTTAATCTTTGCATCCGAGTTGAAATCTCCCATAAGAAAAACATTTTTCTTATCACGGGTGGCAAACATAAGCTTTTTAAACTGGGAAGAAAAAGGCTCTTCTTTATCAAGAAACCAACCCATATGCACATTATAAAACCAGATACCTGAAACCTTTATCCCTAGTGTCATTCGCTTTTTCCAGTTATCAAAATCCTCCGTGTTACTTAAAAGGGCAGAATCCGTTTCTTCAATGGGGGCTTTACTTAAAAATGCCAGCCCCTCTTCAAATTTATTATAGCTTTTTTTAATTTTAATCCATATCCAGTAATATCTCACATCTGCATCTGAAAGCTTATTTATAACACTCAGGGCATAATTATCCTCCCTGATTTCAGAATTCTCTAGAGGAATATAATATTTGTCAGATAAAGAAACCTTATCTTTTTCCAAAGTCTGATTTACTTCCTGAAGAGCAATTATATCGGGAAGCTCTTTTTTCACAAAAGAAACAAAGATATCCTGAGCATCTTCCTTTTCCATAAGGCTGTGAGTGTTTAAAGTCAGAATTTTTATATTCTTCCGCTCCTTACAAAATATCATTTATATCCGATTTTAATACATCCGCTTTAGGCCCGTAAATCGCCTGAACTCCGTCATCCTTTTTAACAAGCCCCAGTGCCCCCTCCTTTTTCCACTCGCCAAGCTCTGCAACCTTATCGGCATCCTTCACGGTTACTCTCAGCCTTGTCATACAGGCATCCACAAAAACAATATTTTCTCTTCCTCCAAGAAGTGAAATGATTCTTTCCGCCTGTCCTGATGTGTTTGCAATTTTTTCATCACTTCTCACTTCTTCAACATTTTCGCCGCCTGCAGTATAATTTCCAAGTCTTCCGGGGGTTGCATACTTAAATTTCCCTATCATATAATATGCAACAAAATATCCAATTGCAAAAAACACCAGGCAGGTTATAACAAAGTTTATAATATCCATACTAAGTCCTGCTTTTACAGACATTGGTATTCTTGTGAAAAGCTCAATGTTGCCAAATGAATGAAGTCTTAAATTTATAAATCCCGCCATTGCAAATGCCGCTCCCTGAAGCACCGAATATACAAGATACAAAGGAATGGCACAAAACATAAACATAAATTCAATAGGCTCGGTTACGCCTGTTAAAAACACTGCAAGAGCCGCTGAAAAGAACACGGATTTATAATTTTTTCTTTTGTCCTTATCCACTCTTCTGTACATAGCAAGGGCAACACCTAAAAGAAGTCCCGATGAGCCTATCATCTGTCCCACCTTAAATCTTGCAGGAACGACAGTTCTGATTAAATTTTCATATGCTGCCATATTTCCCGCGTCCTTAAAGTTTATAAGGTCGGTTATCCATGCAAACCATAACGGGTCCTGACCAAAAACCTCCACTCCCTGATTTACACCTGTCATAATAGTATAGGTTCCCCCAAAGGATGTGTAGTTCATTGGGATTGTAAGCATATGATGAAGACCGAAGGGAAGAAGAAGTCGCTCCAGTGTTCCGTAAACAAAAGGAGCAAACACAGGAGATATTTCCTGAGATGATGCTATCCACACACCAAAGGCGTTAATAGCTCTTTGGACTATAGGCCACACAAAGCAAAGAACTAGAGACACAATTAGTGACCACAGAATGACCACAAGGGGAACAAATCTTTTTCCATTAAAGAAAGAAAGGGCATCAGGAAGCTTTCTGAAATTGTAATATTTGTTATAAACAACACCACCTAAGAAGCCCGAAATAATACCCACAAAAACACCCATATTGAGGGCAGGAGAGCCTAAGACCGATGTGAAATATCCGCTCACTGTCATTTCCTGACCAAAAAAGTTTTTAACTGCCGCTCCTGACTCTGTGAGCATTTCATTTGTGACGCCAAAAACCGCTCCTGTTATTCTGTTTATCAATATAAATGCAAGAAGTGCCGCAAAGGCACCGCCCGCCTTTTCCCTTGCCCAGGAACCGCCGATTGCAACCGCAAACAAAATATTCAGGTTTCCGATTATTGCCCAGCCTATGTTTTCAAGTATTCCCGCAATAACCTGCAAAAGATAAATATTCTGCCCAAACATTGCAAAAAGCTTTCCTATACTTATCATAAGTCCTGCAGCGGGCATAACCGCAATAACCACCATCAGAACTTTTCCAAGCTTCTGCAAAACATCAAATCCAAGTTTTTTCTCTTTCATATCATGCCTAACCTCCATATATCTTTTTCATATTCCATAATCGTTCTGTCCGACGAAAAATAGCCCGCCTCACTTATATTAACAAGCATTTTTCTTGCCCACAAGAGCTTATCCTCATAGTCGGAGAAGGCTTTTTCCTTCACCTTTACATATTCATCAAAATCAGGAAATGTCATAAACCAGTCTTTATTTAAAAGCTCCTCTTTTAGTCCCTCCAGGCGCTTTCCATCACCTACTGAAAGCATTTCAGGCGAGGTTATAAAATCCACTGCCGCTTTGAGCCTTTTGTTTTTGTCATAATATTCTTTCGGTTTATAGCTTCCTTCTTTATATCTTTTCACAACCTCGTCGCTTTTTGCACCAAAAATATAGATATTTTCATCTCCCACAAGGCGGTGAATTTCCACATTCGCTCCGTCTTCCGTGCCTATAGTCACCGCACCATTTAGCATAAGCTTCATATTTCCCGTTCCCGACGCTTCCTTTGATGCAAGAGATATCTGCTCCGAAATATCTGCAGCAGGAATTATTTTTTCTGCAAGGGAAACATTATAATTTTCTGCCATAACAATCTTAAGATATCCTTCTGCCTCTTTGTTTACAATTTCCAAAAGACATAAAATGAGATGAATTATATCCTTTGCGGTTTTATAGGCAGGAGCCGCCTTTGCTCCAAATATGGCACATATGGGAGTTTTGGGAATTTCTCCTCCCTTTATTCTCAAAAATTTATCTATAAGATAAAGAACATTAAGCTGTTGTCTTTTATATTCGTGAAGTCTTTTTATCTGCACATCGAAAATGGCATTTTCGTCAAGACTTATATTATGAGTTTTTTCAAAATGCTCTTTCAGCAAAATTTTATTTTCTTTTTTTATTTCAATAAGTCTTTTTAAAACCTTTTCATCATCTTTAAATTTCAGAAGTTCCTTAAGACAACCAGCATCCTTTTTAAAACCGTCTCCAATCAGCTCACATAAAAAATCAGTAAGCCCAGGGTTACTCATAAGGAGCCATCGTCTGAAGGTTATCCCGTTTGTTTTGTTATTGAATTTTTCAGGATAAACTGAAGAAAACTCTGAAAGCTCATTTTCTTTTAAGATTTTCGTATGCAGTGATGCAACACCATTGACACTAAAGCAAAAATGCAAATCTATATGCGCCATATGAACAATATTATTTTTATCAATAATATAAAGCTTTTCGTTTTTATATTTTCTCTTTATACCCTCATCAAGTTTTTTTATTATCCTGACTATTTCAGGAGATACTTTTTCAATATAGGAGAGAGGCCACTTTTCAAGAGCCTCCGCCAGAATAGTGTGGTTTGTGTATGCACACATTTTCGACACGATTTCTGTTGCCCTTTCAAATCCTATACCACTTTTTTCAAGCCGTCTTATGAGCTCGGGAATTATCATTGTAGGATGAGTGTCGTTAATCTGCACCACAACATATTTCCATATATCTTCAATGGGCATTTCCTTTTCAAAATATTCATCAATTATTAACGATGCAGCAGATGAAACCATAAAATACTGCTGATATAGCCTTAAAAGCTTTCCGTCCTCATCGCTGTCATCAGGGTATAAAAACAAGGTAAGGTTTTTCTTTATATCCTTTTTGTCAAAGGCTATCCCCTCTTTTAAAATTTCTTCCGAAACCGTTTCTGCATCAAACAAATGGAGCTTATTTATTTTATTGTTGTAGCCGATTATGTTTATATCATACATTTTTGCATCAAGAGAAAAATCTTTAAAGTCAACCTTATAGCTTTTTCCTGTATCAATAAGCCACGACCTATCCTCTATCCAGGGTTCGGGAATTTCTGTTTGCTTATTGTTTTTAAATTTCTGTCTGAAAAGTCCAAAATGATACCTGAGACTTACCCCGTCACCTTTTAATCCCAAAGTTGAAACAGAATCTAAAAAACACGCCGCAAGTCTTCCAAGTCCTCCGTTTCCAAGAGACGGTTCCGGCTCTTCATCTTCAATTTCCGCAAGGCTTTTTCCGTTTTTCTCTAAAAGATTCCAGACATCTTCATATATCCCAAGATTTATAAGGTTATTGGAAAGAAGCTTCCCCGTTAAAAACTCAGAAGAAATATAATAAAGCCTTTTCCCCGAGCAGCATCTCCCCACATCAGTGGACATTTTATTCACCATATCAAGAAGAGCTGTATACATCTCAGAATTTGTGCAATCTCCTATTTCCTTTTTATATTTTTCTTTCAGGATTTTTTTCAGCATTATATTTTCACGCCTCCCGATTATGTTTTTAAAATATTACTTATATTTCCCCCGAAATAGCTTTTTTATTTAAATTACATAAAAAATTTTCCTGAAACACTAACAATTATGAGAATACCTATTGAAAAATAGATTTTTTATATAATATTGAATATTATAAGTTCCCTGAGAGATTGCACTTAAGGCAGACAAAATTATAAAATACAGTTTAAAATAAAAGAAAACCTCCCGATTTGGGAGGTTTTCTTTAGATTGTCTTTTAACAGTCCCGCCGTTTATATTCTTGCAACGCCTGACTCTTTTGCAGCTTTTGCAACTGCAGCTGCAACTGCTTTTCCGACTCTTGGATCAAATGCTTTCGGAATAATATATTCAGGACTAAGTTCATCATCAGAAATTAAACCTGCAATGGCATAAGATGCTGCCATTTTCATTTCTTCATTTATATCACTTGCCCTTACATCCAAAGCACCTCTAAATATTCCGGGGAAGGCAAGAACATTATTAATCTGATTTGGAAGGTCAGAACGACCTGTTCCAACAACTGCCGCACCTGCTGCCATAGCAACTTCTGCAGGAATTTCAGGAACCGGATTTGCCATAGGGAACACAATTGGATTTTCTGCCATTGATTTGATATTTTCTGCCGAAACTATATTTGGAGCAGAAACACCAATGAATACATCTGCACCGCAAAGCGCATCTGAAAGACTTCCCTGAAGCTTTCCGGGATTTGTTTTCCTGCTCATTTCAGCATGAGCAGAACTCAAGCCCTCCATGCCCTCGCAAATAATGCCAAATTTATCACACAAAATCAAATTTTTAACTCCAAGTCTTAAAAGATGATTTGCAATAGCTGTTCCGGCACTTCCTGCACCATTGATAACAAGTTTAATCTCGTCAATTTTTTTATTAACGACCTTAAGAGCATTGAGAATAGCCGCCGCAACAACAATTGCTGTTCCGTGCTGGTCATCGTGAAATACGGGGATATCACAGATTTCCTTTAATTTTTTTTCAATTTCAAAGCATCTTGGTGCTGCTATGTCCTCAAGATTAATTCCGCCAAAGCTTCCCGAAATGTTATAAATTGTTTTAACAATTTCATCAACATCCTGACTCTTTATGCAAAGAGGAAATGCATCAACATCTGCAAATTCCTTGAAGAGAACGCATTTTCCCTCCATAACAGGCATACCAGCCTCAGGTCCTATATTTCCAAGACCTAAAACCGCTGAACCGTCAGTGATAACCGCAACTAAATTCCAGCGTCTTGTAAGCTCATACGATTTGTCAATATCGTCTTTAATAACTAGACAAGGTTCTGCAACACCCGGGGTATATGCTATTGAAAGGTCACTGCTGTTTTCAACCTTTGTACGGGATACTATCTCTATTTTACCTTTCCAGTCGTAATGTTTATCTAATGCCACTTTTTTTATATCCATTATGTACTACTCCCCACTTTAATTATAAGAACTCATTTTCTTCACATTATCAAGGTTTATATCACCTAAATACTCTTTACTTGAAATGCCTGCAAATTCACAGAAGTCAAGCATTTCAGCAACAGTGTTAACATTAACATCAATACCATTTTTAATACGGTCAGCATATGCCAGAATTTCTTTCTGTCCATGTGTGTAGATAGCTGTTGCGCCGTCTGCTTTCGGTGCATTTCTGAGCTCATCAAGGAATACTGAAAGATGCTTGATGATTTCTTTTGAGTCACCGAAGATTTCAGGATTGATAGCTGCAAAGCCGTGACATGTACCTCCTTTTCCGTTTATATGAGTATGATTTGATGTAATACCCATTGAAATAATAGAACAGAAAATTTCACAAAGCATACCATAGCCATAACCCTTGTGGCTTCCTGTCTGCTCGAACTCACCGCCAAGAGGCATAATTCCGCCGCCTGCTTTTGCAACGATATTTTTAAGAACATCTGCAGAGTCGCAGCTTCCTTTTCCGTCCTTGTTAAGTGCCCATCCGTTAGGAAGTTCTTTTCCGTTTTTGTTATAAACTTCAAGCTTTCCTCTTGTTACAACAGTTGTTGATGCATCAAAGAAGAAAGGATACGGATCTGCAGGCATTGACATTGCTATCGGATTACTTCCAAGCATTGCAAGCTTTGAGAATGTTGGAACCATTATAGCCTCTGAGTTTGTCATACCAAAACCGATAAGTCCCTGATCACAAGCCATTTTCGCATAGTATCCTGCAATACCGAAATGGTTTGAATTGCGAACTGTTGCAATACAGATACCATTTTCTTTCGCTTTCTCAATTGCCTTTTCCATAGCGAAAATACCATTGAGCTGTCCCATTCCGTCATGTCCGTCAATAACAACTGAAACAGGTGTTTCAAATACAACCTCAGGTTTTGCATCAATTTTGATTAAGCCTTTTTCGATACCCTTATGATAACGCACAAGTCTCTGCATACCGTGAGATTCTATTCCATAAAGGTCTGAAAGAAGCAATACATCAGTGATTTTTTCACTGTCTTCATGAGAGAAGCCGAGTTTGTCAAATGCAACTTCACAGAATTTTTTAAGTGTTTCATAACTAAAATTAATTGTGTTTGCCATATGTAAAACCACACTTTCTTTGTAAAAATTTACTATGGATAAATTATACCATAATTTTTATACAATGTCTATCCCATTTTGAAAATTTTTATATATTAATTTTCATATAACAATAGATTTTTTCATATATTTATTTTGGTGATGTTAATGAACAAATTAAAAAAATATTTTATCCTTGGAGCTGTTTTTGTTTCCGTCCTCGGAACCTTTCTGCATTTTGCATATAGTCTTTCGGAAGAGAGTCTTATAGTGGGACTTTTCACCCCTGTTTCCGAGTCCGTCTGGGAACACACAAAGCTTATTTTCTTCCCGATGCTTCTTTGTGCTTTCTTTTTTAAAATTAAGCTGAAAAAAGACTACCCCTGCGCCCCCACCTCTCTTATTTTCGGGGCACTTCTTGGGATTATATTAATAATTTCTCTTTTTTATACCTACTCAGGAATTATCGGAAAGAATTTTGCATTTGCCGACATTTCTATATTCTTTATTTCCGTTATCTGGTCCTTTTTTGCAAGCTACAAGAAAGCTCTTTTCTGCAAAACAAAGAAATATACAAAGCTTTTAATCATTCTTGCTGTTATAGTAATCATTCTGTTTTTTATATTCACAATCACACCGCCTGTTATTCCGCTTTTTGTTGCGCCATAAAAAAGAAACGGCAACTTTCTATCGAAAGTTGCCGTTTCTTTTTGGAGCTGTTGAGCAGACTTGAACTGCCGACCTCATCCTTACCAAGGATGCACTCTACCGACTGAGCTACAACAGCAAATTTGCTTTGATTTTATAAATAAAACCAAAGCAAAATGGCGATCCGGATGGGGCTCGAACCCACGACCTCCAGCGTGACAGGCTGGCATTCTAACCAACTGAACTACCGGACCACTTAACTTAGTCAGTATAACATACGCAAGGAAAAAAGTCAATAGTTTTTTTTAATTTAGAATGTACACAGAAAAGCTTAAATATGCGGCAAATAAAAGCCACAAAAGATACGGAATATTCATAATTCCCGCTATTTTTCTGCAAGAGGAAAATTCCCTTATCAAAAGTATGGTTGATAAAATCAGCAATATTATCCACACAAATGCTGCAAGATATGCTCTTAAATTAAAAAATATTATCGACCAGAAAAAATTAAGCACAAGATTTAAAATATAGACTCTTGTGATTATCTCCCCATTGCAACCCTCCTGATTTTTAACAAGATAATAGGATGTACCTAGCAGAATATAAAGAATCGTCCACACAATTGGAAAAAGTGACGCAGGTGGAGCAAACGGCGGTTTATTTACAGATGCAAACAGTCTGAAATTATCCCCCACTATAAGAGCTGATAGCCCACCTATGAGAAGAGGAACTGCCGCATTTATTATCAGCGGTATAATTTTTATTTTTTTCATAAAAAATCACCTCATTGATTTTTATGAGAAAAATTTTGAATATAGAATTAAAATTTAAGGAAAACTACAAAAAAAGAAAGGGTGAAGATTTTTGCTTACAATTCTGATACGAACAATCGTTATGTATATTGTGGTTGTTCTTGCCCTGAGACTTATGGGTAAAAAGCAGCTCAGCGACTTTGAACCCTCCGAGCTTGTTGTTACCATTATGATTTCTGAAATTGCCGCCCAACCCATTCAGGACAACGCCCAACCACTTTTATCAAGCGTTATCGTTATTATTCTGCTTTTAATTTTCGAGGTTATTCTTTCCTTTATTGCCTTTAAAAGTCCCAAAACAAGAAAAATCCTTTACGGAACACCAAGCGTTTTTTTCGAAAAGGGAAAGCTTAATATTTCGGAAATGGAAAGGCAGCGTTTCAGCGTGACCGACCTTATGGAAGCTATCAGGAACAACGGAAACTTAAGTCTTTCGGAGGTTGATTATGTTATAATGGAAACAAACGGTGACATAAGTGTTATTCCCTCAAGCCTTTACCGTCCCGTTACACCCAAGGACTTAAACTTAACTCCCGAAGAAGATTTTGCTTCCTATATCATAATTGACGGAGGAAAGATTTACGAAAACAATCTTAAAAGTCTTGGTTTCGACGAAAACTGGCTGATGAAACAACTGAAAAAAGAAAAAATAGACTCCATAAAGGATATTTTTTATTTATCAGCCAATCAAAGCGGAGAGATTTTTCTTATGAAAAAGGAGTAAAATAATGAAAAAATTCATAATCTCGATAATCTTGTTTTTCACTCTTACAGCACTTATTATAACCCATTCCGTTGTTATGCTGAATTTTGGCAAGGATGTAAGAACTCTTTCCGACACCATAGAGGAGTCTGCCCAGGCAGATAAGTGGGAAAAAGTTAAAAGTGATATGAAAAAGTTTGAAAAGCTTTGGGAAGACAAAAGATTTTGGGCATCCATAACCTTAAAAACCCCTCTGATTGAAGAAATTGATATTTCTATGAAGCAGTGCATTGTTTACGCCAAAAACAAGGCAAAACCCGATTTTTTAGGCGAATTTATAATGCTTGGAAAGCTCATAGAACACATTCCTCATCAGGAAGGGTTTCACATTGAAGAAATTTTATAGATTTTTAATTTCGTGAGTTTGTTTTAAGTCTTTTGCACTTTTTTGGTTTTCGGTGTTTATGATATCCCTTATTCTGTCTTCCGCTATTTCAATTTCCTTCAAAAATTCTTCTGCAGAAATTCTCACAGCACCTCCGCCAAAAATAATAATCTGTTCTAAGCGGTCGGAGGTTGCAACCTTAACGGAATAATTTTTTAGAAGCTCTTTTGATGTTTTTTCGATATAACTGTCTGCCGTCTCCGCCTCCTTGGTATAAACAACACTTATATTGCCCCATCTTTCCACAGAACGGGCACCGCCCCGCACCTTATAAGCATCGAAAACCACAATAATTTCCGCATTCTGCATTTCATAATAATTAGAAAGCCTTGTTATTAAAAGATTTTTTGCAAAATCCAAATCATCACTCGTAGCATTTTCTAAATCATACCAGGAAAAAATTATATTGTATCCGTCCACCAAAAGATATTCACCCTGAACTTTTTTCTCCGTCTTATGATGAGCCTTATATTTACTTATCTGTGCCGAGCTTAATTTTTTCGGCTTCTTGTCATTATAATTCTTCCTTTGAATTTTGCCATAGGTTCTTTCAAAAATCTCTATAAGTTCATCATCTGTTGCAGTTATTTTTCTATATTCCCTTTGAGTGTCAGATGCAAGGATTTCCTTTTTCTCCGTTTTTTTCTCAATATGCATATAATTTTCTGCCTCGTCCCATCTCACATGAAATCCCGCACCATGAGAGCAGAAAACAGAATCGGCTGTGTTTTCCGTGTCTGCTTCAAAATTATAGCCGATTTCTTCAATAACCTCATCCTGATTTATGCACTCTTCATAGCCTGACAGATTAAAAGAAATTTTTCCTACCCCGTGAGTGAACGACACAATTTCCTTTGGATAGCTCATAAGCTTCCTGACAGGGGCCTCTCCTTTTATAACTGAAAATTCTCCTGACAGTTCAGGCGGAGAAAATCTTCCTCCCATATTCTGAATGTCTGTCATTACCCTGCCGATATTCTCAGAGGGCACCTGAATACGAAAGCTATACCAGGGTTCAAGCAAAACACTATCCCCGCATCTTAGCCCGTGTCTTACTGCACGATAGGTTGCCTGACGGAAATCCCCACCCTCTGTATGTTTCTGGTGGGCTCTTCCTGCTATAAGGGTTATTTTCAAATCAGTTATGGGTGAGCCGGTGAGGACTCCCAAATGAGTTTTTTCTTCAAGATGTGTGAGAATAAGTCTTTGCCAGTTTTTATCAAGCTCATCCTCAGGGCAATCTGACTTAAACACAAGTCCGCTTCCTCTTTTTAGAGGCTCAAGCAAAAGCTGAACCTCTGCATAGTGACGAAGAGGCTCATAATGTCCCATACCGATTGACTTTTCTTTTAAGGTTTCCTTATAGATAATTCCGCTTTCTTCAAAGGAAACATCCATTCCAAATCTTTCAAAAATAATTTTCTTCAAAACCTCTGACTGTACCTCACCCATTAGCTGAATATGGACCTGACAAAGCACAGGATTCCATTCAATGTGAAGAGAAGAATCCTCTTCTTCAAGCTTTTTGAGATTTCTAACAGCTATGTTAACATCAACATTTTCAGGGAGATTTATCTTATAAGAAAACACCGGCTGAAACACCTTTGCAGTTTCGGACATTTCAAATCCAAAGCCATCACCTGCAGAAAGTGATGTTATTCCCGTTAGGGTGCAGATTTCCCCTGCAGATATTTCCCAAGCAGAGGTATATTTTGCTCCCGAATAGAGTCTTATTTCATTTATTTTTTCTAAAGCTTCCCCGATTTGTTCCTTAACCTTTAATGTTCCGCCTGTGAGCTTTATATGGGTTAATCTTTGTCCTTTTTCATCCTCTGATATTTTAAAAACCTTTCCTCCAAGTTCTTCAGGATACACAGTTTCAAGGGTATATTTATCTATTGCCGAAAGAAATTCCATAACACCCTGATTTTTAAGGGCTGAGCCAAAAAAACACGGAAAAATATTTCTCATTTTTATTTCAGTTTGAATATTTTCCTTTGAAATTTCTCGTTTTTCAAGATATTCTTCCATTAAGTTTTCACTGCACATTGCAACATTTTCAAAAAACTCAGATGAATTATCAATTGAAAAATCAACACACATATCCCCAAATCTATCCCTTAGCTTATCAAAAATCTCACTTTTGTCAACATCCATATCCATTTTGTTCACAAAAATAAAAACAGGAACGCTGTAGTGAGAAAGCACATCAAAAAGAGACTCTGTGTGGCTTTGAATACCCTCAGGACCGCTGATAACCAAAACGGCATAATCAAGCACACTGAGAACCCTTTCTGTTTCTGCAGAAAAATCCACATGCCCCGGAGTGTCAAGAAGAGTTATTTTCATATCCGAAAACATCATTCTTGCCTCTTTTGAGAATATGGTTATTCCCCTCTCTTTTTCAATTTTATTTGTGTCAAGAAAGGCATTCTTATGGTCAACTCTGCCCAGAGATCTTATTTCATTGCAATTATAAAGCATCGCTTCTGAAAGAGTTGTTTTGCCCGAATCAACATGGGCAAGAATACCAAGATTTAAGTTTTTCATTTATTTCTCCGAATTTTGATATTTGATATTTCAATTATATCAATATATATATTATGTGTCAATGAATAGGCATAAAAAAACTGCCGGTCATAAGACCGGCAGTTTAATTTATCTAGTTAGCTTTTGATTCGCCAATTATGCAATAGGATTTGTACCATCAGCAACAGCTAAGCCGTTAGCTTCAACTACAGCAGCATCAGCAGCAGCTGTTGAATATGTGTTATCTTCAGCCTTTGCATCAGCAGCAGCCTGAGCAGCAGCATCAGCAGCTTCCTGAGCAGCAACGATAGCATCGTTTACAGCAGCAGCTAGTGTAGCATCTGGAGCAGCATTGTAAGCAACTACAGCAGCATCATAAGCAGCTTTTGCAGCTGTGTATGCATTGTAGTATTCATCAGCTACATCTGTGATATCGCCAAGAGTAATGTTATTTGTATCATCTGTATAGTCGATAATGTTCTTAATGATAACGATTTCTTCTACACGACCGTCATATTCTCTAGCGAATACATAGTCAGCATACTTAGCTTTGTCAGCATTTGTCATAACTTCTTTATCCCATGAGAAGTCACCTGCTGCACCAACATCGATTTTACCAACATTGAGGCTTGCATCAACAACATATACATTCTTAGCACTGCCTAATCTGAATGTGTCAGCACCGATTGTTAAAGCTTTTGTACCCTTTGTATAAGCATCACCATATCCGAAGATGTACTTATCTTTGCCGTTAACTGTCTTCTGAAGTGTACCGCCGATTGTACCGTTTGCATTTCTGATGTTAGCACCGAAGTCAACAAGAATGTCAACAGCTGTGATTACGCCAGTTGATGCAACGCTAAGTTTAACGATATCGCCTTCTGTTAAGTTAGCATCCATAGCATCGTTTGTTGTGTAAACGCCTTCTTTAAGTTCGCCGTCAACATAGTAGCTTAAGATCTGGCAAGCATCAAAGTCGTCGTTCTGAGCTGTAGCAACATCTGTTACAACTGCGATTGAAGAAGAAGCAGCAGTTTTGCCCCAACCTGTTGTTACAACAAGAAGGTTTCCAAGTTCACCTTTGTTATCAACATAAAGCTTACCTGTGTAATCTTCATCATCAATAAGGTCAGCAATTGTGCCTACTGCACAGCTTGATGTAGAAATTTTGTAGTTTGTTCCGCCAACATTGATAACATCGTTCTTAGCAAAACCATTTACCATTGAAGGTGTAGCACCTGTTGTTGAAGATGCAAGGAAGAATACTGTTGCATTTTCATCAAGAGCTTTACCAAGCTTTAAGTTATCTGCATCATAATCATCAGCTACGTTAGCAACGAATGCAAATTTATCTGCATCGTAACCAGCTTCGTAAATAGCGTTGATTTCGCCAGCTGAGTTTGTTGTGTATTTAATAAGTTCAAACTGGTTACCAGCTAAGAATTCAGTTGTTGTACCCTTAACTTCTGCACCAGCACCACTTACACCGTTAATGATGAATGCATTAGCAGATGTTAATGTGTATCTTGTGTCATCACCAGCATAGTAGTATGAAACTTTTGTAGCAACATCGAAGATTTCAGCGCCATTAGCTGTTAAGAGCTTAATAACATATACTTTATCTTTCATTGTGCTTGTTTCATATGCACCGTAAAGAACGAAACCGTAGTTACCAGCAACACCGCCAGATACAGAAGCATCTTCACTGAATGCAGCAATCTTACCAAATTTGTCAATGTAGAAGATACCAGCATCGCCATACTGAAGTTTGTTAGCTTTGTAGTTACCATAAGCTACATCATATTTTTTACCATCGATAGCATATTTATAACCTGTAGCAGATGTTAAAGATGAAGATGTTGCACCGATTGCACCAGAAACTGTTGTGTTGATAACTTCAGCTACAACATAATCAGAAGTATCAGCAGCAGCAACGATTGTTAAAACATCCCATTCCTGAAGGTCTGTTACAGCGATTTCTGCGCCATCTTTGTAGAATGCATAGATTTCATCTTCAGCTTCAGCGTTAACTTTAATGTAGTTAATTGTGTCGCCGCTTGCAAGCTCTGCAGATTCTTTAAATACAACCTTTGTTCCGTTAACTTCGTCAACAACAGCTGTTGCGCCAACTTCAACGAAGATTACATCATAACCGCTTGTTGAGTTGTTGTCAACAAGAGTGATCTTACCACCGTATGGGCTGTTCTTTGTAACACCGTTTGTGCCAAAGAGAGCAGTTGTGTAACCACCAACATTGTTATAAACAACATTTACAACATTTTCAAGAACGAGGTCTGTTTCATCCTTATCTGTTTCAGCTTTGAAATACTGAACCTTAGCTTTTGTTCCAGTTGCAGCTGGTACAAATGCACTGTACTGATCAAGATTGAATTCAGCTGTCTTGTTTGTTGTTGAATCAAGAGCAGCAGAAACAACTACGAACTTGTCAATATTCTTATCTTCAACAGCATAAAGAACAACTCTCTTACCAATGAAATCTGCGATATCAGAATCACCAACTAAGAAATCCTTAGTGAAGATACGAGGAGTTCCAACTGGGTTACCAGCGTTGTCATACTGCTGAACACCATTTTCCATCTGAGTGATTGTGTAGTTAGCATAAGCTTTGAATGCATCATTTGTTGAATCATATGTGTCAACAATGTGTACATTTACAGCTTCTTCTTCTGAAAGGTCAATTGATTTTGGACCTGTGATATCAACAGCTTTGTTTGCAAGAACAACACCCTTGATTTTAACTACGCCAAGGTTTTCACTCATAAGAGTTTTGTAAGCTGCATCAGTTCCATCGTATACAGCGTATTCAACTTCACCGTTTGTGTTCCATTTGAAAGGAGCCATGATTGGTGTGTCGATACCGTTGTAAAGAAGCTGAGCAATTGTTCCTCTGTTAGCTTCTGAACCAACAACTGTGTTAGATACGCCGTCTGTTAAGCCGTATCTTGTAGCAGCAGCAAGATAACCTGTTGGATATCCACCGTTTGTTGTTGCGAAATATTCGAAGCCAAGAGTTCTCATAATCATTGTTACAGCCTGTTCATATTTAACAGTGTCGTCTGGTCCGAATGTACCATCGCCATAACCGTTAACAATGTTCTGATTTGCAGCGTATGATACATAACCTGAAGCCCAGTGGCTTGAAGGAACGTCTGTGAACGCTGTGTTTGTCTGAGCTTTAGCTGTTTCACCATAGCCCTGAATACGAGCGATTAAAGCAGCCATTTCTGCTCTTGTTACAGATTTTTCAGGACCATAAGTTCCATCTTCATAACCTGTAACGATACCAAGTTTACTTAATGATTCTACCGCTGTGCTGTATGCGCTGTCTTCAGCAACATCTGTGTAGGTAGCACCTAACGCAACTGTGCTTAATACCATAGCAAGTACAGCAACTAAAGCGATTACTTTTTTGAGATTTTTCATTCTCAAATCCTCCTTATAAATATAAATTTTTAATTTTTTTCAAACTGAAAAAATTTGCCGACACAAGGTTTAATCGGCTGTCAACAGCGTACAGAGATACCTATTCACCATTGACTATATGCATTATAACACTAAATATTCTCATATGTCAACATTAATTTGAAAATGTAACATATTTGTAATACTTTTAACAAAATATCGTCATATTTTGATGCATTTTGTAAATATCTTACATATATATTGTGGTTTTGCCTGTTTTAAACAACAATTTTGTCGAAGAAAATATTTTTATGATTTTCAAGCATTGAGTCTGTTTCTTCCCTATGCATATATATTATTTATTATCTAAGGCACTTTTCACAAATTCTCTGAACAGTGGGTGGGGTCTATTAGGTCTTGACTTAAATTCCGGATGATACTGCACTGCAACAAAATGCGGGTGGTCTTTAACCTCCAGGATTTCAACCTGCTTTCCTTCCCCTGCCATACCTGCAAACACAAGACCTGCATCTTTAAGCTTATCTTTATATGCATTGTTGAATTCATATCTGTTACAATGGCGTTCTCTTATATTTGTTTCGCCATATGCTTCATAGGCTTTTGTGCCTTTTTCTATAACAACTGAATATCCGCCAAGACGGGTTGCACCGCCGATAGCTGCCAAATCTTTCTGGTCAGGCATAAGGTCAACAATGGGATAAGTTGTTCCCTTATCATATTCTGAGCTGTTTGCTCCTGAAAGCTTTGCAACATTTCTTGCATATTCAACCGCTGCAAGCTGCATTCCCTGACAGATACCAAAGAATGGCACTTTGTTTTCTCTTGCATATTTTATTGCACACAGCTCACCCTCAGGGCTTCCGTCACCAAAGGTGTCGGGAACGATAATTCCGTTTGCATCCCCAAGAAGGTCTTTCACATTCTCTTCTGTTATGCCTGCTGAATCTATCCAGGAGAAGTCGATTTCTGCACCGCAGTCATATCCGCTGTGACGGAGAGCTTCTGCAACGCTTATATAAGCATCGTGGAGACCAACATATTTACCCACCAATGCAATTTTGACTTTTTTATCAAGAGATTTTACTTTCTTGATAATACCTTTCCATTCAGTAAGGTCAGGTGCGGGACAATCAATGCCAAGTCTTTTGCACACTATATCAGAAATTTTCTGTTCTTCAAGCATAATCGGAACATCATAAATTGTTTCACAGTCAAGATTTTCGATAACATTTTCTGCAGGAATATTACAGAAAAGACCTATCTTTCCGCGAACATCCTCACCAAGAGCAACTTCGCTTCTGCAAATAATCATGTCAGGCTGAATACCAAGTGCAAGAAGTCCTTTAACACTATGCTGTGTTGGTTTCGACTTAAGCTCACCTGATGCTCTTAAATAAGGAACCAATGTTACATGGATATACATACAGTTTCCTCTTCCAACATCGCCTGAAACCTGTCTGATAGCCTCTAAGAATGGCTGACCTTCGATATCGCCAACTGTTCCGCCGATTTCTGTGATAACAACATCAATGTTATCTTCCATACCAACAGCAAAAACTTTTTCTTTTATCTCATTTGTAATATGAGGGATAACCTGAACAGTACCTCCAAGGTAGTCGCCTCTTCTTTCCTTGGTGATAACCGACCAATACAGCTTACCTGTTGTTACACTACTGTTTCTGGTCAGGCTTTCGTCAATAAATCTTTCGTAATGTCCAAGGTCAAGGTCTGTTTCTGCACCGTCTTCGGTAACAAAAACTTCCCCGTGCTGATAGGGACTCATCATTCCCGGGTCAACATTTATATAAGGGTCAAACTTCTGAATTCTGACTCTTAAGCCTCTTGCTTTCAGCAAACGGCCAAGACACGCAGCAGTTATTCCTTTACCTATACCGGACACAACACCGCCTGTAACAAATATATACTTTACAGCCATTTTACACCCTCCATCCTATATTTCAGAAAATTACTTTTTTAAAAAACATAAATTTTATTTTAATACATCCTGATTAATATGTCAAGTAAATTCGAGCAAATATTTTTGATTTTTTACATTCTGTTATACAGCGAATAAAGTCCTGCATATTTACCGCCAGCCTCCATAAGTTCCTCGTGAGTTCCTTCCTCCTCTATTCCGTTTTCCGTGAGGAACAAAATTCTGTCTGCATTTTTTATCGTTGTGAGTCTGTGAGCTATTATAAATGCAGTCCTTCCTTTGGCAAGTCTTTCAAGTGACCTTTGGACTATAAGCTCACTTTCGTTATCAAGTGCCGAGGTTGCTTCATCCAGTATTATAATTGAAGGATTTTTTAAAAACATTCTTGCAATTGATATTCTTTGCTTTTGTCCCCCCGAAAGCTTAATCCCTCTTTCACCTACATAGGAATTATATCCATCTTTTAAATCTTCTATAAATTCGTGAGCACCTGCTGCCTTTGCGGCCTCAATAACCTCATCCCGTGACGCATCAGGTCTGCCGTATAAAATATTCTCATAAACAGTTCCCGAGAAAAGATAAACATCCTGCTGAACAACACCGATATTCTGTCTCAGAGATGACATTGTCACATCCCTTATATCTTTTCCGTCTATTAATATCCTGCCTGATAAACAATCATAAAATCTTGGGATAAGATTGCAGAGAGTTGTTTTTCCTCCCCCTGAGGGACCCACAATCGCAATACTTTCTCCGCTTTTTATATCTATGTTTATATCCCTTAGAACCTCATTTGAGCCTTTTTCATATTTGAAGCATATATTTTCAATTTTTATATCGCCCTTAACATTCGAAAGCTCTTTCGCACCTTCTTCGTCTTTTATTGCAGGCTTTATCTCCATTATTTCATAAAATCTTTCAATCCCCGTCATACCTCTTTGGAACTGTTCGCTGAATTCCACAATCTTTCTCACAGAGGTTATGAGAGTCTGTATATATAATAGGTAGGTAATCAAATCAGTTGGAGAAATTTTTCCCTTAATCATAAACACAGAGCCGATAGTTATTACCCCGATATTTAAAATTCCGTCGCTGAGTCTTGTGGTGGACTGAAAAAGTGCCATATACTTATATGACTTTTTCTTTGTTTCATAAAACTCCTTATTGCCCCTGCCGAGCTTTTCCTTTTCCCTCTCTTCTGCTGCAAAGCTTTTCACAACCCTTATGCCAAGAAGAGTATCTTCAAGGTTTGCGTTAAGCTCACCTATTTTAACTCTCTGTTCTTTGAATGCACCTTTCATTTTCTTTCTTAAAACCGCCGCAGAAACCGCCATAAGAGGAAGCAGCAAAAACAGAATAAGAGTTAAACTTGCATTTATAGGAAACAGAATACAAAAAGAGCCTATTATTTTAATGGAAGCAATAAATAATTCCTCAGGACAATGGTGGGCAAATTCCGTTATATCAAAAAGGTCGCTTGTTACCCTTGACATTATCTGTCCCACTTTGGCTTCGTCATAATAATTGTTTGAAAGAGTCATAAGGTGGGAAAACATATCCCGTCTCATATCCGTTTCAAGCATAGCTCCCATAACATGTCCCATATTTGCCATATAATAATTTGCCAGGGTGTCCACAATTCTCAGAAACAGATAAAAGGCACCAAGTCTTAAAACCGCAGACAGCATAAGTGCTGTTCCGCTCGAAAGTGCCGTTTCTGTTATATAACGGACTATAAGAGGAAAAATAAGTTCGCACAGAGTTGAAAGAACTGCACAGAAAAGGTCTGCAATAACTATAAAGATATACGGCTTGTAATACTTCACAAATTTTCTGAACATATTTTCCCCCCCTCAATTTATTTATATATAATAGGAAGCTATTCCACTTCTTTCACAGAAATAATTTCTCCCGTCGTTTCTGCATACTTGCTTGCAACAACAAAGTTTGAACCTGTGCAGATAGCTTTATTTTCCTTTGTGTAATAACCTTCACTATTTGAGTTTCCGTCAACTCTTACAGTTAAATAAACATCATATCTTCCGGGAACTTCAGAAAGAGCCATTGTTCCGTCCAGCTTCTCCTGTTCTTCAAAGCAGGGTTTAATTTCACTTGCAACAATTTCACCCATATACTCTTTTGTTTTGGCATCATATAAAGGTCCACCGTTTTCCAGAGCCTTTGCAGACCCTTCACGGACTTTTTCAACCTTCATTCCGTATTCTATAGTGCTGTATTTAACCTCAACCTTTTCGTTGCCCTTGATAAATCTTGTGTAGACACCAAACGCAGCAACCACTATCAAGACGGCGGCAAGAATATCAATTATACTGATTTTTCCGAATAATTTTCCTTCTTTATTTATAAACATAGCTTATCCTCCTATTCAACAACTTCCAGAGAGGTTACAAAACCAAAACCCGCAAAGCCTTTTCCTTTTACTGCAGTTTCGCATCCAACCTTTATAACCGCTTTGCCTTCGGCAAGCAAATCCTTTTCGGTTTCTTTTCCCTCAGATTCTAGTATAACAGTTATATCATATTCACCGGGAATTTCAGAAAGGATAGCTTCCCCTGTTCTCATATTTGTTGTGAGCTTTTTGGCAGGTTCTGCATAAACTTCCTTAACATAAGCCTTTGCTCTTTCTTTTTCACTTACGAAGCAGGGTGCACCTTGCTCCTTAGCTTCAAGAAAGGCATCAAGAACACCCTGGGATTTTTTTGCAAGCTCAATACCATATCTCATAGTGATATTTCCTGAATTTCCCGCAGAGCCTGTTCCTTTTAATCCGCCAAGAACAGTTATCCCGACAAAAACAACTCCCACAACACACAAAACAATAATCAGGTCAATTAAATTAAATTTTATCTTCTTCATTTACTTAATCTCCTTATACAATTTTTCTATATTACCTGCATAAACCACTGCTGTGAATTTTTCATTATAAATTCTTTCGCAGCTATCCTGCATTTTTTCATAAAGTTCTTCATCTTCAAGAAGCAAACAAAGTTTTTCTGCCATTTTTTCCGCATCGTGGGTGGGAACTAAAAATCCGTTTTCTCCATCCTTTATAACTCCGGGATTTCCTCCGTAGTTTGTGACAACTGCAGGCACTTTAAGGCTCATTCCCTCTAAAAGTGCAAGGCTTGTTGCCTCCGTCCCAAACGAACAGTTTGCCTGAATATCGGTTATATTAAGAATTTCCGAAACTTCCTTCACAAATCCAAGCATTAAAACCGTATCCGAAAGATTTTCTCTTTCTATCTGGTTTTTTATTTCAGCTTCCATATCTCCTGTTCCGGCAATTAAAAACTTTGCTTTTATTCCTTTTTCTTTCACAAGCTTTGCCGCATCAACAAGATATCTATGTCCTTTTACAACATTTAATCTCGCAAGTATGGAGATAACCTTTTCATCTTCCTTAACGCCGTATTTTTCTTTAAGCTTTGTTTTTTCCTCGGGCGAAACCGCATCAAGAGGTTCAACTCCGTTCAAAAGCACCGTTATTTTTTTCTCATCAACACCTGTTGCAGTGAGGTTATCCTTTGCCGCCTCCGCAACCGCAATAATTTTATCCGCAGTCAGATTATTTGCAAGTCCTGAGAGAAATTTCCCTACACCCTTTGAAATTCTTGGTGACGGTTCAAACACGCTGTGCCTTGTGTAAACCACCCTGCAACCTGAAAGCTTTGCCGCAATTTTTGCAGACATACTTGCGTGGGCATGGACAATATCCGGCTTTTCCTTTTTAAATATATTGATAAGCTCTCTGACAGCTTTTATATCAAAAGATTTGTCTTTCATAGAATTTATCTGAAAAACTTTAACACCCTTTTCCTCTATAAGCGGAACAAGCAAGCTTCCTTCCGGAACTGCGCAGGACACATCAAAATTTTTTCTATCAAAAAATTTAAGATATGTGAGAATGCACTTTCCCGCACCTCCGATATTGGTGTCAGAGGACACCTGTATAACCTTTATCATTTATCCTTTCCTCCTGCCAGGTTTTCAACATATTCTTTCTGTGCATAAAGAGCAGAAGCTCCCGCACCAAGCATAAGCCAGAATATCATAAACACCCTGAAATTATAGAAGCAGTTATCAAAAACTCCCTGAAGTAAAAATCCCGCAACTGCCGCACCAATTGAAACCGTCATAGTGGAAACCTCGGATTTTCTTCCTGCCAGGTTGTGAATTTTTGAAAGCTCCTTAAAGAATACTAAAAGTACAATAGCAAAAACAACAATGCCCACTATTCCCGTTTCAACCATAAGCTGAAGGAACATATTATGAGCATGAGGAGCCACAACCCCGTTATATGAATAAAAAGGATATACTCTTGTGAACGCTTCCGTTCCCATACCTATTCCCGAAACCCAGAAATCCTTTAAAAGAAGGAATGTTCCAAGCCATATATAGACTCTGTATGAAGTTGATGAGTCTTTCATATCCCCTATACTTAAAAATCTGTTGACAATGCTTTCCGGAAGTATAAACGGGATAACAGGAATTGCTATAAGCAAAAGTCCCCAGAGCTTGCCTGCTACAAGTGTTACAAATATTGCCGCAGAAAGCATAAGACCTATCCAACAACCTCTTGAGAAAGTGAGAATAAGGGCAAGAAACAAAACTCCCGAAATTCCAAGATAGAAAATCTTTGCAAGCACATTCTTCTTTGTCCACATAAGACCAATGGTAACAGGTAGCATAAGGAGGATATATTCGCCAAGAACATTGGGGTTCTCAAGTGTTGAATATATTCTCATTTTTATATCCGTGAACATTTCTTCGTCCATCCACGCCTGATTTATATCCCAGCCAAACACATACTGCATTATACCATAGGTGCATACCAAAAAGGCAGAGATGCCGAGAATTGTCAGAAAATCAAAAAACTGTTTTTTTGTTTTAAGAGTATTTACAATCACAAAATAAAATCCCATAAACACCGCATATATTGCCCAGATTTCAAGGCTTTTCTTCATAGTGAATGAGAATATTCCGGCAACAAGATAAACGGCTATCATAAGCATAACAAAAAATTCACACTTGCCGAATTTCCAGGTGAATTTTTTTGAGGTTACAGCCTTAACCACAAGGGAAAAACCTGTGAACACACACATTGCCGCAAGAGGAATAGTGGGAATAATTGGAGCAGCAAGAGCCGTTAAAAACACACCGACCTCCGTTTTATAAAGCACTAAAAACGCATATAAAAATCCGCATAAAAGAAGTATTCCCCAGATTGGGCCTATAAAGCTGCTTGCAAGACCTGAAAGAAGCCCAAAGAATACTGCACAGGAAAGTCTTGCACTTTTTCCGCATTTGGTTACATAATAAAAGTCATAGGAAAAGGTTGTTCCAAGAAAGCCTTCAACAATTTTCATAAGGAATGAACCTTTTAAATAATCCGTAACATTAATCGGTGCAATCGTCATAAGAAGTGCCAAAATCAAAAGCACAAAGGATGTTACAATTTTGCCGCCCACACACATATTATAAATAATATTTACACCAAGGCTTGTGGCAAAAAGAACACCGATAAATCTTAAATTAAGAGCAAGGAAATTGTGAAGAAGATACTTGCAGGTTCTTATAAGAAAGCTGTTTTCCTTTTGATTTGTCAGCTTTTCAAAATTCTTTTCCCTGATTTTATCAAGAATTGTAAATGGAAGTCTTAAGAGTTTCCCAAAAAGGGATTTCTCAATAAAATCTTTTTCAAAATGCCCCTCCTTGAACCACCTTACAATTAAACTTCTTCCAAAGAGACCTGATATATATGAATAAATTCCCGAAAGTGCCTTATACAAAAAGCTGTTTTTTATAACGCTGTTAAAAAACATTATCCACAGGGAATAAAAATATCCTTTATCCATTTTCTTTCACCCTCCTTAATTCATTAATTTTAAGCAAAAATCCTGCCGCAACATAGACTATCAAAGCAGCAAGAGAACTAATACACAGCTTCAAAAGTGTGATAATAATACCTCCTGACAGAAGCCCGTCAATTTTTCCGTACACAAAGCCCGAAACAACCGCCGAAAGGCTTGCCATAGCCAGAACTTTCAAGAGGTTTATAATAAATGAAATATCAACAATTCCTTTTTTCCTTTTATTTATCATAACAAGGAGCACTGCCGCAATTGAAACAGAGCTTACGGCACTTGCAAGGGCAAGACCGCCAACCCCCATTTTAAACACCTTCACGAATATAAATGCCCCCAGAAAATTTACAAGCACTCCGAATATTGAAGACAGCATTGGCGTTTTTCCGTCTCTTAAAGCATAGAAGCTTTTGTTCAGGATTTCGCAAACCGCATAGGCAACCATTCCAAAAGAATAATAAAAAAGTGCTGTTGCTGTGAGATTTGTGTTGCTTTCCGTGAATGCCCCTCTTTCAAATACAACCTTTATAATCGGCTTTGAAAGGGAAATAAAAAGGGATGCCACAAATGAGATTATAAAAATTATCCAGGAAAGGCTTGTCCTTGTCATTTTCGCAAAATCTTCATCCCCGTCTTTTACCCCAAGTCTCGAAAGCTTGGGAAAGATAAAGTTTGTTACTGCATAGGCAAAAACGCCTACCATTATTATATAAATTTTATTTGCCCAATTAAGTCCCGAAACCGCTCCGTCTCCAAGCCCCGAGCCAAATGACATATTGATAACTGCACAAAGAGGCTGAACCCATGAGCTTATCAGCACGGGAAGCGCAAGACACGCCGCCTCACGGAGTCCCTCGTCTCTTAAATCAAGTCTCAAAGAATAGGTTATGCCCTTTTTCCTGAGAGCAGGAAACTGAACAAAAAGCTGCAGCGCCCAGGCAATAACCATGGAAATGATAACACCCTCAAGCCCAAACTTGTTTTTGAAAACCACAAGATAAAATATCATAACGGCATTTGAAACAAGGCTTATTATTGAGGGAATATTAAATTCTCCGAAGGACTGCAAAAGTCCCACCATAATATAGGCAATAGCTGTGAAAATTATTGACGGGAAAAGGATTCTTAAAAGATATGCGGTTTTCAGAATCTTTTCTTCCTCATAGCCCGGCACCATAAGTCCCACAATATGCTTTGAAAAAATCATTCCCACCAAAGTCGCAAGTAGTGCAATAATTGTTACAATATTTATAAAATTTGAGGCAAACTCCAAAGCTCTCTTCTTTCCGTCCCTTTCTAAAAACTTATTAAAAACAGGAACAAAAGTTGAAAGGATAGCAACCCCCAGTGTCATATCAAAAAACAAAAGGGGAATCTGGGTTGCCGTGTTTAATATATCCGAATTATACCCCTGCCCGTAAATATTGGCAATAAAGGTTTCACGAAGCAGACCTGCAAGCTTTGCAAGAAAAATAATAACCGCCATAAATCCAACCGTTCTTGCTGCTTTGCCTGCTGAAATTTTTTTATCCAACAAATCACTTCCACTTTGTAAAATACATATTGTAATTTTACCATAAAATGTTTCAAAAGTAAAGCAGAAATATGTAAGGGGGTATATTACCCCCTTACATAATCATTAATTCCATTAAAAATAGCTCGTGCTACAGCCCTTTGCCATGCAGGGCTGTTGAGATTTAATGCCTCTGTGCTGTTGGTTAGATAACCAAGCTCAACCAGAACTGCAGGCATATTTGTCCTTTTTAAAACCGCAAAGTTTGCCTGCATAACTCCTCTGTTCCGGGAGCCAAGCTCACTTGAAACCGCATCAACTATGGACTGCCCAAGTCGTTCCGATGTTCCGCCCAGTCTGTAGACATAAGCCTCAACCCCTTGCGCATTTGGATTTTGCGAGCTGTTTGTGTGAATGCTTATAAAATAATCTGCATCCCAGTCGTTTGCCGTTTGTGCACGGTTTCTAAGGTCAGCATTTTTATTTTCAAGCACATTTTCATCGCTTGTCGTTCTGTATACCCTCACAGAATATCCTGCATTTCTTAAAAGCCTTGCAAGCTCCAAAGATACATTAAGATTAACAAACTCTTCTGTTACACCATTTCCCACTGCTCCGGGATCAGGTCCGCCGTGTCCGGGATCTATAAAAATTTTTATCATTTTCCTTCTCCTTTCTCAGTATATTCTATTCTCAGACGGCATTTTTGTTAAAATATCAAGGAAAACGACAAAACATTATCTTTTTCTTTCCAACTTTTATAAAAATGTAAGATGCTTGTAATGTCTCTGTAACAATTGTATGTTATAGTGTGTAATGTATAAAGGGATATCTCCACCCTTTTAAAGATTTGGGGTGTTATTATTAAATTTTACTGATGGGAGGAATGCAAAAATGATAAAGATGAAATTTTTAACAAGAGCTGTTTCAGTTTTAGTTTCTGTTATTCTTATCTTAAGTATATCAGCTTTCGCATCTCCTGATACAGTTTCACCATATGAGGAAGGCACTGCAACAGACCTTATTGCTGTTACAAAGCCTGAAGGACAAAAAGACTCCACATTTGACAGTACTTACATCCTTTCCGGATACGGAAAGGAAAACACCGTTGTTACATTATACTGGCACAATATGGCAGAGGATATGTATCAGAAGATATACAACAAGGTTGAATACACAGAGGCAGACGGCACAGTTACTGCAAAATACGAGGAAGCTACCGTTACTATCGGGGCATCAGGGCTTTTTATGAACACTGTTGAACCTGCGGAGGGAGACAACAACATTCTCGTAAGAGCAGAAAACGGCGGAAATGTTCAGTATATCAAGCTTTCAATCACAAGATACAAACGCAACCTTTTGGGTATTATAAAAGCTTTGACAGACTAATTTTAAAAGTTGGGGTATTTCATTTATTATGAAATACCCTTTTTCTTAGGAGATAAGAATGCCAACAGATAATTTTAAAGAAAAAAGATTTAAAGAGCAAAAGCTTAAAAGAAAAAGAACCGAATTTATAAAATCGGTTCTTTTTGTCCTGCTTTTTTTAAACCTGCTTATGCTCCTTTATTCCATAAGCAAAGAGGGCTGGCTTTTTGATGAAAAAACAAGCCTTACCTCCGAGTCGGGGACAACTCTTGCCAACGACAATTCAGAAGCTGTTAACCTTTATTTCAGCTATGCCGCTCCTGAATATATTCTTCTTAACACAGAAACAGGCAGAGACATTTTCTATACTGACAGTGACACATACCAGAAAACACAGAAGCTTTTGCAGGATGTTGACCGCAGTCTTTTTTCATCAAACGGAAAATTCGAAAAAGGAGAAGACCTTTTTACAGATATAAGGGACAGAAACCTTGTTTATATCTCCTATCCATACCACCGTTTTCCAAAGCTTGCGGGACAAATGTTTGAAAATCCGTCATCAAAGATATCAGAAGTTATTTCTTCATTTAAAAAACTTATTCTTATTCCCACCGAAAAAGAGGAAGATGGAATTATTGCATACATAAAAGATGAAAAAACAAATGATGTTTATAAAATACAGACCTCTGTTCCGTCATCGGGACTATACAAGCTTTTAGATTCTGTTAAAAAGCTTGACGACAAGCTTTGTACTTTTTCATACGAACTCAATTTAAACTCTCTCAAAGAAAATACTATAAACAAAAAGGTTTCAACTTACTTAAGACCTGATATTATAATTCCTTCAAAAGCTCAGTATCTCCCGAATATATCAATGACTCCTCCCGACAAGCTCGAAAAACTTAAGCTTGGCTTCACTAAAGACGGAATTTCTGCAGAGATTTTAAATTCCTTTGGTCTTAAGGATAGCTACACAAGGCAATATATAAATGGGGAAAATACCCTTGTCTGCGTTAGCGACAATGCCACATTAAAGCTTTCACCTGACGGAATTTTAGAATATTCTGCCGTCAGCAAAAAAGGCGGAGTTAACCTTATGGGAAGTACTAGGCTTTCTGTTGAAAACAGTTATTTCCTTTCATTCACAGGGGTTTCAAGAATTATAAATTCAGTTATGCCCCTTGCGGACAACGACGAGAAAACCTTCAAAATCCGTCTTACCGATTTGCAGGCAGAATCCTTTGAAGTTGCAGAATATAAATTTATGTTTGATTATTATCTGAACGGAACAAGAATAATCCCGGGGCTTTATCATGCCATTGAGGCAACAACTGTTGACGGATATTTAACCTCTATGAGAATTGACCTTAAGACCTTTAAAAACACCGGTGAAAAATCAGCAGTAGAGACTCTTATTTCCGCAATAGATAAGTTCTGTGCAGACAAAAAAACAGAGGGGGCAATTTCCGTTTCCGAATGCATAAGATGCTACAGACCAAAAAACAACCAAAACTTATTTTCAGCCGGCTGGCTGGTTAAATAAAAAATCGGAGAAATATTATGGATTGGTACAAAACAAAAAACATATTAATATTTATACTTATTGTTTTGAATATCACCCTTTCTGCGGTTTTCTACCGCACAAATACTCAGCTTAAAATAGTTGAATCACAAAAAAGGGATGACATTGTGAATATTCTCAGCACAAACAATATAAAGCTTGATAAAAAGCTTATTCCCGAAGCCCCCTATTCCTTTGAAAGCAGGTATGTTGAGCGTGCCGGTTGGGATAACTCTTCTTTTATAATCAAGCTTCTTGGAAACGGCTATCAATATGACGAAAAGCTAAGCACATATTCATCAGAAGAAAAGCTTCTGGTGGTGGATAAGGACAGCTTTACATACACAAATAAGGCTCCCGAAAATCCCCCCGAAGATATGAGCGACCGATATATAAAAGAATACTGCATAAAGGAAATGAAAAATCTTGGAATTGACTTTAAGCTTTACACCTTTGATGGACTTAATTACAACAAGGACTCGGTGAGAGCAATTTTTACTCCTGTTCTTGATGATTACAAATTCTTTGACTCTTACCTCTCCTTTGAGGTGAAAAAGGAAGGTCTTTGGTCTATTGCAGGGAAAAACATCATTATATCAAAAACCGCATCGGGCATTTCCTCTAAGGTTTTTGACATAAGCTCTGTGCTTTTGTCTCTCACATCAAACCCTGATATAAACAAATCCCAGATAATCAAAATAGCAAAAATCTCTCTTGGCTACTATATCGGAGATATTAAAGAAGGCTACAGTAATGTTCTTGCAATTCCCGTGTGGCAGATAACCACCGAGGGCGGTGCATTTTTCTATTATGATGCAAGAAACGGGAACTATCTTGGCGGATAATTCCCGTTTTAAAACTAAATATTAAATTTCCGGTTTAAAAGCCGGCATTAACCGGAGCTTGAATAGATTTTGCTTATGCTTTTTATCTATAAGCTCCTTTTTGTTTTTATCTTCTATTTTTCCCTCTCTTATATAAATATCAAGCTCCTGATAAGTAAAGCCTAAGTTTTCTTCATCACTTTTTCCGCAAAGTCCGTCTATGGGAGTTTTTTCAACAAGCTCCTTTGGAAGTCCCAGAAGATGTCCTATCTTTTTCACCTCTGTTACCGTTAGATTTGACATAGGTGAAAAATCTCCCACCGAATCGCCATATCTTGTTGAATATCCAACCCAGTCCTCAGATAAATTACAAGTGTTGCAAACTCTTCCGTTTAGACTTTGAGACACTGCATAAAGGGTTGACATTCTCACTCTTGGAGGAATATTCTGTCTTGTCTGCGGGGTTATTTCTATATCCTCCGGCAGGTTATTAAGTATTCCGTCAACCGCATCCTTAACATTTATCTCATAATGCTTTATTCCAAGATGATTAACAAGGAGATATGCCATATCAATATCGTGCTGCTTGCCCTGAGGCATAAGAACCCCGATAACTCTGTCTTTCCCAAGAGCCTCCACACAAAGTGCCGCTGCAACCGAGCTGTCCTTTCCACCTGAAATTCCAACAACCGCATTGCAGCCTTGTCCGTTTTTCTCAAAAAAATCTTTTATCCATAAAACACATTCATTTTTAACCTTTTCTGCATCAAACATAAGTTTCTCCTCTATTTTTTAAACATATCCACAAGCTTTTTGGCAGTTTCCGCCATACATTTTACACCCTCAAAAACATTATCTTCAGTATACTTTTCAAGATGACAATTTGCCTCAAGCGTGAAATCGCCCTTATAATTTATTTTCTTAAGTGCATCAACTATTTTTTCAAAATCCATATTCATTGTAAATGGCAGCTGATGTGAATCGTGCCACAAATCATTATCGTGAATATGAAGAGCCTTAAGTCTGTCGCCAAGCGCCATAATCATTTCCACCGCACTTGTCCCGCTGCCTCTCATTTCGGCATGCCCAAGGTCAAGGCAGGCTATAAAATCTTCATCATTAACCATATCAAGATGCTCGTTAAAGCTTTTCGGATTGGCACAGGCAGCGAAACAGGACTGGTCCTTTTCATTATCCCAGTTCCACATATTTTCAGTTGCAATTTTAACACCACATTCCTTTGCAAAAGGTAAAAGCTCAAAATACATCTTTGCGTTTTCTTCTGCACTTTTACAGTTATATGGATGTATTATACATATTTTACCCCCTGCCTCCGCGGTACATTCAAGTGATTTCTTATAATTTGATATAGTCTTTTCATAAGTTTTTGAAGGAAACGGTGCATGAGACTGATTGCATACAATTCCATTGTCAAGACCTATTTGTTTTAATTCTCTTGCAAATTTAAGATAATCGCTTCCTGCAAGGGGATGATTATTTTCTTCGTTATCATACACACGCATAGCAAACAAAGAAAAATCCCATGTATCAAAGCCTGCTTTGGCACAAAGCTCCACTGCTCTTTCTTCCCCGACAATTTTTGCAATTGAATTTATTTCAGTTGAAATTCTCACCTCAATACCCCCTAAACATTCGACGGAAGATTTGTTTTTAATTCTTCAAGGTGCCCATCCATACTTACTTTGACCATCTTCCAATTGTCATTTTCATATGTAATCTCAGTAACAGATGCATTTGTTACCCACTTAATATTTTTCATTTCCGAAAGTCCGCCTGTCTCAATAAGGCTCTGTGTCACTCTTATAGGTGTTGCATGGGTTGTTATTGCCACGGTTTTCCCGTCATTTTCTCTGGCAATTTCTGTTAATACTCCAAAAATTCTCTCTCCGAGTTCTTTCACCGTTTCTCCCTCGGTGCAAACCGCATTTCCAATATCGGTGAGCCACACATTATATTCATCAGGATATACCTTCTTCAAATCGTCAAACTTCATACCTTCCCATTTGCCTGCATAAATTTCACGAAGTCGTTTTTCTGACTTAATTTCCATATTCAAAAGCTTTGAAAGAGCCTCTGCTGTTCTGTATGCTCTTTTTAAGTCGCTTGAATATATTTTGTCCACCTTATAGTTTTCGGCTACAAATTTTGCAGTGTGTTCTGCCTGCATAACTCCTCTTTCCTGCAAATCAGGATTAATCTGTCCCCCAAAAACCTTGTTTCGGTTTGCCTCGCTTTCACCGTGCCTTATTAAAAGTAAGGTTGTCATATTTTTCACCCTTTCTTACCCGCAAACAATCTCCTCAAGCTTGCCGAGATCATCAATTTCATATTTAACAGGAATGTTTAGTGTGTTCTCATTGTGCTCAGGATTAAACCAGCAGGTATCAATTCCGGCAACAAACCCGCCTTTTACATCACTTGAAAGTCTGTCTCCTATTAAAAGCACCTCTTTTTTATCGGTAATTCCCAGTTTTTCAAGCACATAATCAAAATATTCCTTGTTGGGCTTTTCAGCTCCAACATCTTCTGATATAAAAATCTCATCAAAAATCTTATCAAGACCTGATGTCCGAAGCTTCTTATCCTGTGCCAGCTTTGTTCCGTTTGTAACAGCAACAAGAATATATTTTCCTTTCTGAGACAAAAGAGTTTCCTTTGCCTTATCAACAAATTCAATATGGTCGCCAAGTGTTATCTGATATTCCTCGTTAAATTTTTCAGCAATTTTTATATCCGCTCCGATAATTTTAAAAAATTCCTGAAATCTTTCAACTAAAATTTCCGCCTTGGTCCTCTCATTTTTTTCAAGCATATTCCAGTATCTTGAATTTATTTCCGAATACATTTTAAGCATTTCATCAGTGCATTCACCAATATTATATTTTTTGAATAAAAGTCTTATTGCATATGCTTCTGATGCAAGAAAATCAAGCACTGTTCCGTCTATATCCCAGAATAAATATTTATACATAACAAACTCTCCCTTTCACTGCATCATTCAAAATAATTATCTTTAATATATTTCATCACATGTTCATCATTGCTGCAGATAACCTTATCCGCAACCTCTTTAAGCTCGTTGCGTCCGTTTTCTGTGGCAAGTCCAAGTCCTGCCACAGAAATCATTTGTCTGTCATTGTCTCCGTCTCCTACGGAAATAACATCTTCAATCACTATATCCAGCTTCCCTGCAAGGGCTTTCAGGGCACAACCTTTGCCAGCATCCTTTGATAAAATCTCCATATTTGATGCCCAGGCCGTTACCGTCTGCACATCAGGATTTGATAAAAGAATGCTGTTGCAGATATCAATATCTTCTTCATTTGCAAAGAAAACAACAAGGCTTTCAATTGTTCCTCCCTGATAATGCTTTTCAAAATCTTCTTCCAGAATACAGTTATCATTTACAAGTTTAACCACTGTTTCATGGAGATTATAATGTCCGGGGTTTGACATCTTTTTCTTATCCGCATAGGTCTTTCCGTTTTTATGAATTATCATAAATATATCAAATTTCAATACTGTGTCAAAAACAAACCGGAGAGTTTCACCGTCTATTCCAAAGAGAATGCTCTCCTCCGTCTTTTTATCATAAACAGCCGCTCCGTTTGAATATATAACATATCGAACTTCTGGCAGATTTAAAATATCTTCTATTTCGCAAAGAGTTCTGCCCGTTGCAGGCACCATTATTACCCCACGATCCGTTAGCTCACTCATCGCCTGACGGTTTTCTTCACTTATCTTAAGATTGGTACCAAGAAGTGTGCCGTCAAGATCTGTGGCTATCATTTTATATTTATTCATTATCTTATCTCCAAAAAATTTTTATCTCTTTCAATTCTGAAAAATCCTTTATATAATAATCCGAAACATTTTTTATTTCATCCGTGCTTTTTCAGTTTTTCAATGCTTCAACAACATTTTTCTTTGCAGGAATATTATATGCATATTCATCATATGCATACTTTTTCATAGTTAACATTATTTTCATCAAGAATTCTAAGCATTGCAGAAATATATGCCGGCATAGAATCAACCAGTGTTCCGTTAAAATCAAATAGAAATGTTTTGAATTTCATATTAATCACCTTAAACATTATATACCTTTATTACCTAAAAATCAAGAAAACAAATTTTTTATGTGCAAAATAATTTTAATGTGATACAATATATAGAAATTATCTCTCAGGATGGGTATTGATGAAAAAAACAGAAAAAGACTAAAAATTGATTCCGTGTTATCCCTTATAGTTCTTTTATCCTTTGTCCGTCAGTTTTTCCTCGGAAATTATCACTATATGTTTCTTGGAATTTTAACTCTTATTTTGCTTGCAATAATGAAAACCAAATAAAACAAACACCTCTCCAACAGGAGAGGCGTCTGTTTTATAAAATTATTCCTTAATAATTACAATCTGGAGTGTTGTTCCATTTATTCCATATACAAAAACTTCTGTTGGATTTCCTTCGCCAAATTTTATAGTTTCTACATCAAGAACTGAGTTAACACTGTATTTAAGCTTAGTTATATTAAAAGAGTTTCCCGCTTTCTCATATTTAAGAACTAAGGCACCATTATTATTTGTGTAAATATGACTTTCATTTTTATCTGCATCATCAAGAATTTCTACATATGCATCCTCAACATTGTTAACATATCCCCAAATCATTTCATATGTTTTTCCAGATGCTGCGCCCTTAATATAACATCCAACTCCGTATTTTTTCCATCCATGATTTACGGTTATATGATTTGACATAACAGTTTCCCTGAATGTTGAGTCACTACAGAATATAATATTTTTCTCATCAAGGGTTACATTTCCGTCTTTATCTTTGCCAAAACGGACAACATACCCTTTGCCACTCTCATCTTTTGCAAGCTTTGCAAACACTTCATATGATTCAGGGGATGATTTAACAGGATTTGTCAGTGTTGCTTCTGACCGTCCGTTATATCCGTATATATTATAAGTATTTTCACCTATAGCTTCAAGCTCTGTAATAATGAACGGTACTGTATCTGAACCACAAGATTTTATGCTTCCGGCTGAGCTTCCGTCCCGAGGCAATATAAACACCTCACAAAGTGGTTCTAAATCCTTATTCCACACAAAAGCCTTCTGATTTGTGCCGAATGTGCACACATCCTTCGTTGTTCCTACAGTCACATTATATTCTTCAACTTTTTCTAATCTACCACCTGAATATGTTGTAACATAAAGGGTTCCAGCCTCCGTTGCAGAAACAGTGAGCTTTCCCGTTTCGCTGTTATATACTATAACCGCAGGGTATCCTCCCCAACTGACACTAACCTGACATTCTGCCACTTGTTCTCCCGCCAGAGTTGATGCAATTATTTTTGCTGTTCCGTCTGTAACTGCTTCAACTGAGCCGTTCTCTGTTACCGTTGCAACAGATGGATTATCCGATTTCCACACAACTTTCTGTGTGGCGTTTCCGGGAGTTATGGTTGCAACAAGCTTCGATGTCTGTCCCACAAGTAAATCTAATGTATCTGAATCTATCCCTATCCCCGTGGCAGGCCAGTAACCATAATACCTCTTCACATCACTGCCAAAGTCATAATAGCTGACCCTTTCGGGATCATATAACATATAAAATACATTTTTAAGTGATGTACAATTTTCAAATGCATCACTGTATATATTTGCATAGTATGGTATTACTATATTTTCAAGACTTTTGCATCCCGAAAAAGAAGAAGTCCCTATAACACTTAAATCTTCAGGAAGACTCACCTTTTTCAAGCTTGAACAACCCGAGAAAACTTCCGTTTCTATTCTTTCTATACTGTCAGGAATTATTATACTTTCAAGACTTTTGCATCCTGCGAAAGCCCCTAATGATATTTTTGTTAAGCTTTCCGGAAGGTTTATACTTTTCAGACTTTCGCAATCGCTAAATGCTCTCGAGCCTATACCGATTACGCCCTCCGGAAGATTGATTTCCTTAAGGCTTGTGCACCCCCAAAAAGCATTCTCCCCTATATATGTCACTTCTTCAGGTAGAATTACTTTTTCCAGAGCTGTACAATCCATAAAACAAGCTACCGTGTATATATTTCCTGTAAAAATTACGCTCTCGAGTTTTGTACATCTGTGAAACGCATCTAGCGCTATGTTCGTTACCGTCTCAGGAATTATATAATTTCCGCTTTTACCGCAGGGAAAACTGATAAGCTTGGTTTTTTCCTTATCAAATAAAACCCCGTCCACTGACAAATAGTATGCGTTATCCTTATCAACGGCTATACCTGTCAGGCTGTCACAACCACAAAAAGCCTTTGATTGTATATTTGTTACATTTTTAGGTATTAATACGCTTTCTAGTTTTAAGCAGTTCAAAAACGCATCTCTGTTTATTTTTGTTACACTTTCAGGAAGAGTTATACTGCTGAGTGATTCACAATGACTAAATGCATTTTCGTTTATAACTGTTACGCTTTCAGGAAGAGTTATACTTTCAAGACTGAAACAACGCTCAAAAGCACTACACGGAATTTCTGTTATACCATACTCAATTGTTACACTTTTTAAGCTTGTGCAATAATAGAAAGCATAGTCCCCTATGCTTTTCACACTGCCCGGAATAGTGACTGTTTCAAGTATCTCGCATTCTGAAAAAGCATCTTCAGCTATGGCTGTTACAGGTTTTCCGCTTATTTTATCAGGAATATTTACTACTGTTGCAGATTTAGCACAGGATGTAATGGTTATTTCATTACCGGTCACAGTATATGTAAGGTCCCCATATGGTTCTGCAGAGGCACAAAGCACACCAGAAAATATGACACACAAAATACTTATAACAAGTACCAATAAAATTTTCCTTCTCATTTCTCAAGCCTTCTTTCGTCCGTCTTTAACACTATATATTATATCACCTTTTTCCATATAGTGCAAGTGGTTCACAAAAAAACATAAAAAGCCCCCTTGGAACAAGGTACAACCTTTGTTCCAAGGGGCTTTTTTACTATGAGGATAGAGAATTAAAATATCTCTAGAGCAAGCCTTTTAATCAAGAACCAGCGAGGGTGCTGTGTAGACTCTTGCTGCATATTCTGCATCAAGAGAATATAATCCCTTTGCATCGCCGCCAAAAAGCTCCATCTTCTTTATCATATCATCTGCATTCTTTTCTTCTTCAAGCTGTTCTTTTACAAACCAGTCAAGAAACTGCATTGTTCTGAAATCCTTCACTTCATAAACAGCACCATAAATATCATTTATAAGACTTGTTACATACTTTTCATGTTCAAGACCTGCTTCAAGCGGATCCATTAAGCCGGAAAGCTTTTTATCGGGCTTATCAATTGCCCCAAGCTCAACCTTTTCCCCGCACATCTGCAAATATTTCATAAAAAGCATTGCGTGGTCCCGTTCTTCCTGCGCCTGAATCATATACCAGTTAGCAAACCCATCAAGTCCCTGTGCTTCATAAAAAACAGAAAAATCAAGATAAAGATATGCCGAATACAACTCTTTTGTTATCTGTTCGTTAAGTAATTTTGAAACTTTTGCATCCATATTTCAAACCTTCCTTCAAAAACTTAAATTTATGCAGTTGCTCCGCTCATAATTTCAGATATAATATCCAAAACCTTTTGATGACATCCGCCGCAGCCTGTTGAACAGCTGGTTACATCCTGAATTTCTTTGAATGTACTCAATACATCATCAAATTTTGTAAGATTATGCATTGCATCTGCAATATCACTATAGCTTACTTGTTTGCAGTTGCAAACCATATAATTTTCTACCATTTCGCCCACCCTCTTTGTATGTAGGGACTGTCCTGCGACAGTCTTTATAACTAATTCTTATTTAAAATATCTCTTTAATAGACCTTCTAAGCCTTTCCCATGACTCGCCTCGGTGTACTTCATATCAATTTGAACATATCAATTTTTCCTTAAAATATAAGGTTTTTTGCATCTTGGATAATGCCAAAATTCGCCTCGATGCCAACTTTGATGCCGCATTGAAATAAATCGCGTGAACTGTTGAAATCTCAATGTGGACTCACATTTTTGATATGGTCACGATACCTGCTGTGCCCGGACTATGAAAGATACCTCTCGTGTCCTTCGAACAGTTATATTATACCGCATTTTTATTAATTGCGCAATACCCACGGCAAAAAATCTTGAAAAGAATACACGATATGTTTCGTGAACTGTGTTATAATTTACATGTATCAATAATTTGTAAGCAATATTTCTACCGTACGTCCACGATTTTTACGGCGGAAGTTAGAGTGTGTATAATCGCTTTCAAAATAGTATAGGTGTATATTGTCGTATTTTGCTCGCATTTCTTTTATCCAGCCTCGCAGCATCCGATTTTCTATACCATTATTACTGAGGACATTGGACAAAGCCCACTTAATACCATTTTCTGTGCATTTTTCTAAATACGAATATAACCCACGCTCTTTATCTTCATCCCAAAACCTGTTATAAGTTGCCGTTGTTATCAAGTACGGCGGATCAAGATATATAAAAGATGATTTATCTACTGGTATTTCATCATAAGCTGTATCGGTGAACTCAAAAGCACCCTGATAAATCTTATTTGCAAAGACAAGAAATTTTCTTTTCGCCAACGGCAGATTTACCTTGTTATGTCCAAAAGGTGCATTATATTCACCTTTGAGGTTATGCTGCACCGTTGAACGATTGAAACTATGGTAAACAAGGCATAGTCCCCAATACCAGTATTTTGTTTCACGTTCTTCTTTGGGTATTGCATTATAATCAGCTCTGCAAGTATAATATCCTGCTTCATTATCTTTTCTTAAATCGTATTTCTCTACAATTTCTATAAGCCTATTCCAAGCATCTTCTGGAGGAGTGGTATGTAATGCTTTATACATATTCAAAAGAAAATGATTAGGATCGTTTATGATTACCTTGTTAGCATTAGCATTTATACCAACGACTGCACTCCCTGCAAATGCGTCGATAAAAATATCAATCTCTTCCGGGAAGAACTTTGTTATATCAGGCAAAATTTTATATTTATTTCCAAGATACGCAAAAAGCGGTTCAATATACGAGTTGTCCTTTTTCTTATATGCAGTCCAGTCATCCAACTGATACATAGGATGGTTTTTGATATACTTCTTATTGTATGCAAAGTCAAAAACTCTATAAAGTAGTTCCTTTAACCCTTGCAGATAAGTAGAAGAAATATAAATCTGTCTATCGGGTGAGCGATTATCAGAAACCTTACTGCTGCAAAACCGTTTTTGCAACGTTTTAAGTATCGGTAAACACTCACCAATAAAAACACGATCCATTTTGTCTTTTAGGTACGAGTTATAATACCCATAATATTTCTTTTGTAAGCTCGGCTTATCAGAAATAGTAAGCATATACTCTTCAAAGACAGTACCAAATAAAATGGATGCATTATCGCAATCTTGTGTTGTAAGTTCAATAAGCTTTTCTTTACGTGCGGCACTTGCTTCTTCCGGCGTGACAAAAGAACCCTTCTCAATGGCAACTTTATTTCCATCGGGAAGGATGCAGTGAATTCGATATGAGAATTTAGAAGTGCCTTTTTGCTTTCTAACGCCTTTTAT
>JAZNFO010000056.1:0-12179 GCA_045575975.1 Clostridia bacterium | reverse complement strand
GTATCATTAAGACTAAAGTGTGATAGCAAAGGTCTGCAATTTCGTATATGGTTTCCTTTTTATCATCTGCTTTTGCTGCGATAATAACTTCGGTGCATTCTTCGCCAACCTTTTTAAGAATTTTATCAAGCCCTTTTTCAAACAAATAAGTCGTGTAAGACCCTTCTTTCTTTTCGGTTTTTCTGCCCTCAATAAGCTCTTTTAAGCCTTTGATTGAAAAAGGTTCATTTGAATTGTCATCAAAAATAACTTCATTAAAGCAAGAGTCAGCTCCTGTATGACACGCAGGACCATCCTTTTTAACAAGAACAGTGAGGGCATCCCTGTCGCAATCTGCAGTAATCTTTATAATATGCTGAAAATTACCGGATGTTTCTCCCTTTCTCCATAGCTCCTGTCTTGAACGGGAATAAAAACATGTCTTTTTCTCTTTCAAGCTTATTTCAAGGCTTTCCTTGTTCATATAAGCAAGGGTAAGCACTTTACCAGATTCTGCATCAACTACAATAGCAGGAATAAGACCTTTTTCATCAAATTTAAGTTCTGATATACTTAACATAACCATTCTCCTTTACACCAATCTGACATTAATTCCGTTTTTATTTAACTCATTTTTTAAATCCTTTATCTTAACTTCGCCAAAGTGGAAGATTGACGCTGCAAGTCCCGCAGAAATATCGGGAAGTTCATTGAACAAGTCAATAAAATCAGAAACTCCACCAGCACCGCCTGATGCAATAACCGGAACATTTGAAACTTCTGTTACAGCCCTTAGCATTTCAAGGTCAAAGCCTTTTTTAACACCATCAGTATCAATACTGTTAACAACAATTTCGCCTGCACCTTCATTAATTCCGTTTTTTATCCATTCTATGGCATCAATACCAGTATTTTCTCTTCCACCCTTTGCAAAAACGCAGAATTTTCCGTCAACTCTTTTAACATCAACAGATAAAACAACACACTGATCTCCATATTTCTTTGCAGCTTCCCCGATAAGCTTTGGATTTTTTATTGCTCCTGAATTAACAGAAACCTTATCTGCGCCGCATTTTAAAACACGGTCAAAATCCTCAATGGTATTTATTCCTCCACCAACAGTAAGTGGGATAAAAATGTTTTGAGCAACTTCCTTCAATATATCTGTAAACAAGCTCCGTTCTTCATATGATGCTGTTATATCATAAAAAACAAGTTCATCAGCACCCTCTTTACTGTAATGCATTCCCAGCTCAACAGGTGAAGAAACATCGGAAATTCCCTGAAAATTCACACCCTTAACCACTCTGCCTGCTCTTACATCCAGACAAGGAATAATTCTTTTTGTTATCATATTTTATTCCTCCTCTTTTGATATTCTAATTGCTTCGCTAAGGTCAATAGCTCCGGTATAAAGTGCTTTACCGATTATAGCTCCGCTTAGATTCATATTTTTAAGTCTTTTAACATCCGATATATCTGAAACTCCGCCCGATGCAACAAAATCAAGGTCATACTTTTCTGAAAGTTCCTTATATAAATCAATATTTGTGCCTTCCATAGCACCGTCTTTTGTGATATCTGTTACAATAACAGTTTTAATGCCAATATCTGAAAGAACCTTGCAAAAATCGTAAATTGTGTAGCTAGATTTTTCAAGCCATCCTTTAATCGCAACATATCCATCCTTTATATCTGCACCAACTGCTATCTTATCACCATATTTACTGACTGCCTCTTTTAAAAACTCAATGTTTTCGGTTGCAGCAGTTCCAAGTATAACACGATACACACCGGCAGAGATGTATTTCTCTATAGTTTTCATATCTCTTATGCCACCACCAATTTCAACCTTTAAGGTTGTGTTGTGGACAATATCCTTAATAACATCAAAATTTGGTGTGTTTCCATCTTTTGCTCCGTCTAAATCAACTGTATGTAAAAATTCAGCGCCCTGACTTTCAAATTTTTTTGCAACATCAAGGGGAGAATTACTGTAAACAGTAACTTTATCATAATCCCCTTTCAAAAGTCTAACCGCTTTTTTATTAATTAAATCAATAGCAGGAAAAATATTCATATTCTACTCCTTTAAATCTCACAAAATGCACGAAGAATATTAAGTCCTACATCTCCGCTTTTTTCAGGATGAAACTGTGTTCCGCAAACATTCTTATTTGCAACAGCGGCAGTTAAACAAGCACCATACTCAGTTGATGCAATAAGACTTTCCTCACAGTCAGCTCCATAATATGAATGAACAAAATAAACGAAGTCACCCTCATTTATGTATTTAAAGAGCGGATGTTTATCTTTTTGTTCCGGAAAAATAAGAGAATTCCATCCCATCTGAGGAATTTTATAATCAGGTGGTGCAACATCCCTGATTGGTTTTATGCTTCCCTTTATAAGCCCTAACCCATTATGCTCTCCATATTCAAAGCTTTTTTCAAACAAAAGCTGCATACCAAGACAAATACCGAGCAAGGGTTTTCCTTTTTTACATTCTGAAATAACAATCTTGTCAAGTCCGCTTTCTTTCAAAAGCCTGATTGCATCAGAAAAGGCACCTACTCCGGGCAGGATTATCCTGTCACTTTCTTCAATTGTTTTTATATCACTTGTCAATATGGCGTCTGCTCCTATAACCTTAAGAGAACTCATAAGGCTGAAAATATTACCAACACCATAATCTATAATTGCAATCATTAAAGTACTCCTTTTGTTGAAGGGATTTCGTTAATATATTTTTCATTAATGGAAGCAGCTTGTCCCATAGCTCTTGCAAAAGCTTTGAACGCACCTTCTGCAATATGATGAGAATTTTCACCTGCAAGCTTTTTAATGTGAAGTGTTATATCTGCAGTGCGAACAAATGCAACAAAAAACTCTCGTACAAGCTCACAGTCAAAATCTCCGATTTTTTCGCTTGGGAAATCGATATCAAAACCAAGACAACCTCTGCCTGAAATATCAACAGCACACAAAACAAGAGCTTCGTCCATAGGAATTATATTATCAGCATATCTGAAAATTCCCGCCTTGTTTCCAAGAGCATTTTTAAAAGCTTCACCAAGCACAATACCTATATCTTCTGCGGAATGATGATAATCAACCCATGTGTCACCACTGCTTTTTATATTAAGATCAAAACGACCATGCTTTGCAAAAAGCGTAAGCATATGGTCTAAAAACCCACAGCCTGTCTCAATTTCGGAGACACCTTTTCCGTCAACATCAAGCTTGATGCTAATATCGGTTTCCGAAGTCTTTCTTTTTAATTCAGAAATTCTTTTGTTCATTTAATCAACTCCCGCAATTAATTTAATATATCCTTTAATGTATTTATAAATTCTTCCATATCAGCTTTTGTACCGACAGTGATTCTTATGTAATCCGAAATTCTATCCTTATTGAAGTGACGGATAAGAATTCCTTTATCTTTAAGTTTTTTATATAATGTTTCGCCATTTATCCCATCTTTTTTTGCAAAAATAAAGTTTGTCTTCGAATCGGGATAAATAAAACCTAAATCTGTTAACTCTTTTTTAACATATTCTCTTGTATCTATTATTTTTTTACAATTTGCATCATAATAAGCCTGATCCTTGACAGCAGCTTCACCAACCAAAAGAGTTAATCTATTTACATTATATGGATTTGTTGAACAACGCACTCTTTCAAGATCCGCTATAAGCTCACTGTCTGCAATGGCAAAACCAAGTCTTGCTCCTGCAAGAGAACGGGATTTTGAAAAAGTTTGTACACATATAAGGTTTTTATATTTCTTTGTTAAATTTACGGCTGATTTTCCGCCAAAATCTACATAAGCTTCATCTACCACAACAATATTGTCAGGATTTGAAGAAACTATTTTCTCAATCTGAGAAAGATCGAGAAAAATTCCGCTTGGTGCATTAGGATTTGCAATAACTATATTTCTATTTATACCAACATAATCAGAAACATTTATTTCCAGATTTTCATTAAGGGGAATTTCCTCATATAATGCTCCGTATAAGTTACAAAAAACAGGATAAAATCCATAGGTTATATCAGGAAATGCAAAACCTTTACTGTTATCCTTATATGCCTGAAAACAAAACGAAAGTATCTCATCAGAGCCATTCCCAACAACAATATTTTCACTGTTCACGCCGTATTGCTTTGAAAGCACAGTTTTAAGATCTTTTCCGTCCGGGTCAGAATAAAGCCTGAGTTTTTCTGCATCATCAGAAGTTATAGCTTTTAAAACTCCATCCGACGGACTATACGGTGACTCGTTTGTATTAAGCTTTATGTATTTCATATCCTGTGGCTGTTCGCCCGGTACATATGCTTTAAGACTTTCTAAATCTTTACTCAAAAATCTACTCATTTTTATAACTAATCCTTATCATCAAATCTTATAGTTGCAGACTTTGCATGTGCATGAAGTCCTTCCTTATCTGCAAAATACGCAATCTTATCCTTAACCTTTGATAGTGCTTCCTTTGTGTAATATGTAAAGGCAGATTTTTTCACAAAATCATCAACGGATAACGGACTTGAAAATCTTGCCGTTCCACTTGTGGGAAGAGTATGATTTGGTCCTGCAAAATAGTCCCCCAAAGCTTCCGGACAATATTTACCAAGGAAAATTGAACCTGCATTATGAATTTTGCTTAAATAATCAAATGGGTTATCAACACAAAGTTCCAAATGTTCAGGTGCAAGCTTGTCCGAAATATCTATTGCTTCATCAAGCGTTTCTGTTATAATTATTTTTCCATTATTATCAATGGAAGTTCTTGCAATTTCACATCGTGGCAGCATTGGAATTTGTTTTTCAAGCTCATCGCTGACTTCGTTTGCAAGTTTTACAGAAGTGGTTATTAAAACAGCCGTTGCAAGTCTGTCATGCTCTGCCTGAGATAAAAGATCTGCAGCAACAAACCTTGGAACTGCAGTTTCATCTGCAATCACGAGAATTTCGCTGGGTCCTGCTATCATATCTATATCACATATGCCAAAAATTTGTCTTTTTGCTTCCGCAACAAAGGCATTACCCGGTCCAACAATTTTATCAACAGACTCAATTGTTTCTGTTCCATACGCAAGTGCAGCAACAGCCTGAGCACCGCCAACCTTATATATCTTATCACATCCTGCAATTTTTGCCGCAACTAATATGACGGGATTAATTTTTCCATTTGACATTGGCGGAGTCGTCATAACAATTTCTCTGCATCCAGCAATTTTGGCTGGAATTGTATTCATAAGAACAGATGATGGATAACTTGCAGTTCCCCCCGGAACATAAAGTCCAACTCTTCTTAGGGGCATAACTTTCTGCCCTAAAACTATTCCGTCGTTTTCATTTATAACAAAACTGTTTCTTTTCTGTTTCTCATGGAATGCATATATATTCTTTTTAGCCTCTTTAATAATTTCTATAAATTCATCATCAACAAGGGTAAAGGCTTCTTCTATTTCAGCGTCACTGACTTCAAGGGTATCTAAAGATGCCCCGTCAAATTTTTCACAATACATTTTAAGAGCTGAGTCCCCGTCTTTTCTCACAACAGAAATAATCTCAGATACTATATCCGAAACATTGCTTCCGTTATTTTCTCTTTTAAGAATTTCTTCAAGTGAAATTCTTTTTATATCTAAAATACTAATCAAAATTTCAGCCCTCCAGTTTATGCATTTTCCTTAATTTTTTCCTGCATAAGTTTTCTTATCTGTTCGATTTTATCTGCCTTAAACTTATATCCTGATTTATTGGCAATAAGTCTTGCACTTATGGGAACAATATTTTTTATAGGTTCAAGACCGTTCTCAAGAAGTGTTGTTCCTGTCTCAACAATATCAACTATAACATCTGACATATTAAGTATAGGTGCAATTTCTATTGAACCATTTAGCTTAATAATATCTATATCACGGCTTTTGGAAGAATAATAGTTCTTTGCAATGTTAGGAAACTTAGTTGCAACCTTAACCGCCCTCTCAGTGTCTTCGCGATATCCTTTAGGTGCCGCAACTGCCATTCTGCACTTTCCTATATCAAGGTCAAGAAGTTCATAAACATTTGGCTCATATTCAAGAAGGATATCTTTTCCGCAAACACCAATATCTGCCGCACCTCTTTCAACATAAATTGCAACATCAGATGGCTTAACCCAGAAATACCTAATACCTTTTTCTTCATTTTCAAAAATAAGCTTTCTGTTATTTTCATGAATTGCGGGGCAATCATATCCAATATCTTCAAATATTTTTAAAACCTTTTCTCCAAGCCTTCCCTTCGGGAGTGCAACACTAATTATATTATCCATTATATCACACCTCCAAAGCTATCAATATCTATCACATTTTTAAAACTGAACTCTCCGGAATTTTCCTTTTGAACCCTGACAGTTTCGCCTTTACTTATAAGTTCATCCCTGAGTTTAAAAATCTTAACTAAATCAGATTTATCGCTATATGTAATAAGATTATCAAAATCATATTTTCTGTGACCTTTGAAAAATCCTTCAAGAAGATTAAGATAAACCGCAAAACCAACAGCCTGCTTATTTTTTCCCAGCTTTTCAAGAAGTTTATCATATCTTCCGCCGGATAAAACGCTTTTTGGAATACTGTGGATAAATCCCTGAAATATCAAACCGTTATAATAACTCATATCATTTATGAGTGAAAAATCAAGATTAATATTCTTTGTTATACCCGTGGATTTTAATATATCAAAAATATTCTTAAGCTCAGTCATTGCAGTCTGAGCCCTGTTTCCGATTATACCTTCAAGTTCCGATAAAACACCTTCAAAAGAACCATATAGCTTTGTTATCTTAGAAACAACATCATAAAGCTCTTTTGATACACCTGCTTTGTCAAAAACATTCTTCAAATCGTGAGTGTTTTTCTCACCTATATATTTTATAACCAAATCATAGTCTGTTTCTTTAAAATTACATTCATCCAGAATTTCAGATAAAATGCCGATATGAGAAATATCAAGAATATAATCATCGCTTATTTTTTCAAGGCTTTTTCCTGCAAGCATAAGAATTTCACACATAGAAAAAACATCAATTTCCCCTATATGCTCAACTCCTGCCTGAACTATTTCCTTAAACTCGTATGAACCTTTTTCGCTTCTGTAAACATTCTCACTGTAATAAACCTTCAATGCTCCATCTTCATCCTTAACATTCTTGACAATAGATAAAGTTACATCAGGTTTCAAAGCCATTAACTTACCGTTTAAATCATTAAAGGTTATAATATCTGATCCTGTTAAAAAACTTTTATTTTCTCTATATAAATCATACTCCTCAAAACGGTTCATCTTGAATTTCTTAAAGCCGTTTTCTTCATATAGCAAACGAAGCGCCATTTCGATTTTCTCATCTTTATTGAACATTTTTTCTGAAAATTTATTCATTTGCTTCTTTATCCTCTTCCTCAATAATAATTTCATCTATTTTTAACTCGTTATATTCTCTGTCACCAATAATACACTTGCCGCAATTATCGCATATCTTATTTTCATCAAGGTCGCAAATATCACATTCTCCGCAGTCAATACAATCTCTGTCATATAAAACACATTGTTTTTTCACTTTATTTCGCCCCTTTTATACATATCCTTAATATTATATACGATTTTCTCACTGTTTGCAATAAGAAATAACCAATTTTATCAAATTTTTTATATCACTTTTAAAAATTTTATTCTTTTTATCATAAGGAACGCACAAAAGTCCGCATTCCGCACCTGCTCCTGATGTTAAAATAGCCTTCAAATTAAAATTTTCAGACAATATTGCAGGAATATAATCTATTTTTTCACATTCAGCAATACTTACTAAATTTTCCTTTATTCTTTGCGAAACAAATGAACTTTTCTCCTTAACACAAATAACAACACCTTTCCCGCATTTAACATATTCATCTTCTTTAACACAAGAAACAGACAAAACACTTGCGTTTCTTTCAAGAGAGAAATATGCCCTTAAACCTCTTGCCGCAAGAAGCTTTTGACAGGAAAATAAAAAGGATATATTTTTATTGCAATCTTTCAATTCCCTAATAGCAGAAACAATCGCAAACAAAGGTGCCTTATAAATTATATTTTCAGCCGAGTAAGACCTTTTATTTTCAACAAACCCAGGATTATAAGATAAAAGTTTTCCAAACTCTGTTTCAGTCTCGGTTTTTGCATAAAGGTCAGAAAAACTAATCTTTTCTGTATCTTCACAAGATAAAACCTTTAAAACCAGTCCTTTATCCGATACTATTTCCTTGTTTTTAAAATCTTCGGCTCTAAAATGAGGTGGTGCCGTGAAAAACTGTTTATTATCTTCAAAATGGTTCGCCATAAGAAATGGCTCATCAATACCACATTCGATTATTTTCTTATCACCGTCTCCATTAATATTAAGAATTAAATTTCCAAAACTATCAACATAATATGAGCTTACATATTCTTTTGTTTTACTGATTATAAATTCTTTAATTCTCTCCTCATATGAAGCAGGAGATGAAATATTACAAAGTTTATCCAACATATTTATTCATCCTTTTTAAGAAAAACTTTTTAAAAAAGCAATAACTAAATTTCTAACACAATCATAATCTGATTTTTTTATAACAGAGGACGGAGAGTGTATATATCTCGACGGAACAGAAACAGAACAGGTTTTTATTCCCCCCATTCCTATATGAATTGCTCCTGCATCATTTCCGCCTGTGGCGGCTCTTTTTTTCTGATATTTTATTTGATTTTTCTCTGCTTTATCAACAAGCATATTATATAATTCCTTATCTCCAATACTTGCAGAATCCATAACAGAAATTGCAGCACCTTCCCCAAGAGTTGTAACCGTCATATTAGGTTTTACTCCTGTTATATCATTGGCAGTTGTACATTCAACAACAATAGCATAATCTGCAATTTTCCCATAAACAGATGCCTTTGCCCCTCTCAGTCCGGTTTCTTCCTGAACATTAAAAAGACAAATCAGGTTAACATCATATTCTTCCTTTAATACTTCAATAATCATGCAGCAACCAGCTCTGTCATCCAATGCTTTTGCTTTTATAAAACCGTCACCAAATTCAACATAATCGCTGACAAATCCAAAATAATCTCCCACTGATATATATTTTTTTGCATCAGCTCTACTTTTTGCGCCAATATCTATAAATAAATCTTCAAGAGACGGCACCTCATCCTTTTCAGCCTTCAAGCAATGATGAAAAGGCTTAATTCCTATAACACCAGAAACATCTCCTGAACAAACCTTTTTTGATACAAGAACAGACTCATCAATTCCGCCTACAGTATCAAATTTTAACATCCCTTCCTTTGTAATTCCTGTTACTATAAATCCAACCTCATCCATATGTGCCGACAATATAATTGTTTTTTTATCTTCTCCAACTTTTTTATATGCAATGAGATTACCCATAGAATCAATTTCAAAGGATGTTATATAAGGTTTTATGTCAGCTAAAATTTTGTTTCTTACTGCATTTTCATACCCTGAAACACCAAACAACTCTGTATATTCTTTAAGCAAGGCTGACACCTCCCTTTGCGATCTCAAGAATAAGCCTTGAAACAGCCAAAACATCATCAAGACACAGAAGTTCAACTGTTTCATGCATATATTTAAGTGGAATTGATAAAAGATAGGTTTCAACACTTCCCCTTGCATTCTGTATGGCAGAAGCATTTGTCCCTGATGAACTTGCAGCTTCTATTTCATATGGAATATTCCTATCTTCTGCTATTTTAATAAGCCTTTTTGTTCCCTCATATGATGTGTCAGGTCCTCTGAAAATAACTGCTCCGCATCCAGGCTCAAAAGTTCCTGCAGTATCTTCACTGCCAAATGTTCCAAAAGTTACATCAACAGAAACTGAAATATCAGGTTTAATATTAAAAGCAGCAGAATATGCTCCAAGGAGTCCTGATTCTTCCCCTGCTGTAAAAACAACATAAACATCATAAGGAAAATCAATATCTTTTGCCATTTCCAAAAACCCAACAAGCGATGTTATTCCTGCCCTGTTATCAAAAGCAGCACCTGCAGCTCTGTCATTTAATAATTTAACTGGTTCACATGGAAGCATAATATAATCGCCTACAGATACCTTTTCTTTCACCATATCGCACTTCATTCCAACATCAATCAACATATCCTTTATCTCGCAGGCAGAATCATTATCTTTCTTTTCTCTTAAATGAGGTGGCTTAGCACCAATAACCCCAAAAACTTTTTCTTTTCCGCATATAATAACTTCCTGAGATAAGAGAATTCTTTTATCAACCCCGCCAACTGTATCAAATGATATAAAGCCGTTTTCATCAACATTCTTGACAATAAGTCCTATTCTGTCCATATGGGCTTCTACCATCATTCTTTTTGGATTTTCCTTTTTACTTTTGATAACTCCGATTACATTTCCGATTTTATCCGTTATTGTTTCATGACAATATTCTTTTAAAATATTCTCAAAATATTCACAAATCTCTATTTGACCGGAAACCCCTTCTCTTATTGAAATACTTTTTAAAATTTCAAAAAAATCCATATAATCAACACCTTTAATATAATTTTCTCGTATAAACCAAAAAGGTCGACCATTGGCCGACCTTTAGGTATAGAAGTGTTAACCTCTATTTAAGGGAAATGAAAAAAGTTTTGTTTGTTGTGGTATGTTAATATCATACAATAATTCACCTTAAAAATCAATAGTGATTTTTGTACATATTATCATACAAAAAATATATTTTTTGTTTATTTTACACCAAAACAACCTTTAAATAAACCTTTTTACCTTTTTTAACTACAATTTCACCTTTTTCAAAATCGGCTGATTTAACAAGATATGCAATATCAGTCACTTTTTCGCCGTCAACACTGATTCCGCCCTGCTGAACAAGTCTTCTTGCTTCTCCTTTTGAAGGTGCAAGATTAACTGCAACAAGTAAGTCAAGAATTGAAAGCTCATCGCCCAAAATATCCTTTGAAAGGTCAAAAGACGGCATGTTTTCAGAATTTTGTCCAGCTGAGAATATAGCAAGAGCAGCCTGCTGAGCCTTTTCTGCCTCAATCTCACCATGAACCATTTTTGTAACCTCGTATGCAAGTCTTGATTTAACCTCATTAAGCTTGCTACCTTCAAATTTTTCATATTCGGCAATTTCTTCCATAGGCACAAATGTAACCAATTTAAGAAGTCTTATAACATCCTTATCATCAACATTTCTCCAATACTGATAGAAATCATAAGGAGAAACCTTTGCAGGATCAAGCCATAATGCTCCCTTTTCTGTTTTACCCATTTTCTTACCTTCTGATGTTGTAAGAAGGGTAAATGTCATACCATAAGCCTGTTTTCCGTCTTTTCTTCTGATAAGCTCAATACCGCCTATAATATTAGACCACTGGTCATCTCCGCCAAACTCCATAATACAATCATACTCCTTATGTAGTTTGTAGAAATCGTATCCCTGCATAAGCATATAGTTAAATTCCAGGAAAGAAAGTCCTTTTTCAAGACGGGTTTTAAAACATTCAGCCGTGAGCATTCTGTTAACAGAAAAATGCACACCTACTTCTCTTAAAAATTCAATATAATTCTGATTTAAAAGCCAGTCAGCATTATTAACCATAATTGCTTTTCCGTCAGAAAAATCAATAAATTTTGACATCTGCTGTTTGAACATATCCGCATTATGCTGAATTGTTTCCTGACTAATCATAGGACGCATATCGGCTTTTCCTGTTGGGTCTCCAACCATTGTTGTTCCGCCACCAAGCAAAACTATAGGTCTGTGACCTGCATTCTGCATATGCTTCATAACAACAAGCTGCATAAAGTGACCTATATGAAGGCTGTCAGCTGTTGGGTCAAAGCCAATATAGAATGTTATTTTTTCTTTTTCAAGAAGTTCTCTTATCTCTTCTTCATGTGTTGTCTGAGCAATCAAACCTCTTTCTTTCAGTACATCAAATACATTTTTCATCTTCTGTTTTCCTTTCGATTTATATCAATGTTTTATTAAGTTCAATAAGATAATCTATAAATTCATTAACCTTGTTTTCATCAAGTCCGAAAAAAAGTTTTCCGTTTTCAGAGACTATATATTTATCTTCCTGGGATTTATAAATTTCATAATAAAAAACTCTACCGTCTTT
>JAZNFO010000055.1:0-5200 GCA_045575975.1 Clostridia bacterium | reverse complement strand
AATAACAACAATAATAACAATAATAACAAAAACAATAACAACAAGAATAATAACAGCAACAACAATAACAAAAACGACTAATTCGTTTTAAGCTAAACTCTTCAAAAAATAAGCCTTGCCATAAATGGAAATTCCTTATGGCAAGGCTTAAATTTTTGGAGTCTATGTTCTTTATTTCTACATATGAATTTTATTTTAATGCAAATACTAAATCTGTACAAACGATAAAAAATAATTTAAAAAGGGGGAATACAGTGAAGAAAGCCTTTAAATTTTATCTATTTATAATGCTTTTCGTAATTATAAGTTCCGGTTTCTCACTCTCTTATGCATCAGAAAATGTGTACCTTATTCCCTGCGGACAAAGCATTGGTGTCAATCTATACACCGAAGGAGTAATCGTTACAGGAACATCCGAGATAATCTCAACAGGCGGTTTCTGTACATCCCCTGCAGAAAAAGCAGGAATTAAAAAAGGTGATATTATAACAAACATTGACGGTTCCAAAATTAGTTCTGTTTATGAATTAAAAAAGGCTCTGTCTGAATTTAATGGAAAAAAAATTAATATCACTGTAAACAGAAACAATAAGGTTTTAACTCAGGAACTCACCCCGGTAAAATCAGCCGAGGAAAAAGATTTCGTAATTGGCGCCTGGGTTAAGGACGCAACATCAGGAGTCGGCACATTAACCTATATCAATCCCGAAAATAACACCTTTGCAGCTCTTGGTCACGGAATATGCAGTGCATATAACGAAGAAATTATTCCTTCGAATGAAGGAGAAATCTTAAGTGCTGAAATAATATCTGTTGTTAAAGGGAAAAAAGGAATTCCGGGTGAATTAAAAGGGACATTTTCATCTGACAGCAAAATCTTAGGTAATGTAAAAAATAACACAGAACACGGATTATACGGTGTAATTAAATCAGACCTTTCAAGACAACACACACCTGTTCTCGTTGGCAGGCGAGAAAAAATTATAAAAGGAAAAGCATCAATTATAACAACTATTGAAAATTCAATACCAAAAGAATATGAAATTGAAATTCTTAAAATTTCCACATCACAGGAAAACGGAAATAAGGATATGATTATAAAAATCACAGATAAAGAACTCCTCGAAAAAACAGGCGGGATAGTTCAGGGAATGTCAGGCAGTCCGATTATACAAAACGGGAAACTCATCGGAGCGGTAACCCATGTATTCGTGAATGATCCGACAAAAGGTTATGGCATATTTATAGAGAATATGCTCTCTGAAGCAGAGAAAAAAAAATAATAACGGAAAGACTCACTATTTTTAATATGCACACCAAAAGTCAAACACTTTTGGATGTGCATATTTTTTATGGGTAAAACACAAAAGAAAAATAAAAGCAAAATAGTTATAGTAATTCCCCCTCCATTATGTTACAATAAAAATAATGGAGGGATTTATTATGGAAAACAAATTTAAAGAAAGTCATTCGCTTGCAACCTTCCTTGCAGAGCATACTCAAAAAGAAAATATAATTCCTGAGATTTTCAGATTTTTTAACATTGATTGCCTTGAAAAATGCAATATGAATCCAACAGATTTTGATAATCTAATCATAAAATTTATTGATAATGAAAAATGTGATATATCTGCTTTAGAAGATATAATATCTTTTATCAAAAGTAATCAGCAAAATGCAAATTTCAAACTCAGGAAAAATTAATAATGAATGGAGACTTTCAAAGCTTTCTGAAAATGAATACCTGCCTGACGGCTCAGAACACGACTGTCCTGAAACCTCTATTATATATGCAGAAGACACACTCTATATGTTCTGCAGAAATGACAAAAAAGTTCCTCTTGTTTATATTTCCAAAGACTATGGAGAAACATGGGACACCGCTTGCTCAACAGATATACGCTTTTTAAATCTGATGAAAATTACTGGGGAGTAATCCATTATCCATCTGTATGTGAATATGACGGAGTTCTTTATATTATTGTTACAAAAGGCTATGAAAACGGAAAAACCCGCGGTGCGTTGCTCTTTAAAATCATTTTAAATCAAATATAAAATAAACCCCTCCGCATACGGAGGAGTTTATAGCTATAAATTATTCTTCATCATCAGGCATTTCCCATGTATGGTAAACATTTTGCACATCGTCATTATCTTCAAGGGCATCAATAAGCTTTTCCATTTTGGAAATATCTTCCTCATTTGTAAGCTCTGTTGTTGTTTTAGGAACATAGCTGATTTCTGCCTGTTCGAAAGCATAACCTTTTTGTTCTAAAGCTTCACGGGTTGCACTGAAATCTTCAGGAGTCGTTGTGATTTCAAAGCACTCATCTTCTGCTGAAAAATCCTCTGCTCCCGCATCTAAAGCATCCATCATTAAAGTATCCTCGTCAATTGCCCCGTCTTTTGCAATAACAATAACACCTTTTCTGTCAAACATAAATCCCACAGAACCGGTCTGTCCAAGATTTCCGCCAAATTTATCAAAATAGTGTCTTAAATCCCCTGCTGTTCTATTTTTGTTATCTGACAGGGTTTCAACCATAACAGCTATACCGCTTGGTCCATAACCTTCGTACACCATTTCAAAATATTCATTTGCATTGCCTTCACCTGATGCTTTTTTGATGCTTCTCTGAATTGTATCATTCGGCATATTATTTGCTTTTGCTTTAGCAATGGCGTCTCTGAGTTTTGAGTTACTGTCCGGATCGGGACCGCCCTCTTTGACCGCCACCATAAGTTCTCTACCTATTTTGGTGAAAAGTTTACCTCTTTTTGCATCAATTGCACCCTTTTTTCTTTTAATCGTTGCCCATTTGGAATGTCCTGACATTACTTATATCCTCCTATTATTTCTTATCTTCTGTAACCGTTTCAATTATTCCTTTTGCAAGGCCTGCAATACCTTGTATTTCAGACGGAATAATAATTTTTGTTGCCTTTCCGTCCGCTGCTTTTTCAAAGGCTTCAAGGCTTTTTATTTTAAGAACAGCATCACTTGGTGCTGCATCATTTAACATTTTAATACCTTCGGCTGTTGCCTTTTTAATATTAATAATAGCCTCAGCTTCACCCTCTGCAACTCTTATAGCAGATTCTCTTTCCGCTTCTGCACGCAAAATCTGTGACTGTTTTTCAGCCTCTGCTCTTAAAATGGCAGATTCCTTTTCTCCTTCTGCAACTAAAATTGCAGATTTTTTCTCACCCTCTGCCCTTAAAATAGCTTCTCTTCTTTCGCGTTCAGCTTTCATCTGTTTTTCCATTGCTTCACGAATTCCGGAAGGCGGTATAATATTTTTAAGTTCAACTCTGTTAACCTTAATTCCCCACGGGTCTGTTGCTTCGTCAAGAATAGATCTCATACTTGAATTTATGACATCTCTTGAAGTTAAGCTTTCATCAAGCTCCATATCACCAATAATGTTTCTCAGTGTTGTTGCAGTTAAATTTTCAATTGCAGACATAGGTCTTTCAACCCCATAACAATAAAGCTTCGGGTCCGTTATCTGAAAATAAACAACTGTGTCAATCTGCATAGTAACATTATCCTTGGTAATAACCGGCTGTGGTTCAAAATCAACAACCTGCTCTTTTAAAGAGACAGACTTTGCAATTCTTTCAATGAATGGAATTTTAAAATGAAGCCCCACATTCCATGTTGCACTGTATGCTCCAAGTCGCTCAACAACATATGCATGAGCCTGAGGTACAATTTTTATGTTTGCAATAGCTATTACTATTGCTATTAAAATCAATATAAAAATATACATTACTCATCGCTCCCTTAAAATTATATTTTTTCAACAATAGCCTTAACACCTTCAATAGAAACAACTCTTACCCTGTCTCCAATTTCAAGTTCGTTGCTATCCTTTTCATATGCTGTCCAGATTTGTCCGCGAATATCAATCTGACCTGATGCATTTTCTGAAATTTTCTTTATCACCCTTGCTTCACTTCCGATAATTCTGTCAGCATTAGTTGCAACAGTTCTGCTGTTTAAAAGTCTTTTCGCCAAAGGTCTTGTTGCAAGAAGCAAAATGGCAGTAATAACAACAAAACAAACAGAGACAATTTCATAGGATATGCCAAGAGATGCAAGTATTGCACATAAAATAGCTGCAACTGCACCCCATATACTGACCATTGATACAGTCATAGATTCAACAAATCCAAGAACAACAGCCAAAATAATCCAAAAAATCACACCATTATTCATAAAAAACTCCTATCTTTAAATCAATTTAGAATTAATAGGACCTTTTATATCCTCCGTTGCGTTTTCCCTCGGTGTTTCTCTTCAAATCCTGAATCTTTTCTTCACTGTCATGTTTAAATCTTAAAAGCATATCTTCAAAAGACATAGACTCTGAATTTTTTGTATTAAAAGAAAACTCTTCAGGAGGTCTTGCTCCTATTGGTTCCTCAACCTTTTTCTGTGGTTTCGGTTTTTTCTGAAAATTTTCGGATGCTCTTTTTATTGACAAGCTGATTTTACCTTTTTCATCAATTCCAAGCACTTTTACCTTAACCTCTTGTCCGATTTTAAGATGCTTGCTTACATCCTCTACATATTCAAAAGATACCTCTGAAATATGTACTAACCCTGACCCTCCGTTTTCAAGCTCAACAAAAGCTCCAAAAGGAACAATCCCGGAAACCTTACCCTGACAAATATCCCCTGCCTGCATTTGCATAAAATTATATCCATTGCCTTTCCGCCCGCAAGTAATCACAAATTTTCACAAAGCCTTAACCACGGGCGAGAAAAAGCAAAAAGTAAAAATTCTATAAAAAAAGAGCTTTTGCCCCTTTTAAAAAGGGGAAAGCTTTTGATTTTTTAATCTTTTGTAACATCAACAAAAACACGGTCATTAGGTTTGATAAGTCCGAGTTTTTCACGAGCAAGTTTTTCAAGATACTCATCAGAATTAACTTTTTCAAGCTCCTTTTTAAGCATATCCTGTTCAAGCTTAGCTTCGGATATCTGATTTTCTATATCCTTGACTATAGCATATCTTTGCTCAAGACTGATTTTCTGGTGAACAAATGTACAGCAAACATAAAGAAGTAAAACAAGTAACGTTATAAATCCAAAAAATTTGCGCAAATTCAATCTTCTTTTAACAACTTTTTTTGCCATATTATTGCCCCCCCTTTTTTCTTAGTTGCACACAATAATTATATACTTAATTAT
>JAZNFO010000054.1:0-6792 GCA_045575975.1 Clostridia bacterium | reverse complement strand
ATTATTTCACCATTATTTGCTATTTGCGGTACAATGGTTATTAATAATAAAATGGCTTATTTTTCTGATGCTTTAGGACATTCTGCCCTAACCGGTATATCTTTAGGCACGCTTTTTTCACTTGATAATTATCTTTTTTCTATGATAGGATTTGCAGTTTTGTTCGCACTTTTGCTGTCATATATAAAGTCAAAAGATAATTCTTCTGCAGATACATTAATCAGTATATTATCATCTGTTTCAATTGCCCTAGGTCTTGTTATTCTGTCTTTCAGTGGAAATTTTTCAAAATATTCAAGTTATCTTGTTGGAGATATTTTGAGCGTAAGTAAGCAGGATATATATTTTTTGTTTATAACATTTGTTTTGGTTTGTGTGGTTTGGTCTGTTATTTATAATGAACTTTTAATTATAAGCATAAACCCATCAATGGCTAAAAGTAAAAATATAAATGTAAAATTAATTGAAAATGCATTTTTGATTATAGTTGCTGTTATTGTAACCGTTTCGATAAGATGGGTTGGAATTCTTGTTATAAATTCTCTACTTATAATCCCATGTGCTGCAGCAAAAAATATTTCTGCCAATATGAAAAAATATCAGCAGAATTCTGTATCGATAGGGGTTTTTTCAGGCGTTGCCGGACTAATAATTTCATATTTTATTAACACAGCTGCAGGCCCGACAATTGTATTAATTTCATCAGCAATATATTTTATAACTGTAATTTATAAAGCGTTTAAGCGTATTTAACCGTTTCTTTTTAGAGACGGTTTTTAAAATGTTTAAATATTTATTGTCAAAATTAATTATATTTTGTAGAAATTGTCGAAAATGAGTTAATGTATATTAAATAAAATTAAAATACTTGTATTTTTAAATTTGTTTTGTTATAATAAAATAGAGCCAAAGAGTTAATACGGAGTTGATATATATGAATTATACTATGTTGACTGATTTTTATGAAATAACTATGGCAAACGGTTATTTTGAAAATGGTATGCATGAGAAAATTGCATATTTTGATATGTTTTTCAGAAGAGTGCCTGATGATGGCGGATATGCTATTATGGCTGGGGTTGAACAGGTTATTGATTACCTTAAAAACCTTAAGTTTAATGAAGAAGATATTGAATATTTGAAATCAAAGAAAATTTTTAATGAAAAGTTTATTGAATATTTGAAAAACTTTGAGTTTTCTTGTGATGTCTGGGCTATTCCCGAAGGAACACCGATTTTTCCTGGAGAACCCATTGTTGTTGTCAGAGGTCCGCTTATTCAGGCCCAGTTTATTGAAACAATGGTTCTTCTAACTATAAATCATCAAAGTCTTATTGCAACAAAAACAAGCCGAATTGTGAGAGCCGCAGAGGGCAGACCTGTTATGGAATTTGGTTCTCGTCGTGCTCAGGGCGGAGACGGCGCAATTTATGGTGCAAGAGCTGCTTATATAGGCGGTGCGGTAGGTACAGCGTGTACCATTTCGGACAGAATGTTTGATATTCCCGCACTGGGAACAATGGCTCATAGTTGGGTGCAGTCATTTGACTCCGAATACGAAGCGTTTGAAGCTTATGCCCGTTCATATCCTGAAAATTGTACATTATTAGTTGACACCTATAATGTTTTAAAATCAGGTATTCCTAATGCTATAAAAGTTTTTGATGAAGTTTTAAAGCCTTTGGGAGTTCGTCCTAAGGGCGTCAGAATTGATAGTGGTGATATCACTTATCTTACTAAAAAAACAAGAAAAATGCTTGATGATGCGGGATATCCGGATGTTTCCATTGTTATATCAAATTCACTTGACGAATATATTATCCAGGGAATTTTGAAGCAAGGGGCAAAGGTCGATTCCTTTGGTGTTGGTGAAAGACTTATAACTTCAAAGTCTGAACCCGTTTTCGGCGGTGTTTATAAGCTTTCTGCTATAGAGAACAACGGTGAAATAATTCCAAAGATAAAAATAAGTGAGAATGTTGCAAAGATAACAATCCCGTGTTTCAAAACCCTATACAGACTTTTTTCTAATGAAACGGGACAGGCTATTGCCGATGTCATAGCACTACATGATGAAGAAATAAATGAAAATGAAGAATATGTTTTATTCGATCCTGAACACACATGGAAAAGAAAAACGGTTAAGAATTTCACAGCAAGAAAGTTGCTTGTTCCTATTTTTGAGGCTGGAAAATGTGTTTATGAATCGCCCAAACTCAGTGATATTAAGGCATATTGTAAGGAAGAACTTGATAAAATCTGGGATGAAGTTAAAAGATTTGAAAATCCACATATTTACTATGTTGATTTATCTCAGAAATTATGGGATATAAAATATAAGCTTTTATCAGAAAACAAATAATTTTTTCAAAGGAGAACACATATGAAATCAACAATTGAATCCTACAATCTTGGAAGACTTGGAGTTATTGGAATGAACGGCTGTGAGGATTTTTGCAGCAGAGTGGACTATCATCTCAAAAACTTTAATGATGATATTCAGAACTTAGGTTCGTTTTTACTCCCTATAAAAACAAATCGTTTTGGTACAGGAGAAGCAAAAGCAACACTTCTTCATTCAGCAAGAACTTATGATGTTTATATTGTAGTGGATGTGTTTAACTATGGTGTAACATACAAAATGTATGGAATGGATGTTCCTATGAGTCCAGATGACCATTTTCAGGATTTAAAGCGTGTTATCTCTGCAATTGGAGGTAAGGCAAAGAGGATTACTGTTATCATGCCAATGCTTTACGAAGGTAGACAACATAAGAGACAATCAAGAGAATCCCTTGACTGTGCTGTGTGTCTTCAGGAACTTGTTAATATGGGTGTATCAAATATAATCACTTTTGATGCACATGACCCCCGTGTTCAGAATGCTATTCCTTTGAAGAGTTTTGAAAATATTCAGCCTACATATCAAATGATAAAAGCTTGTTTAAAATTTGATAAAGATATTATTTTGAACAAGGATAAAACAATGATTGTGTCACCTGATGAAGGTGCTATGTCAAGATGTATGTATTATTCGTCTGTTCTTGGAATGGAACTTGGTATGTTCTATAAGAGGCGTGATTATTCAACCGTTATTGATGGGAAAAATCCTATTGTAGCTCATGAATTTCTTGGCTCTTCTGTTGAGGGTAAGAATATTATTGTTGTTGATGATATGATTGCATCAGGAGATTCAATGATTGATGTTTCAAAGGAACTTAAAAAGAGAAAAGCTTCCAGAGTTTTTGTATTCTCTACATTTGGTTTATTTACAGAGGGATTTGACAGATTTGATAAAGCTTATGAAGATAACATTATTGACGGTGTATTCACAACAAATCTTATTTATGCAAAACCGGAGCTTTTGGAAAAACCCTGGTATCACAGAGTTGATATGTCAAAATATGTTGCTCTTCTTATCAGCGAACTTAATGCTGAACATTCAATAAGTGATCTTCTTAATCCTATTTCAAGAATTAAAAATATTCTTGAAAAATATAAAAATGAATAAGCTTCAGGTGATATAAATGAAAAGGGCATTACTTTGTATAACGGTTTTTATATTAATCTTTTCTTTTAGTTTTGATTGTTTTTCAGTTGGGCCAAGCAGTATTCTGATAAATGGAGAATTATCTGAAATCCCTGAAGATATGGGAAGTATAAAAGCATATTCTGATAGAACTTTTGTGCCTGTCAGATATGTGCTTGAATATTTTCATTATGATGTATCATGGGATGATGAAGATAAGGTTGTCCTTGGTAGATCCGGTGATGGTGATGTTTTTGTTATGCAGGTTGGAAGTCCTGTGCTTTTGTTCAGAGGAAAAAATGAGCAATCAAAGAAGATTACAATGGATGTTACTCCATTATTAATTGCCGAAGAGGGAAGAACTTATGTGCCTATCAGATTTCTTGCAGAGGCAATAGGGTATAAAGTTGGTTATGACCATATAACCGGAACTGTTATGCTTGATAAATGATTTTTAATGGCTGTGACAAAATATAAATGTTGTTACAGTCATTTTTATATTTAAAGAGGGATTTATATTATGGATTATTATGTTGGACCACTTCAAAATTTAATAGAGGAATTTGAAAAACTTCCAGGGATAGGCAGTAAAACTGCACATAGACTTGCTTATTATATTTTAAACCAACCAGTAGAAAAAGCACAGAAATTTGCTGATGCACTTGTATCTGCAAAAAAGAATACCTGTTACTGTAGTGTGTGTCAAAATTTGTCTGACGATGATGTGTGTTCAATTTGCAGAAATCCGGTAAGGGATAAGAGTATTATTTGTGTTGCAGAAAGTCCAAGGGATGTTTTGCAAATGGAAAAGACGAACGAATTTAAAGGAGTTTATCATGTTCTTCATGGTGCAATTTCTCCAATGGATAATGTTGGTCCTGATGATATTAAAATAAAGGAGCTTGTAGCAAGAATATCCTCAGGTGATGTAAAAGAGGTTATTATGGCAACTAATCCAAATCTTGAAGGTGAAACAACGGCTATGTATATTTCAAAGCTTATAAAACCTTTTGGTGTTAAGGTAACAAGGATAGCCCATGGTGTTCCTGTGGGCGGAGAACTTGAATTTGCAGATGAAGTAACCCTTTCAAAAGCTCTTGAATGGCGTGTTGAAATATGATAATAGAAAAAATATCTGATATAGCTAAAAAACAGGGTATAGAAGTGTTTGGCTTTAATTCAAATGCCTTTGTTGCACTTTTTCCCTATTATGTTAAAGAAAAAGGGAATATTTCTTTATATGCAAGAAGCATAGATTATCATAGGGTTATTAAAGATAAACTTGTACCTATAAAGGAATATCTTGAATCTGTTGGTGCAGAAAATGTAATTATTCACTGTGATAACGGTGAATATAATGATAGAGATGCAGCCTTCAGGGCGGGTCTTGGCTTTTATGGTAAAAATAATCTTTTAATTAATGAAAAATATGGGTCTTATTTCTTTATTGGACAGGTTATTCATAACTTAGCTATAGGACAGGACAGTCCTACCTTAACTAAGTGTTTTGAATGTAATAAATGTTTAAAAAACTGTGTAACCGGAACACTTAGCAAGGGGTATAATAAATATGAGTGTTTGTCAGATATAACCCAAAGAAAAGGTGACTTGACCGAGGCAGAGAAAAGGTTTATAATTACCGGCGGACTGTGCTGGGGTTGTGATATATGCCAGGTAGTTTGCCCGTATAATGAAAAACTTTATAACACCGCTATACCGGAATTTTTAGAAAAAAGGATTTGCTGGCTTAATTTTACTGATTTAGAAAATATCTCGGAAAAAGAATTTAAAAGAAAATATGGAGATTATGCCTTTGCATGGCGTGGTGGAAAGGTTATTAAACGAAATCTTGAAATTTTGAGGAATGCTAATGAAAAAGAATGATATATATGAAATATTAATATCGGGTATATCAGACGAAGGTTATGGAGTTGGAAGAGCAGAGGGTATGGTTGTTTTTGTACCTTTTGCTCTTATTGGTGAAACTGTTCGTGTTGTTATTATAAAAGTGCTGAAATCTTATTCAGTAGGGAAAATTCTTGATATTGTAAAGCCGTCTGAAAGGAGAATAAAATCATCTTGTGAATTTTTTTATAAATGTGGAGGATGTTGCTTCCAGAATGTAGATTATGAAGAAGAATTAATGTACAAAAAGCAGTTCGTTGATGATTGCATAAGAAAAATTTCTAAGCTCAGATTTAATGTTTCAAATATTATTGGAGCAAAAAATACATTTAATTACAGAAACAAATCTCAGTTCCCTGTTTCACAGGATGGTATAGGAATTTATGCTTCCAAAAGTCATAGAGTTATTGATATGAATAAATGCCTTATTCAGGCTGAAAATACAGAAATTATTATTAAAACCGTCAGGGAGTGGATGGATAAATACAATATTTCACCTTATGATGAACAAAGTGATACTGGATGCATAAGACATATTTACACTCGTTCCGGCAAAACCGAAACAATGGTTGTTATAGTAACGAGAACAAAGAAATTAAAATTTGCAGATGAACTTGTTAAAATGCTGAGAATGGTAGATGAAACCATATGCTCTGTTATGCAGAATATAAATTTAAAGCGTACAAATGTTGTACTTGGCGATGAACTGAAGCTATTGTGGGGGAAAGACTATATAACCGACAGTGTAGGTGATAAAATTTTCAAAATTTCTGCCTTTTCATTTTATCAGGTTAACAACGAACAGACGAAAGTTTTATATGATGTTGCAGCAAATTTAGCAGATATTAAAAAAACTGATACTGTATGGGATTTATATTGCGGAATTGGAACTATAGGACAATACATTGGCTCGGGTGCTAAAAAAATTGTTGGAGTTGAAATTGTTGATGCTGCAGTTAAAAATGCTGAGGAAAATGCCAAAATCAATAATCTCAAAAATTGTGAATATTTTTGCGGACCGGCAGAAAAAGTTGTTCCAAAATTACTTGCAAAGGGATACAATGCAGATGTTGTTATTCTTGATCCACCAAGAAAAGGTTGCGACTTAAAGCTTCTTGAAACGGTTGTTAAAAGTAATACAAAGAGAATTGTATATATATCCTGCAAACCGTCAACTTTGGCAAGGGATTTGATTTATTTAACAGAAAACGGGTATAAGGTATGCGAAATTCAACCGGTGGATTTATTTCCAAGAACATCTCATGTGGAGACAGTGGCGTTGCTAACTAAATAAAGACGGCATTTGTCGTCTTTATTTTATTTATCTATTGAAAAATGAAAATATTTATGGTAGAATG
>JAZNFO010000053.1:0-5352 GCA_045575975.1 Clostridia bacterium | reverse complement strand
ATGTGTTTCGGCTTTTTTATAAATTTAAATTTTTTATATATTCTTTCGGAGTTATGTTTTTATATTTTTTGAATGTTCTGCAAAAATAGCTTAAATCGTTAAACCCGCTTTCGTATGCAGCAAATGTAATACTCTTTTTATTCATGGTCATTTCATTACATGCTTTTTCTATTCTTAGTTCATTTATATATGTTATAGGTGTTTTTGATGTGTATTCTTTAAAAATTCTGCAAAGATATTTTTCACTGAATCCTGAAATAGAAGAAAGCATTTCAAGTGTAATAGTTTCAGTATAATTTTTTTCAATCCATTTTATAAGATGTGTTATTGCTTCTATTTGTGGAGAATGGTTCAATTTATCTGCAGGACTGATGTTTTCTGTTGAATATAGCTTTAAAAATATTTCATAAAGAAGACTATATACTTTAATTTCATAGAAAGACGGTTTATTTTTTAAAATCTCAAATAATGTGTTTATTGCCTGCCCTGTATCGCATAATCTATCAACTTGTATATTGTTTATTTTTGCCGATGAGTTGAATAAGGGCAAAATATATTTTGCCATAATATCATTTTCTTTTTTTGCAAGCATATTCAGATCAAAAACAATGCACTCATAAGTACAATGGTTGGGTTCGCCTCTGTGCAAAAATCCACTCTCAACAAGCAAAATATCACATACAGAGAGGAAATGTTCGGTGCTGTTTAAATAAATCTTAATATTTCCTCTTAAAACTCTTATAATTTCAAATTCCTTGTGCCAGTGTGTAGGCATAATATATTGATGATGCTTTTCGTCAACATAATAATATTGAATTGGAAAGCTGGAGGGCCCATGGCGTTTTTTTTCAATATAACTTATTGGATACATATTTTTCTCCTACAAAAGTGAATATTGTTATAATTTTTAGTGATAATTGTACAAGTATTATAACATATCTAATACTATAATACAAGTATAAAGATAAAAATTAACTAAAAAAATGGAGGTTTTTTTATGGCAAAAAATAGACTTATAGGTGATTATCCTGTTATAGGAATAAGACCTGCAATTGATGGAAGACGCGGCCCTTTAAAAGTTAGAGAATCGCTCGAAGAACAAACAATGGGAATGGCAAATGCTGCCAAAAAGCTTATTGAAAGCAATGTTTGTTATTCAAACGGCGAACCGGTTAAGGTTGTTATAGCTGACACAACTATCGGAAGAGTTGCAGAAGCTGCAGCTTGTGCAGATAAATTCCGCAAGGAGGGCGTTGATATTACACTTACTGTAACACCTTGCTGGTGCTATGGTGCGGAAACCATGGATATGGACAAAAACACAATAAAGGCCGTTTGGGGATTTAACGGAACAGAAAGACCGGGGGCAGTATATCTTGCATCTGTTCTTGCAACTCATGCTCAGAAAGGGCTTCCTGCTTTTGGAATTTATGGACATGATGTGCAAAATGCAGATGACACAAGTATACCCTGTGATGTAGAAGAAAAGATTCTTCGTTTTGCAAGAGCTGCAGTTGCAGCTGCAACTATGAGAGGAAAATCATATTTGCAGATTGGTTCAATCTGTATGGGTATTGGTGGTTCAATTATCAGCCCCGAGTTTATTGAAGAATATCTTGGTATGCGTGTTGAATCGGTTGATGAGGTAGAAATCATCCGTAGAATGACGGAAGAAATTTATGATAAAGATGAATACGAAAAAGCTCTCGAATGGACAAAGAAAAACTGTATAGAAGGTTTTGATAAAAATCCTGAAAACATGCAGAGAACAAGAGAAGAAAAGGACAGCGACTGGGAATTTGTTGTTAAAATGATGGTCATTATCAAAGACCTTATGAATGGAAATGACAAGCTTCCAAAGGGCTGTGAAGAAGAAATGGTTGGTCATAATGCTATTGCTGCCGGTTTCCAGGGACAGAGACAGTGGACAGATTTCTATCCTAATGCAGACTTTGCAGAAGCATTATTAAATACATCTTTTGACTGGAATGGTGCCAGAGAACCCTATGTTCTTGCAACAGAAAACGATTGTCTCAACGGTATCAGTATGCTATTTATGAAACTTCTTACAAATCGTCCACAGATGTTTGCGGATGTTCGTACATATTGGAGTGGTGATTCTGTAAAGAAAGCTACAGGATATGATATTGAAGGAAAAGCAAAAGAGGCTGACGGCTTTATTCATCTTATCAATTCGGGTGCTTGCTGTCTTGATGCAAACGGTAAGGCTCTTGATGAAAACGGTAACGGTATAATAAAGAAATGGTATGATGTAACAGAAGAAGACCAGAAAGCAATAATTGAAAACACAACCTGGAATTATGCGGACCTTGGATATTTCAGAGGAGGCGGGTATTCTTCTCGTTTTGAAACAAGAGCGGAAATGCCTGCAACTATGATAAGATTAAATCTTGTTAAAGGTGTGGGACCTGTTGTACAGATTGCAGAAGGCTGGACAGTTGCACTTCCTGAAAAGGTATCTGACACATTATGGAAGCGTACTGACTACACATGGCCTTGTACATGGTTTGCTCCGCGTTGTACAGGAGAAGGTGCATTTAAAACTGCTTATGATGTAATGAATAATTGGGGTGCAAATCATGGTGCCATATCATATGGTCATATAGGTGCCGATGTTATAACACTTTGTTCAATGCTCAGAATACCTGTATGTATGCATAATGTACCTGAAGAAGATATATTCAGACCTGCAAGCTGGAATGCATTCGGTATGGATAAAGAAGGCGCAGACTACAGAGCCTGTGCAGCATACGGACCACTTTATAAATAATAACAAATTTGTTGAAATATCTCAGGAAAATTGATTATGATTTTCCTGAGATAATAATTATACAAGAAGAGAGGTTGAGATATGTATTGTCTTGCTATTGATATCGGAGCCTCAAGTGGGAGGCATATATTAGGAGAGTATAAAGACGGAAAGGTAGAGACAACAGAGATTAATCGTTTTGAGAATGGATTTAAAAATATTGATGGTACATTGGTCTGGGATATAGAAAGCCTTACAAATTCAGTAATTGAGGGAATAAAAAAATGTAAAGATATAGGTAAAATCCCACAAACTGTTGCGATTGATACCTGGGGAGTTGACTATGTTCTTCTTGATTCAGATTGCAAAGAAATTTTGCCGGCTGTATCTTACAGAGATTCGAGAACAGTTGGGATTCCTGAAGAAATTGATAAGATAATTTCAAGAGAAGAACTTTATGCCAGAACAGGCGTGCGACGAGAAAATTTCAACTCTATCTATCAGCTATATTGCGATGTAAAATCAGGAAAACTTGAAAAAGCAGAGCATATGCTTTTTATGCCTGAATATCTTTCGTATAAGCTTACAGGAGTTATGAAAAGTGAATATACAATTGCATCAACATCATCCCTTGTGGACGCGAAAACAAGAGACTGGGATATGGAATTAATATCAAAACTTGGAATAAAGAAAAGTATATTCAAAAAGATTTATTATCCGGGCAGTGAGGTTGGCAGCTTTAGTGATGAAGTCAGAAATTTTGTAGGCTTTGATGCAAAAGTTGTATTTGTCCCTGCTCATGATACAGCATCTGCAATAGCGGCATGTTCTTTGAAAGGACATGGTATGTATATTTCATCGGGTACATGGAGCGTAATTGGTGCACAGAATACCTATCCTGTGCTCAATGAGAAAGCTCTTTCAGCAAACTTTGCAAATGAGGGTTGTGCAAATAACACATACGGGTTTTTAAAGAATATAATGGGAATGTGGCTTTTCCAGAGTATAAGAAAGAATCTTGATAAGAAATATACCTATGATGAAATGATGTATATGGCTATGGAAAGCAGTTACACAAAAACATTCAGCCCAAATGACCAGAGACTTTCGTCTCCTGAAAATATGATTGAAGCGGTAAAAGAATGTCTTGACGAAAAAGACCTTTCTCTTCCTGATTTATTAAACAGTGTATATCATTCCCTTGCAGCATCATATGCAGAGGTTGTTCAGGAAATAGAAGATATAACAGGTGAACCTGTAGATTGTATAAACATTGTTGGCGGTGGAAGTCAGGATAAATACCTGAATTCACTGACAGGAAAATACACTGGCAAGGAAATTATAACAGGTCCCGTTGAGGCAACAGCCCTTGGAAATTTGAAAACTCAGTTTAATTGTATGGTTAAATAGGTGAATTTTCATAATTAATTTAATCAAAGCACCCCGAAGATTTTAATCTTCGGGGTGTAGTTTTTAAAAATGGTTGATATTTAATTCTTTTAATGATATAATTACATTAATTTTAAATAAATAAGGTGATTTAATTGGCAAATTTTAAGACAAATGCAATGCGAATTTTAGAAACAAATAAAATTAATTATAATTTATATACCTATGAAAGTAATGGTGATTATGATGGATGCTCGGTTGCTGAGAAAATAGGAAAAGACCCGTCAATGGTTTTTAAAACTCTTGTAACGGTTGCACCGTCAAAAAAATACTATGTCTTTGTTGTGCCTGTTTTAAATGAACTTGATTTAAAGGCCTGTGCTGCATCAGTTGGAGAAAAATCGGTGGAAATGATACCCGTTAAGGATATAAATAAGGTAACGGGATATATAAGGGGTGGTTGCTCTCCTATTGGTATGAAAAAGCAATATGAAACGGTTGTAGATGAGTCCAGCAAAGATTTAGAAAAAATTGTCTTTAGTGCAGGGAAAATTGGATATCAGGTAGAAATATCCCCCAAAGAACTGATTGCTCTTATTTCTGCCAAGGTGGAGAAAATAGCAAGATAATTGTTTGGTGTTTATAATCGACAGAGTATATATTAAATACCAACTGGTTGATATACGGATGTAATTACACCGCAAGCGATTTTTATACCAGAATTGCCGGATGGTTGAGTTGTAAAGTCATCAGGTGCAGAGTGGATTATAATAGTTTTTCCTATAATTTCTTCGGTGGTAAATCGATTTGTCAAAAATGCAGAAAAGCCAAGGCCGTTTACACCAAATATAGGCGGTAAATCGCCTGCATGGTAGGGGTGAGTGCAACTGTTGGGATTATAGTGTGTCATGGCATCTGCGAAAGGGTCGGCGTTGTTGCCTGTGCAATTGCCCCCACTGTGGATATGAACAGCAAATATTGGTTTTTTACAGATGTTGTTAGATGTAGGCAATCCATTTAGTTGAAGGGAGACAAGTATACCTGTCTGTAATTTATAAAAAAAAGCGAAGCCATTAATATGTGTATAATCGTTGTTTCCTTTTATTTTTGCAAATGCATAAGGGTTGTTAATGTTATTTAGTATAGAAGTATTAAACATTTATATCACCTATAAAAAATTTTTTGTATATAAT
>JAZNFO010000052.1:0-11621 GCA_045575975.1 Clostridia bacterium | reverse complement strand
CACAAAATATCCAAAAATCTTTTTATGTATTTTCTATACATCAAAATAACCCCTTAATAATATTGACTATTAACTGTTGTTCGTCTTCAGTCATTTTTATATCAGACGGCAGGCAAATACCTCTTTCGAATATATCTTTAGCCACATCCTTTTCTCCTGCACTCACAAAATCATATCCCTCAAACACAGGCTGCAGGTGCATTGGTTTCCATATAGGTCTTGACTCTATATTTTCTTTTTCAAGTGTAACTCTGATTTTTTCAGGATTTACCTTTTCCATAGCATCTTCATTAATAGTCAGACAGCTAAGCCAGAAATTTGGCTCTGAGCATTCAAGATACGGATTCATTTTTACCGGCAAATCATTAAAGGCTTCCTCATACATTCTGTATATTCTTGTTTTTATTGCCTTATGCTCATCAAGGTGCAAAAGCTGTCCTCTTCCAATACCGGCAACCACATTGCTCATTCTGTAGTTATATCCAATATGACTATGCTGATACCAGGGTGCAGCATCCCTTGCCTGGGTTGAATAGAAACGGACCTTCTTTACCGCTTCCTCATCATCAGAAAGGAACATTCCCCCACCTGATGATGTTATAATTTTATTCCCGTTAAAGCTGATAGCATTATACTTCCCAAAAGTTCCGGTTTGTCTGCCCTTATATGAAGCAGCAAGTGATTCTGCCGCATCTTCGATCAGAACAACATTATACTTCTCACAAAGGCTTACAATTTCATCAAGCTTTGCCGGAGTTCCATAAAGATTTGCAACAATAACAGCTTTAACCTTGCCTTCATATTTTTTCAAGGCTTTTTCTAGTGCTACAGGATCCATATTCCAGGTTTCATATTCCGAATCAATAAAAACCTGTGTTCCATTTTCATATGTAACAGGGTTTACAGTTGCCGCAAAAGTTAAATCAGAACAAAGGACAACATCTCCACTTCCAACTCCTGCAAGCTTAACAGCAAGATGAAGAGCATGAGTTCCCGCTGTCATTGCAGCAGCTGCCTTACATCCAACATACCTTGCAATCTCATTTTCAAACTCGGTTACATTTTTTCCAAGAGGTGCAACCCAATTTGTATCAAAAGCCTCTTTTACAAATTTTTGTTCATCTCCATGCATAGTTGGTGTTGATAACCATATTTTATTTTCCGGCATTATTCTAACCTCAATTTTTATAAAATTCTATCATTACATTCTACCACAAACTATCATAAAAAGCAATAATTTTTGTGAGTTTACACAAAAAACCTTTCATATGCACAAACATATGAAAGGTTTTTTATTACTTTATACTATAATTACCCTTTATCATTACAATTAAATTGTCTTCTGCTATAAAACCTCTTCCATCTCCAAGCGGTACAATAAGCAGGTGATTAGAAGGCATATTTTCTCCGTTTGCCAAGTCAAATCCTGCTGTTGTGTCTGCGAGTCCGCCTTTTTCCGATGCTATAATTGTTGCCTTTCCCATTCTGAGAATAAGCTCTGTGCTTTTTTCACACAAAACAACATCCCCTTTTTTGAAATCAACAACTTCAAAGGATGCACTTCCGCCTCCCAGAGAAGAAAGCTTCTCATCTATATATTCCTTAATTTCAGGTATAACCTTGTTCTGTATATAACTTAAAGATACAAGAGGGTCATTACCGTCTCCTGTTTCTGCAAATACAGAATAAATTGTTGTGACTAAAACTATAAGTATAAATACTAAAAAAATTACACGAAATTTTTTGTTTTTCATTTCAAAAACTCCTTTGTACCTTGATATGTTTTTTGCTTATATAAGTCCGAAGCTGATTTCCAGTGCCTGATTTACTTTATTCATAAGATCATCATCCAAATGTCCTATTTTTTCCTTAAGTCTTTTTTTATCAATAGTCCTTATCTGTTCTGCCAGAACAACGCTATCTTTTGAAAGTCCATATTCATTAGCATCAAGTTCAATATGAGTCGGCATCTTGGCCTTGTTTATCTGTGATGTAATTGCTGTTGCTATCACTGTTGGACTATATTTGTTTCCCACATCGTTCTGAATTATCAGCACAGGGCGTACTCCCCCTTGTTCCGAACCGATAACGGGACTCAAATCTGCATAATAGATATCTCCTCGTTTTACTATCAATTTCATTCACTCTCCGCAAGTATTTGTTCTATCAGCTGAAGAGACGAATTATCACTTTCTAGTCCCTCTTCAGCAAGTGTTAGATTGACGGAGGACATAGTTTCATACCCTTTAGCCAAAACTATTTCTAATTCATTTTTTTCAAAATCAATCAGTTTTGACATAGCATATCCTCTCCTTAAAGTTTAAATCAATCCTAATACACTATACGCAACAACACTTGTTTTTGTCAGTGAAACATGGCACATATAAACTTTTAAGAAGAACAAAACCTTCCGACCCGTCCTCCGATGTTTATATTATTGCCACCGAAATTGACTATAATACATTTTTTACAAAATATGTTATTATTTAAATAAATCTTTTTCTATACTCTCATTTAATTTAAAACTTTTAAAATTCACACTCAGTATCTCATTACCATCCATATCATAGGTTATAAGCTTTTCAGGAGTGAAATCCTTATTGCTTATCCAGACTTTCTGGCTATGCCTCATGGGATTGTCATCCGATAAAATATTTTTAAGCACCGTATAATCATTCGTCAGACTGTCTGCCGTTTCAACAAAAGCATCCTCACTTTTATAATAAGCTTCAAAAAAATCATTTATAAATATATAACTTTTATCTTCCGGAATATAATCGTCCAATGAAAAAATATTACCATCACCCGAATGCATAACAACCTTTCCATTATAAAAACTATAGCCTGTTCCCTTTAAACTTTCGGGAGAGATTATCTCTGTTTTATAATAGCTGGGTGAAAGAAAATACTGCCTGATCCCATAAGTGTTCGTTGTCAGATTTGACTTAACCGTAAGCTCTGCCTCTGCAACATATGACGAGATATTGTTGAATCTATCATATATATTTTTATATGAATCGTGCTTTATTCTTCTGCCGCAGGCAGAAAAAGTTATCATAAGTACAAATGCAATTAATATTGCAAATGACTTTTTCAATACACTAGCTCCTTTATTGCCAAGGGGATTTTATTTAAGATATCTGATGCAATAACAGAATGCTCGCCAAGTTCTTCTGCAGCTAAATCGCCTGCTCTTCCATGAAGATAAACTGACAGTACACTAGATTTAAACTGACTTAGCCCCTGCCCTATAAATGATGCAATCATACCTGTGAGCACATCTCCACTCCCGCCTGTTGCCATTCCCGGATTTCCGGTTTCATTTATATAATACCTGCCATCTGTGTCAGCAACCACTGTATGCTCACCTTTTAAAACAGTTACAACATTGTATTTTTCAGAAAAACCAAGAGCTGCACCGAGTCTGTCTTTTTGAATCTCTAAAACGCTTTTCCCTGTGAGTCTTGACATCTCCATAGGATGGGGAGTTATTACCGCCTTGACTTTTAATTTTTTTAATATATCTATATTCCCGGAAACTGCATTTATGCCATCCGCATCAATAACCAATGGTTTTTCTGCCTTTTCAATTATATCAAAAATGAGCTTACTGCAATGTTCACTCTGTCCAAAACCCATTCCAAAGCCTGTTACATCTGAAAGATTTATTCTTTCTGTTATATCCCGGGAATTATCTGCTGAAAATTTTCCCTCATAGTCACTATAACCCATAGTCATAGCTTCGGTTAATTTTGTTGCAACAACGGAATATACAGATTCGGGAACTCCCACATTTAAAAGTCCGCATCCGCATCTTAAAGCACCCATGGCTGATAAACAGACTGCACCAGTCATACCTTTTGATGCACCAAGAATGAATACTTTGCCAAAATCACCTTTGTGTGCATCAGGCTTTCTCCTCGGCATAAGATTTTTCATTTTTAACAAAGTCTCGTTATTAACTTTTGAACCTGACGCATCCTCTCCGCATACAACTGCAACCGCATTATCATCAGAATGAGAAATTGACAAATCTGCATTCACCTTTATCCCTTTAAAAACTATATATGGTTTGCATTTTTCATTATGATGCACTTCAATATCCTTAAGACTTATTCCTGAAAAGCCTGTTCCAAGAAATTTGGAATATGCTTCTTTTGCAGCAAACATCCCTGCAACAGTTTCCCCACGATAGTTTTTTTCTCTTATATATTCTACCTCTTTATCAGTGAATACACGGCTTAAAAACCCATCATTTTTCTCGAGACTTTTTTTTATTCTTTTTATTTCTACTATATCAATTCCTGTTTTTATCATAAATTATCCGACTATGCATTTTTGCGGGTTTATCACACTGATACTCTTAACCATTTTTTCACTTGGTGAGAAAATGAGCATCATTTTGCCGTTATCATCACTTTCAAAAACAACAAAATAGGTTTCCGCATCCTTAATATCTCTGCACGCAAAGATTTTCTTAATATTTCTATTTTTTAATGAGTTATTATACTCTGCACTTCCTGCCTTTCCAAAAAAATCAATTTTATGGAAATTAACCTCAGCTACCTTTTTTCTTGTTCTTAGATTAATAATTTTATCAACATCCATTTCTGCATTTGTCAATATATATTCATACTCAAGGTTTATAGATGTTACAAGCTTATACATAAGATAAATAATTAATATAACCAATATAAGAGCCATTGATCCTGCTGACGGAATAACAACCCCTATAAACGGAACAATTAAAATAAGAAAAAGTCCCACTATCAATACTGATAAAACTTTTATATAATCCATTACGTTTTTTTTTCTTTTAACCATATGTTCAACAAAAATGTCCATTTTTCAGCTTACCTCCACACATTTTTCTGCTAAATATTATTGTAACACATTTAAAACTACATTTCAAGTGTATAATTTATGGTTGATTTTTTTTAATTTAAATAGTATAATATTTTTTTGTAAAAAAAGACTAAAATAACGTAGGTGAAAAAATGAAAGACAATACAGCAGAAATTTTCAGAGATGCCCCCGTTCCTAAAGCGGTTTTCAGCAATGTTATTCCATCTATAATCAGTATGATTATGGTATTAGTGTATAATTTAGCAGACACATTCTTTATCGGGCAAACAAAAAATCCATATATGGTTGCCGCAGTTTCAGTTGCAACCCCGGTTTTTCTTATATTTATGTCCATAGGAATGCTTTTCGGCATAGGCGGACTTTCCCTTATATCAAGAATGCTTGGTGCAGGAGAAAAAGAAAAAGCTAAAAGCACATCTTCCTTCTGTTTCTGGTCAGGACTTGGAATTGGTATTATCTCTCTTATTCTTATTATTATCTTTTCAAAAGAGATTTCACTTATGGTTGGAGCAAGTGCTGACACCTTAGACTATACATCAACCTATCTTTCAATAGTATCATTAGGTATTCCCTTTTTGATAGTAAGCAAGACCTTCAGCCATATAATAAGAGCCGAGGGAAATGCAAAAAAGGCTATGGAAGGCATGATAATCGGAAACCTTGTAAATATAGTTCTTGACCCTATTATGATTTTAGGGTTTGGCTGGGATGTTGCAGGAGCAGCAATTGCTACTGTTATAGGAAACATATGCTCCACCGCATTCTATTTCAAGCATCTTATCTCTGCTGATTCAATGTTGTCAGTTAACATTAAGGAATATAAAATCGGAAATAAAATTATGACCGATGTTCTTGCAATAGGAATTCCCGCATCCCTTAACAATATGCTTATGAGCTGTTCAAACATAATCATAAACAACCTTATGTTAAAACACGGAGATATGGCTGTCGCAGGCCTCGGGGTTGCTATGAAAGTTAATATGATAGCAGTTATGCTTCTGATCGGTCTTGGCACAGGTATCCAACCACTTTTAGGATATTGTTTTGGAGCAAAAAATAAAAAACGATATTTTGACATTCTTAAGTTTTCTCTGATGCTTGCTTTTTCTCTTAGCGCTATTATGACTATTGTTTGCTACTACGGAGCAAAACCTTTAGTTTCTGCATTTCTTGATAACCCTGCGGCATCAGGATTTGGAATGACATTTTCAAGGATATACATATATTCAGGTCCTGTTCTTGGAATTTTATTTGTTTTCATCAATGCTATTCAGTCAATCGGTGCCGCAATACCGTCACTTATACTTTCAATCAGCAGGCAAGGACTTTTATACATTCCCATACTGTTTTTATTCAACACTTTTTCATCCGCTGGGCTTCTGGCACTGGCACAGCCTGTTACAGATTACCTGGCTGCAGGAATTTCTGCAATACTCTTTTATCTGAGCTATAAAAAATACTTTAAAAACATATAAAAATATACCCCTTTTGGTTAACGAACCAAAAGGGATATTTTTTAATCTATGCCTATTACTTTAAAATCTTTTTCTTCTATTGTTTTTATTAACACATCATCAGCTATTTCGCTTTTTAATGTTACATTTGCAAGTCCATCCTTATGGCTCACATCGGCTGATTCCACTTCAGGAATTAGTTCCAATGCTTTTTTCACTGTAGCTTCACAATGACCACACATCATTCCATCAATTTTAATTCTTTTCTTCATAAGTTTTACCCTCTTTTCTCTTTTATTATTATAAACATCAACCAAATTAAGCCTTAATGCATTGGACACCACACAAAAGCTTGAAAGACTCATAGCTAGTGCTGCAAAAGACGGATTGAGCCTTATATTAAAGAACGGTATTAAAACCCCTGCTGCAATCGGTATCCCAACTACATTATATATAAATGCCCAGAAGAGATTCTCTTTTATATTTTTAAGAACCTTTCTGCTTAATTTTATAGCCGCCGGTACATCGGCAAGGCTATTCTTAACAAGAACAACATCTGCAGCATCTACCGCAATATCTGACCCTACACCTATTGCAATTCCGGTATCCGCACTTGTCAGTGCCGGAGCATCATTTATTCCGTCTCCAACCATTATAACAAAGCCTGTCTTCTTTAAATCTCTTATAATGCTTTCCTTATTTTCAGGAAGGACATCCGATATAATTTCATCAACACCAACCAATTTACCGATTGCTTCCGCCGTTCTCTTATTATCTCCCGTCAGCATTATAGTTTTTATTCCCATTTTATTAAGTGTTTTTACTGCTTTGACGCTATCTTCCTTAACAGTATCCGCAACAGCTATTACACCGATTAAAGAATTACCCTTAACAAAAAACAGAGGAGTTTTGCCCTGAGATGACAAAAGTTCTGCTTTTTTATTAACTTCATAACTTATATCTGCATAATCACTTACAAATTTCAGATTTCCGCCATATATTACTTCATCTTCTATAGTTGCACAGAGACCATTTCCCGGGAAAATTTCAAAGCTCTCGCTTTCAATTAACTTTATATTATTTTCTTTTCCATATTCAACTATAGCCCCTGCAAGTGGATGTTCGCTCTTATTTTCAAGAGAATAAGCATATTTAACAAGTTCATTTTCCAAAACATCAACAGGAATAACATCGGTTACTTTTGGTTTTCCCACAGTAATTGTTCCCGTTTTGTCAAGAGCTACAGTTTTCACCTTACCTGTCTGTTCCAGCGAAACTGCTGTTTTGAACATAATCCCGTATTTTGCACCAACGCCGCTTCCAACCATTATTGCAACCGGGGTTGCAAGTCCAAGGGCACAAGGACAGCTTATAACAAGGACTGAAATACCCCTCGCAAGAGAGAATCCAACTGTATTCCCGGAAATCAACCAGATTAGCATTGTTATAACCGAGATTGTAATAACCGTTGGAACAAAAACTCCTGACACCTTATCTGCAATTTTAGAAATCGGTGCTTTTGACGAAGATGCCTCGCTCACAAGTTTTATAATCTGTGACAGGGTTGTATCTTCCCCAACCTTTGTTGCCCGGCATTTTATATATCCTGACAAATTAATAGTTCCGGAAGAAACCAAATCACCCTCTTTTTTATCAACCGGTATACTCTCCCCAGTCAGAGAAGCTTCATTAACTGAGCAGATACCTTCCATAATTTCTCCATCAACGGGAATATTTTCTCCCGGACGAACAACAAATATGTCTCCAATTAATAAATCCTCTGTCTTAATGGTTGTTTCAATTCCATTACGAATTACAACTGCGGTTTCAGGTGCAAGACTAACAAGCTTTTTAATAGCATCCGTGGTTTTTCCTTTAGCCCGTGCTTCCAGCATTTTTCCCAGAGTAATCAAAGTGAGTATTGTTCCTGCTGACTCAAAATAAAGCTCGTGTAAAAGATGATGTGCCGCATCCTGGCTTCTTGTCATTGTAAAAAGTATTACCGTGCTGTAAACAAAGGCTGCTGCAGAACCAAGGGCAACAAGTGTATCCATATTAGGAGATTTCTTTATAAGTCCCTTAAAACCACTTATAAAAAATCTTTGATTGATTACCATAATAACAGTTGTCAAAACAAGCTGCAAAAGACCCACAGCTACATAGTTATTATTAAAAAAGTCCGGCATGGGCATATTCCACATTGTATGCCCCATTGAAACATACATAAGAATTATAAGGAAAATTAAAGAAAACACTAGTCTTTGTTTCAACCCTGAAATATCATTCTTTATTTCACCTGTGTTTTCAGAAGTTTTTTTCTTTTCTCCTTTCAGGCTTGCCCCATATCCTGCATCTGTTACCGCCTTAATTATTTCAGAGGCATCTGCGTCACCCTCAACAACCATATCGTTTGTGAGGAGATTTACAGAGCACCGTTCAACACCACCAACTGTTTTAACTGCCTTTTCAACCCTGGCACTGCAGGCCGCACAGTTCATTCCTGTTACATTATAACACTTCGTTTTTTTATCCATAATAAACCTTTCCACCTCTGGTAGATAAAAAACCAAAATCTTTATAAAAAGATTTTGGTTTTTGCTTTATAAGTATATCGGTAAGTCTATAAGCCGAGTTCTGTCTTAGACGGTTATCTATCTACGATATATATCACTATATATCTTTAGCCACCTTTTCAAAAGCCGTCGGGCAAACTTAATCTTTTTATCAGGTGTTGCTCCGGATGGGGTTTACATCAACGATAAGTCGCCATATCGCGGGTGAGCTCTTACCTCGCCTTTCCACCCTTACCTGAAAATTTCAGGCGGTATATTTCTGTTGCACTTTCCTTAGAGTTACCTCCACAAGGCGTTACCTTGCATCCTTGCCCTTTGGAGCTCGGACTTTCCTCACGCACAGGATTACTCCATATGCCCGCAACCGTCCGGCTTACCGATAATTTAATTATGCTCTGTATATTGTTACCTTAATAATTCCGTCAATTGCTAAAAGTTCATCCTTAACAGAATCGTCAACTTCTCCGCATATATCAATTAATGTATATGCATAGTCGCCCTTGCTCTTATTAAGCATATTTTCAATGTTAATATTATCATTTGCAAAAAGCTGAGAAATCTTGTTGAGCATTGTTGGAATATTTTTATGCGCTATTGCAACTCTTGAACCTGAAACCTCTCCCATATCGCAATTCGGGAAGTTCACAGAATTCTTTATATTTCCATTTTCAAGGAAATCTTTAATTTCTTTTGCTGCCATAACAGCACAGTTATCTTCACTTTCAGGAGTTGATGCTCCAAGGTGAGGCATAACAATAACATTTTCATCAGCAAGTAAAGCATCTGATGCAAAGTCTGTTACATAAGCAGCCAGTGTTCCGTCTGCCAATGCATCAATAACATCAGCATCAACAACAAGCTCACCTCTTGAGAAGTTCAGAAGACGAGCACCCTTCTTCATTTTTCTAAATGCATCCTTATTGAACATTCCCTTTGTTGTTTCTGTTGCAGGAACATGAACACTTATATAATCACTTTCTGCAAGAATTGTTTCTATATCATTTGCCTTTTTCGCACTGCGTGTTACATGCCATGCTGCATCAACTGACAAATAAGGATCATAACCGATAACTTCCATACCAAGTGCATGTGCAGCATTTGCAACACGAACACCAATAGCACCAAGTCCTATTATACCAAGAGTTTTTCCCTGAATTTCAGGGCCTGCAAAGTTTGACTTGCCTTTTTCAACAAGCTTTGAAACTTCGCTTCCGTTACCTTTAAGAGTTTTTGCCCATTCAATACCTTTTACGATTTTTCTTGATGCAAGGAAAAGACCTGCAATAACAAGTTCTTTTACCGCATTGGCATTTGCTCCCGGAGTGTTGAATACAACAATACCTTTTTCACTGCATTTATCAACAGGAATATTATTTACTCCTGCACCTGCTCTTGCAATAGCAGAAAGACTTTCCGGAAGTTCCATTTCGTGCATATTAAAGCTTCTTAAAATTATACCGTCAGGATTTTCAACTTCATCACCAAAGGTATATTTATCATCTAAAACATCAAGACCGATTTTAGCAATCTTGTTTAAAGTCTGAACCTTATACATTATATTACACTCCTTTAAGCGTTTTCTTTTTCAAATTTTTCCATAAACTTAACAAGAGCTTCAACACCCTCTACAGGCATTGCATTATAGATACTAGCTCTCATACCGCCAACACTTCTGTGTCCTTTAAGGTTAACGAAACCTGCTTCCTTTGCTTCTTTGATGAATTTTGCATTAAGTTCTTCATCATCTGTTACAAACGGAACATTCATAAGTGAACGGTCTTCCTTAACAACTGTTCCTCTGAACATTTTTGAATTATCAAGGAAATCATATAAGATTTTTGCTTTCTTTTCATTGATTTCCTGCATCTTTGCAATACCGCCCATATTCTTTATCCATTCGTAAACAAGCTTACAGATATAGATACCATATGTTGGAGGTGTGTTGTACATTGAACCGTTATCAACATGTGTCTGATATTTAAGCATTGTTGGTGTGAATTCAAGTGCTTCACCGAGAAGGTCTTCTCTGATTATTACAAGAGTAACACCTGCAGGACCCATATTCTTCTGTGCACCGGCATAAATCATTCCGAATTTTGAAACATCAACCTCTTCTGATAAAATCATAGAAGACATATCTGCAACAATCGGAACATCCCCTGTATCAGGAAGTGATGTGTATCTTGTTCCGTAAATTGTGTTGTTATATGTAATATGAACATAATCTGCATCAGGAGAGAACATACTCTTATCAAGCTTTGGAATATAAGTGAAAACTGTGTCAGCACTTGATGCAACTTCATTGGTTTCAATATATTTTGAAGCCTCCTGAATTGCTTTCTTTGACCACTGACCTGTTGTTACGAAATCAGCTTTCTTATTCTTTGCAAGATTTAAAGGAATCATTGCAAACTGAGTTGAAGCTCCACCCTGAAGGAATAAAACCTTATAGTTATCAGGAATATTCATTATTTCACGAAGAAGGCTTTCTGCCTCATCAATAATTGCTTGATATTCCTTTGAACGATGGCTCATTTCCATAACAGACTGACCGCTGTCATTACAATTAAGCATTTCTCTTTGTGCTCTTTCCAACACTTCTACAGGAAGCATAGAAGGACCTGCTGAAAAATTATAAACTCTGTTCATATATATTACCTCTTTCATATAATATTGTTTAATTCTTAACATACTTCATTTAGTATATAATGATTCGGCAAAAAAGTCA
>JAZNFO010000051.1:0-17440 GCA_045575975.1 Clostridia bacterium | reverse complement strand
AGCGTAACAAGTATAGGCGAATATGCGTTTTATGGTTGCTACAATTTAACAAGTATAACCATACCAAACAGCGTAACAAGAATTGATAATTATGCATTTGCATATTGTACCAGGCTTAGCGATATTATTTTACCAGATATGTTAACTTTTATTGGAGAAAGTGCATTTGTGCAATGTTCGAATTTGCTTAGTATTGAATTGCCAAATGGTATTGCGACAATAAGCAAATCTGCATTTAGCCGTTGCGCAAATTTAAAAAATATAATTATTCCCAATGGAGTTACAATTATTGATGATTTTGCTTTTTCAAATTGTTTTAGATTGACGGATATAAGTTTACCAAAAGGTTTAAGGAATATAGGTATAGCTGCATTTTCTGGATGCACTCATTTGGTAAATGTTATTATGCAAAATTCGGTAAAAAATATAGAGGAACAAGCTTTTTATGAGTGCAATAGTTTGACAGATATATATTATACTGGCAATGAAGAAGATTGGAATGAAATAAGTATATCGAATGGTAACGAGAAACTTACCAATGCAACAATACATTATAACTATTCGGCTGATACACCTTCAAAAACTTATTCTGCATCATTTAACTTGAACGGTGGTAGTGGCTCATGCCCTGACCAGGAAGTGATGGAAGGCAACTATGTTGTTGCACCTGATAAACCCACAAGAGAAGGGTATATTTTTACTGGTTGGTATGCAAATAAAATATGTAGTGGTCAACCATATATCACAAGTGCTGGTACAGTGAATAAAAAAGTTACCAGTGATATAGTACTATATGCAGGATGGAAAAAGGCTGATTTAATCGAATGGGGTGTTGATACATTTAATTTCGGGAACTCTTGGGATTTTTGGGGTGGAGAATATTATATTAGCGATGAATATTACAATATTTTAACCAAGAATCTTAACTGGTTAGAAAAAATCCAGATGAATTCATATCGTAATAGCGATTTTGGCGGAAGCTGTTTTGGTATGACAGAAGTTATGGCTTTACTGAAACTTGGTCATTTAGAGCCTTGGTATTTTGACAATGATGCAAAAATTGCTAACGACTTAGATTATCCTAAAGATAACAAAAAAGTAGCTTCGCTGATAAATTATTACTTTTTATCGCAATATTTACCCGATGTTGACAAAGCTTTGACAGCAGACAAAAGATCGGGCACAAAGAAACTTGCCCAAAAGTTGGTTTCTTCCCTGAAAAATATTGATAAAACAGGAATTCCGGTTGTTTTGAATTATCAATTCACAAATAACAAATGGACATTACAGTGGAGTGGACATTCTGTCCTGGCATATAAACTTGAGGATGATGGCACACAATATAAAGTTTACATTGCCGACCCTAATTGGTTAGTATATAGAGACAGAATGAGTTCAGATAAATCGTGGAAACAGGGTGTGCCAACATATATGAAGATATCATATGATTATGAGGACATTTCTTATGATTCCGGTCCGGAAGGCTTGGTTGATGGTTCTTACAGTACCACAGCGGGTACACTTATGCTGCATTCTGTATTGGCAGATACATCCTTATATGAAGACCTAAATATTCAGGAAAAACTAACAAATCAGTGCGTTTATAATCCGTCTATAGCATTATTATCTTTTGGAGAAAACGAAATAGAAACTGAACTGTCAACCAATTATTCTAACTTTGTCATAACTGATGGTGTAGCATCTTCAAGTGTTTCTTATAATGGCGTGGAAGGTGATTTAAATATTTCTGAATTAAATTCAAAAATTGGAACAAACTTATGGACCAGTCGTATTTGCGGAGAAGATAAATATACGATAATGCCTTCAGATGATATAGAAAAGTACAAAACAATGATTATGTATAACAACTCATATCAATCACTGATAAGTGTTGAATCTGAGGATAAACCTGTAATATATCTTTCTCCGAATGAAGGAGCAAAAATAACTTCTGAAAATAAGGGAAAGAAATCAATAACTATAAGTATTGATAATGCCGATATACCTTGGAATAATTTAACGGTATCAGCTGATGTGACGGAATTGTCTGTATTACCATTAGAAGGTGGAGGTCTTAAAATATCTTCAAACACATCACTAAAAGACACATCTATTGTTGTAAATCAAGGAAATAACAATTTGCAAACAATAGTTACCGAAAACACAAATAGTGTTATTGTTGGATATCTTAAAAATGGTGATAAAAAATATGTCAACATCGTGGGATTGAATGAAACTATAAATCAAGAGATCACTTACACTGTTGTTTTTCATACATTAGGTGGAAACGTAATAGATAGTCTGACAAGTGTGATGAATGGGAATACTATTGTTGAACCTCAAAATCCTGTCAAAGAAGGATATAAATTTACTGGTTGGTATAGCGATGAAACATACATTAAACAGTGGGATTTTGAAACCGATGTTGTTACAGATAATTTGAATTTATATGCAAAATGGGAAGAAGATCCTGATCATTACAAAACAATGACGTTTGTAAACTCTGATGAAACGATGCAAGTTATTGTGAGAAATGGGGAAGCAGTGCGTTTAGATGAATATGTGAGCCTATTTGACGAAAAAGGGTATGAGGTGTTAGGCTGGAATACAGATGGTGGTGAGTCTTATGTTGAATATACTGCGGATACTTTACTAATAGTAGATAATGATATTACCCTATATACTGTATTGAAGGCAGTTCCATATACAGATATAACTGTAATAAAGAGCAGTACTTCCTGCAAAGTTGAAACATCAATATATAATGTTTCTGGTTCATGTAATATTATAGTTGCCGGATACAAGAATAAACAACTTGTGAGACTGCAAAGCAGACCATATAGTCAACCGCATGAAACATTTAATCTATCGAACGACATAGATGAAATAAAAGTAATGCTTTGGGATGGATTAACAAAATTAAAACCATTGTGTGAAGCAGCAGTTGTTACATCAGATAAATTTATTGTGGAGTAAAATGGTACAATTCCATTGCGTTTCACTCGTACCAATCTCAAAATTAAATATAATAGTTTGCCGATAATAAATATATACATATCGGGCAGGAAAATTTGATATTTCTGCGGGTTCTAGTAAAAAGTGTTAAAGGAAAAACAGTTGAAAAAATAGGGGAAAGTTAGTAGGTCCTATTATTCACTGTTCTCCTGACTTGACAAAAGTCGAATTGTGTTGAAAATTTGGTTTTATTGAAATAATTACCATTAAGGAAAGAGGATGAATGCATGACAACAAAAAAACAAAACATAAAGAAAAAGGAAAAAACAGAAAAACAAGTTATGTTTACTGTGGGAATTATTATATGTGTAATTGTGGCAAGCTTGTCTGTAATGATTGAACATTTGATTCCGGGAGAATTGTTGGGCTCTTCTATTATTGCGTTGTTTATGGGGACAATAATCAATAGTTTTTTTCATCCTGTTTGGATAAAGCCTGCGCTTAAGTTTACTTCCAAAAGAATTTTAAAGATAGCTATTATTCTGTTGGGCGGATCTCTTTCAATAGGGACGATTATGTCTGTTGGTAAAATGACCTTTTTTGTAATGCTTTTTACCTTTGCTATGTGTTTCGGCGGTGGTTTTTTCATCCGCAAGTTTTTTGGGCTTAACTGGAAACTTGGTAATCTAATTTCGGCAGGAACAGGAATTTGTGGTGGTTCTGCAGTGGCGGCTATCGCACCCGTTATTGATGCAGATGATAAGGATATAGCTTTTGCGATGTCTTCAACATTCCTTTTTGATATGATAATGATTGCGCTATATCCGATTATGGGCAAGATGTTGGGAATGACCGATATTGCATATGGCATATGGGCAGGAACTTCTGTAAATGATACTGCAAGTGTAGTTGCTACTGGGTATGCTTTTTCTGAAGCGGCTGGAGATTTTGCAACTATGGTTAAACTTACCCGTACTATTGCAATCATACCTACTGTTTTGGTGTTTGCGTATATTGGTATACGGATGAAGCGAAAAGAACTCCAGGCAATCAGTGGTAGCAAAAGAGTAAATATTTTGGGAATTGTTCCTTGGTTTATTGGTGGGTTTTTATTGTTGGCAGTATTAAACAGTGTAGGATTTATAACTCCAGAAATATCAGGGATGATGAAGAGTATAAGTAAATTCCTTATGGTAATGGCATTGGCGGCTATTGGACTTGGAACCAGTCTTACAGATTTTAAAAATGCAGGACTTTCGCCAATGTTTTATGGTATAACTATTGATACCCTGGTAACATTGACTGCCCTTGTAGTTATATGGTTTATGGGACTGATGTGATTAAAACAAGAAGATTGGAGTTTTCTTTTACTTGTGACAAGCTCATAAAAATTAAACATCAGTTTGCTGATTTTAAATATTTACATATACTATTGGGAGAGAGAAAATCTACGGGTTCTGGTGGGAAGTATTCGGAGAAAAAACAGTAAAAAATATGGGTTGAAAATAGTGGTTCTGATTATTCACTGTTCTTTAATAAAAGACAAAAGAGGGTCCTTATGATTGAAGTATTTCCAAATTATTATGAAAAATTTGAATGTATCAAGGGCTTATGCAAGCACAGTTGTTGCATTGGATGGGAAATTGATATTGACGAAGAGACAATGGTGTTATATAATTCTTTAGAAGGCGGGTTTGCTGAAAAGATAAGAAAAAATATTGCGGGAGAACCCACTCACTTCGTTTTAAAAGAGGGGGAGAGGTGTCCTTTTCTTAACCAAAGCGGGCTTTGTGATATTATATGTGAGCTTGGGGACGGTGCCATATGTGATATATGTTACCTGCACCCAAGATTCAGCAATTTTTATGAAGATTTTACGGAAACAGGATTGGGACTTTGTTGTGAGGAAGCGGCAAGAATTATTCTCACGGAGGATGAAAAATTTTATATATCTGTGCCGGAGTCTGAAAAAGACAACGACTTTTTCAAAGAACGCAAAGAAGTTTTTGATATTATGCAAAACAGAAACCTTACAGTTTATGAAAGATTAAAGACTCTTGCAGAAAAATATGGTTTTGAATTTCATTTTTCCAATGAAGAATTATATAAGTTGTATATGTCTTTGGAAAGGCTTGATGAAAGCTGGGAAGATGAACTTAAAAAGCTTAAAGGTGCAGAAGGTGTGGCTATATTTGAAAGAGATGATTTGCAGATTTTCTTTGAACAGCTTGCCTGCTATTTTATATTCCGTCATTTTCAAAGTGGTATTGGGGTTACACTTCTCAGCCTTTGGGTTTTGGGACAAATATGTTCAGCCTGCAAAAGTTTAGATGAGATGCTTGATGTTGCAAGAATGTATTCTTCTGAAATAGAATACAGCGTGGAAAACACCCAAAAGATAAAAATGTTTTTGAAATAAGGTGCTAGTATGAAAAAAAATACAAAAAAAGCAATACTGATAGTTGCTTTGGTGTCAGTATTTTGTATAATTATGGCAGTAATTGACGGAATACTTAAAGCAAATTATTTTTCTAAATCAGCTATAAAGCTTGTGCTGTTTTTAATATTGCCTTTTGTGTATTCATTTTTTGATAGGGATATCAGAATAAAAGAAAACTTTATTCCTGAGAAAAAAGGGATAAAGTCTGCAATTTTTCTGTGTATGTTTGTTTATATAGTTATCTTAGGTGGATATCTGCTTTTAAAGGATGTTTTTGATTTTTCAGCAATAACAGGGTCATTATCGAATAATATAGGTGTTACGGGGAAGAATTTCGTATTTGTTTCCATATACATCTCTTTTGTAAATTCTTTTCTTGAAGAATTTTTCTTCAGAGGCTTTGCGTTTTTAACACTCAAGAGAATAACGGGCAGAAAGTTTGCATATTTGTTCAGCTCTTTTGTTTTTGCGATTTATCATATAGCTATGATGATTGGATGGTTCAGTGTTGATGTGTTCATAATTATTATGACAGGACTTTTTGCGGGAGGACTTATATTTAATTATCTTAATGAAAAAAGCGGAAGTATTTATCCGTCCTGGTTAGTACATATGTTTGCGAATTTTGCTATAAATACAGTAGGTTTTATACTGTTTGGAATAATATAAAGAAAGATGACGATTATGAAGAGAACAAAAATTTTAACCGAATGTGCTGCTTTCATTGCACTAACGGTTTTATGCAGTTTTATAAAAATATTTGAAATGCCTCAGGGAGGATCAATTTCACTGACAATGGTTCCCCTTTTTATAATATCATACAGACGGGGTGCTGTTGCGGGGATATTTACAGGCTCAATATATGGACTTGTTTCCCTGATGTTTTCAGGGGTAATTTATCATCCCGCATCAATATTTCTTGACTATATACTGGCATTTGGTCTTGTTGGGGTATCGGGTATATTCAAAAAGAATGTTTTTGGAGTTATCACGGGTACCTGTGCAGGAGTTATATGCAGATTTATATGTTCGCTTTTAAGCGGAGTGTTTATTTTTAAGGATTTTGCACCTATGGGGCAAAATCCGTGGACATATTCATTTGTGTATCAATGTACATATTTGTTACCTGAACTTATAATTTGTATCTTTATTATGCTTTTTATTGTTTTAAAGGCAGAGAAAATAATCAAAATAAAATAAAAAGGAGTTTTTAGTATGTCTAATATCTGGCACGACATTTCACCAAAAAGAATACAGGCAGAGGACTTTATCTGTGTTGTAGAGATTTCAAAAGGAAGCAAGAAAAAGTATGAGCTTGATAAGGAAACAGGATATCTGATGCTTGACAGAATTTTGCACACATCAACTCACTATCCTGCAAATTATGGCTTTATTCCAAGAACTTATGGGGATGATAATGACCCTCTTGATGTTCTACTGCTTTGTTCTGAACAAATTGAGCCAATGACCCTGGTCAGAGCATATCCTATCGGTGTTATATCTATGATAGATAATAATCATAACGATGAAAAAATAATTGCGATTCCGTTCAGCGACCCCAATTATAATGTTTATAAGGATATCGGTGAACTTCCTGCACATATTTTTGACGAAATGAGACACTTTTTCACCGTTTATAAAAACCTTGAAAATAAGGATACTGCTGTGAATGAAGTGAGCAACAGAGAAACTGCTGTTGAAATAATAAAAGGTGCAATTAATAATTATATAGAAAAATTCTGTAAATAGAGAGCGGAGAGAGACTATGAAGACAAACACAAAAAGAATTGTGTATTCGGCTTTATTTTTAGCAACGGGAGTAGTTTTACCCTTATTGACAGGTCAAATAAAGGAAATAGGAGACAGTCTTCTTCCTATGCATCTTGTTGTCCTTTTGTGCGGATATATATGCGGGTATAAATATGGACTTGTAGTAGGATTAGTCCTTCCTTTTTTAAGGTCGCTGATTTTTGAAATGCCCCCAATATTTCCCAATGCCGTATGGATGTCGGCAGAGCTTGCCGTTTACGGATTTATGTCAGGACTTTTATACCATAAATTTCTCAGAAAGCAAATCTGGTGGTTATATCTTGGATTAATTATTTCAATGATTTCTGGCAGGGTTGTTTGGGGAATTGCGAAAACAATTCTGCTTGGGCTTTCCGGAAAGCATTTCACATTTTACGCATTTTTGACAGGCGGTTTTATAGATGCAATTCCCGGAATAATTATTCAGTTAATATTTATTCCGGTTATAGTTACATATCTAAATAAAAAGGAGCTATCATAATGAAAAAAATAATGTTTCCTTACGGAAAAGAAAAGTTAGAATATGAATTTAATGAAAAAGAGCTTGCAGGAGTTTTAACATCAAAGATTGAAGAATATGTTCCTGAAGCTGACCAGGCAACACTTGTTAAAAAGGCTATGGAAAATCCTGTTAATTCAGAGAGGTTATGCCATATTGCAAGGGATAAAAAGAATATTGTTATCATCGCAAGTGACCACACAAGGCCTGTTCCAAGTAAGTTTATTATTCCTCCCATGCTTGAGGAAATAAGAAGATATAATAAAGATGCCAATATAACTATATTAATTGCCACAGGTTGTCACAGAGAAACAACAAAGGAAGAGCTTGTTTCAAAATTCGGTGAAGATATTGTGAGTAATGAAAATATTTATATTCACGACTGCGACGAGGAAGAAAAGCTTGTGAATATAGGAAGGCTTCCGTCAGGCGGTAACTGCATTATAAATTCAATTGCTGCAGGTGCGGATTTGCTTTTAGCAGAAGGCTTTATTGAACCTCATCTTTTTGCAGGATTTTCAGGAGGAAGAAAAAGTGTTCTCCCCGGTGTAGCAGGAAGAGAAACTGTTCTTGCAAACCACTGCTCGGAATTTATTGCAAATGAAAATTCAAGAACAGGCATACTCAAGGATAATCCTATACATAAGGATATGCTCTGGGCTGCAAAACAGGCAAAGCTTTCATATATTGTCAATGTTGTTTTAAATGCAGAAAAAGAGATTATCTATGCAGTTGCAGGAGAACTTGAGGCAGCGCACAAAAAGGGAACTGACTTTTTATATGCCCAGTGCGGAGCAAAGGCGATAGAGGCAGATATTGCCATAACAACAAATGGTGGCTATCCTCTTGACCAGAATGTGTATCAGGCGATTAAGGGAATGACTGCGGCAGAAGCTACCGTAAGAGAGGGTGGAGTTATAATTATGCTTGCATCATCTGATGACGGAACCGGGGGAGATCATCTCTATCATCAGCTTGCTGATGAACCTGATCTTTCAAAAACTATGGACTTGTTTATGAAGAGAAACAGAGAAGAAACTGCAACAGACCAATGGATGGCACAGATACTTGTGAGAATTCTTATGAAGGCAACCGTTGTTTATGTTTCAAAACAGCCTGATAAATTAATAGAGGATTTCCATATGATTCCGGCACATTCAATTGATGAGGCTATAAGAAAGGCAAAACAACTGCTAAATAAAGAAGACTTAAAAATAGTTGCTATCCCAGACGGTATTTCTGTTATGGTCACAAAGTAATTTTTAGGAGAAAAATTATGAAAATTGTTATTGCTATAGATTCTTTTAAGGGTAGTCTTTCATCCCGTATGTCAGGACTTGCAGTATCAGACGGAATAAAAAAAGTTTTTTCTGATGCAGAGATTGTTGTCCGTCCTGTTGCTGACGGCGGAGAGGGAACTGTTGATGCCCTGATTGAGGGACTTGGAGGAGAAAGACAAACTGTTTCTGTAACAAATCCGGTAGGAGAAAAGATTGGTGCAGAATATGGAATTATAGATAATAACACGGCTGTAATTGAAATGTCAGCCGCAGCAGGCATAACCCTTATTTCAGATAACGAAAAAAATCCGATGAACACAACAACCTTTGGCGTTGGAGAGATGATTTTGGATGCAATAAAGAAAGGCTGCAGAAATTTTATTATAGGCATAGGGGGAAGTGCAACCAATGATGGCGGAGTTGGTATGCTTCAGGCTCTTGGCTTTGAATTTCTGAATAACAGAGGAAATCAGATTTCTTTTGGTGCAAAAGGGTTAAAAGATTTGTGGATTATTAATTGTGATAGGGCTTTGCCCGAACTGAAAGAATGTACTTTTAATATAGCCTGTGATGTGACAAATCCTCTTTGCGGTGATAATGGATGCAGCATGGTTTACGGACCGCAAAAGGGTGCAGATGCCAGGATGATAAAGGATATGGATAAGTGGCTTTCAGATTATGCAAATATGACTAAAACAGTTAATAAGAATGCTGATAAAGACTTCCCGGGGGCAGGAGCCGCCGGAGGAATGGGTTTTGCCTTTTTATCATATTTGAACGGAAAATTAAAGAACGGAATTGATTTAATTCTTTCGGAGACTAAACTTGAAGAGTATATTAAAGATGCAGATATTGTTGTAACAGGAGAGGGAAGACTTGATTCACAGACAGTTATGGGAAAAGCTCCGGTGGGTGTTGCAAGGATTGCAAAAAAATATAATATTCCTGTTATAGCGTTTTCGGGATGTGTGACGGAAGATGCAGCGATTTGCAATAATCACGGAATAGATGCATTCTTCCCGGTTTTAAGAACAGTTTGCACTCTTGATGAAGCCTTGAATGTTGATAATGCATATAAAAATATGATAAATACTGCAGAACAAGTATTCAGACTTATTGATATTTGTAAAAAAGGATGTTCAAAATGAACATCCTTTTAATACTTTTATAGTTTTTTTGCATTTGCAAGAAGATATTTTTCTGCATCTGAATTCCAGAGACCGTTATTTTCTGCAACAAGTTTTGCAAGTTCTTTAAAAAGCGGGTCTTTCTTTCCTTTTTCTTCAAGTTCATCAAGTGCGGTAAGTGGCAGGTCTATGTGGTTATATATCAGTTTTTTGCCGCCGGGAATTTTTGGAAGATTCAAGGTGGTATCAACAACTGCATTTAACCCGCCGATATGTGTAACCATAGCCGAAGGGTTAAGTATACCTTCATTAGCCATTTTCAAAGCTTCACGCATATCGTCTGTATTACCGGCACAGGTGCCGACAACATGGGTTGCATTATAATGAACATTAAAGAAATTAAATTCTGCTTTAAAGTTGCTGTCTGTAGGACCTGCAAAGAAGTTAAGGCAACCGTCGTATGCTAAGATTGCATCTGCCTGCTCAACAACCGGTCTCACCGGAGCAAAACAGATAACATCATTAAATCCCGTTCCACCGGTAAGCTCACGAAGAGCTTCTGCGGGTTTTTCAAGCTTTCCTGTGTTCACATAATGTAGCTCAATGCCCAGCTCTTTCGCATGTTCAACAGTGAAAATGCTTGCGGCACGGTCGAGACGAGCCTGGTCAATATCAGTAACAACCAGCAATGAAGGTTTTCTTTCTCCGTGAAGTGCAAGGTCAATAGCACCCATTCCCATAGGCCCAACTGAGGCGAGAAGAGCCATCTTGCCGCCGTCCACAATACCCATTTCGTGAACATAGCTGCCTGCTTTGGTGTGATACATTGCTTTGAATGTTCCGATTATGCAGCTCATAGGCTCCGCAAGAGAACCATAAAAGTAAGTGTCGGAATCATATTTTAAAAGACAATCGGAAAGAAGTGTTTCAATTGGAATGTTGGCATATTGGGCATTACCGCCACATTCAGGATATGAATAACCAGGTGCCAGTAATGAGCCTTTATAAAAATGTGCGGGCTGGATAGAAAATTTGTCACCAACATTATATTTGTGCTTCCAGTTTTCACCCACTTCAACTATTTCGCCACAAAATTCGTGGCCGACAATGGTGGGGTTTTCTGCAACATTATCGGGAACCCTTTTGTGGTCTTCTCCCTCGATTGCTGCTTTATATGTACTCATACATAATGAGTCAGATACTATTTTAACGCGTACACCGTCAGGCCCAATATCAGAAAGCATAATATCGTCAAGTCTTAAGTCCATTTTTCCGTGTATGCGAACTGCTTTTGTATTCATTTTCAAAATTCCTTTCTGTTTTATTAAAATTTGTTTTCTCTTTCAACAAGCTTCCAAGCCATATCCACAAGATGCGAAAACTGTGGAAGCTCGAGTTGTTTGCATATCATACTTTGGCGGGAAGAATTAACATCTTCTCCTGAAATTTCAGTCATACCATAGGTTCTGCAAAGTTTTTGCAGTCTTTCTATCTGTTCATTTGTGTTTCGGGCAGGCATATATGTTATACCCTTTACACCCTCTTTGCACAAAACATCAAAGAGCTCATCCAGATAATCATCTTCAAATTTTGCTGCTTTTTTGTCTCCTGTTACAGAATTTGTAACATCCCCAAGATATGCATAGCATAAAATTGAACCAACCTCATCAGAAAGCTTAACAGCATCCTGAAGCGATATACATTCGTCTGTTGCGGGAATATATATTTTTTCAACAAGCTGTGCCTTTAAAACGCCTAAAAGGTCGTATGCAAGATGTGGATTATCCGGATTTGTGAGCATATTAACCTGTTTTTCACCAAGAGGAATTTCAAGCTTGTTCTGCAGGAAGTCCACGCAGTTATGAATACCGAACATATCCAGAATTTTAAGACTTAGTGCATAAAGAAGATGTCTTTCAGTAATTGAACCGCCTGATTCATAACACGAAATGGGAATGACATCTTTATCGAATTCAAGAAAAATTCCGTGGGGAGACATCAGATTGTTAATGTTTTCCACCATTTTTCGATTACGAATATTTTTTTTTTCGAGAAGAGGCTTAAAAGCCTTTTGAAGATGGTCAAAACCGGTTTTGGGAACACTATGTATAGCCATATAAGCAATTCCGGACTGGTCGGGATTGTTTAGCTTTTTACCTGCAAGAGCAGTTTCTGAAAAATTCACACGGCATTCCATTCCGCAGGTTGTTCCAATGCCTGCGATTTTGCCTGCGGCCCTGAATTCTTCTGCACCGCCAATACTGTCATGGTCCATAATACCTGCTGTTTGCAATCCCTCTGCCCTTGCCATATAAATTGCAGCAGTGGGAGAATAAGGTGAGAAAGAATAACAGGTGTGAATATGGTTGTTGGCATATTGAGGTTTAACCTCGGGTTTTATTTTCTCTTCCTTAAGGATTTTTTCGAGATTTTCAAGTCTCTGTGCCATATCAGGAACATTTAAAAGCTTAATTGTATCCTGCAATTCTATGTATTTGCTCATTCTGTTTTAATCTCCTATTTCAGCATGGTCTGTCCACCGGTAACAGGAAGAGCCTGACCGGTCTCATAGCACTGTTCCACACAGTAGAAAAGAGCTTTTGCTACATCGGAGGGTGTACAGCCTCTGCGGATAGGTGATTTTGATAAATAAAAGTTCTTAACATCTTCAACGGTTTTTGCTCCGGGAACCTTGCCTGCGTTAAGATACTGAACAAATAATCCCTTTTCCGGGTCAGACCATAACGGACCGTCATAGAAATTACCTGGACAAATAGCGTTAACCTTAATCTGATAATCCACCAATTCAAGAGCGAAGCTCTGTGTAAGACCTATGCCGCCAAATTTTCCGCCTGCATAAGCGAAGTTGTTTTTAGAGCCGGTGAGACCGGATTTTGAATTAATCTGTATAATATCAAACCACTTGTCGGGAGCGGCCTCGTGCTGAGCCTTCATAATTTCTGATGCATATTTTGCACAGTAGAAGTATCCGTTGTAGTTAACATTTGTAACAAATTCAAACTGCTGGGGTGTCAATTCTTCAAGACTACCTGCCTTTAAAACTCCTGCATTTGCTACAAAGATATCAATTCCGCCAAAATGTTCAACGGTCTTAATTATAAGATTTTCAACTGATTCAGAGTTGCTGACATCAACTTTGATGCCTGTTGCTCTTGAACCAAGATTACTTGCTGCAGATTTTGCAAGTTCTTCGTTTATATCAGCAAGAACAACAGATGCTCCCTCACGATACATTTCTTCTGCAATACCAAAACCGAACCCTTGAGCACCTCCTGTCACAATGGCGATTTTTCCGCCAAGACGACCGTTTGAATCCGGTCTGTTAATAATGTTCTGTTTTGCGAATTCTTTTGCTTCTTTCAAATTCATAGTCATAATCTCCTTGTAATATTTATATAGTATAAGCGCCACGGTCTAATTTTACCACTATATCTTACCATAGATAAGGTGGGCGTGTTAAGAATAAACACATAATGTATAACCTTATAATGATAAAAATATCTACAGATTTTATGGTGAACATTTATTTTACAATTGACTATTTCTACAATAAGTGATATATTATACGCAGTGTTTGTTATGCAGAGAAAGTATGCAAGGAGAAAATATATGAAAAAAATAAATTTAAATATTTTAAGTTTTTTTATGGTAATTGTTATGAGCCTGAGTCTTTCGGCATGCAATATTGCTGAAACTGAAACAGATTTATGGGAAAATGCACTATACACGGAAAATACCGAATTTGGAAACGGAGGAAAGACTGTTTCTCTGGATGTTGTAGCAGTTGATAGAACAGTTACTTTTACAATACACACAGATAAAAAGACCTTAGGTGATGCATTGACGGAACATGGTTTGATTGAGGGAGAGAAGGGAGCCTACGGACTTTATGTGAAAAAAGTCAATGGAATAACCGCAGATTATGACACGGATAAAAGCTATTGGGGTTTTAATAAAAACGGTGAGAGTATGATGACAGGGGTTGACGGTGCTTTGATTGAGGACGGAGACCGCTATGAGCTTGTTTATACTAAATAATTGGAGGAAAAATGTTTAAAAAAGGAATTTATGAGCATTACAAAGGAAACAGATACGAGCTTTTGTATATTGCAAACCACTCGGAAACTCTTGAAAAAATGGTTGTTTATAAAGCCTTGTACGGGGAAGGAGAAGTCTGGGTAAGACCTCTTTCAATGTGGAATGAGACAGTTGAGGTGAATGGTGAAAAGATACCAAGATTTAAGCTTATTGTTTGACATTGTAGGTTTGTTGTGATATAATTACCTGGATATTTAAAGAAAAATCCTTTGGAAAGGAATGATTATAATGAGAATAGAAACAAAGTGTGTTCAGGAGGGTTATAAGCCGAAAAACGGAGAGCCGAGAATTCTTCCTATATACCAGAGCACCACATATAAATACGATTCATCAGAGCATTTGGGAGATTTGTTTGATCTTAAAGCTCCGGGACATATGTACACAAGAATAAGTAACCCAACAGTTGAATATGTTGAAGCAAAAATAGCATCTTTAGAGGGTGGTGTTGGGGCAATGCTCACATCATCAGGACAGGCTGCATCCCTTATTTCAATAATGAATATTTGTTCAGCAGGGGACCATATTGTAAGCTCCAGCTCAATTTATGGCGGAACTTTTAATCTTTTTGCGGTAACATTAAAAAGATTTGGCGTTGAATTCACATTTGTTGATCCTGATGCACCGGAAGAAGAAATTCAGGCAGCATTTAAACCTAACACAAAAGCGGTTTTTGGTGAAACGATTGCAAACCCTGTTCTTGCAGTTTTAGATATTGAAAGATTTGCAAAGGTTGCACATAAGAATAATGTTCCTCTTATTATAGACAACACTTTTGCAACGCCTGTTCTTTGCCGTCCTTTTGAATTTGGTGCAGATATTGTTATCCATTCCACAACAAAATATATGGATGGTCATGCATCAGTTGTTGGCGGGGTTATTGTTGACAGCGGAAACTTTGATTGGACAAAAGGCGATTTTCCGGGACTCACAACACCGGATGAAAGCTATCACGGGGTTGTTTACACAAAGGATTTCGGAAAGGCAGCTTATATAACAAAAGCAAGAGTTCAGCTTATGCGTGATTTGGGAAGCTCACCGGCACCTTTTTCTGCATTTCTTATTAATATGGGACTTGAAACACTTCACCTCAGAATAAGAAAACATTCTGAGAATGCAATGGAAGTTGCTAAGTTCCTTTCTGAAAATGATAAAGTTGAATGGGTTAACTATCCTCTCTTAAAGGGTAATAAGTATTATGATGCAGCAAATAAATACTTAGACGGCGGTGCAAGCGGTGTTATATCCTTTGGTGTAAAAGGAGGAAGGGATGCTGCAGTTAAATTTATGGACAGCTTAAAGCTTTGTGCAATAGTTGTTCATGTTGCCGATGCAAGAACTTCTGTGCTTCACCCTGCATCAACAACTCACAGACAGCTAACTGATGAACAGCTTATTGATGCGGGAGTTAGTCCTGACCTTATCAGAATGTCTATTGGTATTGAAAATGTTGAAGATATCATAGATGATATAAAACAGGCTCTTGCTAATATATGAAAAAATTAGTTGATATTATATTAAATATTGTATATCCGCCCAAATGTCTTCTTTGCAGAAGACTTTTGGGCATTTTAACAGAAAAGCCTATATGTGATGAGTGCAGGGAAAATCTTGAATTTATAACAGCTGGTGTGGTTTGTGAAAAATGCGGAAAGCCTCTGTTAAGCTATGGAGAGAAAAAGAGATGTTATCATTGTCTTAATGAAACTCATTTTTATTTTCATAAGATTTTGTCCTGCTTTGAATATGACGGAGAAGTTAAGAAATCCATTCTCAGATATAAGGATAATCCTATACCCCTTTATGCGGATTTTTATGGAGAGTGCCTTTATGAAATATATGTGAAAGAGTTTGCTGGCAAAGATATAGATTTTGTCACAGGTGTTCCTGCAGATAAAACAAGGTTAAGGAAAAGAGGGGAAGACCCCATAGAACTTTTGTGCAGAACCTTTTCAAAGCTTTCCGGATTAAGGTATTATAAAAATTGTCTAAAAAAGGTGAGGAAAACAAGAAAACAGGCAAGGCTTTCTTATGCTGAAAGACAGATAAACCTAAAAGACAGTCTCAGAGCAACAAATCCCGGAGAGATAAAAGACAAGATTGTTCTTTTGATAGATGATGTTTGCACAACGAGAGCCACTATAAAGGAATGTGCAAGAGAGCTTAAATATTCAGGAGCTAAAAGAGTGTATGTGCTGACGATTGCAACAACAATATATAAAAACAAGAAAAAAGCTTGACAACTATAAGAAAAGATAGTATAATAATTCGGTAGTTGTAACGGGATGTGGCCCAGTTTGGTAGGGCACTACGTTCGGGACGTAGGAGCCGCAGGTTCAAATCCTGTCATCCCGACCATATCGAGTGTTCATAACGTGTATAAAGTTATGAACACTCGAATTTTTGTTTGCGGAGGGATTCATCTATGAAAAAAATTATAAGTTTGGTGCTAACACTATCTTTACTGATGTCGACAGTAAATGTAGCGTTCCCAATCAATGCCTATGCAGAAAAGGAGAATTCTGATGTATGGGCGATTGAAAACAGTATTGATTCTGTTGAGAACGAAACAGATGATACAACTGAAACTGAAGAAACCGCAGGATTGTACTCAATGCTTCAAGCCAATCCTGAAGATGCTTATAGCATTAGCTTGATGGCGAGCTTTGAATTTTCATCTTTGACGGGTAAAGTAGTAGATGAAGATGGTAAAGGAATTAAAGATGTGTATGTCCAAATCTATAATGTTGATGAAGATATTAGATTTACGCCGATGTTGACAAACGAAAGCGGAGAATGGACTATAAGTGGCTACGATATTATTTCTGGATATACATATGAAATTTGGTATACAAAAACCTGTTATATGTTCAGTAAAACATATTTAAAATGTGTTGCTGAGGATGGGGGAACTACCGTTGAAGAAGTTATAGGAACTCATTTTGATTTGCCTGGATATGTATGTTATGAAGATGACTACACATATACAGTTTCCAATGAAAAAGCAACCATAACCAAATATAATGGTGTTGCAGAAAATATATTGATTCCGGAAAAACTTGGTGGATATCCTGTTACTACAATAGGTTCTGAAGCGTTTAGGAACAATAAAACGATTAAGGGAGTTTACTGTTCTGAACTTATCACTTCTATAGGTTCGTCTGCTTTTTACAACTGTACAAATTTGACGGACATTCGTATGTCTAATTTGTTT
>JAZNFO010000050.1:0-6818 GCA_045575975.1 Clostridia bacterium | reverse complement strand
CTCCCTAAAATCCGTATAAATACTAAATATAAGATATAAAAAGTATATGCCGGAGAATAATTTTTAGAACTTACTTGTCTTAGTGTGCAGTATAATTTATATTTTCCATATTTATCAAATTATATACAGTCTAATGTATTTGACATTTTAGTTTTAATATGGTAAAATATTTCAAAATGTAAACGGAGAGTGAAGAGATGTATATAATAAAAAAAACTGACCGAAACATAACTGATATTTATGATAAAGCATGGGATAGTGCAAATGTTGCAGAAATCAGCACTATAAACTGGAAAGAATATGATTATTGTCCGAAAACAACAGCTAAGCTTCTTTATAATGAACATGGAATATATATTCAGATGAAAACAGATGAAAAGCCTCTTCTTGCAAGAGTAACAGAGAAAAACGGCGAGATATATAAAGACAGCTGTATGGAATTTTTTATTTGTCCTAAGGAAGGCGATAAAAGATATATGAATTTTGAGCTTAATCCCTTTGGGACTATGTATTTTAACTTGAGAACAGGCCGTAATGACGGTGAAAAACAATATATGGACAGAGGATGTTTTAATATAATTTCTAAGGTTGAAGAGGATTTATGGACACTTCAGTATGTTATACCTTTTGAACTTATTGATGAAATTTTTGATGGACATTCAAAAAATATGAAGGGTAATCTTTATAAGTGCGGGGATGAAACCGAGAGAGTTCATTTTCTTTCATATTACCCGATAAAAACAGAGACTCCGGATTTTCATGTAAGTGAATTTTTTGGAGATTTTATACTAGAATAAAGGAATTTAGATTATGAAAAAGGCTTGTATTTTTGATTTAGACGGAACACTTTTAAATACCATAAAAACGATTGAATATTATGCAAATCTTGCACTCAGAAAAAATGGATTTCCCGATATAGAACAAAATGAATATAAATATTTTGTGGGAAACGGTGCAGAACTTTTAGTCAGAAGAATGCTGAAATTCCATGGCTGTGAGGATGAAGAAATATTTAAAAAGGTTTTCAAGGATTATAATGATGCATATGATGCGGATGTATTATTTAAAACAGAGGTTTATGAGGGCGTGAGAGAAACTCTTGATGGTCTTAGGGAAAGAGGAATAAAGATTGCAGTTTTATCCAATAAGCCGAATTTTGCAACCCAATCAGTTGTTGAAATATTTTTTGGAAAAGGATATTTTGATGTTGTTTTTGGACAGAGAGAGGGCGTTGCTATAAAGCCAAGCCCTGATGCAGTTTTTGAAATTCTTGAAATTCTTGATGTTGAAAAAGAGGAGTGTCTTTATATTGGAGACACAGCAGTTGATATGAAAACCGGAACCTCTGCAGGACTTTATTCAATAGGCGTTTTATGGGGCTTCAGGGAGAGAAAAGAACTTGAAGAAGCAAATGCTGATATAATTATTGATAACCCAAAAGCTATTTTAAATATAGCCGAAGCTTAAACTAAGCATTTTCGGATAATGAAAGGAAAAAATCATGAAAAAAGTGATTCTTGTTTTTGGTACGAGACCGGAAGCTATAAAAATGTGTCCTTTGGTGAATGAATTAAAATCAAGGGAGAATATTGAGACCGTGGTATTGGTAACCGGCCAGCACAGACAAATGCTTGATCAGGTTCTTGAAGCTTTCAATGTTGTTCCTGATTATGATTTATCGGTTATGAAGGATAAACAGACTCTTTTTGATATAACAACTAATATACTTAACAGAATTAAGGATGTACTTGAAAAAGAAAAACCGGATGTTGTTTTGGTTCATGGTGACACCTCCACAACATTTGTTACTGCACTTGCATGTTTCTATCTTCAGATTCCTGTGGGCCATGTTGAGGCAGGTCTTCGTACATATAATATTTATTCTCCGTATCCGGAAGAGTTTAACAGACAAGCTGTTGGCATTGTTGCCAAGTATCATTTCTCACCAACAGAGCTTTCAAGAGAAAATCTTATTAAAGAAGGAAAAAATCCTGATGATATTTATGTGACAGGAAACACGGCTATTGATGCATTGAAAACAACAGTAAGGAACGATTATGAGCACGAAATTCTTGAATGGGCAAAGGATTCAAAACTGATTATGATAACAGCTCACAGAAGAGAGAACTTAGGTGAGCCTATGAAAAATATGTTCCGTGCCATTAAAAGAATTATTGATGAGCATCCTGATATAAAAGCAGTTTATCCGATTCATATGAATCCAGTTGTGAGAGAAACTGCTAATTCAATTCTTGGAGATTGTGACAGAATAAGAATAATTGAACCATTGGAGGTTCTTGATTTTCATAATTTTCTTGCAAAGAGCTATCTAATTTTGACAGATAGTGGTGGTATTCAGGAAGAAGCTCCGTCTCTTGGCAAACCTGTTCTTGTTATGCGTGACACAACTGAGCGTCCTGAGGGCATAAAAGCGGGAACATTGAAGCTTGTTGGAACAGATGAGACAACAATTTATGATTGCTTTAAACTACTTCTTGAAAATAAAGAAGAGTATGACAAGATGGCAAAGGCATCAAATCCTTATGGGGATGGTCTGACATCAAAGAGAATTGCAGATATATTGGAAGGTAAAGAAGTTAATTATTAATCGTCAGGGCAAACATTTATGTTTGCCTCTTGACTTGTGTAGGAGGAAAAATGGGAAGAATTGAATCAGGTGGTCAATCTGTTTACAAAAGGACAATGCTTATTGCTGTTCCTGTTATGATACAAAATTTAATAACAAATTTTGTTGCAATGATTGACAATATAATGGTTGGGCAGATTGGAACTGAGGAAATGTCTGCAGTTGCTATAGTTAACCAGATATTGCTCATATACAATATAACAATTTTTGGTGCCGCTTCAGGTGCAGGTATTTTTAGTGCTCAGTATTTTGGTAAAGGGGATAAAAAAGGTGTTCTTGAAACATTCCGTTTTAAAGTTTTATCTGCTGTGGTAATAGCCGTGATTGCCATAATAATACTTGCTTTTTGGGGTGGAAATTTAATTTCGTTTTATCTCCATGATTCAGGAGGTACGGCAGACCTTGAGAAAACATATTCACTTGCTCTGGAATATTTATTTGTTATGCTTATAGGTCTTGTTCCTTTTTCGTTGGAACAGGCTTATTCAGGTACTCTCCGAGAAAGTGGAAGAGCGGTTTTACCGATGGTTTCAGGTATAGTTGCGGTTGTTGTTAATACAGTGTTTAACTATTTTCTGATTTTTGGTATTGGATTTTTCCCTGAGCTTGGTGTTAGGGGTGCTGCTATTGCAACTGTTTTGTCAAGAATAGTCCAGATTGCAATTGTGATTTTCTGGACTCATAAAAACGGTGAAAAGCTTGGCTTTGTAACAGGACTTTACAGAACATTGAAAGTACCTCTTGAACTTACAAAGAGGATTATTAAAAAAGGATTAATTCCACTTATGACCAATGAGTTTTTCTGGTCGGCAGGTGTTGCAACGCTTACTCAGTGTTATTCAGTAAGGGGAATAAATGTTGTTGCAGGGCTAAATATAGCAAACACAGTTATAAATTTGTTTAATGTTATGTTTATTGCACTGGGGGCAGGTATTGCTGTTGTGATGGGACAGCTCCTTGGAGCTGAGGAATATAAGGAAGCAAAAAAGGCGGCTCCAAGACTTATTTGGTTTTCAGGCGGTATGTGTCTTATTGTAGGAGCTGTTATGGCTTTATTTGCAAGATTATTCCCTGAAATATATAACACAACAAGTGATGTAAAAGCTCTTGCGTCCTCTTTTGTATTGATAAGTGCAGTACTGATGCCTGTTCATGCTATGCTTCATTCTGTTTATTTCATCATAAGAGCGGGTGGGAAAACTTTAATAACATTTCTTTATGACAGCGGAGTTTCATGGATGTTAGTTGTTCCGCTGGCATTTATATTGTCTTATCTCACAGATATACATATTGTTAAAGTTTATTTTTGGTGCCAGTTTGTTGAGGTTTTTAAATTACTATTTGGACTTATTTTAATAAAAAAAGAAATATGGCTATCAAGCATAGTTTCAAATAAGTGATTTTAAAATACTTGTTGACTTTTAGTAAAAAAAGTGTTACAATAAAGCAGAAAATAGCGTAGAAAATGTGTAAGTAGCTATAGTTGTTTGTTTTTCAGAGAGAAAATGTCGCTGGCTGGGAACATTTTTAAAACAGACTATATGTGAATTTCAGCATTGGAGCTGTCTGCGAAAAGAAGTTATTCGTTAAGCAGAATGTGTTGCTGCCGCATAAGAGCAGATAAAAGTGCGGAATTTTTTCCGAATTAGGGTGGTACCGCGGATTTTATGTCCGTCCCTTTATGGGGACGGGCTTATTTTTTTATATTTTAGAATTAATTCTCTAAGGAAGGATGAAAATTTATAATGAAAGATAAGGTTTTAAGTATTCGCAGCGAATTTGATGAAAAACTTAAAAATGCTGCATCTGTCAGTGATATTGAACAGATTAGAATTGAGTTTTTAGGAAAAAAGGGTAGTGTTTCCCTTTTGATGTCTGAACTTAAGAATGCAACACCTGATGAGAAAAAAGAGCTTGGCAGAGTTATTAATGAACTTAAGCAGTATGCAGAAAAGGGAATTTCTGAGAAACAGGCTGAAATTATTTTACTTGAAGAACAGAAGTTGATTGAAGCTACTGAAAAATACGATATTACTCTTCCTGGCGATATGAAAAAAGGTTCATATCATCCAATAACTGTTATTCAGCGAGAACTTGAGGCTATATTTGAGAGTATGGGTTTTGCAATTGAAAATTATTCTGAAATAGTTGATGATTATCACTGCTTTGAAGCCCTCAATATTCCGAAGCATCATCCGGCTCGTGATATGCAGGATACTTATTATTTGAGTACAAACCAGCTTCTTAAAACACACACATCAGCAGCTCAGAATGCGATTATGAAAAAATATGGAGCACCTCTCAGAGCAGTGTTCCCGGGAAGATGTTTCAGAAATGAATCAACAGATGCGTGTCATGAAAACACTTTCTTCCAGATGGAAGGAATAATGATAGATAAGGATATTTCTATTTCAAACCTTATTTATTTTATGAAAACAATGCTTTCAGAAGTATTCAAAAAAGATATAACTGTAAGATTAAGACCCGGATTTTTCCCATTTGTTGAACCCGGGTTTGAGCTTGATATAAAGTGTCTTATCTGTGAAGGTGAGGGCTGCCCTTCCTGCAAAAATTCAGGTTGGCTTGAACTTTGTCCATGCGGTATGATTCATCCTAATGTATTAAAAGCAGGTGGCATTGATCCAGAAGAATACACAGGCTTTGCATTTGGACTTGGTCTTACAAGGCTTGCAATGATGAAATATGGTGTTAGTGATATCAGAGTGTTTAACAGCGGAAATCTAAAATCACTATCACAGTTCTATAATGAGTAAGGGAGGTATTTTGATATGTTTGTTTCAATGAATTGGATAAAAGAATATGTTAATTTAGACGGTCAGAATATCGAAGAATTAATTCAAAGATTTACACTTTCAACTGCTGAAGTTGAGGGAATAGTTTATAAGGGAAAAGACCTTAAGGATGTTTATGTGGGGGAAGTTGTTTCCTTTGGAAACCATCCTGAATCAAAAAAGCTTCATCTTTTGAAAATAAGCACAGGTGATCAGGTGTATGATTGTGTCTGCGGTGCTCCTAATGTTGCACTCGGTCAAAAGGTTGCTTTTGTAAAAGCGGGAGGAAGAGTTCCTGAAGGTGAGATAAAAGAATGCACAGTTGCAGGATATAAAAGCCAGGGTATGTGTTGTTCGGAGGCAGAGCTTGGTATTGGTGATGACCACAGTGGAATTATGGAATTTGATGATGATGTTCCGGTTGGTGCAAACTTAAAAGATTTATATGCAATAGATGATATAGTTTTCGAGGTTGATAATAAGTCTTTGACAAACAGACCTGACCTATGGGGACATTATGGTATTGCCCGCGAATTTGCTGCACTTACAGGCCAGGAATTAAAGCCACTGAGTCTTACTGTTCCTGATTATAAAGGGGATGATTTTGTTCCTGTTAATGTAACTGCAAAAGATACAGTTTATAGATATTCCTGTATAAAGTTTGACAATATTAAGAGACAGAAGAGCGCTTTGGATATGAGGATAAGACTTTATTATTGTGGTATGAGAGGAATAAACTTCCTTGCTGATTTAACAAATTATATTATGCTTGAACTTGGTCAACCGATGCATGCTTTTGATGCAAATAAAATCAGTAAGATTTCTGTTGGTACCCCTGACAGTAAATTGAATTTCACAACTTTAGATGGTGCAGAAAGAGAGATTGATGAGGACACTCTCCTTATATATAACGACGACATTCCTGTTGCAATTGCAGGTATTATGGGAGGTCTTGATTCTGAAATAGTTGACGGAACTTCATCTGTTGTTCTGGAATCAGCAAACTTTGACGGTGTATCGGTTAGAAAATCATCTTCTCGTCTTGGACTCAGAACAGATGCAAGTATGAGATATGAAAAGGTTTTGGATCCTGAAATTACACTTACTGCAATTTATAGATTTGCAAATCTTTTATCAGAATACGATAACGAAGCAAAGGCTGTTTCGAAAATAACTGATGAATATATTAATAAATATCCGGTTATTGAACTTGAATTTAACAAGGAATATGTTGACAGATATACGGGTATTAATATTGAAAATGACAGAATAGTTAATACACTTTCTCTTCTTGGATTTGATTGCAATCTTAACGATAATGTGTTTAATGTTAAAGTTCCAACATGGAGAGCAACCAAGGATGTAACAATAAAAGCAGA
>JAZNFO010000049.1:0-22880 GCA_045575975.1 Clostridia bacterium | reverse complement strand
GAATTTATAATTTATTATTTTAAGGAGTACAGCTATAATACTTACATATCCTATATGGTTAAGGCTATCGGAATCCCTGATATTGAAGCTGAAAATATACATATTTTAATATCAATGTTTTCCGACAGAATCCGATATTTTCTCCTCGTATATAGAATATATAACTTAACGAAAACTAAGATAATTTTTAAATCAAATATCTCAGATATCACTGCATATTATAAAATTGTGTTTCATAGGTCCTGGTCCACTTCCAAGGTCAAGACCTTCCAAAAGTGCATCCGATACATAATCCTTGGCTTTCTTTACTGCATCCTTGAGGACAACTCCTTTAGCAAGATTTGATGCTATGGCAGAAGATAATGTACATCCTGTTCCGTGAGTATTCGGGTTGTCAATCCGCTTTCCTTCAAACCATATATAGCTGCCTTTTTCATATAACAGATCATTTGCATCAGTTGTACTATGCCCTCCTTTTACAAGAACACTGCATCCACAGTTTTTCTCAATAATTTCTGCCGATTTAATCATATCCTTCCTGCTTCTGATTTTCATATTCGACAAAATTTCTGCTTCAGGTATATTTGGAGTAACCAAAGTTGCAATGGGCAAAAGTTTTTCAACCAATGTTTTTATTGCATCTTTGTTTATAAGCGAAGAACCGCTTGTTGCTATCATTACAGGATCTACAACAATATTTTTAGCATTGTAAAACTTTAAACTTTCTGCAATTACATCTATTAAATCTGTGGATGACACCATTCCGATTTTTACACTGTCAGGGAATATATCTTCAAAGACTGCATCAAGCTGTTCTTTAAGAAAATCAGGTTTCACCTCAGAAATAGCTCTTACTCCAAGGGTATTTTGGGCAGTGAGTGCCGTAATCGCACTCATAGCATAAACACCATTCATTGTCATAGTTTTAATATCTGCCTGGATACCTGCACCGCCGCTTGAATCACTGCCTGCTATTGTTAATGCTGTTTTCATTTGTTTATCCTTTGCCATAATCCAAGCTCCTTTTCTCTCTTGATAAATTCGGTAGTAGCAATTTGAGGGTTTTCTGCTTTCATAATCGCTGACACAACACAAATTCCGGCAACCGGTATACCTTTCAGAATATCAATATTTTTTGTAGTAAGCCCTCCGATAGCGTTAACCGGAACAGAAACGCTATTGCAAATATCCTTTAGTGTATCAACAGATGTGAGAACGGTCTTAACCTTTGTTGTTGTAGGATAAATTGCTCCGACGCCAAGATAGTCGGCACCTTGAAGACAGGCTTCCTTTGCCTGAGGAACAGTCTTTGCAGTCGCACCAATAATCTTATTATTGCCCATAAGCCTTCTTGCAATAAAAACGGGCATATCACTCAGCCCAATATGAACCCCTTCTGTATCTACAGCCAGTGCCACATCAACTCTGTCATCAATAACAAGCGGAACATTGTATTTTTTTGTTATTCTATGAACCTTCTCTGCAAGTTCAATATATTCCCTTGTAGTTTTTTCCTTTTCACGAAGCTGAATAATGGTTGCGCCGCCTGAAAGTGCCTGCTCAACACGATATAGAAATTCTTTTTCAGAAAAGCCTGTGCTGTCGGTTATAAAATACAGTCTTGTATCTAATTCTTTCATTTTATTTTCTCCTCCGGTTTCAATTTTTCAACAAAGCCTGCCACTACACAAATGATTATCGTTATAATTACATCAGGCAATGTACTTCCCGTAATCATATCAACCTTCATTAAGTATCTGTAAACAGCGAACCCAACAATCCATATAACAATGTTTTTGATACTGAATTTCTGATATTCCTTATTTGTTTTTAAAATATAAAAATCAGCAATCTGAATAGCTATCATTGGGGCAAATACTGAACCTATGAAATATAAAAAGTCAGTAATATCTGTTATGGGAAAAAATATTGCTCCAACAGTTCCCATAACTGTAACTATAACAGCTAACCATTTACTATTGACCTTTTTGCTTATTGCCTCACCTGAAACACCAGCAGAATATGCATCAAGAAATGTTGTTGTTACGGTTGAAAATACAATAATGATAAGACCACAGAAACCAAGACCTGCTTTCAACATAATCTGTGCAATATCTCTTTCTGCGGTAAACATTGCCGCACCCATACCGATTATATACATAAAAGTGCTGACTATCCCGTATGTAATCGTGCTGACTATAGTTGCATTGACACCTTTTTCTGCCTCCCTTGTGTAATCACTGATAAGCGGTAACCAGGAAAGAGGCATTGCAACTGATAGTTCAACAGCTGCACCGAATGTTATAATGCTGCTGTTAAAATTCTGTATAACTCCTTTTCCAAAGATAATAAAACCCAGTACAATAGTTAGAATAAACAGGGCTGATATCGCAGCCGTATTCACTTTCCCAAGATTTTTTATTCCGATTATAATCCATAAGATAATGAGTACACCGATTATAATGCACCAAACTGCATTACCTGTGTTAAATATACTGTTTGCCGCAATAGCTCCATCATAAATCATAATAGCAGTCCAGCCTACAAGCTGAATAATATTAATTATTGCAAAAAATAATGCTCCCTTATTACCAAAACTTGATTTTACAGTTTCCATTGAGCTTTTGCTTGTTTTAGCCCCCATAAGTCCAGCGAGAAAAAACATTACAGCACCGATAATATGACCAGCCAGTATGGCAAGTATCCCTTTTGAAAAACCCAGTGGTGCAAAATATGTTCCTGTCATAATTTCAGCAATAGAAACTGCAGCTCCAAACCAAATTAATCCATTCTCTAAAGTTGAAGTTCGTTTTACATTCATTTTCTTTCCTCCATATTCATACGCTTTATAATTTCTTCTTTGCTGAGTGTTGAAATTTTGTCCATTAAATTTACCATAAAACTTCCACTGCCTTTTTCTGTTTGTGCCGACTCTCCGCATATTCCAAAATAAACACAAGCTGATACAGCAGCTTCCATAGGATCAAGTGATGCCAAAAATGCAGTGCATAAAGCACCCAGCATACAGCCTGTTCCGGTGACAGCAGCAAGCAAAGGTGTCCCATTTTTAACATATATTGTTTTCTCACCATTTGTGATAATATCCGTCTTGCCAGTTGCGAGAATAACTGTATGATATTTTAAAGCAAGCTCTTTTGATATTTTTGAAATGTAACATACATCAAGGGAAACATCTGCATCTACTCCCGGAGAAAAATATTCTGCATTATGTAAAGAAGCAATTTCAGAATAATTTCCCTTTATAACAGAAGGCACGCAAACTTTTAACAGCTTTAAAGCATAATTCCGTCTGAATTTTGAACACGCTATACCAACAGTGTCCAGCAAAACAGGAATACATATTTCACATGCTTTTTTAAGTGAAAGCTTAATGGATTTTTTTCTTGCATCAGTAATGTTTCCTATGTTCAGCATTAAAGCATCAGAAGTGCCGGTTATTTCACAAACCTCTTTTGGGTGTTCTGCCATAATAGGTTTTGCTCCAACCGAAAGTATTGCATTTGCACACTCGTTTATGGAAATCGGATTTGTTATGCAATGAATAAGAGGTTTTTTTCTTGTAACATTTTCCCGAATGTTGCAAATTTTATCTGTCATTCTTTTTTCACCTTCTTAAAAATGTAATATATTATTGATAAAATGATGCATATTATAAGCGATATGTACGGCAGGATATCAAATAAGGGCGAAGTGAGATGAAATATCCCTGATGAAAGTTCAAATACAACAAATAAAATTGCACCAAATGCTGCAATAGTTAAGGTGTTTGAAAGTAAAGTGCTTTTGTCCTGATAACATTTAGAATTAAGCTCTTTTTGTATTTTTGCAAGCATTCCGCAATCTGCAAACTTTCGTAAGAAAAAGTAAGCTATACTTCCGCCGATAAGTGTTCCGCAAATAAATGAAGGAACATAAAAAAGCCAGGTAAGACCTTCCTTACCCCATAAAAAGTCCATAACGGGGTAAGATATAATTGCTCCAATTATACCCGTTCCAATAATTTCACCAAGCACTGCAAAGATAATTTTGCCATTTGATAAGCGGTAAAAAACACCGGACAAAAATGCACCGAAAATGGCACCCGTCAAGGCGATAGGCGGTATTGCCATTGTCGCCATACGAATAATACCAATAAGAGTTGCACACAAAAGGGAATACCAGGGCCCAAGAAACACAGAACATACAATATTGATGAAATGTGCCATAGGACACATACCCTCAACTCTGAGTATTGGGGATATAACCACTCCCAGAGCAATAAGCATTGAAAGTACAATTGTTTTAAGTAAGTTTTTTGAATTAGTCATCTAAAATTCCTCTTTTCTTGTTATTGTACAAGACATAAAGCCTTGTTCGGTCGGAAATCAATTTTCCCCTCTCACCCCGAAACACGGGTTCCCATCGCAAAATACAAGACAAAAGGCGCTCGCCAGATATCCGTCCGATTTTCTCGGATATAAATTTCACCTCCGTTCAAATAAAAAAAGGAAGCTACCGATCTGGTAACTTCCAATTAATACTTCGTTATTCCTAAACTTATATTCAGGCATCCCTCCGTTGGCATTATCCAAATCAGGTTCTCGGTCGAAGGTCACACCTTCCTCTCAGCCTGTACTACAAGCTCCCGTTTATTAAATTTAAATGCATTATACCATATTCAAAAATTAAATTCAATAGTTTTTAAAAAATTTTTTAAATCTAAAACAATAAATAAAAATCCCCGAACCTTCGTTCGAGGATTTCTGGTGGAGGGAGATGGATTCGAACCATCGAAGCGAGACGCAACAGATTTACAGTCTGCCCCCTTTGGCCACTCGGGAACCCCTCCAAAAATGGAGCTGGTGATGGGACTCGAACCCGCAACCTGCTGATTACAAATCAGCTGCTCTGCCAATTGAGCTACACCAGCTTAAAATATTTATACAAGCTGAAAAACAACTTGCAGATGATATAATACCACATATCAACTCAGATGTCAAGCTTTTTTTTCAAAAAGTTTTATTTTTTTTAAATTTTTTTCTTTCCCGTTTTGGAAAATAAAAAAGGAGCTTTAGCTCCTTTTATTATTCAGCAACTTTAACTACCTCTTTACCTTTATAAGTGCCGCAGGCTTTGCAAACTCTGTGTGGTAATACAAATTCACCGCACTTTGAGCATTTAACAAGGCCCGGAACTGATAATTTCCAGTTTGCTCTTCTCTTATCTCTTCTTGCTTTAGAAGTTTTTCTCTTTGGAACTGCCATTTATATACACCTCTTTCAATTCTTTTTATAAACAAATCGCATCAGCAATTAATTTTTACTAAACTATTTAGTCCTTAAACAAATCGTCAAGAACATCAAACCTTGGGTCTGTCACACTGTCTTCACAGTTGCAGCTTTCCAGATTAAGATTTTTTCCGCATATTGCACAGAGACCTTTGCATTCTTCATCGCACAAATGCTTTGACGGCAAATTCATAATAATATTGTTGAACACAATATCTGAAATATCCACCGAATTTCCTTCATAAAAAATTATGTCCGGATTTTCGTCCCCGTCATTTTCCTTGTCAAGCTCTTTTTTAAGAATTTCGGAAAACTCAAAGGAAAATTCATCCTCATACCATTCTCCGCATCGGTCACACATAAGCTTTACCGAAAAGTTAATCTCCCCTGAAAACTCAATGCTTCCTGCCATATTTAAAAATTTACCTGACACCTTTACAGGCCTCGTAAAATCTATTCCATACTCATCTTTATCTGAAAAGTCAAGCACTGTGTCAACAGGAAGTTCTCTGCCTTCCGCATTAACAATAGGCAATATATTAACTACCATATAACGGCTCCTTAAAAATAAAGTGGTGGGCACAATAGGGCTCGAACCTATGACCCTCTGCTTGTAAGGCAGATGCTCTCCCAGCTGAGCTATGCGCCCACATTGAGTATAAAAATATTTTTAAAAATAAATGGTGGGCACAATAGGGCTCGAACCTATGACCCTCTGCTTGTAAGGCAGATGCTCTCCCAGCTGAGCTATGCGCCCATTTATTCTCAAAAACATCTTTGATATTATATAACATAATTAATGCTTTGTCAAGTCCTTTTAACGATTTTTTCTTTTAATAAATATTTTTAAATTTTTTTACATTTTGTTAATACTTTTTTAAACTTTTTATTGTATAATGTAAAAAGTTTTATGAATAAACTTTAAAAGTACTACTATTTATATATAAAAAACAATAAGGAAAGGATAAAAAAATGAAAACATCCCTGTTAACAAAACCTATCTGTTCGGTAAAAAAATTTCCCTCAAAATTCAAGGAATATTCAAAAAAGAAAAAAATAGTTATATCAGTTATTGCTGTTTTTCTTATTCTTTTTATAGTTTGGGGATTACTCCCCGGAAAAGGTAAAAAAGACTTTACAGCTTCAGGAACGGAGGAAACCGTCGGAAGAAAAAATATAACATCTTCCATAACAGGCTCTGCAGTTGTTATGCCTAAAGATCAGTATTCAATTACCGCCCTTGTTTCGGGAAACATTCTTTCTGCAGATTTTGAGCAGGGAGATATTGTTGAAGAAGGCGACATTTTATATCAGATTGATGCATCTGATGCACAAAACTCCATTGAAAATGCAAACATTTCACACCAACGCTCTCAGCTTGATTACAGCAAAGCAGTTGATAACTTTAACAATTTAACTGTTAAAGCTGACATTTCAGGGGTTGTTAAAAATCTTTATATTAAGGAAGGAACATCTGTATCAAACGGAACAAAGATTGCAGATATTTATGACGATTCAGCTTTTACTCTGACACTTACATTCAATGATACAGATGCAGAATATTTTTACAGGGGACAGGAAGCGCAGGTTAAAATTGCATCAAACGGTGAAATATTATCCGGAACTGTTATGGATGTTAATTCAAGCGGTTATGCATCAGATGAAAATTCTCTTGTAAGATCTGTTAAAATAAAAGTTGCCAACCCAGGGGCATTAACCGGAAATGAGTCTGCTACCGCAGTTATCGGTGGTTTTTCTTCAAACTCAAAGGGAAAATTTGAATATATATCGGAAAAAACAGTTGTAGCAGAAGCATCTGGGGAAATTGATGAAGTATATATTTCTCAGGGAGCCAGAGTATCTAAAGGTTCAAACCTTGTACATATAGACAGTTCATCAGTGAGAGACAACCTGAAATCATCAGAGCTTTCCCTGCGTTCTTCCCAGCTTTCAAGAGAAAATGCACAGAAAAAGCTTGAGGACTACACTATAACCGCTCCTATTTCCGGAACAGTTGTTACCAAAAACATAAAAGCCGGCGACAAGCTTGACAATTCAAATATGTCCACGGAAATGGCAGTTATTTACGATATGTCAAGCCTTGAATGTGAGCTTTCCGTTGATGAGCTTGATATTAAAAATGTTAAATCAGGTCAAAAAGCAATAATAACAACTGATGCTGTTAAGGGAAAACAATATAGTGGAGAGGTTACTAATGTTTCTGTTAACGGAACTACATCAGGAGGAGTTACCACCTATCCCGTTACTATTACAATAAGCGACTTTGATGAAGATTTACTTCCCGGAATGAATATTGATGTTGAAATAATCACATCAATGGCAGAAAATGTTATTGCAGTTCCCGTTTCTGCAGTTAACCGCGGAAATATCGTTTATATCAAAGGTGAAAAAAACGAAGAAAACGATAAAGCTCCTGACGGCTTTAAGTCCATCACCGTTGAAACAGGACAAAACAACAACGAATACATTGAAATCAAATCAGGTCTCAAAGAAGGAGATATAATCTATGTTCCCCAGATTTTAACATCAAGTGGTAGGGATGTCTTTACCGAAATGATGGGCGGAATGCCCGGCGGCGGAATGCCCGGCGGTGGTATGCCGGGCGGAGGTATGCCGGGCGGAGGTATGTCAGGTGAAAGAATGCAGGGCGGTATGAGATAAATCAAAGGGAGGTTTTAGTTTGATAAAAAACACAAATCCTGCTCCTTTGGTTGAGTTTCAGGATATTTATAAGATATACGAAATGGGTGACTCCGAGGTCCGTGCTCTTGACGGCGTTTCATTTTCCATATATAAAGGCGAATTTGTTGCCATTATCGGTCAGTCCGGAAGCGGAAAGTCAACCTGTATGAACATTATCGGCTGTCTTGATGTTCCCACAGACGGAAAATATTTTCTTGAAGGAAAAGATGTGAGCAAACTGACAGATGATGAACAAGCAGAAATCAGAAATAAAACTCTTGGTTTTATTTTTCAGCAATATAATTTGCTTCCCAAACTAAATATACTTGATAATGTTAAGCTTCCTCTTCTTTATAAGGGACTTCGTGAGCAGGAACAAAATATTCTTGCAATAGATGCCCTTAAAAGAGTTGGAATTGAAGACAAGGCACATCACAAGCCGTCGCAGCTTTCAGGCGGTCAGCAACAAAGAGCATCAATTGCAAGGGCTCTGGCGGGCTCACCCTCTGTTATTTTAGCAGACGAACCAACTGGTGCTCTTGATTCAAAAACAAGCAAAGAGGTTATTGATTTTTTAGTTGAGCTTAACAAACAGGGTAACACTATTATCCTTATTACACATGATAATTTTATTGCCGCAAGGGCAAAGCGTGTTATCCGTATAAATGACGGAAAAATCACTTACGACGGGGATGCTTTCGGGGATGAAATTATTAATTCCACAGTTTTATCCCATATGAAAAAGGAGGGGGAATAATGAAATTTTCAAAAACTCTCGCTCTGGCACTTTCAAGCATCCGCTCCAATAAAATGCGCTCCTTTCTAACTATGCTGGGAATAATAATCGGTGTTGCAGCCGTTATTATCTTAGTCAGCATTATGGACGGGATAACAGGTCAGGTTTCGGATATATTTGAAGGCTTCGGAATGAACAACATAACTGTTGCTATCACATCAAGAGGTAGCACAAGATATGTTGAACCTGAAAACCTCTATGAACTCATTGATGAAAATCCGGAACTCTTTTCATATTGCTCACCCAAGGTTACAACCACCGTAAACATAAAATCTCCAAACAGTTCGGAAAGTTCATATGCTTCCGTTACAGGGGTTGACGAAACCTATGACGAAATTGACGACCTTGTTACTGAGCAGGGCAGATTTCTTCAGTTTGTTGATGTTGAAAAAATGATAAAGGTTTGCGTTATCGGCACATATTATGAAAAAGAATACTACGGAAAAGGAAAAGCTCTTGGCGAAACAATTAAGATAAACGGTGAACCCTATGTTATAGTTGGTGTTCTTGAAGAAAAAGCAGACTCATCTGAAAATTCATCAGACCAATGCTTATACATTCCATATACAAATGCATCAAAAATGTCAAGAAACACAACCATAGGTTCTTACACAGTTTCTATGAAGGATGCAGACAAAATTGATATGGCAAAGGCAGTCCTGGAAACGAGACTTACCAAGCTTTTAGGAAACCGGGATTACTTCAAAATTATTGCCACTCAGGAAGTTTTAGACGAAATGAACAGTATTATGGGAACATTAAAAGGTGCACTTATCCTGATTGCAGGAATATCCCTTTTGGTTGGCGGTATCGGGATTATGAATATTATGCTTGTTTCGGTTACTGAAAGAACAAAGGAAATTGGCATCAGAAAATCCCTTGGTGCAAAGAAAAAACACATTATGCAACAGTTTGTTATAGAGGCCGCTACTGTCAGTGGTATTGGTGGAATTATAGGAATTATACTTGGAGGAGTCGTCGCCTATCTGGTGGGAATGATTATGGACATAACTATTATCCCCTCCATTTCAGCAGTTGTTGTTGCATTCAGTGTTTCTGTGGGCATTGGCATTATGTTCGGCTTTTTACCTGCCAAAAATGCCGCTACATTAAACCCCATTGATGCACTGCGTTTTGAATAATTTACGAAAGGATGATTTGATAATGAAGAAGATAATTTCAATATTAATTATTGTTTCAATACTATGCACATCTTTATTTCAGACGGGCTTTGCCCTTTCCGATTATGAAAGAGAGGTTTTATCCGCACTTTCCATAATCCAGGGGGACCCAGGCGGAAATATGAGATATTCTGAAAATGTTTCCCGAGCTGAATGTGCAAAAATTGTTGTTGCCGCATCCACATACAGAGATATGGTTGATAAAGACAGCAAAATTTCTCCCTTTAAAGATGTTACTTTTGAGCATTGGGCATCTCCCTATGTTGCAACAGGCATAAAATACGGACTTTTCAAAGGTTATATGGATGCAACATTCCGTCCGTCAAACTCAGTTTTGCTTGAAGAGGCAATTGTTATGTTTATGAGGGTTTTAGGATATACCGACGAAGACCTTGGAGAAGACTGGCCCTATTCACAGACCGAGGCTGCAAAAAAAGCAGGTCTTCTCAATAATGTTAATAAATCGGCAGGTCAGAAGCTTTCAAGATATGATATATCAACCATAGCCTACAATACCCTGGTAGCTAAACAAAAAAATTCTGACATAACATATCTTTCAACTTTTAACAGAGCAATTGGTCCAAAAACCGTTACCTCATCAAACTGGTTTGAAGAATTTGGTGCAGATTCATCAATTCGTGTTGTCCGTGACGGTGTGAGCGCAACAATGGAAGATGTCAAATTAAACGACATTGTTTATTATATGGAAGAATATAAAACGGCACTTGTTTATTCAAAAAAAATTACAGGAATTTACGAAGACGCCATTCCCAGCAAAAATTCTCCAAGCTCTGTTGTTGTTTCCGGCATAACCTATAATTTAGAGGGTACAAATGCACTTTCAAAGCTTGCATCAGGCGGAATCTTCCGGTTTGGAGACTCTGTTACCCTTCTTATAGGCAAAAATGGTGGTGTTGCCGATGTTTCCGTCTCCTCTGCAAATTCAGGAATCGGAGATAAGATTTATGGTCTTCTCACTCAGACAGGAACAAAAGAAACAACAGTTTCAGGCACTAAGGTTACAAAGCCTTATGTTAAAATATACCTTCCATCAGGTCAGGCGCTTGAATACATTACCGATAAAAATTATGAGTCTGTTTTAAATCAGGTTGTTTCCGTTAAACTTGAAAACGGAATTGCAACTCTTACACAAAATCTATCAAATCACGGAATATCTGGAAAGGTTGTTTGGGGTTCGGGAACAAACAAAATTGGTTCAGCAACACTTTCAAATGATGTTAAAATACTTGAAACATCAACTGTTGAAAATTATGAATCCGCATCTGTTATCTCTGTTTATCCTCAAAGATTAAACGGACTTAGCATTGCATCAAGCGATATTTTATATGCATCAAAGGATTCAAATGGAAATGTTGATTCAATGATTATATACAACATAACAGGGGATGCAAACACATACGGCATTGTTACAAAAGCAAAAAACAACTCCAAAGATAATTTTGCATCAGGAAGTTATGAATATATATCAAACGGAACAGAGGGTGCAGTGTCAACACAAAATAAAACCTTTGGTGTCTCTTCAGGGCAGGCTGTCCAGATAAAGACGAACGGACGGGAAATAACCTCTATGACCCCTCTTTCCAAGCTTCCTTCCGAAAAAATCACAGACATAACAGGTTCCAACATAACATTAGGAGGAAAAACCTACACTATGTCCGACAAGGTTCAGATTTATGTTAAGAAAAAATATTCTGCCGCCTCCTACACTTTGATAACAATGGATGAATTTACCCAAACGGCAGATCAATATGATGCATATGTTTATATGGATAAGCCATTCTCCTCAGGAGGAAGAGTGAGAATTATTGTTCTTTCCTGAAAGAGGTTTCATTTTTAGAAAAATTATGATAAAATAGTCATTGACTTGGTTCAATGACTATTTTTTTTGGAGAGGTTATCCTTGAAATATCCGATTTTACTTTCGGCAACTATATTTATTATGGCACAAAATGCTGTGCAAAAACAATATAATATAAAATCCGTTTTTATTTGCCGCTGTTTCTTCTTTATTTGCGATGTTTTTATCAATATTTTTTTCTTTTTTCTTTTGTTTTCAAAGAAAAATATTAAAACGAAGGTTTCTTATCCGGCCTTAAATACGGAACATTAAACGGCGTTTCAAATCTTTCCACTATAATTCTGACAGGTCTTATTTCAAATTCTGTTCTGTTTTCAACAGTTTCAGCAGGCGGAATTGTTCTTTGTTTTTAGTTGCAACATTTACATATACGCTAAAAGCTGAACAAAATTCAGCTTTTAGCGTATATGGTCGGAATTGTTTCTGTTATACTTCTGAATATATAAAAAAAGAACCTCCAATGGTAGAATATAGTTATCTACCATTGGAGGTTCTTTTTCATTGTTCGTTTTAAACTGCCCTATTCAAATTCTCATCCTTCTATTTTATCAGTCTAACAATATCGTTCCATGTGGCGAATACCATTAATGCTATCAAAAATACAAATCCTATAAAATGGACAATTCCTTCTTTTTCCGGCGGAATTGGTTTTCCTCTTACTGCCTCAACAAGTGTAAAGAAAATTCTTCCTCCGTCAAGTGCCGGAACAGGCAAAAGGTTCATAAGTCCGATATTAACCGAAATAAAGCTTGCAAGGAATAAAAGATTTAAAAATCCTATTATGCCTCCGCCTCCCGCCTGAGCAGATTCGTTCATAGCAGAAACAACTCCAACTGGTCCTGACATATCATTTAGCCCTGCCTCACCGCTGAATAACATTCCAAGAGATACAAAAACCAGTTTTCCCATCCAGATAGTTTCAAAAAATGATTCTCTGAGAACCGAAATCACGGTTGGCTTTACAACCTTTGATGTGAAACCAACAAGATAAGCCTTTGTTCCGTCCGTATATTCCTGCTGATATGGATTAATTTTCCTTGTAATAACTTCTCCGTCTCTCTTTACTGTCAGAGTTACGGGCTTTTCTCCGTTTTGCTGCATAGCAAAATTAACATCCTTTATTATGTTAACCCTTGTCCCGTTGATTTTTATAATTCTGTCTCCCGGCTTTAAAAAGTCTGCCGCTTCAGATTTTTCCAGAACTGAATCAACAACCGGCACAGCAACGCCCTTTGCAATTCCTGATGTTACTGAAATTAATATAATACAGATAACAAGACCAAGCACTATATTCATAAAAGCACCTGCAGCTAAAATAACCAGTTTCTGATACCAGGGTTTGTTGCTTAAAGCTCCCTCATCATCACTTTTTTCGTCTTCTCCCTCCATTGCACAAAAACCACCCATTGGAATAAGGCAAAGGGAATATTTTATACCGTTTTTCTCTTTTGAAAAAATTCTCGGTCCCATTCCTATAGCAAATTCATGAACCCTAACGCCAAACATTCTTGCTGTTAAAAAATGTCCCAATTCGTGAACAAACACTATAAGAGAGAAAATAAATATAGCAAAAACTATAGTCCAGATCATTTAATACTGTCCTTTCTGACCTCATCATTTATATCAATAATTTCATCAATTGTGGGATTTTCAATATTCCTATATTCATTCATTGTTTTTTCAACATAATCTGCAATTTCAAGAAATTTTATTTTACCATCTAAAAATGCATACACAGCATTTTCATTTGCTGCATTCATAACAGTTGGCATAATGCCCCCCATTTTTCCTGCCAATTTTGCAAGCTTTAAAAGTCTGAAAGTATCCTCATCTGCCTCATAAAATGTGAGCTTTCCAAGTTTTTTCAAATCAAGAGGCTCATCCTTTGACGGAAGTCTTTCAGGGTATGTGAATGCATACTGAATAGGATGCATCATTGACGGATTTGACATCTGTGCAATAACTGACCTGTCTTCAAATTCCACAGCAGAATGAACAATGCTTTCTCTGTGAACAACAACCTCTATATCATCAATATCCGCATTAAAAAGCCATTTTGCTTCTATAACTTCCAATCCCTTATTCATAAGAGTTGCACTGTCAATAGAGATTTTTGCTCCCATTGACCATGTTGGATGTTTAAGGGCATCTTCCCTTGTTACATTCAAAAGCTCTTTTTTTGTTTTTCCAAAAAAAGGTCCGCCTGATGCAGTGAGTAATATCCTGCGAAACTTTCTTCCTTTATTTGCATGAAGACACTGAAAAATCGCGGAATGCTCGCTATCCACAGGAAGAAGCATAACTCCTTTTTTCTTTATTCTGTCCATAAAAAGACTGCCTGCCGCAATCAGAGTTTCTTTGTTTGCAAGGGCAATATTTTTCCCCGCATCTATTGCTGCAAATGTAGATTTTAATCCTGCAAAACCAACTATGGAAGTAAGCGTTGTATCTGCATTTTTCTCAGTTGCCACATCAAAAAGCCCCTCTTCTCCACAAGAAACCTTAACAGGCAAATCACTGAGGGCAAGCTTTAATTCCTTATATTTTTCCTTATCGGCAGTTGCAACAACCTTCGGCATAAACTTTCTTGCCTGTTCTTCCGCAAGCTTAATGTTCTGGTTGCAACTTATTCCGCATACCTCTATTTTTTTATAATCCTTCAGGTTCTCAACAACTTTAAGAGCCTGCGTTCCTATAGACCCGGTTGAACCCAATATAGACAGCTTCATATAATATTATGCCTTTCTTTGGTAATTTTATGTTCTAAATATTCATTATACATTAGTTTATTCTATTTTTCAAGTCTTATATTTATGTGTTTAAGAAGAATGAATATACTAACAGAAACTGCAACTGAATAAATATATGCTCCCACAGGAACAAAATCAAACTCTAAAGTTCCAAAATTATGATTTTGAAAAAACTCTGCAGTTTTATTAACAACAGCCAGGAAAGGCTCTGTCAGATACCTTATAACATTAATTGAAATCCACGGAAATATATAATAAATTATACAGGCGGCTCCGCCTAGTGCAAATATAACAGTTACGGACATTATAATCCATATATTACTTACAATGGATGTAAAATTCAAAGAACCATAGAAATATAAACAAATTGGTAATGTTCCGAGAAATGCAGAAACAGAAAGATTTACGCTTTCCGTTATAAATGATGGAATATAACTCAGGCTCCTTGTATTTGCAATTATGTTTTTAAAAAGTCCGCTATATATGGCTATCCCATAAGTTGCACCGAATGAGAGCAGAAAGCCTGCAGTGAATAACAGATACGGATTATATAAAAGAATTATAAAGGCCGAGAAAAATAAAGATGACAAAATATCATATTCCCGCTTTAAATAAAAACTACTTATGCGAACTCCTATCATAATTGCCGCTCTCAGGGCTGATGCAGTGTAGCCTGCAACTCCACAAAAAGCAAAAACAACTATTATTCCCAGCACAGAAACAAGAGTTCTGTTAACTCTCATATTTTCAAGTATGTATGCAAGAAGGAGATACAAAAGTGAGACATGAAGTCCTGACACCGCAACGGTATGAGCAAAACCTCCGTTTTTAAACCCATCATACAGATTATCCGAAAATTCTGCCGTGTCTCCTGTCAGGATACCAATCACCATAGCTCTGTGTGCAGGATCATATCCAAATATATCACAAGCCGCCTTTTTTATACTGACCTTGAGTCTTTGACCAAATGTTATTTTCTTTACTATCCCGCTGTCATTTTCAGTTCTGATACAAGCGGAAGAATACACAGACGCCAGTATATTATTGCTTTTTTGGATAACTACATATTCGTTATCGGAACTAAAAGGTTTTCCGTAAAATTCGACATAATCTCCCGGAAGTATCTCATAAAACCCGTCTTTTTCATAATAGAGAGCTATATTTTCACCAAGCTCCCTTTTCTCATTGTTTATTTCATAATGAGTAACAAACACCGAAACCGTCTTCAGCTTTTCATCAACAGAGGTTGAATCGCAGATAGCAATTCCCGTATATAATGCTTCCTCTGAAGACAGTTTTTTGACGCTTTCGGTATAGCTTAAATCAAATGCCCCTATCCTCAGCATTCCAATAAGAACAAAAATTGAAATAAGCAAAGAAAGACGAAGATAGCCTGACAGGTTTTCACTCTTCATTTTCTTTACAATAAAAATAGCCAGAATAACAAAGAGAAGTATAGAAAAGAAAACACAGACATACAGAAAAACCGCTATATCTGTCGTATATAAAAGAATACCAGCCATAAACGAAAGTGTTATACAAATCATATATCTCATAGGGCTGTTTATCCACAAGTGAACCGCTTTCATCTTATACCTCTTGCTCTTTTGTATCTTTATATCCATTGGTACGGATATTTTAACATAAAAGCTTTCGGTAGTCAATTTATTTCACTAAAGGATATTCGTCCCGATGATTATTGGTGAAATCAGAAGATATTTAAGAGACAACACATCAATAAGAGTGAGCCGTTCTATGAGGGATATAGCCTATAAGGCACTTGCTGTTAAAGAACAGCTTATAAATAAAAATTCAAAAGAACCAACAGCAAAAGAAATCGCAAAAGAACTTGACCTTGACGAAAGGGATGTTTCAAATGCACTTGATGCAATATTAGACCCTGTTTCACTTCATGAACCAGTTTACCATGACGGAGGAGACGCCATTTTTGTTATGGACCAGGTGAAAGATGAAAAAAATTCGGACGAATTATGGACAGAAGAAATTTCTCTGAGACAAGCTCTCAGGAGAATTCCCGAAAGGGAGAGAAATATTGTTAATTTAAGATTTTTCCTTGGAAGAACCCAAATGGAAATCGCCGATGAAATCGGTATTTCTCAGGCTCAGGTTTCAAGACTTGAAAAAAATGCCCTTTCACATCTTAGAAAATACTTGTAAACAAACTCAGGAGAGGACTTTTGCCCTCTCCTGTTAATTTGTTATTTAGTTTTCATCAAGACAATAGACCCGCCCCCTTGTCCAGAGTTCTCTACACCATATCTTTCGACACGACACAAGACACAAGGGGACGGTTCTGCTGCGACACAAGACACAAAGGGACGGTTCTGCTGTGTTGTTATATTTTTCTAACTATTGCAAAACTTACCCCTGTTAGTCTGCTAATTTGCCTTATTGAAAGTCCCTTTTGTTTTAATTTCTTTATATACTTATCTCGCTGTTTTTGTTCTATCAATTGAAATTCTGTTGTATTCTCACATTTGGATATTTTCTTTATTATCTCCGAGGCATCCTTATCGCTCATCCTAAAACTTATATCTTCAATTTCAAGGCATACATCATCATTTTTCTCGTTATTAAATTCTATAAACTCTTCTTTCCCCATCATTTCTAACGCATATCCTACATCTACAAGTCCACTTTTTTCGTCTATATATTCATTATAACTGCTATATTTGTATTCGTCAATATTTTCAACTAGATTTGCCTTTGCAGGGTTCTGATGTATATATCTTAATACCGTTAAAAAGTATTTTTCATCCTCAACTGGTTCACTTTTATATCTGTCTTGGAACAAATGTCCCTTTCGGTAATACTTCCAGTTATACCAATACGCATAACTTCCCGCTATTCTTTTCATTATTAAGTTTATCTCTTCTTTTTCCACTTTCAACAATATATGTATATGATTAGACATAAGGCAGTAAGCGAATACCTTATATCCGCTTACTGCCTTATATTTCTCTATTGTTTCTATAATCTTGAAATAATCTTCCGATTCTTCAAATATCACTTGTTGGTTAATTCCCCTAAGCATTACATGATATATTCCGCTCTCACTTTTCTGTCTTGGTAATCTTGGCATCTCCTATCACCTCGACAAAATTGTATCATATAGCATTTAATTTGTCAACACAATAGAACCGTCCCCCTGTGTTGCTATTTGTCAAGACAATAGAACCGTCCCCTTGTCCTTGTCGAACCGTCCCCTTGTCCTTGCAATAGAACCGTCCCCCTGTGTCTTGTGTGAAGTCCCCCTGTGTCTTGTGAATGTCTTTTTATAGAAATTCTTCTCTTATTTTAATGGGAGATATTTCTACTAATTTTCGAGTCAACATTCTCAGTTCTGCATTAAAGCGCGACTTAGACCTTGGTCCATAATCGTAATATAAACTCGAATATTTTACACCGTCTATTTTTGCGTAGATGTTTACGCTACCATCACCTTGGAGATCAGAATCAAGTGCTGGATCATCTCCAGTGCAACTTGTTTTGACTTTAGTTATTAGTTCATCAATAAGTTGTCTTTCACTTTTTGTTAGTTTTTTGGTTTTTCTTTTAACATCTTCCGGATAAAACTGACAATCATAATAGTCTAGGTTAGTTCCAAAATTTCGCTTTCCTGTAGTTACCTCCAACATTCCATCATTCAACACATTAAAATGATATGAAGTGCGCCCAAAAAGCACGACGCTTGCAGATTGCATATTGACAACTTCCTTTTTAATATAACCATTCAATACAATTATGAATAGCAATAAAATAATAAAACATATTCGCTTATTCATAGCTAACTCTTCTTCCATATCCGTGTTCTTTTCTTATTGCATTTTCAGTAGTAACCCAATTTGCAGCATCCGCTATTGTTCCATCTGGACGGATATATGTTATTCCAGTTGTTGCCAACTCTTCCATAAACCACTCAGCAGTTTTAACTTTACCCTTTTTACCAAACCAGCCTTGAGCGCTATACTCATATTTGCCATATCCTTGTTCGTGTGGAATATTGTTGCCTCCCATATACCTTAAAACATGAATCAATTCATGAGCTAATGTAATTTCAGATGGCATTTTCTCATGTCTAACCCGAATTTCGCCATCTTTATTATATTCTGTCAAAACCATATTAGTATAATTATAAGGGTTATACATTATTTTACCTCCTGTTCCTATTTTCGGATTTGATGCATTCTTTTTATTGGTAGGCTCAGAATAACTAAAACCATTAGTGTAATATATTGAAACAGTATAATAATTATTAATAATTCTTCTTATAAGATCTGTTCCAACATTTAGTTCATCACCATTATTTTCACTATATGATATTTCCCAATTCCCCACATCATCAGGATTAACCAACAAAGTATCTCTGGTAAGCAGACATAAATTGTCAAATATTTGCTGTTTCTCTTCTTCTTTCCCTACCAATATAATACCTAACCCCCACGGGTCAACAAACATAATCGGATTATTTCCACAATATGCATACCAGTTAAGGTCATCTCTTGCGGGGTCTTCCTGAATAAAGCGTTTTAGACTTGGGTCATACATTCTGTTTCTGAGATAGATTAAATCACTCTCTGCATCATAATATTCCCCTGCATACTTATGGCTGTTTTCAATTGTTTCCGTTTCGCTTAATATATTGCCCCATGCATCATATTCATAGGAATTGACAACATTTCCGCTTTCATCAACAATTGAAACAACATCACCGTGTCCGTTATAGATATAATAATAGTATGAAGAATTAATTTCCTTTGCAAGCGGTCTATGACCTATAATTATATCGTTTTCTCCCTCTTTTATTACATTTCCGCTCTGGTCAACCTCATAATTGGTTCTTTCGTTTACAAGCTTACTTCTTCTTAGTCCGTCAACACCTATTTCATAATATATATGTTCTCCATCTATATTAGAATATACCAGTTTATCATTTTCGTCGTAGCTGAAACGGTCTTCCCCTCGTTTTATCATATTTCCGTTAAGGTCATATTCATACTGGGTTATCTCGCCATTTTCCACCGTTTTATAAAGTCTGTTATCTCCGCCGTATTCATAGGTTTTGCTGTAACCTTGTCTTGTTTCGGATATAAGATTTCCTCTGTTGTCATATGCATAGGTTGTTGTTACACCGTCTCTTGTTTCGCTTGAAAGTCTATACAGATTATCATAGGTATAGGTTACATTTTCTGTTCCTGATATTGACAGTATATTCCCAAGATTATCATATTCATAGGCATAGGAATTGAGAATTGTTGTTCCCTTTTTGGTTATAAGGGTTTTAAGTCTGTTTGCATTGTCATATGTATATTCTGATGTTATGCCTCCGGGATAGGTTAATTTCTTTATTAATCCGTCTCCATAATATTGATATTGAAAACTTTTCCCGTCTGCTCCAACATTTGTTATTTTCCCTGCATTGTCTCTTGTGTAGGTTCTAGTCAATGAAGAGGACGGAGTTACGCTTGTTACATTACCTGCATTGTCATATGTATAGGACAGAGTTTTTCCGTTGTCGTTTACAGATGTTAGCCAGCCTTTTGTGTTATAGATATAGTCTATATAGCCCCATTCAACATTATTGTTGGTTCTTTCAATTTTGTCCACCTGTCCGAAATGGTTATATTGTATTTCCTTTTTCTGGCTTCCGTTTTCAAAGACAGTGTTATTTCCCATCTGGTCATATTCATAGCTTCTGACATTTCCGTTGGGGTCTGTTACCTTGGCTATTTCGCCTACATTGTTATAATTATAATACCACGGTCTTGTGTTAATTGCAAGACCTTTTTGACTGTGGCTTGTTACTTTTCCTCCATCATTATATGTCTGTGCTATTGAATATGGCTGATTTCCGTCTTTTTGAGTGACTTTTTTTGCAGTGCCCCATTTTGTATATTCAGTTTCTACTGTACTTCCGTCTGCTTTTGTTACCTTTATGGGATTATTAAGCTTATCATATTCCGTTTGTGTTACCTTTCCGTTTGCATCTGTTATCTTCAGCACATTTCCAAGCAAATCATACTCATATGATGTGGTAAGTGCTTCTCCTGTTCTTCCGTTTGGATATACGCTTTCGGATATTTTTCTGCCGTACATATCATAATTTTCCGTATAATGATTTTCAGAAACAGTGCTTCCTGCAGGGATAAAAGAATATTCTGTTGACAGATTTTTATAAACTGCCTGCTGTCTATTACCAAGCGAATCCATTACTGATTTCACTCTGTTTAATCCGTCATAGGTATAGGTTACTGTATTGACTCCATTTTCATCGTTACGATGGTTTCTGTATCTTACAAGTCTTCCTGCGTTGTCATAATAATATTTTTCTATTATACCATCTTTATTTCTATAATGAATATTGCCATAATCGTCATAATATGAGGTTTCTGTTGAAAGGGTGGTTTCTTCCTGATTATTATCTATTCTGTTTAAATCCTTTTTAACCTCAAGTCTATAGTAGCCACCATTTTGTCCCCAATTATTGTAAGTGTATCTATCCACCAACCACTCTGTTCCGCTTTCGGCATTATAGCTTGGATAATACAATTCTTTAAGTCTTCCAAGTTCATCATATAAATACAAAGTTTCAGCTTTGTTTTCTTCAATTACTTCAAATATGTTTCCATATTTTGATTCATAGTAATAACATGTTTCTTCAAGTTCTCCACTTTCCCCTATATTTGCTATCCAGTTTGGACCAAGCCCATAATTATCCCAGTAATCATATAAAACATAGGAAACCCTTGATGAATCTCCCGTTCTTTCAGGGTCATAAAAGCTTACCTGCCTTGGCATCCACTGATACATATAGTGATATTGATAATTTGTGGTTTCCCCCAATGCATTGGTTTCACTTGTCAATCTTCCGAGAGAGTCATAGGTAAAGCTTTCGGTTAATAATTCCCCGCTCTCCATTTGATAATATTTTTTATATATTGGAAGGAATATTTTATCACCAATTTCCGTATATGCTGTTGTAATGCATTTTTTTGCAGGAATTGTGCTTTGTTCTGCCTCTTCCTCTGTTAAAGGCAGGCTCACTTTAACAGGTAAACAGGAATAAGTATCATATTCTGTTTTTGTGCAATAGGTTCTGCTTGAACCATTATTCTTTTCCGTAACCTTAACCATAGTAGGAGATATGGTGCTAAAGCTGTTTGAATAGGTATATTCTTCTGTTATATAGTCAGCGTCTGTCGATGCACTTTCTGCTATAGTCTTTTTATCAAGAAGAGGTAAATCTATTTCTCGTTTCAGCTTCCTCACAGTGAAATTATGACTTGTATATTCATAGGTCTCGACACTTCCGTTTGGATTAGTTACCTTAACTATGTATTTCCCAACCTCAGGATCTATAAATCCCGGGGATGCATCATCTTTTATTTTTTTGTTATACCCTGTTTCGTCAGTATAATCCCCACTTTTATAATTATAAGTTGTTCTGTTAATTTGGGGGCTTGAAGCATTGGAATCTGTCGGGGCATTAACATCATATTTTGATATGACTCGCCAAGTATCCAAAAAGCCCGTGTTATTAACTGATGCAGATGCTGTTGACCCGAATGGTCTATTATCTATCCACTTGGTTACCTTTTCATAGGTGAAATATGTTTCACTATTTCTATGTGCTATACAATTTACAATTAGTTTGTTCCAAAACTCATAGTTATATCTTGAATCATTGTCAGCATATATGGATGATGCATAACCATTTCCAACCCCATAGTACACCAAAGAGGTGTAATTATTATTTAAGCAACCATCAAATTTATAAAAAACATGACGTTTTACCAGATCATCCTCCGGACCATACAGGGAATATTTGTACATACTTCTGTAATAATAAATTTTCCTAAAATCCCACCCTGAAGGATCACTTATAGTAAGCGTCATCGGGAAAGTAACATCGTCTTCATAATGTCCATACAAGTCTCCTTTTCCATAATCAAACTCCACTGTTCTTCCAATTGTGTCTGTTATCTTTGAAATCATTGGAACCTTAGGGGATATTCTAAGCTCATTAAACCTTATCTCTCCTGATGCTCCTACTGTTTCTATACGAAGTTTTATTCTGTTTACTTCTCCTGTCAAACCAAGACCTTCAAGAGATATATCTTTTGTAATAGACTCAACTTCATTATAATTTTGTGGCGTCCTTTCGCCAATTTGGACACTTAAAATCTCTTTATTATTCCAATATAAATCATAATATCTTTAAATGTCAACAAAATTTTCCAAATAGTACTTTTTGTATTGACC
>JAZNFO010000048.1:0-2868 GCA_045575975.1 Clostridia bacterium | reverse complement strand
CTATTGAAAAATAAAATTTTTTATGGTAGAATGATAAAAATTAAATATTTAAAGGAGTATGTGTTATGAGTACAGCAGAATTAGTAAGACTAACTAAAGATGATTATGATCAGCTTATTCCGCTATTAAATCATGTTTTTAGTATTGCACATAATAATAATTCAGATTTTGAAAGAAATTTGCCTAAGATGTGTATCAGAGATGATGAACACATGGGTAAACATTTTGGCATAAGAAAAAATGGTAAAATTGTATCTGCTATAGGGGTTTATCCTCTTCCGGCTGTTGTTGCAGGGCAGAAAGTTATGTTTTCAACAATGGGAAACCTGGTTACTCTTCCTGAAGAAGAGGGTAATGGTTATATGAGTATTCTTCTTGATGAAGCTATGAAGGAACTTGAAAAAATCGGAGCTGATGCATCAAGACTATGTGGTAACCGTCAGAGATATAATCGCTTTGGATTTGAAGCTACAGGTTTGCTCTATGATTTTACTTTGTGTCATTATAACACAAAATATATAAAAGAAGAAAGTGATCTTTCTTTTGTTCTTGTTTCAAAAGATGATACAGATATGATTGAGAAAATGAAAGAAATAAATGAAAAAAATCTTTTCTATGTTGACAGAGAGAATATCAGAGATTTTTATCTTGCTGCAACTGCTTGGAATCATAAACCATATGCTGCTGTGAGACCTAACGGAGAAATCGTTGGCTATATATCTGTTTCACCTGATAAGAAGGAAATTGCAGAGAATGCTGCAATTTCTCCTGCTGTACTGAAAGAAATTCTTGTTCAGTGGGTTAAAACGAATGCTGTTGATGTTCACTTCAAACTTATGCCTCATATGATTGAGGAAATAAAGATTATGTCTGCTTTCTGTGACGATTATTATATCAATTCACCATCAAGATTTAAAATTATCAACTTTGCAAAGGTTATTGATGCTTTCTTTAAACTTAAATCTACATATACAGTTATGCCTGATGTTGATTTTATTGTTGAAATAGAGGGTTATGGAAGCGTTCATTTAAGATGTAGGAATAATGTTCCGGAATGTACATTTTCAACGGAAAAAAGCGATATTAAAATGACAAAGCTTGAAGCTGCAAGATTTTTCTTTGATCCGTCTGCGGTTTATTTCAAACAAAAGGAAAGAGAAACAGTTTTACCGCTTCCGTTGTCTTGGAACCTTCAGGATAGAGTTTAATTTTTGAGGATTTTAAAATATTAATACGAAGAAGAACTCGATTTTTGTTTCATGCAAAATGAGTTCTTCGACAACCTGAGATGAAAACTAATTTAGTTTTCATCTTTTTTATTTGTTTTCTGGACCTTTGCAAGCGGATTTGAATCAACTGCAGCCTTTAATTGTTCGTTATTGATATGTGTATAAATTTCTGTTGTAGAAAGCTGTTCGTGTCCTAAAATTTCCTGCAAAGCTCTTATGTCAACTCCAGATTGATACATAAGTGTTGCTGCTGTATGTCTTAGTTTGTGGGTTGTATATTTATGTTTATCAAGTCCTATCTGGCTTATATATTTTTGAACAATAGTTTGCACCATTCGCCTTGAAATCCTGCGGTTCAGCCTTGAAATAAAAAGTGCATTTTTATCTTGCAAGCTTGCAGGAGAAATTGAATTTCTAACATTTAAATAATTATTTAAAGCATTTATGCAGGCATCATTTAAGTAAATTGTTCTTTCTTTGTTTCCTTTACCAATAACTGTCAATTTTTGTTCCCTAATGTCGGAAATGTTAATATTTACCAATTCTGTAAGTCGAAGACCGCAATTAAGGAAAAAGGTTATTATGCAATAATCTCTTTCGGCATATTCACCATCAATTGCACTCAAAAGATTTAAACTGTCTTCGAGTGTAAGATAGCGGGGAAGGCGTTTTCCGATTTTTACAGTGTCTAAATCAATGGTTGGATTCTGATCAATTAAATGAGCTTTTGTGCATAAATATTTATAATATGACCTTAATGCAGAAATTTTTCTTGCTCGTGATGATGCAGAATTATTTCTGTTATTATTTAAAAAATAGATATATTCATAAATTAAATTTAAATCAACCTTAGAAAGTATTTCAACAGTAATTCCGTCAATTGTAATTTCATTAAAATCTGTATTTGAATCAACTAATTCAAATCGAATTTTTAGAAATTTATAGAAAGTTTTTAAATCATAATAATATTCATTTGCAGTATGTTTTGATTTTCCTAAAATACTTTCCATATATATAAGAAAAGATAATAATGGCTCAGGAGCCCCTGAAAAGCTGCTATTCACAAAAAACACCTCACAATCTAATGTTAAATAAAATACCCACTCTCAATTGCACAAAATTTTTATTTTGTGCAATTATGTATATAGGAAATTATGTCAGAACATTAATATACTGCCGAAATCTGCTAGTCCTCCGTTCCCTAAAGACACATATTTTTTATTATGTTTATGGATAAAATCCTTTATTTCTTTATATTGAGGATGACTTTCTATTTTTCCTATAAAACCTATTGTGTCGTTGTCAACAAATCCGCTGGCGCCGCCAATAAATCCATATTCAAAATTTTCAAGTTTTACTCCGCCGTGATTAATAAGTAAAACATCTATGTCATTTTTTATTAATGTATTATAGATTCCTTTGTCTTCGGTTATTACTGCATTATCGGAAACTATGCAGATATTGCATTTTGCATATCCTTGTTTAACTGATATTATATTTTTTTCTGTATAATGATTTAATATTTCTCTAGATATATATTTTCTGTTACATACAATATATTTTCCAAATGATGCAACATTAAATAATACATTCTCGGGATAAGAATGACCAATTTTTCCTCTTATTCCTTTTATGCATA
>JAZNFO010000047.1:0-9035 GCA_045575975.1 Clostridia bacterium | reverse complement strand
AGTCCACTACTAACTTTTTTTATATCCTTATAAATCAACACAATTATACTGAAAATAAAAACATAAATTATAGTTGTGAATGCATAGCTGAATAATGAAGAAATAAGAGAATATAAAGACATATAAAATACCCCCTGACTGTCAGCCAACTAACCAAATGACTGCCCGCTACAAAGCGGACAGTCATATACCAATAAAATTAAATTACTCTGCGGCTCCAAGATCTCCTAAATAATCTGAAAGCTTCAAATCAACAACTAATTTGTCGTAAATTCCTCTATTAACCTTAACCTTTGAATTTTTAGTTAAAAATTCTGTGTATTCTTCAAAACTGATTAATCTGTCAACTCTTTTTATTATGTGATAACCATATGATGTTTCAACAACATCACTGATTTGACCAACTTCTGTTTTGAATGCGGCATCAGCAAAGCTTTGAACCATTGTTCCGTTATTGGCAAAAGTATAACCAGCCTTAGGCTGTCCGGGATCCTGGCTGTATTCTTCAATAAGCTTATCAAAATCTTCTCCTGCTTTTGCTTTTTCCAAAACCTCTTTTGCTCTATTTAATGTTTCAGCTTTAGCTTCTTCATCAGATTCAGATGTAACACCTTCAGGGAATTGAATAAGGACATGTTTTGCAGTAATCTTATCATCGTTCATTGCTTTCTCTATTCCCTTAACACCTTTCATATAAGCTGCCGGGTCCTGATTGAATGCATCATATGAATTCTGGTATATTTTCTGCAATTTCTGAACTTCTTCAAACTGTTCTATATTGTCAAACCCTGCTAATCTTAAAGATTCTTCAAGATCATCACCATACTGAGTTTTTATATTTTCAATACCTTTTGCTATATTATCAAGTTCTTCCTGTGTTAAAACTACCCCTCTCTTCTGAGCTTCGTTAACCATAGCAATTATAGGAGTAACTGTTCTTATTGTCTTTATTTTAATAAGTTCTGCATTTGTAACCCCGGTTTCTTCATCAGCAACCGCATTCCAATCAAAGTTATCGGGATCCGAAACCTTTCCTGATTGATAAAGACCGTATATATGAGATAATGCTTCGTTTTTGATAAAATAACTTAAAACACCATCAGAAACTCCGAAATTTCCAACCTTCATAGCTGTTACCTTTGTTCCTGCTTTTCCCTCAAACATAGAGATAAAAGGATTTTCAAAAACAATATTCATTTTGTCTGCCTTAACAATTTCTCCTGCCTGAGAAACTTCATCAGGGGGTAGTGTGTTTACCGCATTCTTACCGCCCACACCGTTTGTATAGCACACACAATAAATTATAACCGCTACAACAATAGCAAGAACTACACCAAGTGCAACAAACAGAGGCTTTTTATTTTTACTCGGGATTTCTTCAAACTGATTCTCTTCGATTTCATCATCATAAAGAATTTCCATTTTATCAGCTTCCTCTGAATCACCCTCAAAGATTTCTTCGATATCTTCTTCAGTTGTCTCAACAACTTCTTCAATCTCTTCAATATCTTCAACGACAGTTTCGTTGATTTCTTCAACATTATCGTTTATAACATCTTCAGAATTATCAAAAGTTTCGTTTTCAAATTCTCTTTTCTCAATATCCATTTGTATATCTCCTTACACAATTTAATCTTTTTTATAATTATACAACACTTTTTTAAATTTTTCCATAGTTTTTTATAAATTTCTTAAATATTTACTAAAAATTCATATATTCCGTCCAAAAAGGATTTTTCATTATTGAATTTCGGCAGTTTATAAAAAATATGGGGTTTATTTGTATTCCTGATAAAAATATTTCTGTCTCTGGTTGTCATTTCAACAATTTTTTCAAAGCTGGGTGGAGAATCAGGAGAAAAATATAATTTCAAATCCCCCTCCGACGCCTTAATTTCTGTAAATCCTTTCAAAGATGCCGTGTATCTTACTAAGGAGACAAGCATAAGATTATAGACCTCAGCCGGAACATCCCCGTATCTGTCCAAAGTTTCATCGTAAATATCAAGAACATCCTCTTTTGACTCAATTGATGAAATCTTTTTATAAAGCTCAATCCTCTGAGCATGGGATGTTATATATTTATCCGGAATAAAAGCATTAACCGTAATATCTGCAAGAGTATCCTTTTCTTCTCTGCTTTCAATACCCTTAACATCTGAAACAGCTTTTGACAGTAGCCTGCAGTAAAGGTCATATCCAACAACCTCCATATTACCGCTTTGCTGTGGACCGATAACATTTCCTGTTCCTCTTATTTCAAGGTCTTTCATAGCAATTTTAAAGCCTGAGCCAAATTCCGTGAAATCCTTTATAGCCTTCAGTCTCTTTTGTGCATCTTCGTTCAGAACTTTGTTTTTCCGATAGGTAAGATATGCATATGCAAGTCTGTTTGAACGACCAACTCTACCTCGGAGCTGATAAAGCTGAGAAAGTCCCAGTCTTTCAGAATCTTCAATAATGATAGTATTTACATTCGGAATATCAAGACCTGTTTCGATTATAGTTGTGCAAACCAAAACATCAATTTCGCCCTCAGAAACATCATACATAATATTCTCAAGCTGTTGCTCCGACATCTTCCCGTGAGCCGTAACTATTCTGGCGTCGGGCAGCAAGGCTCTAAGTTCCTCTGCTTTTTTCTCTATGCCGTCAACTCTGTTATGAAGATAATACACCTGTCCTCCCCTTGCAAGTTCCTTTAAAACTGCCTCTCTTATAACATCACTGTTATATTCCAGCACATATGTTGCAACAGGATATCTGTCCCCCGGAGGAGTTGATAAAATACTCATATCCCTTATCCCCGAAAGAGACATATGGAGCGTTCTTGGAATAGGAGTTGCCGTTAAAGTGAGAACATCTATCTCGTTTTTTATTTCTTTTATTCTTTCCTTGTGAGATACCCCAAATCGTTGCTCTTCGTCAATAATCAAAAGACCAAGCTTTTTAAATTTAATATTTTTGTTAAGCAGTTTATGAGTTCCTATAACAATATCAAGTGTACCGTTTTTTAAATCTTCAATAACTTTTTTCTGCTGAGTTGGCGTAATAAATCTTGACAGCATACCAATATTTACAGCAAAGCCTTTCATTCTTTGCTTAAAGTTTGAAAAATGCTGACTTGCAAGTATGGTTGTGGGAACAAGATACGCAACCTGATAACCGCTCATAACTGCCTTGAATGCCGCTCTCATAGCAACCTCGGTTTTGCCGTAACCAACATCACCACAAAGGAGTCTGTCCATTGGTTTTTGTTTTTCCATATCAGATTTTACTTCATCAATACACCTGAGCTGGTCATCTGTTTCATCATATGGAAAGGTTGACTCAAAATCCTTTTGCCACTCCGTGTCTTCAAGATAGGAAATACCTTTTATGCTTTCTCTTTTGGCATATAACTCTATAAGCTTTTTCGCCATATCCCGACAGGATGCACTGACCTTTTCCTTGGTCTTTTTCCACTCCTGACCATCAAGCCTGTTAAGTCTTACATTTGTTCCGTTACCCGTATATTTAAATAAAAGCTTAAGCTGATCTGCAGGCACATAAAGACAATCTTCTCCCTTATACAGGATTTTCATATAATCTTTTTTAACCCCGCTTATAGTAAGCCTTTGAATACCAACATACTTTCCTATTCCGTGATTCTGGTGAACAACATAATCTCCAACGCTGATATCCGAAAAGCTTTGAAGTCTGTCTTTTGCAGAAAGATTTCCCCTGCGGGATTTTTTATGGTCCGAACCAAAAATTTCTCTGTCCGAAATAACAACTGTTCTTATCAGGGGATATTCAAAACCTTTCGAAAGGCTTCCTCTGCTGATAAAAATCTGCCCCTCCTCCGGAAGATTCTTTAAATCTTCCATATATGTTGCATAAATTTCTTCGTCTTCAAGCTGATTTGCAAGATTCTTAGCTCTTGTCTCACCACCTGCAAGAACAATAATTCTGTATTTATTTTTCCTATAAAATTTCAAGGAATCATACAAAAGTTCAAACTTTCCGTTATAGCTATCAAGATTCTTAACAGTAAAACCTGCAAGAAAACTGGGTTTAATATCTCCTGCAGAATGAGAAAACGGACTGAATGTTATTGTGTTTTGCCCACTTATATCTTTTACAAAAGATTTATAACTTTTATGATAATTAAAACTGCTCTTTGGAATAACCCCTCTTTCGAGCATATCGGACACACTTTCTGAAAATCTGTTTTCAAAGGCAACTGCCGTTTCTTTTGCCCTTTGCGGTTCATCCACAAAAATCAGATAATCATCAGAAATATAATCTATTATGGTGGGAATTTCATCATAGAGAAAAGGAATATACTTATCCATTGACGGAAAAAGAATTTTTTCTTTTATTCTTTCCATATCTCCTTTTATAATTTCAACAGATTTTAATTGAGTCTCCGATGGTTCCTTAATTTTTTCTGTTTTATCAATTATTGCTTTTAGTTTCTTAATAAGTTCTTCTCTTTTAATATCATCCAGAACCTCTTCAACAGAAGGACTTATTTTGGCATAGTCAACCTGATTTACAGTTCTTTGACTGTCTATTTCAAAAAGCCTTATGCTTTCAATTTCTGTGTCAAAAAATTCTGCACGATATGGAAGCTCTTCTGAAAACGGAAAGAAATCAAAAATACCGCCTCGAATACTGAATTGTCCTCTTCCTTCCACCATATCAACCCTTGTGTAACCAAGGTCAATCATTTTTTCTGTCAGATATGATATATCATAATCTTCCCCTGCTTTAAGATAAACAGTTTTTTCATCACTGCTTTTTTTATCAAGAACAGGACTTAAAACACCCTGAATTGTTGTCACAACATTTGGCTTATTCTTGCTGCCAAGAGCATCTATAACAGAAAGTCGCTTCTCTCTTATATCATTTCCCGCAGCCGCAATATCATAAAACATCAGTTCTCTTTCAGGGAAATACATCGGACTTTCCTGAAGGAAAAATCTCAGGTCCTCAATTATCTTTTTCGCATTAGACTCCGCATAAGTTATGAACAAAAGCTTTTTATTCAATTTTTTACACAGTGAACAGGCAATATGTGCCCTTGCCGTATCTGATACACCGCTTATGCTGACAGGAAACTTCCCTGCTTTCGAGGCATCATAAAGTTCTTCAAACTCTGCACTGTCATCAAGCATATTGTCATATATTAACTTACACTGACTCATAATTCATCAATTCCTTTTTAAAAATTAACCATTAAACTCTGCCATTGCTTTTTCTGTTCCGGAAGTTATTATAGTCTCAACCGCTGATGCAGCCTTGATAGCAACAGGAATCAGGGCATCAACCTCTTCTTTTGTAAATCTTCCAAGCACATAATCCGCCAAATCATAATCCTTATTTTCCGGGGCACCAACCCCCACCTTTATCCTTGGGAAAATATCACTCTGTATCTGATAGATAATACTCTTCATTCCGTTATGTCCACCAGCACTTCCCTTTGGTCTTATACGAAGTTTACCCACAGGAAGAGATATATCATCATATATAACAATCAGATTTTCAGAGTCCAGTTTATAAAACTCAACAAATTCTCTTATGCTCTCACCGCTTAAATTCATAAAAGTCTGAGGTTTAATAAGAATAACCTTTTCGCCTCCTATTCTTCCCTCACCAAAATGTGCTTTAAACTTTTCTTTATTAATACTTATATTATATTTTGCAGCTATTGTATCAATAACCTCAAAGCCCATATTATGCCTTGTTCCCACATAGTTTTTTCCGGGATTTCCAAGCCCTGCTATTATATACATTAAATCACCTTAATTTCGTTTGATAATCAAATTTTAGTATATCACATTATAAATTTTTTGTCCAGCAGAAAAAATAATTAAACTTTTGTGACAAAAGCCTTAAAATAATTGACAAAGCCATTATATAAGTAGTATAATTTATGTATATAGCTAACCAAATTTTAAAAGGGGAATATTTATGAAACATGTTGTTATACTTATAGATGGTGCAGCAGATACACCTGTTAAAGAATTAGAAAATAAAACTCCATTGGAGGTTGCAAATAAACCTAATATAGACTCACTTGCACAAAAAGGAGAAATGGGAATGGCAATCACCGTTCCTGATAATCTTCCTCCCGGCAGTGATGTTGCAAATCTTGCCGTTTTTGGTTACGACCCACAGAAATATTATACCGGTCGTTCTCCGCTCGAAGCTATGAGTATGAATGTCAACCTTGAGCTTACAGACACAACATTCAGAACAAATCTTGTTAATTTGTCAGATGATATGCCATACGAAAACAAAACTATGGTTGATTACAGTTCCGATGAGATTTCCACAGAAGAGGCAAGAGAACTTATAAAAGCCGTAAATGAAGCCTTAAAAACCGAAGAATATGAATTCTTTGGCGGAATAAGTTATCGTCATCTTCTTGTGTGGCACAACAAGGAAAACAACTTTGAGCTTACTCCTCCTCACGATATTTCTGAAAGGAAAATCACAGAATATCTTCCAAAGGACGAAACACTTCTTACCTTAATGAAGAAAAGCTATGACATATTGAAAGACCACCCTGTAAACAAAAAAAGAGAAGAGAGAGGACTTAGACCTGCAAATTCAATCTGGATTTGGGGAAACGGAACAAAACCTGATCTTGATACATATATAAATAAATTCAACCTGAAAGGTGCAGTTGTTTCAGCCGTTGACCTTATCAGGGGAATTGGAGTTTGTGCAGACCTTGATGTTATCGAAGTTCCCGGTGCAACAGGAAATGTCCACACCAATTTTGACGGAAAGGCAGAAGCATCAATCAATGCCTTAAAGAATGGAGCCGACTTCGTTTATGTTCATCTTGAAGCAGCAGACGAAGCGGGACACAGACACGAAATAGATAACAAAGTTAAGGCAATTGAGCTTATTGATGAAAAAATCGTTGCCCCAATTTTAAATTATTTAAAAAAATCAGAAGAAGATTTTTCAATCCTTATTATGCCTGACCACCCAACACCTCTTGATATCAGAACTCACACAAGAAATCCTGTTCCATACATAATATACAAGAGTTATGAAAACAATAAAGAAACAAATCTTAGCTACACAGAGAAAAATGCAGAAACAACAGGAATTGTTGTTAAAGAAGGATACAAAATTATAGAAAAACTTCTCAATTAATAAAAAAGGAGAGAGCACTATGCAATATGAAAAATATATAAAATTTGCAATTGTAACAGTTTTAATTGTTGCCCTACTATTGCTCTTGCCTGTTTTCATTAAACTGTTTTTACCCTTCCTTCTTGCATTCTTAGTTGCATTTCCCTGCCAGAAAATTATTAACCTTTTAAACAAAAAATTTAAAATTAACAGGGGAATATCATCAGCTCTTATTGTTACCGGCATTGTTGCATTAGTATCATGGATACTTGTTCTCATATTCTCCCAGATTTTTGAACAGATAAAAGACTTTATCCAGAATATGTCTTCAACAATCGATATATTAAAAAATGCATCCGGAAGTATAGCAAGCAAATTCAATGAATACTATATTGGATTTTCCCCAAAAGTCAAGGAACTTATTGACACCTTTTCAAAGCAGTTATCAAACTCACTGTTTAATAACATAACACCATTCACAACCGGTGCTATATCCCTTGCAAAAAGATTTGCGGTTTCTCTTCCTGATATTGTGGTGTTCTTCTTTATGTTCCTTCTCTCAACATTTTTTATTACAAAAGATTACACTTTGCTTGTTAACTTTTTTAACGAAAACTGTCCTGAGAAAGTGAAAAAATTACTGAATTCCTTTAAATCAACTGCATTTTCTGCCTTTTTGACATATCTTAGAGCTCAGCTTATTTTAATGAGCATAACCTTTACAATTACCACTGTTGCTCTTTGGATTTTAGGAGCGGATTATCCTCTTGTTATGGGGCTTATAATCGGTTTTGTTGATGCTCTCCCATTCTTTGGAACTGCAATAATTCTTATCCCATGGGCAATCATCTCATTTATAATGGGTGATTATTTCTTCGCCGGCGGACTTATTATCGTTCAGGTTATAGCTTTTGTTACAAGACAACTTTTAGAGCCTAAAGTTATAAGCTCTCAAATAGGACTTCATCCGCTTGTTACCCTTGTCAGCATATACCTCGGACTCAACATTTTCGGCATTGGCGGAATTATTATCGGGCCAATAACAGCCCTATTTCTTACAAATGCTTATATAGCATATAAATCAAACAAATAAAAAGTGCCCTGAAAGATTTTTCTTTCAGGGCTTAATTTTTATCTTATATAATTGGTTGAAATCTTTTCTTCAGGAACAGGCTTTAAAACTCCATTCTTTTCACCTGCTTCAATACATTTAAGAAGCCATGCCATATTTCTTCCAAGGGTACGCATTGTTTGCATTCCTTCTTCATCCTTTTTCACCTCATCTGGTGTATTCCCGTGAACCATATTCCAATATTGCGAGGACACAAGAGGCATATTTCTTATAGTGAAATACTTATTAAGCTGGTCAAAAGCAGCAGATGCTCCACCTCTTCTGCAGGACACAATTGATGCCCCCGGCTTATAAGTAAGATGCTTACAGGACATAAAAAATCTGTCCATAAAGCTTGTTGCCATTCCCGATGCAGATGCAAAATGAACCGGAGAACCTATAATAAGCCCGTCTGCTTCTTTCATCTTTTCAGAAGCAAGGTTAACCGCATCTTCATCTCCAAATACACATTTACCAATTTTTTTACAAGCTCCGCAGCCCATACATCCTCTGAGGGTTTTTCCAACATAAAGAATTTCGCTTTCAACGCCCTCACCCATCAAAGCATTCTGTATTTCACAAAGAGCTGTATATGTACAGCCATTTTCCTTAGGACTTGCATTAATCAATAAAACTTTCATTATAATCCCCAATCTGCAATAAAGCACTTTTTATATATTTTAATATCTATATTAAGCTTTGTCAATGACATATGTATAAAAAATCCACTTTTGTAAATAATTTAAGTATATTATTAGTTCAAGAGGTGTTTTTATGCTGTCCAATA
>JAZNFO010000046.1:0-12900 GCA_045575975.1 Clostridia bacterium | reverse complement strand
CAACTAACGGAATAAAGAATTCTCTCTTTAATGATGGATCATCAGAGCTTAAGAATTTTTCAAATTCTTCTTGGAATATATTCATTATATTCGCCTTAAATCCCCACAAGTTCATAGAAACAATTGTATCTTTTGGAATATCTGTATCAAACGGAATATCTGTCATTTCAGTAACTTTTTTTAAGTATCCGTCTTCAATTTCACAAATACCTCTTGATACGGTTCCGTTTTCTGATAATGTATTTCCAAGTTTGTAACCTGCCATACATAAAGAATCTTCACTTACAAGATGGTCATGAATATCTTTGAAAACAGATACACCATAATAATCGTCTGCATTTATAACAGCAAAAGGATAGTTAATAACATCTTTTGCACAAAGGACAGCCTGACCTGTTCCCCATGGTTTTGTTCTTCCTTCAGGAACAGAAAAACCTTTTGGAACATCATCAAGGCTCTGGAAAACATAATTTACATCAATTAGTTTTTCAATTCTTCTTCCACATGCCTCTCTGAAATCTTCTTCTATATCTTTTCTTATAACAATAACGAGTTTATTAAAACCTGCTCTGATTGCATCATAAACTGAATAATCAATAATCATCTGACCGTCGGGGCCAACCGGAGCTGCCTGCTTTAAACCTCCGAATCTTGAACCCATACCTGCCGCCATAATTAAAAGACCTGTATCCATATTATCCTCCTATAAAATTATAGTTACCTATTAAATAACTACAATATGTTTGCTTGACATTTAACACATTTCTATGATATTATATTAACAAACATTACTCTATATAATTTTGGCTCTAAAATGTATGAAAATGGATATTGTTATGAAAGGATTGTAATATGTGGAGACCATATAAGATTGATACGGAGATTGAAATAAAAGAGTTTTATTCAGCATTCTTTAGAAATATGCCATCAGATTATGTGTTCCGTGGTGAAAGTCATGATTTCTGGGAATTTGTATATTTGTTGGAAGGGCGTGCTCAGGCTTGCGTAGATGACAGAACAATTAACTTAAGCAAAAATCATATTGTTTTTCATAAACCTATGGAATTTCATACCCTTCGCCCCCAAGATAACAAAGGTGCTTCGTTTTTTATTATGTCCTTTTCGACTAAAGGAAAAGGTATGGAAAAATTTAAAGATAAAGTTTTTTATTTGGGTGATAATCAGTACAAAAATCTTATGGAGATTATTGAGTTTCTAAAAGTATCCAATGATATTCCAAAAGAAAATACATCCCCTGTTGCTTTCCTGTATAAAATTGAAAGTGATAAACTTTATGGACAGGAGCTTAAGATTCTTGTGGAGCGTTTTCTTATTTCTCTTCTTAAATCAAAAGAGGATAGTAAAAATGAGAGCAATGAAGCTTTTACATACAGACAGGCATTAAATATTATTGAAAACACATTAAATGAAAATATAAGTGTTTTTGAGCTTGCAGAGAGATGTAATGTTAGCACAGCTTATTTAAAAAAAGTATTTTCAAAATACACAGGCCTGGGTATTCATGAATATATTCTTGAGTCTAAAATGACATTAGCAAAACAAATGTTGAGTTCGGGTCTTACTGTTACTGATGTTGCAGAAAATCTGGCATTTTCCAGTCAGAATTATTTCAGTTGTGTGTTTAAAAGAAGAACCGGACTTTCACCTTCTGAATATAAAAAGAAGCTAAGTCAGCTTTAAAACAGACTTTACTGAAACTATATTGTTTTTAACATAAAATTCAATGTCATAGTCAGAAAATTTCATTTTATATACCTTGTTTTCATCATCTTGATAACCAGGTCTTATATCCTGAGACAGACAATCAATGATTGTCTGTCTCTTTTCTTCAGGTATAATTTTAAGTAAATTGTCCGGAAAATTAACATCAAGATGATGAGCAAGTACTTCTTCTGCATATCCACCCAAAGCTTCCGGATGACAATCTGTATATCTAAGATAGGGTTTTATATCGTATATAGGTGTTTCGTTCAGCAAATCAACTCCTGATACTATTAAGACACTTCCCTCTTTCTTTGTTTTTTCAATTCGTTCAAGTCTAAAAGATGACAAACCTATTGAATTAGGGCGGTATGGAGAACGGCTGGCAAAAATGCCAACCTTTTTATTACCGCCAAGTCTTGGCGGTCTGATAGTTGGAGTCCATTCACCATCTTTAATTTTTGCCTCAGAAAAGTCGAATAGAACCCATATATGAGAATAACCTTCAAGACCCCTTAAAGATTCATCGTTTCTGTATTTTTTATTAAAAACAATTCTTCCCTTAAGCGACGGAACGCATCCGCTTTGCCTTGGAATGCCAAATTTTTTGTCAAAATCAGTATAAATATATGCTATCGGTTCAATAAATCTACTATTGTCCATATTTATCCCTCCGTTTGATATTTTATCATTTTATTTACTGACAGTCAAATAAAATTACAAAAAATGTCATATGATGCTAAAAAGCTTGACAATATTACATTGATATGGTAACATTAAATATCATAATATGTATTACATGATAGAGGTTGCACCTATTATAAGTAGTGTTCTGTTTTATAAGGCAATATAAGCAGACACAAAAGGAATCGGTGCCGAAGCTTTCGTCTTTTACGCCTTAAAAAGCCGATTGCTGGTGTATTGTAAAATATGCAATACACTGTCACAAATGTGGAGTGCTATCGTATTTAATTTTTATATCGGAATACTGTTTAAAGATTTTTTACTGTATCACTTTGTATCTGTGATACAGTTTTTTATTTAGGAGGGAATTTTTATGTTTTCAAAGAAAACACGCAAAATGTGGACACTATCCGTATTGGTATTCATCATTATGGCTTTAATGACCACATTCATTTCAGCAGGTGCTGAAGAAATTGATGAAAATGAGGCCGCAGTTATTTATCTAACTGAAAATGGAGAATTTAATCCGGATGCCGAAAATGCAGATGATTATAAAGCGGCTGCATCAACTTTTATTGATAACTATACAGATAATGTAAGCACAGAAGCTTCATTTTCTGAAAATCTTACAAAAGCTATCAAAGCAGTAAGAGATGATATAAAAGTTTATGCTACTGGCTGGGCTTTATTGCCTCCACTTATTGCAATCATCCTTGCTCTTATTACCAAGGAAGTTTATTCTTCATTATTTATTGGTATTTTGTCAGGTGCACTCCTTTATTCGAACTTCAGCTTTACAGGTACAATGGACCATATGTTTGCAGGTGGCTTTATTCCTTCAATTGCTGATGGATATAATATCGGTATTTTATTATTCCTTGTTATTCTTGGTGCTATTGTCGTTCTTATGAATAAAGCAGGTGGTTCAGCTGCCTTTGGTAAATGGGCTGAAAAACATATTAAATCAAAGGTTGGAGCTCAGCTTGCTACAATTTTTCTTGGTGTTTTAATATTTGTTGATGACTATTTTAACTGTCTAACTGTTGGTTCTGTTATGAGACCTGTAACAGACAAGTTTAAAACATCCCGTTCAAAACTTGCTTACATAATTGATGCAACAGCTGCTCCTGTTTGTATTATTGCTCCTATTTCTTCCTGGGCTGCTGCAGTTGCAGGTTTTGTTTCAGAAGAAGAAATAAGCGGATTCTCATTATTTATCCGTGCGATACCATATAATTTTTATGCTATTTTGACAATTGTAATGATGGTTACACTTGTTCTTTTGAAATTTGAATATGGACCTATGAAGCTTCATGAATTTAATGCAAATAACGGTGATTTATTCACATGTGGTGACCGCGTTGATGCAACTGAAGATGCTGTCGAGAATTCAAGAGGCATCGTTTGGGATCTTGTTGCACCTGTTCTTGTTTTAATAATTGCATGTGTTACCGGACTTTTATACTCAGGTGGTTTCTTTACTGCTGATAATGAAAATTATATGAACATTGTAACGGCGTTCTCTAGTGCTGATGCTTCAGTGGGTCTTGTTCTTGGTTCATTTATTGGCTTAGTTTTCACCATTATTTATTATATGATCAGAAAAGTTTTAAACTTCAAAGAATGTATGAATGCTATTCCTGAAGGATTTAAGGCTATGGTTCCTGCGATTATGATTCTTTGCTTTGCTTGGACTCTTAAAACTATGACAGACAGTCTTGGTGCTAAATTATTTATAGCTGAATTTGTTCGTAATGATGCAACTGCTGTTATTTCATTCTTACCTGCAATCGTATTCTTAATTGGTTGTGGTCTTTCATTTGCGACAGGAACATCATGGGGAACATTTGGTATTCTTATTCCAATTGTACTTGCTGTATTTGGTGGTTCAGTTTCAAATGAACTATGTATTGTTTCAATTTCTGCTTGTATGGCTGGTGCTGTTTGCGGCGATCACTGTTCACCAATTTCTGATACAACGATTATGGCGTCAGCAGGTGCTCAATGTAATCACATAAACCATGTTTCAACACAGCTTCCATATGCCTTAACAGTTACAGCAATTTCGTTTGTGTTCTACATCCTTACAGGCTTTGTTACAAACTGGATGATTGTTCTTCCAATTGGAATTGTTTCAACTGTTTTGGTGTTATACATTATTAAGCTTTTAACTGCTAAAAAAGCATAAGTAAAATAAAACATATAAAAAGAGCCGTTCGGCTCTTTTTATATGTTAAAAATTAAATACTATTTCTTTAAATTTATTTCCGCGTTCTTCAAAGTTTTTAAACATGTCAAAGCTTGCACATGCAGGTGACAATAAAACAACATCCTCTTCCTTTGCTATCTCTTTTGAAAAAGAAACAGCCTTTTCAAAATCATCAAATAAATGTATTGGTAAATTATTAAAATTATTTGCGCTTTGGACTGCTATTTTTATTTTTTCCGATGTATCTCCAACAAGAATTAGCTCCTTAACATGGTCACATACAATAGGACCAAAATCATCAAAAGGAATTTTTTTGTCATATCCACCTGCTATTAATATAACTTTCTGTGGAAAAGATAAAAGTCCTGCAGTTGTTCTTGCTGGTGTACTTGCAATAGAATCGTTATAAAATCTGATTTTATTGATTTCGCGAACAAATTCAATTCTGTGCTCAACCCCGCCAAAATTTTCTGCAACATAGTTTATTGTTTCTTTTGAAACCAGTCCGTCTGTTGCTGCAATAGCTGCCATATAATTTTCTATGTTATGAACCCCGGGTATTTTTATAACATTAGAATCTAAAATTTCCTCTATTATTTCCCCGTTTTCTCTTTTGACTATTACACCCTCATCAAGAGAAAAACCATCTTTAATGGAAGTTTTTCTGCTGAATAAAACCGAACCATTTGCTTCGTCATAAAAAGATGCTGTTAGATCATTATCAAAATTTAAAACAGTTTTCCCGTTATTTTCAAATTTAAATATATTTTTCTTTGCCTCAATATATTCTTCATAATCTTTGTGCCAGTTAAGATGATTTGGCGTTATATTGGTAATAACAGCTGTTTTTGGACTTTTTCTTAAAGTATGAAGCTGAAAACTTGAAAGCTCAAGAACAACTTTGTCTTCTCTTGAAATTTGCTCGATATTTGCAAAAAGTGGTGTTCCGATGTTTCCTCCAACAAAAGTTTTATAGCCTTCTTTTTTTAGGAGTTCATAAATAAGAGTTGTTGTAGTTGTTTTTCCGTCACTACCTGTTACAGCAATAATATCAGCCGGACACAGTTTAAAAAACAGCTCTGTATCGGATGTAAGCTGAGCTCCCCTTGAAACGGCACTTCTTAGTTCAGGTATATCATATCTCATACCTGGTGTTTTGAATATAATATCAATATCTGCCGGAATTTTACTTAAATAATCATCCCCAAGCTGAAATTTAACACCAAGTGAAGAAAGTTCGTCATATATATATCCAATCTCTTCCTTGCTGCGTTTATCGAAAGCTATCAAATTTATATCTGATTTCATTAAAAACCTAATCAACGGAATATTACTTATTCCAATACCGATTACTGCAATATTTTTTTTTGATATATAATTTCTGTATTCCTCAATTTTCAAATAAATCACCATCCGGATAAATAGAAATAATGAAAATAGGCTGTGACAGGACTTGCCTGCCACAACCTTTAAATACAAACCGTATCTTATTATTCAGCATCTAATAAATCACCAAGAGTGAAACTGCTGTCTTCTATATATGATTCGCTGCTTTCTTCTTCCTGAACAGGGGCAGCTTCAGGTAATGTTGCTTTGATTGAAAGTGCAATCTGTTTTGTTTCGTTATTGATTTCAATAACTTTTGCTTCAACTTCGTCGCCAATATTTAAAGCATCTGAAGGTTTCTCAATTCTTTCATTTGAAATCTGAGAAATATGGATAAGACCATCAACATGTGGTGCAATTTCAGCAAATGCTCCAAATGGAACAATACGAACGATTTTACATTTAATAACATCGTCAACCTTTAAATCCTTTGTTGCAATAAGCCAGGGACTGTCTTCCTCTTTTTTGTGTCCAAGAGAAATTTTGTTGGTTTCGCTGTCAATTTCTTTAATATAAACTTCGATAGTGTCACCAACTTTAACAACTTCTGATGGGTGTTTGATTCTGTTCCATGATAATTCTGAAACATGAACAAGTCCGTCAACACCGCCAAGATCGACAAATGCACCAAAGTTTGTAAGTGATTTAACAACACCATTATAAACTTTTCCAACCTCAGCTGCAGCCCAGAATTCTGCTTTCTTAAGTTCCTTAAGTTCTTTAACTAAAGATACTTTGTTTGCATCTTTATCCATTTCCTTGATGTAAACATCAATAGAATCTCCAACCTTAACAACTTCTGATGGGTGCTTGATTCTTGTGTTTGAAAGTTCTGAAATATGGATAAGACCATCAACACCGCCGATGTCAACAAATGCACCAAAGTTTGTAAGTGATTTAACAACACCTGTGTACTGTTTATTCACTTCAGCACTTGCCCAGAATTCAGCAGCTTTTTTATCTGAAATTTCTTTAAGAACAGATTTGATAGAACCAACAACTCTAAGTCTGCCGCGTCTGTCTTTATCCATTTTGATAATTCTGAATGAAACCTCTGTATTTAAAAGAGAGCCTAAATCGTCAACAAATCTTTCCGATGCTTCTGATGCAGGAATAAATACTCTCACACCCTTTGCAATTGTAACTATTCCACCTTTAACAAGTTCAACAATTCTACCTGTTAAAACAGTTTTGTTTTCAAAATCACCCTCTAATTCTTTTAATCCCTTTTCTGCGTCAATCTTTTTCTTAGAAAGAGTAACAACACCGTCTCTGTCGCTTACATGAACAACAAAAACATTAACTTCATCTCCGATTTTGATTAAATCGTTGATATTTGCTGATGAATCGTTTGTAAGTTCGTCGAATGGAATAACTCCGTCGTACTTACTGCCTAAGTCTACCTGTACCTCTGTGGGGGTAATTCCGATAACAACACCTTTAACGATATCTCCGGTGTTTAGTGGTTTTAGAGTTTCCTCCAGTGCCTCCGCAAAGTTCATTTCGTTTGTAATTTCCGCCATGGTAAATTTTGCCTCCTTGATTACCCACTCCGGAGTTGATGCTCCGGCGGTAATGCCTACTTTTTTATTATATAATTTTTTTAATTTTTTGCTATACTCATAAAGCTCTTTTGAATTTTCAATTTTATATGTTTCCACGCAATTAATTTTGCAAACATCATATAATTTTTTCGTATTAGAGCTATTTTTGCCACCGATAACAAAACATGCATCACATTCCTTGGATAAATTCAATGCTGCAAGTTGTCTTTCTGCAGTAGCACTACATATTGTATCAAATATTTTTATATTTGTAAAATGTTTTTTTAAAATATTTATAAAATTTTCAAAAACTTCATGTCTTAATGTTGTCTGAGATACTATTGTGACTGGGGTTTTGATATCCTTGCACAAAATTTTTTCAAGTTCTTGGTCATTATTTACAATGGATGGTTCATTTACACACCATCCTGCAATTCCTTTTACCTCAGGATGTTCTCTGTCGCCTATTATAATTATATGATATCCCTTGCTGCTCTCTTCGTTAACAATCTTGTGTATTTTTTTTACATACGGACAGGTAGCATCTATTATACTGATGTTTTTACTATTTAAGATATCATATTCAGCTTTTGAAATTCCGTGTGCTCTTATAATAACAGTTGAATTTTCAGGAAATTCCGAAATATTTTCAATGACTTTTACACCTTTTGCACTCAGATCTGATATAACATCATTATTATGTATAAGCATTCCGTATGTATAGATATTTTTTAAGTTTGAATTTGCGTTTTTATATGCGATATTAACAGCTCTGTCAACTCCAAAGCAAAAACCTGCTTTTTCTGCAATCTTAATCTCCATAATATTCTGCTCCGGCAAGAACTTTAATTTTATCCATTACCTGTTCATCTGTGAATTTTTGCAGGTCCTGAGAAGAGGGTTTTTCATTAATGAAATCCATTATATTTATGGGTTTACCTATATTAACATCTATTTTTGACCTGAATTTATATGCTCCTTTGATACCTATGGGTACAATCTGTGCTCCGCTTTTATGAGCGAGCAGTGCAGCTCCGGATTTTCCTTTCAAAATTTTTTTATCATCACGCGATCTTGTTCCTTCGGGAAATATCAACATATTTTGCTCACTTTTTAAAATTTTTATTGCTGTCCTCATTGCGCCAATATCCGAGCTTCCTCTTTTTATAGGGAAAGCACCTATTTTTTTCAGAAGAAAGCCAAGAGGTTTAAATCTGAATAATTCCTCCTTTGACATAAAAGTTAACTTTTTCGTTAAAAATGAAGAAATCACCGGTGCATCATAATTGCTCTTATGATTTGAAACAAAGATTATACCGTCGCAATCAGGGATGTTTTCTACTCCATTTATATTAACTTTAAATATAGTTTTTAAAAAAAACTGCATAACACCGGTACAAAAATTATACAAACTCATTATTTAATATTTCCTTCTATTATTTCAATTAATTTATTTTTTGATTCCTCAATATTATAACCTGTCGTATCAAATAAAATACTGTCTTCAGCTTGTCTTAAGGGATCTGTTTCTCTTTCGGAATCGTTTTTATCTCTGTATTTTATATCATTTAACACTTCATCGTATAACGCAGAACTTCCTGCTTCAACAAGTTCCTTGTAGCGTCTTTTAGCCCTCTCTTCCGCTGTTGCTGTGAGAAAGATTTTAACATCTGCATCCGGAAGGACCCTTGTTCCTATATCCCTTCCATCCATAATAACATTATTTTTTTCAGAAAGTACTCGCTGTATTGCAACAAGTTTTTTTCTTACTTCAGGGATAACAGCAACATCTGATGCAGCTACAGAAACTTCGGGAGTTCTGATTAATTTGGAAACATTATCATCATTTAAAAATATATTCTGTTCGCCGTCAAAATATTTAATATCTATATTAACAGAATTAAGAATAGAAAGAACATTTTCTTTGCTTTTAGGATTTAATCCGGCTTTTAATACAGCTAGACCAACTGCCCTGTACATTGCCCCGGTATCAATATATATATAACCAAGTTCTTTTGCAGCAGCCTTTGCAAGAGAACTTTTTCCTGCTCCTGCAGGCCCATCAATCGCAACTTTTCTTGTTTTCAACAAAATCTCCCCATTCTTATTGTTGTTAGTTAAGCTTTTCTCCGCAATTATGACAGTATGTGGCATCTGATTTACAAGTGCTCGAACAAGACGGACATTCATTTTTATTGCTTACACAGTTAAGCTTATCCATATATGCGTCTATTTCCGCACAAACACCCTGAATTGTTTCAGAAACATCTACATCTTCTTTATAGCCTGTATAAACTAATTTACCAAGATCTTTGTATAGATTATCTATATTATTCTGCAAATCATATTCATTATACTTGTTTTTTGCAGATTCGTATAAATCATTTGATTTTTTTACAATAACCTTGGCTGTATCGGATAAAAATTTTTTTGCATTATCTGTGAATGCCATAAATATCATTCCTTTCAAAAAATTATACATTAAATCTGAATAAGATTATATCCCCGTCCTGAACAACATATTCCTTACCTTCGCTTCTGACTAAACCTTTTTCCTTTGCTGCAGTCATAGTTTTGTTGTCGATAAGGTCTTTATAGGCAACAACTTCAGCTCTTATAAATCCTCTCTCGAAATCGGAATGAATCTTTCCTGCGGCCTGAGGCGCTTTTGTTCCTTTTTTTATTGTCCATGCTCTTACTTCCGGTTTTCCTGCTGTTAAATAGCTGATTAAACCGAGGAGTTCATAGCTTGCTTTTATAAGCTTATCAAGACCGGATTCATTAACTCCAAGTTCGTTAAGATACATAACTTTTTCATCTTTATCAAGCTCTGCAATTTCTTCTTCAATTCTTGCAGAAACAACCATAACTCCGGAGTTTTCTTTTTCAGCAAATTCTTTAATCTTGTTAACAAATGGATTGTTATCTTCAGGTTCTGAATAGTCATCCTCTGAAACATTTGCAGCATATATAACAGGTTTCAAAGTGAGAAGAGACATTTCCTTAAGCATTTCCTTTTCGTCATCATTATAATCAAGTGCTCTTGCTGAAATACCTGCTTCAAGTTTACCCTGAAGCATTTCCAGAAATTCCAGCTCTGCCTGATATTTTTTTTCTCCGGACTTCATTAATTTTTTAACTCTGTCAATTCTTCTTGCAACTATTTCAAGATCGGAAAAAATTAATTCAAAGTTTATTGTTTCAATATCTCTTATAGGGTCAATGGAGCCTTCAACATGAACGATATTTGTGTTTTCAAAGGCCCTTACAACATGGACAATTGCATCAACTTCACGAATATTTGCCAAAAATTTATTTCCAAGACCCTCTCCTTTACTTGCGCCTTTAACAAGACCCGCAATATCAACAAATTCAATAACAGCAGGGGTGATTTTATCAGGCTCATACATCTGTGCTAATACATCGATTCTTTCATCAGGAACTGCAACCGTTCCAACATTTGGCTCTATAGTACAAAACGGATAATTAGCGGACTCTGCTCCTGCCTGTGTTATTGCATTGAAAAGTGTGCTTTTTCCAACATTCGGTAATCCAACTATACCAAGTTTCATATATATCTTTTCTCCTTTGTATCAAAATAAAAAAGCGAATTATGGCTTTATAAAAACATCCTTATTTCTATACAATTTTATCATAACAAGCCAAAAAAGTCAATTAAATAACTAAAATTTTGTCTTTTTTATTCCATTTTGAATTATTAAATATACATATGCTGTAATCTAAAAAAAGGGGGATAAATTATGAATTAAATATGCAACGAATAAGAAAGGAAATTTTTGGTTTTTTTAAGGTGAAATGGAAAAAAACGAGTTAAAATCCCTGTTTTGAACTACGCAAAACAGGGATTTTTATATTAAGTTTAATGAAATTTTCTGTGCTGTTTTTATTCCGTCTATTGCGGCACTCATAATTCCGCCGGCATATCCTGCACCTTCACCCGCAGGATAAAGCCCTTCAACATTAATTGACTGATGTTTTTCATCTCTTAGAATTCTAACAGGGGCAGAAGTTCTCATCTCTATACCGGTAAGAACAGAACCTGAACTAACAAAGCCTTTCATTCTGTTTTCAAAATTAGTTAAACCTTCTTTTAAAGTATCACATATAAACCCGGGCAAGCATTCTCTAAGGTCTGCAAAAACGGTTTTGCCTGTAAATGACGGTGCAACATCATGGAAAGAATGACTTACTTTGTTTTTCAGGAAATCTTCTGAGAGTTGAACCGGTGCATTATAGGCACCGGACAAATTAAATGCAAGTTTTTCATATTTTCGTTGAAAATTAATTCCGGATAAGGGAGAATCATCGTCAAAGTCTTCTGGTCTCACATTAACAACGAGTGCTGAATTTGCATTATTATTATCCCTTTTGAAGTTACTCATACCATTTACTGTAAAACAGCCTTCTTCAGAAGAAGCATTAACAACATATCCTCCGGGACACATACAAAATGAATAACAACTCCTTTTTTCTCCGTTATAAACTACTCTGTAATCTGCAACGGGAAGGTTTGGATTTTTATACTCATTACCATATTGAAGTTTGTTGATAAACTCCTGATTGTGTTCAATTCTGACTCCTGCTGCAAAAGCTTTCTGTTGCATAACAATACCCTTATTATAAAGCATTTCATAAGTGTCTCTGCTACTATGTCCAATTGCAAGAATCAGTTTATCACATTCGATTTTTTCGTTATTATTTAATTCAATTCCTGACAATTTGCCGTTTTTAATAATTATATCCGTAAGCTTTGTGTTAAACAAATATTCTCCGCCAAGATTTTCTATTTTTTTTCTCATATTAACCAGAACAGTTTTCAAAATATCCGTTCCAATATGAGGTTTTGCGTTAATCAGGATATCTTCAGATGCACCGCACGAAACAAATGTTTCAAGGACATTTCGCTCAAGAGGACTTCCAATTCTTGTGTTTAATTTACCGTCAGAAAAAGTTCCTGCCCCACCTTCTCCAAATTGAACATTTGAAGATAAATCAAGAATACCTTCTTTAAAAAGTTTTTTAACGGCAAATTCTCTTTCCTTAACGCTGCATCCTCTTTCTATTATAACAGGTTGAAAACCTGCAAGAGACAGATTATATGCAGCAAACAAACCACAAGGTCCGGAACCGACTACATATATTTTTTCTTTGTTGCTTGATGATTTTATAGTAATTTTTTTATCATCAAGTATTCTTATATCAGGTGATTTTTCAATATTTTCTTTTCCTGATATAAGTTTCATTTTAACTGAATAAACATAGTTAATTTTATTTCTTCTTGCATCCACAGAACACCTGTATATCTGGGGACTTACTGCAATTATATTAAATTTT
>JAZNFO010000045.1:0-3534 GCA_045575975.1 Clostridia bacterium | reverse complement strand
ATATATGAATGAGTTTAAAAATTATCATCCGATTGTCAATTTTGTATATTTTACATTTGTAATTGGTTTTTCCTGTTTTTTTATGCACCCTGTATGTCTTATTATATCTCTGGTTTCTGGGGCTACATATTCGGTGATGCTTAAAGGTAAAAAAGCGATTAAAACTAACCTTATATATCTGCTTCCGATCATATTTTTAATGGGTGTTATAAATCCTTTGTTTAATCACGAGGGTGTTACGATTATAAGATATTTTAAAAACGGAAATCCTTTAACTTTAGAGTCGATTATCTATGGTTTTTGTGCAGCCACTATGATCGTATGTGTTATATGTCATTTTTCCTGTTACAATGAAATTATGACAAGTGATAAGTTTATTTTTTTGTTTGGTAAAATTATTCCTGCTTTGTCACTTATTATTTCTATGACACTTCGCTTTGTACCAAGATTACAGGCTCAACTTAAGGTGGTAACAACTGCTCAGCGTTGTATGGGACAGGATATATCAAAGGGTAAAATTATAAATAGAGTGAAAAATGGACTTAATATTCTTTCTGTTATGACAACCTGGGCATTTGAAAATTCTGTAGAAACTGCTGACAGTATGAAATCTCGTGGATACGGAATTCCCGGAAGAACGGCTTTTTCTATATATAAATTTGATAAAAGGGACAAACTTGCACTTATTTCTGTATTGTTTTTAGGAGCCTATGTTTTTGTTGGGATTCTAATTGGTGCAGTGTCTTTTGAATATTTTCCTTATATAAAATCAGCAGATATTTCATTATATGGAATATCTGTGTTTACAGCATATTTTTTTCTTTGTATGTTTCCTGTTATTATTGAAATCCTGGGGGTGAAGAAGTGGGAAGCTTTAATGTCGAAAAATTAAGCTTTGCTTATCCGGCTAAAAAGGATAAAGCTCTTGATAATATAAGTTTTAATGTCCGTCAGGGGGAGTTTGTACTTCTTTTCGGAAAGTCAGGTTGTGGAAAAACCACACTTTTAAGGCTGTTAAAATCCTCACTTGCACCTTTTGGAAAAATGGACGGAAATATTGTTTTTAATGGAAGACCTCTTTCAGATTATGATGTTAAAGAGCAGGCATCTGAAATTGGTTTTGTGATGCAAAATCCCGATAATCAGCTTGTAACGGATAAAGTGTGGCATGAACTCAGCTTTGGACTTGAAAGTTTGGGATATAAAAATTCCGAAATCAGAATGAGAGTTTCGGAAATGGCATCTTTTTTTGGAATTCAGGAGTGGTTTTATAAAAATGTATCAGAGCTTTCCGGCGGACAAAAACAAATATTAAATCTTGCCTCTGTAATGGTTATGCAACCGTCTGTTTTAATTCTTGATGAGCCTACAAGTCAGCTTGATCCGATTGCGGCTGGAGAATTTTTAAAGGTCCTTGAAAAAATTAACCGTGAACTTGGTGTAACTGTTATTATTACAGAACATCGTCTTGAAGATGTTTTTTCTATGGCAGACAGAATAATAGTAATGGATGAAGGAAGAATTATTGCAGATGAGGTCCCTGAAAAAATTGGAGAAATACTTAAAAGCTTTGATCATGATATGTATAAGGCACTTCCGACTCCGATGCGTGTATATGGAGAAGTTCCAAACTCACTTTTTTGTCCCATAACCATCAGGGATGGCAGAAGGTGGCTTAGTGAGTATGCAAAGGAAAATGAACTGAATTCTGATTTAATTCCAAAAGATACTTCAAAAAGTGATTTTGATGAAATTGCTGTTGAAATCAAAGATGCATGGTTTAGATATGAGAAAAATTTGCCGGATGTTGTAAAAGGTCTTAATATGACTGTGGAAAAAGGAGAGCTTTTTTGTCTTCTTGGGGGTAATGGCACAGGAAAAACAACAGCTCTATCCCTTATTTCAGGTATTAACTCACCGCAACGAGGCGATGTGTTTATAAATGGAAAAAGTATTTTGAAAGATAAAAATCTTTATAATGGTCTTTTAGGCTTTCTTCCACAGAACCCTCAAAGTTTATTTGTTAAAAAAACAGTTTATCTTGACTTGATGGATATTTTAAAAGAAAAGAAAATTTCAAAAGAAGAGAAGGAAGAAAAGGTACAAAATGTTTCTTTACTTTGCAGAATTGAAAAAGTTTTAGATAGTCATCCTTATGACTTGTCAGGTGGTGAACAACAAAGGGCTGCACTTGCAAAAATACTCCTTATGGAGCCTGAAATTCTTCTTCTTGATGAGCCTACAAAAGGGATGGATGCACATTTTAAAGAGGAATTTGCAGATATTCTTATGAATTTAAAATCAAAGGGGATAACTATTATTATGGTGTCTCATGATATAGAGTTTTGTGCAGAATATGCTGATAGATGTGCATTGTTTTTTGATGGTGAAATTACATCTGTTGGAACGCCAAGAGAGTTTTTTAAGGGTAAGAATTTTTATACAACATCCGCAAATCGCATGGCGAGAAATTATTTGCCTGATGCGGTTCTGGCTGAAGATATAATACTTGCCTGCGGCGGTAATGTATCGGGGAGAAAAAAAGCGACCCGTAATAAAGATGAATGGAAAAGTAACAGTGTAAGCTATCCTCAAAAGTTGGGAGAAATCAAAAAAACACAACCTTCTGGGACAGAGAGAAAACTTACAAAAAAAGCATTATTATCAATTGTTTCGATTCTTGTTTTAATACCACTCACAATTTATGCCGGTGTTTTCTTTTTCGGAAACAGAAAGTATTATTTTACAAGCTTGTTAATCATAATAGAAACAATGATACCGTTTTGTATGATGTTTGAATCAAGAAAACCAAAGGCAAGAGAACTTATAATTATAAGTGTTTTATGTGCTATTGCAGTTGCAGGTAGAGTAGTGTTTTTTATGCTTCCGGAGTTTAAACCCGTTGTCTTTATTGTGATTATTGCCGGGGTGTGTTTTGGCGGGGAACCCGGTTTTCTTGTTGGAATAGTAAGCGGATTTGTTTCAAACTTTTTCTTTGGACAAGGTCCTTGGACCCCATGGCAGATGTTTGCTTTTGGCGTTATTGGGTTTATTGCGGGAGTTTTCTTTAAAAAAGGTTTTGTAAAAAGAACGAGGGTATCTTTGAGCGTATTTGGATTTTTAACAACATTAGTTATTTATGGCGGTATTATGAATTCAGCATCAGTTATAATGTGGCAGAATAAAATTACCTGGGAAATGCTGGTATCAGCATATATTGCAGGATTGCCCTTTGACTTAATTCATGCACTTTCAAATGTGCTTTTTATATGGTTTATGTCAGAGACTATGATAGATAAGCTGGAAAGAGTAAAAATTAAATATGGATTAATTGAAAGCTAGTATCGAAAATGAAGCTCTGCCCGTAAGGCGGAGTTTTTTTTCTGTAACAAAGGTAATCTTAAAGGAGGAGTAAAAGGATATTTTTATAATCTGTAAATGGAAGAATTTTATTAAATAAATTAAAATATACATATATTACAAGGGTGATTGTGAAAAATTTGTCAATATGACGAAATTTGTAGATAGTTATTG
>JAZNFO010000044.1:0-15214 GCA_045575975.1 Clostridia bacterium | reverse complement strand
CCGGAATGTTACGGTTTAGAACTTCGTCACGAAGAGTTCTCATAATTTCAGCACCTGAGTAGTCTTTTGCAGCGTGCATTCTCTTTCTTGAAGTACCGCCACCGTGAGTTGTTACCATTGTTCCGTCTTCTTCTTTATCGAATTCAACACCTAAATTACTTAGCCAAAGAATCGCCTCAGGTGCATCACAAACAAGCTTTGATAAAAGCTCTCTTTTTGCAGCAAAATGTCCGCCACCGAAAGCATCAACAAAATGAATTGCAGGAGAATCATTTGGCTTGTCTGCAGCCTGAATACCGCCCTCTGCCATCATTGTGTTTGCATCACCCATTCTGAGCTTTGTTACAATCATAACTTCGGCTCCTGCTTCGTGAGCTTCAATTGCGGCAGCTGTACCTGCCCCGCCTCCGCCAATTATCAGAACATCTGTTTCATAATCAGCATTTTCAAGGTCAACACTGTCTTTTGTTATACGACTGTGTGCCTGCAAAATTTCTGCGAGTTCTTTCGGAACCTTTTCGCCCTTATTGGGACCTATTTTTAAAACATCAAATTCGTCCTGTTTATAATCCGGATGAAAAGCTGCAAGCAAATCCTCTTTCTGCTTTGCAGTCATACGATCCGGCTCTAATGCAATATTTTTTTCTCTTGCTGCTTCAACTTTGGCAATTGATTCTTGAAATTTTTCCGAATACATATATCTTTCCTCCTTACTTTTCGATTTCTCTGGTATTATAGAGCTCTTTCATTTCCTCAATAGGTTTCTGCATAAGAGCTTCTATAAGTTCTTTAAAATCACCGTTTTCGATTTCCCTAACACGGTCTTCAAGATGTCCGCATCCCGGTGCTAAATATTTTCCGTTAATTCTTCTTGCAAGCATTGCAACCTGAGGATGTGAAATTCCTGCAGGACATCTTGAGGAACATACTCCGCACATTACACAGTCAAATGATTCCTCTGCGCATTTTTCAAAATCACCACGCTGAGCATATGCGATATACTGCATAACATTAAGATCCTGAGTACAACTCTTAGTACAAGCATTACAACCAATACAAGCATAAATTTCAGGATATAGCTGCATCATAACAGACTCATTTACAGGAATATTTTCTATATCATAGCCTTCCTTAACAAGCGGGAAAAATGGCAATGTTGCGATATACATATTATCCTCAACCTTTGTCTGGCAGGCAAGACACGCTTTGAGTTCCTTGTCACCTTTTATGCGGTAAATTGTTGCACAGGCACCGCAGAACCCGTTACGGCAACCACAACCACGAACAAGCTGATATCCGGCATATTCCATAGCAGTCATAATTGTTAAGTTCTCGGGCACTTCATATTTTTTACCAAAAAGAAATATATTAACTAATTTTTCCATGTTACTTCTCCTTTAATACTCATCCGGAAGTTCATCAAGTTCATCGCATCTGAACACCGGACCGTCTTTACACACATATTTCGCGCCAACATTACATCTTCCACATTTACCAACACCACACTTCATTCTGAGCTCAAGTGTTGTGTAAATCTGTTTTTTATCAAAGCCAAGTTCACAAAGTCCATCAAGAGTAAACTTAATCATAATCGGAGGACCGCAAAGAACAGCAGTTTTATTTGTATCAAAACCAAGTTCCTTTACATAATTTGGAACAAAGCCCACATGACCGTCCCATCCGTCCTGCGGATTATCAATTGTCAAATGAACCTTCACACCTGCATCATTTGACCATTCATCAATAATCTCTTTGTAATCAAGCAAATCGTCCTTGCTTCTTGACCCATAAACAATATCTATATCACCATAGCGGTCACGATAATGTCTGCAATAATTAATAACCGAGCGAAGGGGGGCAAGACCAACACCACCAGCAATAAACAAAAGGTTTTTACCGGCAAACACATCATCAACAGGAAACGGATTTCCATAAGGTCCCCTGATTGTTATCTGCTGACCAACCTCTGCCTGATGAAGCCAATCGGTCACACATCCGCATTTTTTTATAGAAAATTCCATATACTCTTCGTTTGTTGGAGAAGATGTTATAGAAAACATTGCTTCACCTACTCCGGGAACAGAAAGCATAGCACATTGTCCCGGACGGTGGTCAAATGCTTTTTTACCGTCAGGTGTAACAACCCTGAAGGTTTTAATATCCGGTGTGTCAATACGGACATCTGTTATAACACCAACTTTAGGAATTAGAGTTTCTTCTCTGCTACTCACTCATCTTCCCCCCAATCTTTTTCATTACTTTAACTATATTCATAGAAATAGGACACTTGGAAAGACATCTTCCACAACCTACACAGCTGAATAATCCCTCATTGTTTTCAGGATAGTAAACAAGCTTATGCATAAATCTCTGACGGAAGCGTTCCTTCTGAGTAAGTCTGTTATTTCCATGAGCCATTTTTGTAAACTCTGAATACATACAAGAATCCCAGCATCTGAATCTTATAACGCCTTTACCTGTATTGAAATCCTTAATATCATAACACTGACAGGTAGGACATACAAAAGTACAGGTTCCGCATCCAAGACAAGCCTCTGATAATTCATCCCATGCAGGATGTTCAAAAAATTCTTCTGTTTTTCCACCGCCAAAAGCATCTGTTTTAATCTCTTTTAGCGGAAGCTTATTCATAACGGCAGAAATCTTTTCCTTCTGCTCATCAACCTTTGTTTCATCACATTCTTCTGTGAAAGCAGAAATTTTTTCTAATAAAACTTCCCCTTTTTGTGTATTAGCTTTAAAAAATATTTCATCTTCTGTTTTCCATGTTGAAATATCACCTTCAGGCTCTTCAGGAGAAATACCAAAAGTTTTACAGAAACATGTTTCAGCAGGCTTATTGCAAGCAGTTGACACAATAACTCCTTTTTCGCGTCTTGAAGCATAATAACTGTCAACCGGTTCTGAGAGGAAAACCCTGTCTAAAACTTCAAAGCTTTTCACATCACAAGCACGAACACCAAAGATAACAAAATCTTCTGTTTCGCATCTTGTGTCAATTACTTCAATATTTTTGCCCTCTGTTTTAAATTCCATAAGATTTTCCATCTGAGGAAAAAAGAAATCCTTCGGGCTTCTTACAGTGTTTAAAGCATCACTCCACAAAACGCCGTTTTCCCATTGTTTATATACAGCACTTCCGTCTTTTTCGTCAGCCGGAACATAAAGTTTTGCAGTTTTAGTGATTTCTTCAAAAACAGAATATATTTTATCAAGAAAACATTTACGCATCAATATCCCTCCTGTCAAACACTTCACCAGGCTCTAAGTCCTCAGTGGTGTAATCTACAAGCGGAGCTCTTGAGCCAACCTCTGCTCCCGCCTGATATTCACCGTAAAATTCATTAATATCCTTAATAAACTTTCGGTTTAAAAGATGCAACGGAATATTCTGCGGACAAACTCTTGAACATTCTCCGCAGTCTGTACAACGACCTGCTACATGATATGCTCTTATAATATGGAACATCTTTTCCTCAAAACTATTAGCAGGAGCTTTGTTTTCAACGCCTGATGCAGGATTATCAAACACACACTTTTCACAAGTACATGCAGGACAAGCATCACGACAGGCATTACAACGGATACAACGCGAAAGTTCGTTCTGCCAGAACAAAAATCTTTCATCAGGAGTCATCGCTTCAAGTTTTGCAACTTCATCAAATCTTGCTGATTCAACAACTTCTCCTTCATCACCTAAAAGCTCGTCATACGCCACATGTTTTTTACTCTTACAATTTACACAGCGTTCCAAAAGAACATCTTTAAAAGGAACTGTAACCGGCTTATCTTCATAAATTGTCGCAACAAGAAGATTATCGCCATCTGTGTTAATCTCACTTATTCCGTCCCCTGTGATTTTCTTTAGTTTTAAAATATCAACCATTCCCTCACAAGGAATACCAACCGCATAAACCTTTTCTCTGTCAAAACGATGTTCAGTTAAAAGCTGATTAAAACTATAAGTATCACACGGTTTTAAGAAAACCAGAATTTTGCCCTCAAATCTATCTGTTTTTAAAACAAGATATTTTGAAAAGTTCACTCCGCAAAAATCATTCCAGACAAAATTCTCTTTTAAATCTTCTTCTGTTTTAAACATTGCGGGAGTTACATCGTAATCAAATTCACCCTTGCTCCAGCCAAGAACTGCAGTAACTGTACCGTCTTTAAGCAGAGAAACTGCTTTGTCTATCAACTGATTCTGTGTTATCTTTTGCATCGCAGATCCTCCAATCTCTTGTTTTCTCCAAGTGCAGCTACCTTCTGAACAAAATCATTCATTGTGTCGGCAAATTTTGCACCTTCTGCCGCAGAAACCCATTCAACACGGGTACGCTCTTTTTCAATACCGAGATAGTCAAGCATAGAAAAGAGTGTTGCCATTCTTCTCCTTGTATAGTAATTTCCCGAAGTATAATGACAGTCACCGGGGTGACAACCACATATTATAACCCCATCTGCTCCTCTCTGGAAAGCACGAAGAACAAACATTGGATTAACTCTGCAGGAGCATGGAACTCTTATGATTTTTACATCTGCCGGATAGTTTAGACGATTATTTCCTGCAAGGTCAGCTCCGGCATAAGAACACCAGTTGCAGCAAAAAGCAACAATTAAAGGTTTATATCCATTTACTTGCATATTGCATCCACCTCCGCCATAATCTGATTACTCTTAAATCCATTTAAGTCCATAGCACCTGAAGGACATGCAACTGTACATGCTCCACAACCCTGACATACTGCAGGATTTACAACAGCAACTCTTCTTGTCTTATTTGTTCTGTCAGGCATACGGAATTCTTTATCTTCATAAGTGATTGCTCCATAAGGGCAAACTCTTTCACAGGATGAGCATCCGTTACACATAAGCTCATTTGACCCGGCAACACAGGGATTTCCTGTTAATTTATCCTTTGCCAAAAGTCCGATAACCTTTGATGCCGCAGCTCCTGCCTGAGAAACTGTTTCAGGAATATCCTTTGGTCCCTGACATGCACCTGATAAGAATACACCCGCTGTCGGGCTTTCTACCGGACGAAGCTTTGGATGAGCCTCTGTGAAGAAGTCATTTGTGTCCATACTTGCTGTAAGCATAGTTGCAAGAGGTCTTGCTGATTTATCCGGTTCAATAGCAGCAGCCAGAACAACAAGGTCTGCATCAATATGAAGCTGTTTGTTTTCAATAAGGTCTGATGCCTGAACTTTTAGCTTATCTCCCTCGGGAGTGACTTTTCCAACCATACCCTTTACATATTTAACACCATACTCTTCAACTGCACGACGATAAAATTCGTCAAAGTTTTTACCCGGAGTTCTTACATCTATATAGAACACATAAACTTCGGTATCAGGGTATTTATCTCTTGTAAGCATTGCGTGCTTTGCTGTATACATACAACATATCTTTGAACAATATTCTTTACCCTTTTCACTACATGAATCACATCTTGAACCTACACACTGAACAAAAACAATTGTCTTTGGCGATTTACCGTCCGACGGTCTCTCAAGATGTCCTGCAGTAGGACCTGCAGCATTTGTGAGACGCTCAAACTCAAGAGATGTTATAACATCCTTTGACTGATTATAACTGAACTCATCGAACTTTTCCATACTGATTGGATTAAATCCGGTTGCAACAACTATAGCACCATATTTTTCATTGATATATTCATCTTTTTGTGTGTAATCAATAGCACCAGCCGTACAAACTCTTGCACAAAGACCGCATTTGCCGTTTTTCAGCATATTACACGCATTAGGGTCAATTGTAGCAACTTTTGGTACTGCCTGAGCAAACGGAATATATATTGCACTGCGATTATCCATTCCCAGATTAAATTCATTAGGCACTTTCTTCATAGGACATTTTTCTACGCAGGCACCACAGCCTGTACATATATCCTCTTTTACATAACGGGCATTTTTCTTGATAGTAACATCAAAATTACCCACAAAACCTTTTATTTCTGACACCTGGCTATATGAGAATATACGAATTTTTTCATTCTGTGCAACATCCACCATTTTAGGTGTTAAAATACAAGCCGCACAGTCAAGTGTCGGGAAGGTTTTATCAAGCTGAGCCATTTTTCCACCGATAGTAGGCTTTGTTTCAACTATATCAACAGGAAATCCTGCATCAGCAATATCAAGAGCTGTCTGGATACCTGCAATACCGCCACCAATAACAAGTGCCCTCTTTGTTACAGGAGATTCTCCCGGTGTGAGCGGTGTGTTAAGATTAACCTTTGCAACAGCTGCCTTACCAAGAATAATCGCCTTTTCTGTTCCCGTCTGAATATCCTTATGAACCCAGGAACACTGTTCTCTTATATTTGCAATTTCAACCATATAAGGATTCAGTCCTGCGGCAGCCGCAGTTTTTCTGAAGGTTGCCTCATGCATACGGGGGGAACAGGAACAAACAACTATACCTGTGAGATTATGCTCTTTTACCGCATCCTTAATCATATCCTGTCCTGCCTGAGAACACATATATTGATAATTGGTGGAAAAGACGACACCAGGTTCGTTTTTCAAGGCTTCTGACACTGCCTGCACATCAACTGTACCTGCAATATTACTGCCACACCAACATACAAAAACACCAACTCTTTGCATTTGTCTTTTCCTCCTTACTTACTATATTTTCTGAATGCACTGACAATAAGCTGCTGCGGAATATCATCATCAAGAAATGCCGAAACATCATTTGCAGTCATTCTGTTTTCACCTTGTTTTCTTATTACCGAAAGTCGAACTGCCTCGACCAATTTGGCAGGTTCAACACTTCTTGGGCATCTGTCGATGCAAGCAAAACAAGATAAACATTTATATAATGATTCTGATTTTAAAAGCGGCTCAATATCTCCTGATTCAACCATACTTACAAACTGATGAGGATGATACTCCATTTCATCATATGCAGGACAGGTTGCAGAACATTTTCCGCATTTCATACATTTTTTAGGATTAACTCCGCTCTGACGGATTAATTCCTCACGAAGATTCTTATTATTCATCTGCAGCCTCCTTTACTCCAAGCGCCTCAGCCAGTAGCTCTGTGAAATAAACAACCGGAATATCTGCACCGTTTTTAACAAGATTATATTTACAAAGGGGACATGCTGTGATAATCATTTCCGCTCCCTGAATTTTTGCATTATTAATTATTGAATTGCTACTCTTTTTTGCAAGTTCAGGACTTTCAACACTTACATATCCTCCACAGCATTCATTACGCTTTGCATAGATAACAGGCTCTGCTCCCAAAGCTTTTATGAAATCCTCCATAATACTCGGGTTTTCAGGATCATCCATCTTCATAACCGAATTAGGTCTAAGTAGCAAACATCCGTAATATGCAGCTATTTTCTTACCTTTAAGTGGGTTTACAACCTTTTCCTTCAATGTATCAAAACCAACTAAATCACGAAGCATTTCAAGATAGTGATAAACCTGAGTTTCACCTGCATATAAGCTCTCTTCAGCCATATATCGATTTACTTTATCAGAAAATTCCTTATCATTCTGCATTGCATAATTTGTTTGCTTTATAACATTGTGGCAAGCTGAGCATACTGTAACTAAAGGCTGTTCCTTAGAGGAAGCCTCTTTCAATGCGCGAACAGAGGAAAGCTTTGTTGCAACCTCGTTTTTTGCCGTAGTATATACCCCGCCGCAGCATTGCCAGTTTTCAATTTCTTCGAGTGTTACCCCTAAAGCTTCGGCAGATTTGTATGCATACAAATCAAGGTCTTTGGCTTTATTTTTCAGGGTACAACCCGGAAAATAACTAACCTTCATTTTCTGTACCTCCAGACTAAGCCAAGGGAGTGTTCCCCCCTAGCCTTATCTTTGTTAAATTTATATACTCTAAACCTTGTAATATCTAATTTTCCCGGCTTATACCATTTCTTCCGGATGGAATACTTCGTCAAACTTTTCAGCTGTTAAGAATCCAAGTTCAACACAAGCTTCCTTAAGTGAAATATTATCTTTAAATGCTTTTTTTACAGTTTTTGCGGCATTCTCATATCCGATATATGGATTAAGTGCAGTAACAAGCATCAAAGAATTATGAAGATTATGGTGCATCTTTTCTTTATTTGCCTTAATACCAACTGCACAGTTCTTATTGAATGAACGAATTGCTTCAGCCATAAGTCTTGCAGACTGTAAGAAATTATAAACACATACAGGCATAAATACATTAAGCTCAAAGTTACCCTGTGATGCCGCCATACCAACTGCAACATCGTTACCCATTACCTGAACAGCAACCATTGTTACAGCTTCGCACTGTGTTGGATTAACTTTACCAGGCATAATGGATGAACCCGGTTCATTTTCAGGAATAAAGATTTCTCCAAGACCATCTCTCGGGCCTGATGCAAGCCAACGAATATCGTTTGCAATCTTCATCATATCTGCTGCAAGTGCTTTAATTGCACCGTGTGCAAACACAAGCTCATCCTTTGATGTAAGTGCATGGAATTTATTTTCTGCTGTTACAAATGGCTTATTTGTTATATTGCCAATTTCTCCAGCTACAATATGAGCAAATGAAGGAGGTGCATTAAGCCCTGTTCCAACAGCAGTACCACCAAGAGCAAGCTCATAAAGCGGTTCAATAGAACGCTTAATAAGTTCAATATCCTTTTCAAGGCTTGAACGCCAGCCACTTATTTCCTGACTGAATGTGATAGGAGTTGCATCCTGAAGATGTGTTCTTCCACTTTTTACAATGCCTTCATTTTCTTTTTCATGCTTTTTAAATGTGTCAATAAGTTCCTGAACTGCAGGAATAAGCTTATCTTCCAAAATAAGTACAGCAGCAATGTGCATAGCTGTCGGAAATGTATCATTTGAAGACTGGCTCATATTAACATCATCATTCGGATGAAGCAGCTTTTTACCTAAAACCTGATTACCTCTGTTTGCAATAACTTCATTTGCGTTCATATTAGACTGTGTGCCTGAACCTGTCTGCCATACAACAAGAGGAAAATTATCACTAAGTTTTCCTTCCATAATCTCATCACAGGCAGTTTTAATTGCTTCAAGCTTTTCATTTGTCATTTTTTCCGGACGTAATGTATTATTTGTTATAGCTGCGGCTTTTTTTAGTACACCAAATGCGTGTATAATTTCCGCAGGCATTGTTTCAATACCTACCCCTATTTCAAAGTTTTCATGACTTCTCTGTGTCTGGGCAGCCCAAAGCTTATCAGCAGGAACTTTTACCTCCCCCATTGAATCGTGTTCTATACGATATTCCATTTTCTTCATTCCTTTCTTGTTTTTTTATATATTAAGATTTTTAATTAATTCCTTCAATACATTCGCACTGCTTCGAAGTGCTGAAATTTCTTCATCGTTTAGAGGAAGCATAACCTTGGAATGTGCACCATTTTTACCTACTACATTCAATAAACTTAAGCACACATCATCAATTCCATATTCACCGTTAAGCATAGTTGATACAGTAAGCGTTGTATCAATTCCGCTCAACAGACATTTACACACATGACAAACTGATATGGACACAGCATAGAATGTTGCACCTTTACGCTGAATGATTCTTGCACCTGATTTACGCATATAATCTTCAACTTCGTTCAACACAAATTCCGGATAATCTTTTTTTGTTTGAATAGCACCTTTGAATTTTTCAACCGGTACATTGGAAATATTTGCAAGTGACCACGGAACAAACGAGCTGTCACCGTGTTCGCCCAAAACATATGCATGTACATTTTTCTGGTTCACTGAATAATATTCCGAAATTCTTGAACGAAGCCTTGCTGTATCAAGAATTGTGCCCGAACCAATAACTCTTTCCTGAGGAAGACCTGTATGTTTCAAAAATACATATGTTAAAATATCAACAGGGTTACTTACAATAACATATGTAGCTTCAGGAGCAACAGGAACAATCTTATCCGCAATGCTCTTTATTATGTCAACATTGGTCTGTGCAAGATCAAGTCTTGTCTGTCCCGGCTTTCTTGCCATTCCTGATGTGATAACAACAATATTTGAACCGGTTGCATCAGCATATGTTCCTGCATAAATATTTGCAGGGTTGCAGAATGCAACACCTTGTCTTATATCAAGTGCCTCGCCAAGGGATTTTTCTTCATTAACATCAATCATAACAATTTCTGATGCAATCCCCATAATAGTAAGTGTATACGCTATTGTGGAACCTACATTGCCTGAACCAATTACTGTAATTTTATTCATATATGACCCTCTCTTTTTAAATTTTCTTATGTTAAACTTTAATTATTTCTACTTTAAAACTGATACTGCATCTGAAATTGTCTTTTCAAATGCTTCTCTTCCGTATTTATCAACTTCAGCTTTATTTTTTTCGCCGTGAGTAAGACATCCTGCACCACCGATACAACCTCCGACACAAGCCATACCTTCAATAAAGTTAGCGTTCAGAACATTCTTACTTTTTTTGAGAAGTGCCATTTTACATGCTTCAATGCCATCACATGCAATTGCATTTAAGTCAAAATCAATATTCTGCTCTTTAAGGCCTTGCGCAACTGCATCAGACAAACCACCTGATCGAGCGAATATTCTTCCAAAATAAGACGCATTATCCAGAACATCTTCCGGAAGAGTTGTAATATCAAGGTCCTTACTGTCGTAAAGCGCCTGAAGTTCCTCAAAAGTAAGAACCGCATCTATATAAGGCTTAACTTCATCAAGCTGAGCTTCCGATTTTTTTGCAGTACAAGGTCCAATAAATACAACCTTTGAACCCGGGTCGGTGTCTTTAATATATTTCGCAAGAGTCGCCATAGGCGAAAGATTATGTGAAATATACTGTACTAAATCAGGAAATGTCGACTTTACATAAGCCACAAATGCAGGACAACAAGAGCTGGTTAGAAAGCCTTTTTCAGAAAGTTCCTTTGATTCTGCCTGAGCTACCATATCAGCACCAAGAGCCGCTTCAATAACAGTGTAAAACCCAAGCTCTTTTAATCCCTTAATTACCTGCCCTAATTTAGCATAGGTAAACTGACTTGAAATAGAAGGAGCAACCATTACATAAACCTTATATTTTTTATTTCCATTACTGTTTTTTATAAGATCAATAGCATCCAAAATGTATGATTTATCCATAATCGCACCGAACGGGCACTGATATACACAAGCTCCGCAGGCAGTACATTTACTGTTGTCAATCGCTGCAGCACCTTCCTCGTTTATAGAAATTGCCTTTATCTTACAAGCATTCTGACAAGGTCTTTTACGATTTATAATCGCAGAGAAAGGACAAACTTTTGCACATTGACCGCATTCAACACATTTTGATTTATCAATATGGGCTACATGATTTGAGTCAAAAGTGATAGCACCCTTTTTACACACATCTTCACATCTATGTGCAAGACACCCGCGGCATGATTCTGTTACAACATATCCAGCAGACGGACATTCATCACACGCTATGTCAATAACTTCAATTACATTGGGATTTTCTCTGTCTCCGCCCATAACAATTTTAATTCTTTCATTTAAAATTGCTCTTTCTTTATACACACAGCAACGCATAGTGGAAGTTTTTCCCGGAACAATTATTTCAGGTATCTTCAATACATTTTCAAGAAGAGTATCATTCCAAGCATAGCGTGCAACTTCACGCAACACCTTATATTTTAAATGTTGCACTTTTGTATCAAATTTTCTCATGTCTCTCTCCTCTAAAAATAACTCACTTTTATTCTTTTTCCCATCATTATAAGACTTTTTGAAAGTTCTTCAACCAAATTCATCTTAATGCTGAAATTTATAGGCAAATCAGGATTCTGATGTGCAGGATTTATAGCACGACCCACATAGAAATTAATATCTGTTGCCTCTTCAAACAGCAACTGACAAATAAGTGATGCCCCGTCACGCTTATAATTCCAATGCTCATACATTTCGTTTTCACCCAAATAGTCTTTAGCATATTCCAAAACTCTATTTACTGTTATAACTCCTTCGGTAACCAGGTCAACCCCTTCGAGCTGAGCAATAGGCGGAATATCCGAGTTTTCAAAACTAAGACTTGCCTTAAGCGGTTTTCTAAGATATTTTGCCGCTATGGATGAAGTGGTTCCGCCGCAAATAATGTGTTTACCTTCCTTGGAGAAGAAAAGGGACATCATTCTGTCACAATCATCACGATTGGACGGTGGACCAAATAAAATATTCATCGGCTCCCTTTTTCTGACTTTCACAATACAAGCAGTTGCATCGTCTCCGGGTTTTTGTCCATACAACCTATCGCATTCATCTATTAAAAGTGTAGATAAATTTTTTGCTGTCAGTCCAGATACCGACATAGTTTCCATAAATTCAATAATTTCTTCACGTTTCCAACCAAAGTTATATGCCATACCAATTCCCGCATGGGGACATCCGTCACTCATTGCAATAAAAATATCATTTTCCTGAATTCGGATTTCACTTTTGAATATTTTCTTACCGCCAATATTCATTTCAGTTTTTGGATAATCATAATTTTTGTTATCCCTTAAAACAATTACCTGTGGATTATCATACTGAATAATCTCAATCATTTCGTTATTGATAATCTGCATAATTGTAAATGTAGAGTATGCAACTCCCCTGACAGAACACACAGGAAGTGTCGCGGCAATTGTTTCCACACATTCTTCAATAGGCAGCCCCTCTGCCATCATAGTTGAAATTATCTTCGATGTAAGAGTTGATAAAATACTGGCTTTAACACCGCTTCCAAGTCCGTCAGCAAGCACAACAACTGTAGAATTTTCATTTTGTTCAACAATATCCACATGGTCACCGCAAAGCTGTTCACCATAATGGTTTATACTTTTCCAGCCGATATCTGCACATAAATCATTCATCTTGTATCGACTCCTTTAACTTAGCAAGTGCAATTTTGGTTTCTGCTGCAGTTTCACCAAGAAGGGATGCAATTTCCTGAACAATTCTCATCTGCTTGTCTACAACCTTATCTGCAACTTCTATAGTCTGTTGGCTGATTTTTTCTTTCTTTTCTCTCTCTGTTTCCTCATCAGTAACATCACGCATAATGCCGACTAAAAGTCTGGATTCCTTATCATACACTACAGATTGTTCAACATAACGCCTGTATTCAGCAAGATACATTCTTTCTCCGCGTATGTCTTTACCGGTTCTCAAAACTTCGTTAAATAGCTTGGGATCAAGCACTCTTATTATACTTTCACCCAGAACATCCGAACTTGAACGAATATTCATCATATTTCTTGCAGATTCATTTATCTGCTGTACTTCTAATTTCTCATTAAGAACAATAAGACCATTTGGCGTATTTTTAACAATTGTATCAGAGAAACTTTCTGCCTTATCCTTTAAGAACGGCAAACACATGGAAATTTCCGCTTTACCCTGACAAATAGCAATAGCCTTCTCTCGGCAGGTATTATATCCACAGGAACCGCAATTAAGTTCGTCGGCCGGTTTAAATTTGCCCATTTCTCTCATAACAGCATAAATTTCTGTTTCGCTCGGCATTGCAAGCTTGTGTTCGATATATTCAAACTGTTTTTTTAGTTCAACAGGTTTTGGTTCAGAAACCTTAAAATCTTTTTTCCCAGCATAATTGGCAATCGTTATATAATCTTTAACAGGAGCTGTTCTGTTATATTTTTCCATAACAGGACCGCCGATACAACTTCCTACACAGGCAGACATTTCAATAAAACATTTGTGTATTTTCCCGTTTTCTATATCACGCAGAGCATCAATACAATTCTGCACTCCGTCAAGTGCTATATAGTTATATCCGGGAGCATCCAGAGTCATTGTTTTCAAAATTCCTCCTGTTGTAGGGAAGAATCTTGCACGGCTTTCAACAGCTTCATCCATTCCTTGCTTTAATTCGATATTCTCTTCCTTAAGCCAGGTTGACAATTCTTCAAAGGTCAAAACAGCATCAACAATACCTTCATAATGTTCCGCCTCATCCTTTTTCGCTACACATGGACCAACAAACACAGTCTTTGCATCCGGATATCTTTTTTTTATGTCAAGACAATGTGCCTGCATTGGAGAAATAACATCCGCAAGGTATTCAAGCTCTGCAGGAAAATATTTTTGTATCAACAAATTAATAGAATGACAACACGAAGAAATAATAATATCACGCTCGTCTTCACGAAGCATTCTTTCATACTCATTTTTCACAATTGTTGCACCAACTGCTGTTTCTTCAACATCGTAAAAGCCAAGTTTTTTGAGTGCATCTCTCATAGCCCCAATTCCAACGCCCTCATAATTCGCAACAAAAGACGGGGCCAAGCTAACAACAACCGGCCCACCGCCTTGTAACAAAACTTTTACTTTCTCTGTTTCATCAACAATCTGCTTTGCATTTTGAGGACATACAACAAAGCACTGTCCGCATAAAATGCATTCATTTCCAATAATATGCGCCTGATTTCCGGAAAAACGGATTGATTTAACAGGACAATGACGGATACACTTGTAACAGTTTTTACAGTTCGACTTTTTTAATGTTAAACAATTCGGCATCTTCGTCACTACCTTTCATTTTTTATTGCTGATAATATCTTTTCTTCAAAAAAATCTTTAAAATTATCCCGATTAATCCCGGTGTGCACAACATCATCTACCTGAACAGTAACACCAAGACGATTACATTCTCCTATACAAAAACTTCCGGCAAGAGTGATTTCTTCCTGAAGGTTATTTTCTTCAATCGCTTTTGTAAATAACTCCACTATTTCAGGAGAACCCTTTATATGACATGAACTACCTACACATATCTGAATTAACATATTCTCACACCTTTGCTGCTATTTCATTTTCAAAAAAATCATTAACATTATCAGGAGTAACCGAATGGAACTTTTCATCAACAGTTACGCACACACCCTGCTGACATTTACCAAGACAAAAGGTCCCTCCAAGTTCCACTCTGTCTCCAAGATTGCTTTCATCTATAAGAAACTGCAACCTCTCAACAACCTGGCGTGAACCCTTGATGTGACACGAACTACCAATACATACTGTTACTTTCATTTTATAATCAATCCTTTCGTTATGGAAGATAATTCAAAAATTATAGACAATCTCCTATGGTTGCAGTTTGTATTGTATCATAAATATCCTTACAAATCAAT
>JAZNFO010000043.1:0-28146 GCA_045575975.1 Clostridia bacterium | reverse complement strand
TATTTCATCCCTTTCGGAATGAAATAACTTAACTTGTAAAATTCTCCGTCAGTTCTGTGACTTTACTCATTTCATCAAGTATAACCCCATTTTTCAAAAGTTCCCTTTCTTCAGAATTTAAATCATAAGGATTTATTTCCTCTCCGTACAAAAGTTCCTCATGATCCTTATAGTTTACATATATGTTAAGAACATTATCCTCAAGCTTCACCACATAATAACTGAACTTATAATCATCATAAGATTTTTCATCTTCTCCGCTTGCTATAACGCTGGCTGTTGTTTTTAAAACATCTTCTTCCATAACATTATCTGTTATTTCCCCGTTTTTTGTTAATATATTTGTTGTTATAACATAAGACAAAAATCCAGATCCTAAAGCAACCATCACAATAAAAATACTAAAAAGCAGTAATTTTAAAAATTTTCTCATTCTTTCGCCCCCTTAAAACTGATTATTTCCTTAATTTCAAAAATTATGCATTTTTTTGTTTATAAAGTCTTCTGCAGGGCATAATAGCCTTAAAAGGAGATGATCTTTTGAATATAAAGAGATATGTAAATGGAAAGCCCGTGAGCCAGTCGGAATTTAAAACTCTTGAAATTAGAAACAAAGGTGCTGAAAAAATTCTCGAAAAAGCAACCCTCAGAATAACTACCTTTGAAGAGAAACAAATTTAAATTTTAAAAGACATACAAAGGGAGGTGATTTTATGTCTTTTAAAAAAGCTGCCATTTATATTAGGGTTTCTACAGATGCCCAAAGAGAAGAAGGCTATTCCATTGATGCTCAGAAAGAAATGCTGACTGCATACTGCATTTCAAAGGGGATTAAGAATTATTGCTATTATATTGACGGAGGCTTTAGCGGAAGCAACATTGAAAGACCCGAGCTTTCAAGACTTATATCCGATATAAAAAATAACAAAATAAGCTGTGTTCTGGTTTACAAGCTTGACCGTCTTTCAAGAAGTCAGAAGGACACTCTCTATCTTATAGAAGATGTTTTCAACCCAAAGGGTGTGGATTTTATTTCACTTAACGAAAGCATGGACACATCTACTCCCCTCGGCAGGCTTATGCTTGGAATACTTTCTGCCTTTGCACAGCTTGAAAGAGAAAATATAAAAGAAAGAACAAAAATGGGAATGAAGGAACGGGTTAAATCAGGACTATGGCCCGGAGGAGGAAGAATCCCTTTTGGTTATGACTATAACCCTGACGAGGGAATTCTTGTTCCCAATAAGGATGCACCCCTTGTGAGGCGCGCGTACCTTCTTTATATTGATGGATACTCTCCAAAACAAATTGCATCCATTATCGGACTTAAATACGAAAAACTTGTTATTCAGATTCTCAAAAGAAAATCAAATGCCGGATATATTTGCTATGATGGAGAAGAATATAAAGGAAAGCATCAGCCGATTATTTCTGAAGAAATATATATGGAAGCAATGAAATGTATGAAAGAACGCTCCAAAGTCCGTTCCACAGAGCCGCGACACCTTTTGACAGGACTTCTTGTCTGCGGAAAATGCGGAGGAAAAATGAGGTATCAGAAATGGGGAGAGGCAGGATTTCGGATTGTTTGTTATTCAAGAGACAAATCCAAAGCACATCTCATCAAAGACCCGGACTGCGAGAACGAAATTTTTTATGCTGACGAAATAGAAGACATAATTTTAAAGGACTTATTTTCAGCAAAGCTGAAAAAATCACTAAAGGCATCACCCGAAAACGAGAAAAATATTTTTCGCATTATAACCGAAAGAAAAACTGTTCTTGAAAAAAAGCTGAAAAAACTTTACCTTTTATATGCTGAAGATGAAAACGAAATACTTCTTGATGCTATCGGCGAAACAAAAAAAGAGCTTGATGCTCTTATAAAAGAAGAGGAAAACGAAAAAAAGCAGACATTTTCCGAAAAACAATTTAACAAGGCAAAAAAACAACTTGAAACAATTGAAGAAATGTGGGATTTTTTAACTATTAGAGAAAGAAGAAACATAATCAAGAACTTAGTTGAAAAAATCGTTTTAACCCCTTCAAATGTTTCAATTCATTATTGCTTTGATTTCTACAAATGATAATCATCGGCACCGCGTATGTGGAAAATTTAACGCCATGAGAGGTATCAAAATTGTCAAGAGCCTTTATAAGACCTATGCACCCTACCTGAAACAGATCATCAACACTTTCTCCTCTGCTCATAAACCTTTGCAGAACACTGAGAACTAGGCGAAGGTTTCCATAGATAAATTCCTGTCTTGCATTTTCATCACCGTTTTTTATTTTCACAAATAATTCATTTTTTTGTTTTTCCGTAAGAACGGGAAGCTTTGCTGTGTTTACCCCGCATATTTCAACTTTATTTATCCTCATAACCAAACGCCCTCTCTTCCTGTTACTTAAGTAATTTTCACTATACATTATTTGCACAAGAAGACATATTTATACTTTATATAAAACGAAAAAGGGGCTGTTAAAATAGTCCGGACCGCAAAAAGACAAGAAAATCAAAAGAAATAATGAATAAAAATATTATAAGGTTATGAATAAAATGTTGAAAAATCGCATTTATGCGATTTTTCTTTATTTTAAAAGTCTTTTTGCTACGCACAAACATCGCCTCTCGGTGTACCCTAGTACACCTTCGGGTATCCCCTGCGGGCTCTGTTTGTGTGTTCCGAATCAATTTTATCTATCCCCTAAAAAGGGGCTGTTTAAAAACATTAGTTTTTAAACAGCCCCTTAGTATATTTTTTTACAAATTACGGGGTAACCTGCGGATTTTTATCAAAATCACTCAAAAGATCTATCATATATTTAACATTCTTTTTCAAAGTCAGATTATATGATCCCTCTGCCGACATTACACCATAATTTCTTTCGTCATACTCATAAATGGTTGTCTTTTTAGTTCTTCCATCCTTAAATGTGAATTCTATTGTGCATACAACAGTATCCTTTTTCTCTTCCTCAGCCTGACCTGTTATAACAAGTCCTACTATTGACTGATAAACCGCCTTAAACCCTTTTTCAATGGCATCCTTGCCGTTCATCATATATGCTTTTTTGTTTGCATTTTCTTTTATATCAAGATGAAAATCAAGACCATCTGCAGTTGAAACTCTGACATTTGACACCTCAAGAATATTATATAAATTTGCAAATTTTTCCAGCAGGTCAAAAGGATCTGCATTTACAACCGCCTCATACATTTCGGGAGTGGTGGTAAACACCATATCGTATTTAACACTATTGTTTTCGTACATAGTGTATACATTCCCCTTGTCATCATAATTTCCAAAATATAACTCATGGGCATTTTTTTCTACATCCTGAACAACAGCCTTCACCGGATTATCAAGACCGTATTTTGAAAGGTCCTGCGGATTATCCTCAATAAAATCCTGAACAACAACATCTGCAAAATTATCCATAAGCTCCGAAAAACGATCTATTCTCACTATGCCGTTATATGGTACAAGCATAACATATGTGGTATTGTCAATGGTTACAACCTCTTTATCGTTTTGCATTTTATATCTTATACCAAGAGCTCTCTCGCCTTTATTTGTAATAGAAAAGCTAATAGGGGTATATGAATTCATCTTACCAAGAACAGTTTCGCGGTAGGAATTAAATTCATTCAGGAACGAACCCGCTTTGTATCCCGACATAAGGTAGATCTTATCTTCTCCCTCTTTCATAACATAATAGCTATCATCAACTGCTGATCTGTCCCCTAGAATAAATTTTGTTTCAACATCATTTACATCAGTTATGGTGACAGAAGGATTTTTATCGCCAAAACCATAATCACCCTTCTTTTCCATATCCTCCGAAACTATTTTTCTCACATTAAACTCATAAAAATCATAGAGCATATTCTTGATTTTTGCCTGAGAAAGCAAAATACTCGAATTTTGAGGATATTCATAAAATGATGTTTTAAACTCTTTCCCCGCGGCACTTTTTTCCATTTTTTCAGTTCTCACAAAGGTTATTTCCTCTTTTCCGTTTTCTATACGGATTTTTCCTATATTTTCATCCTCAATTGAAAATATCTCAAAATAATCATTTTCTTCTGTATCAACAAATTCCCTGCTATCTTCAGGCATTGTAGCAAGATAATAAACAGTTCCAAGCAGGACTATGATTATTCCGAAGCTTATTATTGCAATTTTCTTTCTTAATCCTTCATTCATTACAGATATCTCCTCCTGAACCATACATAAAGTCCTATGCCGATAATAACAATCGGAATCAAATATTGAAGAACAATATAACAAATAATAATCTGGGTATCATTTATAGCAAGAGTTGTTGAGCTTATCTCTTTTGCTCTTATATTCAAAGGATTTGTCTTTTCTGTCATATAAGAAACCATATTGAGAATAAAATCCCCATTGGCAAAGCTTGCCTCCTTCACTATATCCAGCTCAACAGAATGAAGCGATGTTATAAAACCTATCATTCCTTTTGTTTCCCCCTGCATAACAGCTAAACCCGAAAGAGTTAAAGGACCATCTACATCCCCTTCTTCCTTTTGAGTTGATGTGCTTTCCGTGTCCTTTTTCCCATAGGACTTATCAGAAGTTTCAAGAAGCGGATATGTTAGTGCATATCTTATATTAGAGTTGGTGAGAGTCACACTTCCTGAATATGGAGCAACAAACAAAAGTTCCGCAGCCTTAAGATTTTTGGTTATTTCATGATCGCAAAGAGTTGCAACCGGAACCAGTTCCGAGCCGTAGCTGAAGTTCTGATTTGTTTCAACAACTATATCCTGGTTCGGAATTATACCCCATTCCTTCATATAACTTTCAAGCTTTTCAAGAGAATATTTGCCGGGAGTGGATATATAAAGCATTTTCCCACCCTTATCCATATATTCATCAAGAATATTTATCTCCTCTGCTGTGAAATCAACCGACGGTGCCATAACAACCAACAGGTCTGCATCATCGCTTATATTATTTAAAGCTATATTAACATCCTCTGTGATATACCCATCCTCTTCAAGCATTGGTCTTAAGCTGAGTGACTCCTGCTCGCTGTGTCCTGTTGTAAATAATATTTTACTGTCACCACTCTGCCCGGTTACAAAAGAAAATGCCATTGTCATTTTCTTTTCCATATCAATGCTTGTTGCACCTGTGTACTGATTCTGGCTGTATAGTTGTTCAAGAGTAACTACTTTAACCTTTTCACCGCATTCAACTATAATAGAGCCGGGATTTATAGGCTCCCCAAGATTTTCATATTTCTTTGCAAAAGTAGGGTTTTCGTATGGATCAACATATGTAACCTTTATATTTTTATTAAGTCCCGAATACTTGCTGAGATATTCTCTTGCATACTCTATATAATCATTGGTGTTATCCTGCGGATAAAGAGCGTACACATTTACTCTCTCATCTATATTTTTTATAATTTCATTTGTCTGATTTGAAAATTCATAAACTCTTTCTCTTGTCAAATCATATTTAAGAGGGGTTCTGTTGCTGATTACGGTTACCACAACATTAAGGAGAATAACTGCCGCAACCACAAACACAGTCAAAATAACCGAGCTTAATCTGTATTTATTCTTAAAGCTGTTCATTTCTTCTCTCCTCCTATTCCCATCTTCTTCTCTCGATGCCCTGAACTGTTAAAAACAGGAACACACCGATAAAGCTGAGATAATATACTATGCTTACCACATTAAGTATACCTCTCTGAAATTCAAAATAACGGTTCATAAGTGAAAACCAGGATAAAACCGCAGCAAGAGGCTTATTTGAAACACCTGCCACTATATCATCCATAAAGTAAACAAGCAAAAGCACACCAAATGTGAACACCGCTGAAATCATCTGGCTCTCTGTCAGGGAAGAAATAAAAATTCCAATGGCAATAAATGCTCCCCACAAAAGCACAAATCCAACATAAGAACCAATAATCTCGCTTATAGGCGGGTTACCGAACATACATAAAACAATGGGAAAAGCAAATGAAATAACAACTGTTATCCCAAGAGTCGCCATTGCAGCAAGATACTTACCAATTACAATTTCCCCTATACTGCAGGGTGCAGTTAAAAGAAGTTGATCCGTTTTCTTATTTCTTTCCTCAGAAAACGAACGCATAGTGAGAATTGATACAAGAAAAAGATATACAATATTTATATTTGAAAAAATAACACTGATATCTGCTATTCTGTACATCAAACTTCCGTTCAGAAAAAACATTGATGCAAGTATCATAAATACCGCCGTAAAAATATAACCGATAGGAGACAAAAAATAACTTTTAAATTCCTTACTGAATATTGCTTTCACTTTCCTCTCCCTCGCTTTCTTCTTTTATTTCTTCAACAGGCTCACTCGCCTTTTCTTCTTTTTTCTTAGTTATAATTTTTTTAAATATATTAGTTTTTGTATCCTCTGCCTCGTCAGCTTTTATATATTCTTGGGAGTTTGTGAGTCTTATGAATATTTCCTCAAGAGAAAGCTCTGCCGATTTAAATCCAATAAGAGGAAGATTTGACTTTGCAAAGCCCTCAAAAATATTCTTTCTTATATCGACACCCTTCTCAGCCTCAACCATAAAATCAACGGTGTCTGTTTCCTTTGTCCCGATAAACCCTGAGAATTTGATATTTTCAATATTATCAAGAACGGCTTTTGCATCCTCTTCCGGGCCTGCAATTCTTAAGATATATTTCCCTTTATCCCCCATATTTTTCTGCACATTGGCAAGAGAATCAGAAACAACTATATGCCCTTTGCTTATAATTGTTACTCTGTCGCAGACAGCACTCACTTCCTGGAGAATATGTGTGCTTAAAATTATGGTTCTGTTTTTGCCCAGCTCTTTTATAACATTTCTTATTTCTATTATCTGTTTCGGGTCAAGTCCCACAGTTGGTTCATCAAGAACCAGAACCTCAGGGTCACCGATAAGAGCCTGAGCAAGTCCTACTCTCTGCTTATATCCTTTTGAAAGGTTTTTTATCATTCTGTTTGCAACATTCTGGATTTTCACCAGACGCATAATCTCCCTGATATGCTCATCTTTTGAAATCTTAACCTTTTTTAAGTCATAAACAAATTCAAGATATTCTGCAACCGTCATATCAAAATAAAGGGGCGGATTTTCAGGCAGATAGCCTATCTTCTTTTTAGCCTCTTTTGGATAGTCAAGAATATTAAGACCGTCAACTAAAATTTCTCCTTCGCTTGCAGACAAATAGCCTGTGAGAATATTCATAGTTGTTGATTTTCCCGCTCCGTTGGGTCCAAGAAAACCCATAATTTCCCCTCTCCTTACTGAAAAGGTTGCTCCTGACACAGCTTTTTTGTTCCCATATTTCTTAACCAGATCCTTTATCTCAATAACCACATTGCTATCTTCTTTCTTTTCAAAAGCAGTATCTGTCATTTCGTTATACATCGCATCTTTATTCATAATCCGGTTTTCTCCTTTCTCTATTTTACAGGAAGCGCATAGAAAAGCATACAAAAATACTGCAGAACACTTCCTCCAAGAACAAACATATGCCACACAGAATGCATATACTTATACTGGGGCAGCTTGTAAAAAACAAATCCAACCGTGTATAAAATCCCTCCGCCCGCAAGGAAAACCATTCCCATTTTGGGAATAGCCGAAAGCACAGGAAAGAAGAAAACTACCGACCAACCCATAATCAAATATAAAACTGTTGAAAGTTTGTGCCATCTTTTCATATCAATAGCATTAAAAACAACGCCCACAACCGTGCAAAATGCATTTATTCCAAACAGCACCCAGCCAATAGCCCCTCTTATAAGTGACAGACTGATGGGAATATAGGAACACAAAATAAGGATAAAAATTGAACAGTGGTCGAAAACCCTGAAAACATATTTCGCCTTTTCGTTTGTCAGCGAATGGTAAAGTGTGGAAAAAACATATAAAAGTATCAGCCCGCTCCCATATAACGAAGCCGAAACAACACTTCTGGCATCTCCGTGTATTGCCGCATAAACAATGGCAACTGCCGTTCCTGCAATAGCAAGAAGAGCTCCCACGCCGTGGGTTATGGCATTTGTTATTTCTTCTCCCATACTTTGGGCCCTTTTTATGCCATCTAACTTTTTTGTCATATTAACACCTCATATAAAAAAGATAATATTTCAACAAATAAACTATACTCTAAAATCCCCCGTTTGTCAACTAAATCAAAATATTTTTAACAATTATTTTACACATTTATATTCTCTTGACAAAACACACACCAAATGTTAAAATAACATTGAAAAATCTAAGGGAGGGATTTTATGCTTCTTGCCGTTGATGTGGGAAATACAAATATTGTTCTTGGAGGTTATGTTGGAGACGACCTTGTTTTTGTTTCAAGAATTTCAACTAATCCGGCAAAAACCGATGATGAATATGCAACTAAAATTAAAAGCATTCTCTCGCTTAAAAACATTTCGCAGACAACTATCAAAGGTGCCATTATTTCCTCAGTTGTTCCCCCTCTTAATAACACAATCAGAAATGCTGTTAAAAAGGTTTATAATGTTGAGCCCTTGCTTGTTGGCCCCGGCATTAAAACAGGGCTTAATCTTTTAGTTGATGACCCAAGGCAGGTTGGGGCAGACCTTATCACTGCATCAGTTGGGGCATTTAATAAATTCAAAGAATCAACCCTTGTTATCGATATGGGAACCGCAACAAAAATGATGCTTATAGATGAAAACGGTGCCTTCAGAGGAGTTTCAATTATTCCCGGTGTGCAGATAGCACTTAAGGCTCTTACAGGCGGAACCGCGCAGCTTCCTCAGATTAGTCTTGATTCTCCGTCTGCAGTTGTGGGAAGAAACACAAACGAAAGTATGAAATCCGGGGTTATCTACGGAAACGCTTCAATGATTGACGGTATGATTGAAAGAATTGCAGATGAATATGGAAAAATGCCGCATCTTATTGCAACAGGCGGACATTCAGGAGACATTATTCCTCATTGCAATCACCATATTTTAATTGACGAGCATCTTATTCTTTATGGGCTTAAGCTCATATACGAAAAAAATATTTAATCCGTAAAAAAATTAAATTAATATATGCGTTGCATCATTTAAAAATGAGCGACAGCTGGGAGGTTAATTTTATGGAAAACAAAACAATTCAAACAAAGAAACTGGTGCTTAGTGCACTACTGACAGCCGTGGTAATTATTTTTCAGCTTATTGGCGGAATTCCGGTTGGCCCATGCAATCTTGCAATAGCACTTATTCCTATAGTAATAGGTGCTATAATATGTTCACCCTTAGTCGGTGCATGGCTTGGTTTCGTTTGCGGAGCGACAATTCTTATCAGCGGACAGGCTACATTATTTGTAGGCTTCAGTCTGGTTGGAGCAATTGTCACAACATTGGTAAAAGGCGTGTTGTGCGGATATCTTTCAGGGCTTGTTTATAAAGCTCTTAGAAACAAAAATCGCACTGTTGCAGCAGTTGCAGCAGCTATCACATGTCCCATTGTGAATACCGGCGTATTCTTTATCGGATGTCTTACTTTCTTTGTAAACGGACTTGCTGAAATGGCAGGAACTTCAGGTATAGACTCTAAATTCATTTATTTTATGTTTACAGGTCTTGCCGGAGTCAACTTCCTGCTTGAATTTTTCACAAATCTGATTTTAAGTCCTATAATTGTAAAACTTATTTCTTATAAAGAAAAATAATAAGGTGGGCTAATGCCCACCTTTTATTTTTCAACAAATTCAATTAAGGTTTCCCCTTTATAGGTTAGATCTCCTTTTTGACCTTTTTTATAGCTATCAAAAAACACTTCAGAAACGCTGAAAAAAAGCTTTTTCTCTTCGCACTTAAAAGTCAGGATACACTCTGCTTTATTTTTCGGCGGACCGCTTACACTTTGTATTCTTCGCATAACAAACTGTTTATCTATTATCTCACCATAAACCGTTTCTACGGTTTCTTCTTTGTTTTTTTCAAGTTCTTCTCTTGTTATTCTGTTTCTTTTATATTTTAGAATTACTCCAACTGCAATTGCTATTCCTATAAGAAAAAACAAACTGTTAAATACTATATTTAGAATTTCAGGCATTTTTATACCTCCCTTTCTTATTATTATACACCCTATAAAAACTTTTTTCAACAATTTTCAGGTAAGGTATAGAAAAATTATAGTTTTTATGTTATACTTTTTTTAACAAGGTATTTACGGAAAGGAAAAAATTATGAAAAGAATTGCAAAATTTCACAAAGTCAGCAAAGAAAGGTTTATAGCTGACTATAAAGACACCTTTGGCTGCGAAGCTTCAGCCGAGGAAATATATAACGGAATAAAATTACCTAAAAGGGCGACAACAGGCTCTGCAGGATACGACTTTTTCCTTACTGCAGACATTAAACTCGCCCCGAATGAAAGTGTTAAAATCCCCACAGGTATAAGAGCAGAAATTGATGACGGCTGGGTTCTTAAAATATACCCAAGAAGCGGTCTTGGCTTTAAATTCCGTCTTCGCCTTAACAACACAGTGGGAATCATTGACAGCGATTACTTCTTTTCAGATAACGAAGGACATATTTTTATTAAAATAACAAACGAATCCCTGGAAGGAAAAATTGTTGAGCTTAAATGCGAAGATGCCTTTGCTCAGGGAATTTTCCTAGAATACGGAATAACAACTGATGATGATGCCGACGGTGTGAGAAACGGTGGATTTGGAAGCACATCAAAATAAAAAAATTTAACCCCTCATATTCGAGGGGTTTTTTATTATACACTGTAATCTATTTCATTTTGCTCATATAATAGGCTTTTTTCAGATTTTTCTCATTTTCATAGGTAGCATTTATTGTCGATATAATAGAAGTATCCCCACCCACAGCCTTGATTTCCTTTTCAAGCTGTGCGGTAAGCTCTGTCATTTTAGCATCGCACTCTGAAAGAAGCGAGCTTGCAACAAAAATATATTTGGAAACAACTTCCTTTTTCCCCGCAAGATTCTTCTTTTCCTTAGGAAGCGCCGCATAATCCTTCTTTACCTTTGCCTCCATTTCCCCAATCTGTCCCAGGTAATAAGCTTTCAAACTATAAAATTCTATAATTCGGTTTGAGATAATTTTATTTGTTTTACTTTTAACATCCTCCGCATCGCTTATCTTAATTTTTTCAAGCTCGGCCCGTTTCTTTCTGATAGCTTCTTCAACCGACATTTCACCGCTTATGATTTTTGCTTCATCTTCATCAGTGAAATCACTGATAATATCATATTTTTCCTTTATTTCCTTATTAAGTAAATCGTTATTTTCCGCAATCATCTTGTCTATCTGTTCATCTGTGTATTTAAAGGAATTTAAAATCGCCTTTATATTATCCGCCTGCCAAATACAAAATCCGGCAATAAGCACCATCAAGACTGCAACTATCACTAAAACTGTTTTCTTCATTTTTTTCATTTACCGATGCTCCTTTTCATTATGTCAAAAAATATTCCACCTGCTAAAACTCCGTTTGAGTCAATTAAAACATCCCTAAACTGACACCCTCTGCCCGGCACAAAAAGCTGGTGAACCTCATCAGACACCGCAAACATCACTCCTGTTAGAAAAACCGTCAGAAGAAACACCACGGCCCCCTTGTTGTAGCAATTAACATACATGGAAATAATAAGTGAAAAAACGAAAAACAGACTGAAATGGGCACATTTTCTTATAAAATTATCTGTTCTTTTAACAAACATATCTCTACCCATATCGCTGAATTTTTCTATATATACTGCAATTTTATCATATATTATTCCCGTTATGCTTTTGCTTTCTTTTGCAGACACATCTGCAGGGTGAGAAGAAAATGACCATATTATAAAGGAATAATATATAATCATCAGAATTAAAAAACCCTTTTTCATTCAGCACCTCTCATATTTTTAAATACATTCCGGATTTAATTTCATAAAAGTTTCCGTCCAGAAGTTTAGATCATCCACATAACGGCCCTTGTTTATCTTTTCAATAACTTCAATTGCCGCTTTATAATTAGGCTTTCTTTTTCTCGTATCATGGCAATCTGTTCCAATAAATTGGATAAGTCCGTTTTTCATCATATATTTTGAGGTTAATCTCGTTAATCGGGATGTGAGAAATTCTGCATTAACCTGAACAAGTGCCCCGATTTGAATAAGATTTGGCATCATATTTCTAAGTGAATTATAAGCAAAATACCTTTCAATATGTGCAATAACAGGAATAATGTCTCGGTTTGCGCTAAGTCTAGCAAGGACAGCATAATCCCTTGTTTCCCAGTTTCGGAACGGCATCTCCACAAGCATATACTTTGTTCCACCTATACAAAGTACCGGTGCTTCCTCCATAGTATCAAGCCCGTGATAAAATTTTACCTCTGCTCCGAGAATGATCTTTGGTCTGTCTTTTATATTTCTTCTTTCAAGTGCATCAACAAGGCTGTTTAAAGATAATTTTCTATCTTCCAGAAAGTCTTTAATGCTTATCTCGTCATAGCAAAAATGGGGAGTCGCAATTATTGCGTCTACCCCTTGAACAGAAAGCATTTTTATCATTTCAACTGACATATCGGAATTTTTGCTTCCGTCATCAATTCTGGGAAGAATATGGGTGTGAAAATCTATCACCATATATAACCCTTCTTTCCTGCTTTTTTATTTTTTGGTTTTTGCGGCTTTCTTTAAAGACCCATCATCTGATGAATAATAATCTCTTCCATATCTTCTTGATTTATAATAATATCTGCCTTTTCCATAGCCTGGTGAATAACGATGTTTTTTATAATTATATCTCTTATAATTATATTTATATGTACCATTATTCCCGTAAACAACACCATTAAGAATAAAGCCAAGAATCTTTGCTTCTGCAAATTCCAGCTGTTTTATTGCTTCTTCTATAGTGTCCTTATCTGTTGAATTATATAAAACTACCATAACAACACCTGTCATCCACTTTGCAAGAACGGCGGAATCAGTTACTATATTTACAGGAGCTGTGTCAAAGAATATATAATCATATCTCTTTTCAAGTTCCCCGATAAGTTTCCCCATATTGTCAGAACCTAAAAGTTCTGCAGGATTTGGCGGAATATTACCGGAAAATATAACATCAAGATTTGTGTAATCAGTTTTGTTTATAACATCATCAAGCGAGTTTAACCCAACAAGTGTGTTCGAAAGGCCCGGAGAACTTTGTTTTTCGAGAAGTCTTGATATATTAGGTCTTCTAAGGTCACAGTCCACAATCAAAACTCTTGCCCCTGTTTCTGCAAAGGTTATAGCAAGGTTGAGACAGTTTGTTGATTTACCCTCTGATGCTATTGAACTTGTAACCGAAATTTTCTTACAACCTTCCTGCGGAAGGGAAAAGATAATATTAGTACGAAGCGCTTTGTATGCTTCCTTTACCTGAAAAGAAGTTTTATTCGAGAGAACTTTATCCCTGACAAATTCTCTTTTTAACAGTTCTTCTTTCGCATTATTCTTCTGCCGTTGCTCTGTTTGTAACATTCTGAGCCGCTTTAACAAATTCAGCATAATGTTGTTTGCCATAAGAATATCCTCCCATCATATATTTTGATTTGCCGTAGCCTTTTCCGTACTTATAACTTCTCCTGTAGTAGTAATATTTCGAACTTGAGCTATCCGGATTTCCTATTTCAGGGATAATACCAAGAATCGATTTATGGAACCAGTTTTCAAGGTCTGTTTCACTCTTAACTCTTGTATCAAATATTTCTCTGATAACAATTACACCGCAACTGAATAAGAACCCTAAAATAAAGCCAATCAATGTGTTTCTTTTGATGTTTGGAGCAACACGGGTGCCAGGCTCTGCTGTGTCAATAATTTTAACTGTTCCTGTTTCTATAAACTCATTAAGCTTTTCAGGAGCAACATCCGCAACAACATTGGCAATAAGTGCAGTATGTTCAGGATTGTTTCCTGTTATACTAACCTTAAGTATTTCTGTTCCGTTTACAGAGCTTGCCGAAAACATGGAAAGAATTTTTTTGGATGAATACTGAATTCCGTATCTTCTTTCCGCTTCAACAGAAACCTCCGACATAACTGTATCACTTTTCAGAATTTCAATATATGTTTCAACAAGTCTTTGAGATGCCTGCATATCCGCACTCGAAATCTGAGTTTTTGACAAAAGCGTTGATCTGTTATTATTATTTACATACATAGTAACAGCTGAACTGTATGACGGAAGAATCATTGTTTCACTGTAAACAAAAGCAACAATTCCAACAAGTAATGTCATAACAAGAATAAAGCTCAGGCTTTGAGTAATAATTTTAAATAATCGTTTTATGTCTAATTCTTCAAATTGTTCCATTGGTATTTCCCCCTTTTAGTATCAAAAGTATGTTGTCTATGCTAAAACTTTTTCCTGAGAAACCAAGCTTTGTTTATGATAGGTCGGAACAATATCCATAAGATGTGAAACCACGCCTTCTGCATCATTCTCCTCTGCTGCCTTTTTAAGTTCCTCAAGCTTTTCATAAAACGCATTTTCTTCGATATCTATCTGATTTCCGATAAATATTTTCTTATTTTCCGTGCTCATAAGACCTTCCTCGCTCATAAGAAGCTCCTCATAGAGCTTTTCTCCCGGTCTGAGGCCCGAATATTTTATTGCTATATCAACATCAGGAATATGTCCTGAAAGTCTTATAAGCTGTCCGGCAAGGTCTGCAATTTTTACCGGTTCTCCCATGTCAAGAACAAAAATTTCTCCACCCTTTGCCATGCTTCCTGCCGCAAGAAGAAGCTGAACAGCCTCCGGTATAGTCATAAAATATCTTATTATATCAGGATGAGTCACCGTAACAGGTCCTCCCTTTTCAATCTGCTTTTTGAAAAGCGGAATAACCGAACCATTTGACCCAAGCACATTTCCAAATCTCACAGCCACAAAATCTGTTTCAGAGTTTTTATCAAACACCTGAACAATCATTTCACAGCACCTTTTTGTTGCTCCCATAACATTTGTGGGATTAACCGCCTTGTCCGTTGACACCAGAACAAACTTGTCCACTCCGTATTCTGATGCAAGCTTTGCCGTTGTGTATGTTCCGAAAATATTGTTTTTAACAGCCTCTTCAGGGTTATGCTCCATAAGGGGCACATGCTTTCTTGCCGCTGCATGATAAAGTATCTCCGGTCTGTATTCTTCAAACAAAAGTCTCATTCTGTCTTCATCGCATACAGAAACAATTTCAACACTCAGCGAAAGCTTATCGCCATAGTCTCCTATAAGCTCCTGCTGAATATCATAAGCATTATTTTCATAGTTATCAACGATAACCAGTTTTTTCGGGTTTAAAGATGCAATATGTCTTGAAAGCTCACTTCCGATTGAACCTCCGCCACCTGTTACCATAACGGTTTTTCCCGATATAAAGCTTTCAAGCTTATTATTTTTCAGTTTAACCGAGGCCCTGCCAAGCAAATCCTCAATGCTGATTTTTTCGATTCTTGATTCGTTACCCTCTCTCATACCTATTACCATTTTCGAAACATGGCAATTGGTTTCATAGCATTTGGCAAGAATTCTTTTTTTATCTTCTTCCTCTATGTGGGCAATGCATACCAGAATAGCATCAATGCCTTCATCGGTCGCAATAGACGGAATATCCTCAGTGGTTCCCGCAACAGGAACACCCCTTAATTTTCTTCCCACCTTCGCAGGGTCATCATCGATCATACATACAGGTTCATATTTTTCATAATTCCCCTTTTCCAGATCATCAAAAAAAAGTGAAGCCATCTCCCCTGCCCCAACAATCATAAGACGCTTTTTCTCTCCCGTCTTTCCTGCTGCTAAATGGGCAGTCCTCGCACTATAGCTTGCATACATAACCACATATATAATTCTGGACATTATTATAAGAAATGCCAGAAGAATAAACTTAACAAAATGAGTTTCATATGGTATTATTTTTGGAAAGCCTGTCAGTATATTGAACGCAAAACAAAGAAAGACAGACGCAAAAGTTGTCATAAAACATCTCGCAAGATGCCTTATCCTCGCATACCTCCATATTACACTGTACATTTTAAATACATAAAAACAACACGCACTGATAATTATATTCAATATTGATATATGTATAAATACAGTTCTTCCAATTCCCGCATCGACGAAGTCACTGAAGAATAAAAACCAGGTGAAAAGTTCAGAAAGGAACACTATACTCATATCTATAAGCAACAAGATAATATTTCTGTGCTTTTTAAATAAACTGAGCACTAAATCACACCCTAAACATATTTCTAATTATCTCAAAAAGTACATACCACTCCGTATGATATTTTAACACACATTTTTGAGCTTGTCAATTAATTCTGCAACTTTTTTGGCTGAAATTATTTACAAAAAATACAGGTTATATTATAATATATATATTATGCATAAAAAGAGAGGTATATATTATGGAACATTACACATACACAACCCGTGGAACCTGTTCGAGACAAATACACTTTGATTCCGACGGTGAAAGAGTTTATAACATCCAATTCATCTCAGGCTGCAACGGTAACACACAAGGAGTTGCAAGACTTGCAGAAGGTATGAAAATCGAGGATGTTATCGAAAAACTCAAAGATATTGATTGCGGTGGCAGAGGAACCTCCTGTCCGGCGCAACTGGCACTTGCTGTAAGCCAGGTGAATAAATAATTCTACACAAAAATGGGATGCCGGAGCATCCCATTTTTTATTTTATTTTTTCAAACATAACAGAACCTTTTCCCTGAATTTTAAGCATTGTATAAAGATTACAGTATTTTTTATTTTATTTACAACAATTATTAATATTTAATATTTCTCCGTATAAATTATACGGTAACTCTTGACGAATTGGTAATAATGTGCTATTATACATACCGAAAGAGGTGTTTTATATGCTAAAAAAATTTGAGGTTTCAAATTACAAAGGTTTTCAGGAGGTATTGTCATGGGACTTGTCGAATACTCGTGATTATGCGTATAAAAAAGGCTTGGTTGAAAATAAAATCGTGAAAAAAAGCGTTGTATTTGGTGAAAACGGCTCAGGAAAATCAAGCTTATGCACAGCAATTGTAGATATAACCACTCATCTTCTTGATGTTCAAAAGGATGATATTCCAAAACATATGTACACCTATATAGGTAATGACAAAGATTATGCGACCTTTTCATATACATTTAAATTCGGGAAGAGCGAGGTTCTTTATTCATACGCAAAAACAAGCCTTACGGAATTGTTGTGGGAAAAAATAGAAGTTAACGGAAAAAAAGTTTTATTCCACGATTTTGTAAACGAAGAGGATAATTTTATAAAAATTTCAGGGGCGGAAAGACTTAGAACAAAAGGTCTGCAAAACACTCTTTCGGTTGTAAAATATATATATAACAATACTATTCAGGATGAAAATTCTGTTATAACAAAGATTATAAATTTTGTAAGCGGAATGTTATATTTCAGAAGTCTTAAGGATGCAAATAAATATATCGGCTATAAGCTTGGAAACGGCAGTCTTGATGAAATTATATTAAACGATGGAAGACTTGAGGATTTTAACCTCTTTATCCGTGATATGGGTTTTGATTATAACCTTGTCCCTCTGAGGCATTTAAACGGGGTAACAACTATCGGAGTCCAATTTGATAACGGAAATGTTATCCAGCTTGAGTCCATAGCATCCTCGGGAACAAAAACACTGATGCTTTTTTACTGTTGGTTTATGGAATTTTCAAGACTTACATTTCTTGTAATAGACGAATTTGATGCATTTTATCATTACGAACTGTCAGAAAAAATTCTTAATATAATCCACAGCTTTGAAAATATGCAGTCTATGGTAACAACCCACACAATATCTTTGCTAAAAACCAATTGCACAAGACCAGACTGTGCTTTTATCCTTGATAAATCAGGGATAAGCAATTTAAGCACCCGCACACAAAAGGAGCTTAGAGAAGTGCATAATATCGAAAAATTATATCGTGAAAAAGAATTTTTAAATAATGAAAGGATGTGATGAATGTTGAATGTATTAAATAAAAAAACACATTAGAAAAACTGCCCACACAGTTTAACAATGTGTTTTATCACAGATATGCAAAAAACATATCCGCATGCAATGGTTATATTTTAGCACATCTGTGAATCAAAATCAAGAAAAATTTATAAAAAGGAGGACATTGATGAACAGATGTCGAAGATGTAACAGAGAACTCTCTGACCCTAACGCTATGTATGGTTGGAGATGTGCAGAAATATTGGGAGTTTCCGAAACTTTATCAGAAATGGGAGACGAAGTTTTTGATAAATTTATGGATGGAGTCATAAAAGCTCAAAGTCTTTTAGGCGAAGACAATTCAGAGTTTTCTGAAAAGCAGCGGAAATCTTTATATTCTGCATATGCAAAAATGTCCCTTTGGGACGGTGTTGATGACAAAAAAGTTAAGGAAGCAAAAAAAGAGCGGTTTTCAATTTTCAGTTCGGGAAAAACAAAAACAAAAAGCTTTGCTGATGAGCTGAATGAATATAAGGACTACATAGAAAATTCTGGTGTTGCTTCAAGAGTAAGTAAAAAATCAGAAAAAACGAAGAGAAATAATTTAGATTCGTTAAGTAATCTGCTGGCGGCTGCATCACTTATCCCCGGACTTGACACTTTCACAAACATAGTATCTATACCGGTTGACCTTGCGAGAGGAGATTATGCTTCCGCAGGACTTAGTGCCCTTGGAGCAATCCCTTTTGTCGGAGAATTTGCAGATATCGGCAAGTACGCAGATAAAGGAATTGATGCTGTTAGGATAGTAGATGAAGCGAATGATACCAGTAAAGCAGCTAAAAAATCCAAAGATATTATAAATAAGCAAAAGAGGGGAACTCCACGGAACAATAGGGCACAAAACAAACAGACAACTAGTGTTAGTAAGAAATTAAAACTGTCCCCAAAACAGCAGAGAGAGTTACATGATTTGATTAGTGGACAAAACTGGGGATATCAAGAAATATTAGAAAATGCTAAAGAATGGTTTAATAAATAGAAAGGAAATGAATATGAATAAAAAAGAGGTTAACAAAACAATTATAGCAACATCTAATTTAATAGGAGAAAGCTTTTGTCAAATATCGCGGGGAGGCGCTATGGTTTGTCTTGGATTTGGTAAAAATTTTAAGTCTCATGTTGCCTATAAAGCACAAAGTGGCAATTTGAATTCACAGGAAATCGTGGCTCCCAAATATGCAGTTCATATTGATGGGTTTTTCCGAATAACACATCAAGGAAAGATTATATTATCAAAGGATGATATGTTTAGACCAAATTCACAAATGCAAAAAGACAATTTTGATGAGGATAATTTTGATTGGGATATAGAGGGAAATAATAAGTTTGATGAACATAAGAATTTTCTTTATAATATCGATTTGCTAGTACAAGATGTTATCATAAATGAAACTGGTGATTTAAAGATAGTTTTATCAAATGATTTTTGTATCGAAGTGTTTATAGATACAAACGAAGATGAAGAATGTTGGAGGTTTTTTGAAGTTGGTAATAGTGAAATACCTCATATTGTTATCACTGGGTGTGGATATTATGAGCAATAGGACACAATAGAACTGTCCCCTCTTGCAAGGGCATAAGGGGAGGGCATAAGGGGACGGAGATGCTGTGTTATTTAATTCGCACAATAGAATTGTCCCGCTGTGCCGAAAACTAGAAAATGGTTGCCATCTGGCAACCATTTTTTTAGTTATATTCTTTCATATCTTCCTTTGCTTTTTTGATTGCTTTTTTCATAGTTTCAAAAGCAGGTCCGCCTGTTAATTTTCTTAAATTCACACAGGTTTCAAGACTTATTGCATCATATATATCATCTTTGAAAAGAGGAGAAAAGCTTTTAAATTCATCAAGACTTAAAGCTTCAATCACGCAATCCTTTTCAATGCAATATGCAACCATTTTTCCAACAACCGCATGGGCATCCCTGAAAGGAAGTCCATTTTTCACAAGATAATCTGCCACATCTGTTGCATTGGTAAAACCACCCTTTGCACCCTTGGACATATTATCTTTTTTTAGCTTCATAGTATCAAGCATATTTGTGAAAACAGGGAGACACATCTTAACTGTGTCAACTGCATCAAAAATCTGTTCCTTATCTTCCTGCATATCCTTGTTATATGCAAGGGGCAGACCTTTCATAACGGTTAAAAGTCCCATAAGCGAGCCAAAAACTCTTCCTGACTTTCCTCTTGCAAGCTCTGCAACATCAGGGTTTTTCTTCTGTGGCATTATACTTGAGCCTGTGCTGTACGCATCGTCAAGCTCAATAAAGCTGAATTCATTAGTACTCCAAAGAATGATTTCTTCCGAGAAACGGGAAAGATGCATCATTATCATTGAAAGCACAAAGGCAAGTTCAATTATAAAGTCTCTGTCCGAAACACCGTCTATACTATTTCCTGTTATACTATCAAATCCAAGCTCTTTTGCAACAAATTCTCTGTCAAGGTCATAGGTTGTTCCTGCCAATGCTCCGCTTCCAAGGGGCATAACATTCATTCTGCATCTCCAATCTGAGAGCCTTTTTATATCCCTTGAAAACATTTCATAATAAGCCATTATATGATGAGCAAAGGTTATAGGCTGGGCCTTCTGGAGGTGTGTATACCCAGGCATAATAACATCAATATTTTCTTCTGCCAGCTTTAAAATGACATTTTCAAGGCCTTTGAGCATTTCAAAAAGCTCGTCACCCTCATCTCTTAAATAAAGTCTGTTATCAAGGGCAACCTGGTCATTTCTGCTTCTTCCCGTGTGGAGTCTTTTGCCCACATCCCCTATCCTTGAAATCAGAATAGTTTCTATATTCATATGAATATCTTCGGCATCAATCAGAAACTCAACCTTATCATTTTCAATATCATTTTTTATTCCAAGAAGGGTTTTAACTATAATCTCGGAATCTTCTTTTGATATAATCCCTTGTTTTCCAAGCATTTTCGCATGAGCAACCGAGCCGTCTATATCCTGACTATACATTCTTTTGTCAAAACGGATTGAAGAATTGAAATCATCAACCAAGCTATCTGTTGCCTTTGAAAATCTTCCTCCCCAAAGTTTCATATTGTTTCCCCTTTCCTATATAAAGGCTGTGATAAAATCACAGCCTTTTCGTTATTTAATATTAGTTTTCTTTATTCTTCTCTTTCATCATAGCATTAACTTTGAGCGGAAGTCCGAAGAGGTTAATAAAGCCTTCTGCATCCTTGTGGCTATACAATTCCTTACTGTCGCCAAAGCTTGCAATATCTTCATTATAAAGTGAATATTTTGAAGTTGCACCTGCAGGTGTTATGCTTCCTCTGTAAAGCATAAGCTTAACTTCACCTGATACTGTTTCCTGAGTGCTGTCAACAAAAGCCGAAAGTGCTTCACGAAGTGGTGTGAACCAGTTTCCGTCATAAACAAGCTGTGCAAATTTGATTGCAACATGACGCTTAAATTCCTGAGTCTGTCTGTCAAGACAAAGGTATTCAAGTTCTTTGTGAGCTGCATAAAGAATTGTTCCGCCCGGTGTTTCATAAACGCCTCTTGATTTCATACCAACAAGTCTGTCTTCAACGATATCTGCAATACCAATTCCGTTTGCCCCGCCGATTTCATTAAGCTTTTCAACAAGCTTAAGTGGTGAATATTCTTTGTCATCAATTTTAACAGGAATACCCTTTTCAAATGTTATCTTAACATATGTTGGTGCATCCGGAGCCTTCATAGGAGGAACTGTAAGCTTTAAAAGTTCATCATATTTTGGCATATTTGCAGGATCTTCAAGGTCCATTCCTTCATGGCTGATATGCCATACATTTCTGTCTCTTGAATATAAATCCTTTTTGGTTACAGGAATTTCAATACCGTGAGCATTTGCATAATCAATTGCATCTTCACGGGATTTGATATCCCAAATTCTCCATGGAGCAATAATTTTCATTTCAGGTGCTAAAGCCTTAATTGTAAGCTCGAAACGAACCTGGTCGTTTCCTTTTCCTGTTGCACCGTGACAAATTGCAACTGCTCCCTCTTTCTTTGCAATTTCAACAAGTCTTTTTGCAATAATAGGACGGGCATGGGATGTTCCGAGAAGATATTTTCCCTCGTATTCCGCTCCTGCTTTTACTGTTGGGAATATATAATCGCGAACATATTCCTCTCTTAAATCTTCTATATAACATTTTGAAGCACCGCTTCTTTTTGCTCTTTCTTCAAGACCGTCAGTTTCTTTTCCCTGACCAACATCTCCGCAAACCGCAATTACTTCATAACCGTAATTCTCAATTAACCAGTTAATAATTATTGATGTATCCAGACCGCCTGAATACGCAAGAACAACCTTTTCTTTCATTTTATGTACCTCCATAAACACAAGTTGAAATTTTTTCTTGTTTTTATATTCTTTTTGTATTATAATACTATTATCACATTTTTGCAAGTACTTTTTGCAAAAATATACATAAATTTTGTATTTTTATACATTTTATATAAAACTGTACACAGAGAGAGGGATTTTGTGTGATAATTTTAGGTATAGACCCCGGTTTTGCCATTGTGGGATACGGAATAATAAGTTATGACGGAAACAAATTCAAGGCACTTGAATACGGAGCAATTACAACAGATTCAAAGGAAGATATGTTTATTCGTTTCAAGAAAATCCACGATGAGCTTTCCGAAATTATTGACCGCACAAAGCCTGATGCAATGGCTATAGAAGAGCTGTTTTTCAACAGCAACCAAAAAACCGCAATAAATGTTGCACAGGCAAGAGGAGTTTTGCTTCTTTCTGCATTAAATAAGGATGTTCCGATTTTTGAATACACCCCTCTTCAGGTTAAGCAGGCAACTGTGGGATATGGAAGAGCGGAAAAGGTACAGGTTCAGCAAATGGTTAAGATGCTTCTTGGACTTGATAAGGTTCCCAAACCTGATGACACCGCTGATGCTCTTGCAATCGCTGTTTGCCACGCTCACAGCAACAAAATGAATAACTATTTCAGATGAGGATTTTTATGGATAACAAAACACGGGAATTAAAAACGATTCTTGACGAGCTTAAAGAACAAATTCTTTTTTCAACCAACAACATAAGACAAATACAAAGAAACGAAAAGCTTTCTCCCCAGGGGCTTACCACAAGCAATCTTATATGCTGCGGAAATCTTAACGGAATGCATCTTGTTAATCTTCTTCTCTCTGAATTTTGCAACCAGAGAGAAGAGCTTCAGGTTGTATCCTTTGACAGATTTTTCAGGGGTATTATAACAAGTCTTTCCGAATTTCTTTGCGGTGTCAGCAAAATTCATCTTATATACGATAAAAAGCTTATAGGCGACCCTTCTCTTTATATAAATGTTCACGACTTTGAATATGCTTTTTATTACTTAACCTCAATTCTTATGAAACACTTCAAAGAAAACGAATTTCCTGATATCCGTATTTCTGTTAAGGAAAATTTATTCCCGGTCAATTCGCTGGTTATAGCTATTTCCTCAATAGGAGAAAGGATGAGCAATAAGCTTACACAAATTCTCAATCCCGCCATAAGTATTTCGGATTGTCTTAATATGAATGAATACAATATGTTTTATATTAAAAACAGCCTTCACTCACAAAACGGAAGCATTATGTATTCAAGAACCAAGAGATACAACAGATTTACAATTAATATCCGCACAGGGCTCCCTGATAAGCTGTCACAAGTTAAATCATACAATTTTGTGCCTGATGAAAATCTTTTAAGGGATATTTTTGCCCCTGTTCTTGAAAACAAAAAAGCTGAAGCAACAAGTTTCCCAAAGCCTGTAGGCTTTGTACTTGACCGTTTGAAACACGAAGGGTTTGATGCTTATATTGTTGGCGGAGCTGTCAGGGATTATTATATGGGAAATACTCCAAAGGATTTTGACATAACAACACCTGCTCTTCCTGATGATATAATAAGAATTTTCGGGGATTGCAAAACCATAGAAACCGGCAAAAGGTTCGGTACAATAACCGTTATAAAAGACAGTTTTCCCATAGAAATTACGACTTTCCGAACAGACGGAGATTATTTAAATTCCCGCTCGCCCGAAACGGTGACCTTTACAAGAAATCTTGAGGAAGACCTTAAAAGACGGGACTTTACCATAAATGCCCTTGTGGCATCAAGCGAAAATCTTATAACCGATTTGTTTTCAGGTGCAGAAGATATCGACAACAAGATTATAAGAACCATAGGAAAAGCTGACGAAAGATTTAAAGAGGATGCCCTCAGAATTTTAAGAGCAATTCGTTTTGCATCGGTTCTCGGTTTTGAGATTGAGCAAAAAACAAGAAAAAGTCTGGAAAAAAACAAAAAGCTTCTTGAGAATATTTCAAAAGAGCGGATAAGAGATGAATTTAATAAAACCTTGCTTGGTGAAAATGTGAAAGCGGTTTTGCTTGACTTTAGAGAAATTTTTGAAGTTTTTATTCCCGAGCTTTCGGAAATTTCAACAGACAGATACAAAAAAATTGCAGGGGAAATCTCCCGCTCAAAATCTGCTTTAGAAATAAGGCTTGGAATTTTCCTCAGTCTTTTTGATAAAAAGACAGTTACAAAAATCTTAAAAGACCTTAAATTCAGCACCAAAACACAAAAGACTGTTTTATTCCTTTTGGAATATTTTGAAAAGGACATAGAAAACGGAAAAACAGCTATCAAGCAATTATTAAATAAATTTGATGCCGAAAATGTTTCTCTTCTTTTTGAAATGAAAAATAAAGACAAAAAACTTTTAAATGAAATTTTAGAGGGCGGTGAATGTTTTTCTCTGAAAGATTTAGCCTTGAAAGGCGACGACCTTTTATCACTTGATATTCCCGAAAAGGAAATAGGCAAGCTTTTAAAAAAAGCACTTAACGAGGTTATTTCACACCCTGAAAAGAATAATAAGGAATATTTATTAGAATTTGTGATGGAGAAATAAAAAAGCAAGAGGGGTTTCCTCTTGCTTTTACTGTTTGTTAAAGTTCTTTCTTCTAATATATAATCTTTTCTGCATAATCCGTGACCGGTCTCATTTCTTCATCCCATATAAAAGCCTTAATTTTTTTTATATCTTCCTTAGATACAGTGAATTCTGCAGAATTATTTATTAACTCAGGAGTTTTTACCCATAATATTTTATTATTGGAATCATATGCCGCAAGATAAACTGTCATCGTGCTCTCAACCGCGGCAACATCCAAATCTACAAACAAATTAGGATCCATAACCTCGCATTTTAATCGAACTATTGTCGGTTTTCTATCTTCAAATATAATTGTTGCTCTTGTAAGCTGCTCGTTCCCCTCTTCTATAATTAGTTTTTTCCATTCCTCTTTTGACCCTTCGTAATAAACTTTCGTCAGATTATTACAATTTAAAAAAGCATTTTTCCCTATACTTTTTAAATTTCTTGGCAACCATATATGCGGGATTGAACTATTGCAAAATGCATAGTCTCCAATTGTTTCTATGTCTCCATTCATTACAACATTCCACATAGGCAAACCATAAAAAGCATAATCCCCAATCCTAGTAATTCTCGCACTTAAGACTATATTATCAATGTCATAATCATGCCACTCTGCTAATTGTGGATCAAAATCATACATATCTCCTGTCCCTTCAAATACAAGTGATTTGTAATCTTCATTTTCATATATGTATTCCCATTTCAAATTATCTCCACATACACCTCTACAAAAATGAATTGTTGCATTGGTAAGACAGTCATTTGCTTGTCCTACTATTATTTCATTCCATTCTTCCCGAGTACCCTCGTAATATACATTAGATAGGCTTTCACAACCAGCAAATGCCAGATCTGAAATTGTATGTACTCCCTTGGGAATTGTAATCCCTGTTAAACTTTCGCAATCGTAAAATGCATACTCAGAGATTGTATGTACTCCTTTGGGTATTCTAATCTCTGTTAAACTTTCACACTTTCTAAAAGCGGCTTCTTCAATTTTTTCAATCTCTTCCGGGAGTATTATATCGGACAAGTTTCTACAACAATAGAAAGCATATGCCCCTATTGATTCAAGACTCTGTGATGTAATTACTTCTTGTAAATATCTACACTCGCGAAATGCATGTTCTCCAATTGAAGTAACTCCTTCCTCTACAACAATCTTTTTGATTGAACTTCGTTTTCCAACCCATGGTGGAAGCTTTCCAGCACTTATACGATTACTGTAGTTTTCCATTTCTCCCTGCCCGCTTATAGTTAATGTTCCTTCGTCATCAAGGGACCATGTTAAGTTTTCTCCACAGGTATTTTCTATCTCACAAATAAACCCGTACTTTGAAGTAGCCGGAACATCATTGGCTGTAGAGCTCAATGTCATATAATGTTCACCTTTGCCACTGTTGTTTGGCTCACCTGTGTTCCAGAAACCGTCGTAGTTCCAGCCTTCTCCTGTAACCCATTCCCAATTTCCCTCCGAATTTTCATCTGTTCCACCTATATAATATGTACGGGGCCAATGGTACCAATTTATAGAATCAACCAGAAAATCATACTCTGCTTTTGAGCTAATGGTCGCCAGATGACCGCCTCTTTCCTCACAAATTTTCTTTGCATTATGCCAAGTTGTAGAATAATCAAGCCATTGATATATATTTCCTTCAAACGTGCATTCACCCCAACTCCTAACATCTTTCCTTACTTCAAAATAATACCAATCACTATCCGTATAGACCCAATTTGCATTTGAATTTGTTGATTGAAGCTGAACTCTATATTCACCTTCCGGTAATTCTAATGTCATTCCATTTTCTGCATAATGATTATTAGAATGAACTTCATACTCTCCCGAACTGTTTTTCTTTCTTACATACAAATTATAATGTGTTGTATTTGTTGTTGACATCCAGGAAAATGTAATTTCTGCAGTTTCTTTGCCTTCATCTGTCAAATAAGCTTCCCACATATTTTCAAGACTTGGCTTCCCCGGTGTGGCACATTGACTACATGTACTGACTGTCACAGTATTTCCAGTATATTCAGTGTGTCCACAAGCACATCTTCTGTATTCTTTGTGCGGATGTATACTTTCATTTTCTATCCAGAAATCATGTGTATGACCACCAGCCAATTCATTTAATTTACTTAATGTTGCCGGTCCTGCATCGCCATCAACAGTCAACCCATATTTACTTTGAAAAGCCTTTACTGCATCATGTGTGGATTGGCCATATTTCCCATCTGTTGCCAATCCCGCATTCATAACTTTATTTAATGCTGTTTGCAACTGCCGAACTGACTCATTTTCATCACCATATCTCAAAACTTGATTTGTGTTTGTAATTATACCATCACCACTATCATCAGGTTGGGTTTGATTATAGTTATAATTGGTTGCTCTATTTAACGATAATCCATATCTGTATGTGTTAGCCAACGATTCGTAACTTATATCTCGCTCCCCTACACCACATTTCCCATCCACATTAGCTTCATAGACATGAACACCCCAATCCGAAGCAAACTCGACTATCATAGAGTGTTGAGAATATTGTGACTTGCCTTGAATTTCGTCCCCCGGTAATGCAGATGAAAACAAATTTTTTAACGAGGATGCCGTAACAAATCCATTATCTAAGATACCTACACTTTTAACATACGCGTTATAATATAATTTATATCGTGAACTATCATACGCGGGTAAATTAACGCCAAATAATTGATAAAATACATACCCAGCAAACCCCTTACATTGAATTGCATTACCAAAAATTTTACAGTTACATTGACTCTCTACTTTATAACTGCAATTATCTCCATGATCAGTACAACCGTAGCCGTTATCAGTAAAATACGAAGAACCGGAAGGATATTTGTTTTTTATTGAATTAATTGCATCACGAGCAGAGCCTTTTGATGAAAATAAATTTATTGTATGTGGATTATCTATATAATCAACATACATTTGCCCATTAACAACCTTAAATCTATTTATATTATAAAAACCTGTTTCATATCTATCTTTTTTTATTTGTTGATTACTCCCATCACTTTCAGA
>JAZNFO010000042.1:0-2598 GCA_045575975.1 Clostridia bacterium | reverse complement strand
ACCAATATAAGCTCAAAATCGGTAAATGATTGCGAAAGAACACTATCAATGCATCTTCTTATGTATTTTTCAATATTATATATCGGAACAATTACCGAAAAAAGCATTACCAAAACTCCTATCTATCTCTTAATATCACCATTAACCTTTGAAGCGAAAATAATTTATACTTCATAGCAAATGCAAACGCCGCCTGTTTTACGGGCAACCTATACCAAGGGTATGATTTTAACACATTTTGAATTTTATCCTGAGTGCAGATTTCTTTTAATCTTTTCTTGAGGACAGAAAACTTTATTTTTTTATCCCTTGCATGCATAATCTCTTGTGAGCACAAAATTCTTCCAAACCCTTGCACCAATCTATCTAAATAAATTTTATATTCTTCTTTTTCTATAGTATCTGCAATTCGTTTTTCAAGCTCATCTAAAAATACGATACTTTTCTCAAAGCGCTCTTTGTTATATGATTTTGAAAGAGAATCTTCATTACGGCAATAACAGTAGTAACTACCTGGAACACCAACTGCAATTTTTGAACTTTTAATAAAGTCCACCATAAACAATGTATCTTCAGACAGTATTTTCCTCTCAGACAAAAATTCTATTTTTCTTTCACGAATCACCGAAGTCTTAAATATATTTTTACATACACTCACGCCATAACGGCTGTCATCAGGCTCGTGAGGTAATGCACCAATGGCACCCAAAAGAAGTTTTTTCATATCTTCTTTTTCAAACACAGTCTCTTCCTCGAAATACGATTTTCTTGTATCTCCACCGGCCTCCGAAAACATATTTCCGCCAACAAAGCAAATCCCTGATAAACATAAGTCAGCATTATATTTTTTTGCCGCATTATATAATGTTTCGCACATTGCCCTCTCTATATAATCATCAGAATCGACAAAACCTATGTATTCACCGCTAGCCGCTTCAATCCCCGTATTTCTTGCAAACCCAAGACCGCCGTTTTCCTTATGCACAACTTTAATTCGTGAATCTGCCTTTGAAATTTCATCACAAAGCACGGCACATTCTTCCTTTGAGCCGTCATCAACAATGATGATTTCTATATCTTTAAGGGTTTGGTTCATTATGGAATCCATACATCTTCTAAGATATTTTTCAGTATTATATACAGGCACAACGATGCTTAAGCTTGGTTTTGTCACTTTCTTCACCTCTTGTCTATAATGAGTGTACTTTAGCGAAATAGCGTTTTTACGCTATTTCAAGAAATGGTTTTCGAGGACCTCATTGCAATGAAGTATCAGGAAATTGCAGAGCAATTTCCTAATCAAAACAATGTTTTTCCTTAAGATACATTCATTATAAGGTTATTATATTGATGTATTAAGATGTCACAATACTCTGTGACACCCATTATATTCTTGACTTTAGTTTCACAGTTTGTCTTAAGTGTTTCATAGTATTCTGCGTTACCAAGACATTTTTTTACTGCCTCAGCCACAGATTCAGGTGTTGGGCTTGATGCCAACACACCCGTTTTTCCATCTTCTACAAGCTCTGCCATTCCGCCGTAGTTCATTGTCACCACAGGAACGCCCATAGAATGAGCCTCTAATATGGATAACGGATTATTTTCGTAACAAACCGATGGAGCAATAAGAAGCTTTGCATTTGCCATCAAATCGGTAAGCTCTTTTCCCGTAACAAATCCCTTTAAGATTACATTTGGAATATCCTTTAAACATTCATCGTCAGGACCGCTTCCGCAGGCGACAAAGTTAATGTCAGGCAACAGCTTTGCAGTATTTGCCAGAAGCTCAACGCCTTTTTCCTTTGAAAGTCTGCCAACAAAAACAATATAGGGATTTTCACTATCTGTTTTAGTTGATATATTATACTTTTCAATAAAATTATGTATTGTAAATGTCTTTCCCAAATATATATCCGAGCTACTAACAAGCTTATTTTCCAAAAATCTGCTCGGACATATATATAAATCAACCTTTTTGTATGTTTTTAAAAATGAATAAAACTTCGCTTCAATTACACCTAAAAGACTTTTGACTTTGGAATTATGAATACAATTATATTTCAGGCAATTCCATTTTGAGCCTTTTATACATCTGTCGCAAGGCTTTGTTTCATTAAAGCTATACAAAAGATGATTAGGGCATATCATCTGATAGTCATGAACTGTTTGCACAAGGGGGATATTTCGCTTTTTCACCGCATAAATAATTGATGGCGTAAGCTGAAAATTGATGTTATTCATATGAACTATATCAGGCTTAAAGTTATCTAAAACTCTGCCAATCTTCTTGTGCGCTTCCCTTGAGTATATTATTTTAAACGGATAGAGAAATCTTGATAGTCCTTTTGAGTGAAAATCCATATTGGTTGTGTAAAGTCCCAAAGAATTTCCCACCGTGTTTTGCGCGTCGTACATACCAAAATATTCAACTTCGTGCCCCTGTGATTTAAGCTCTTCTGAAAGCTTTAACATATAGCTCTCACTGCCGCCTCTTGGGTATAGAAATTTATTTACCATCAATATTTTCATAATATTGTTCCACCTTCTGTTTCTCTGTTAACATCTGAAATATATCCGAACATTTTTGTTTCGGTG
>JAZNFO010000041.1:0-14018 GCA_045575975.1 Clostridia bacterium | reverse complement strand
ATTTTTATTGAAAACAATAAAGCATCAATAACGGGTATTGTTGTTAATGAACCTGTTTTTTCTCACGAGGTTTATGACGAAAAATTTTATCAATTTACCATTGAAGTTCCTAGACTAAGCGATGTTAAGGATTATATTCAGGTTACAATTTCAGAAAAGCTTTTATGTTCTGCAGAGCTTGAAATTGGAAAAAAAATAAAAATAAACGGACAGTTCAGGTCATATAATAACTATTCAAGTGTAGGAAATAAACTAATCCTGACTGTTTTCGTGAAAGATGTTGAAATAATATACAATGAAATTAATTATGAAGAAGATAATCCAAACTATATTTATTTAAAGGGTTATATATGTAAAGAACCCATATACAGAACAACCCCATTTGGAAGAGAGATTTCGGATATACTTATTGCAGTTAACCGTTCATACAACAAATCAGACTATATCCCTTGTATTGCCTGGGGAAGAAATGCAAAATATGCATCAACACTTTCAGTCGGTGACTGCATTTCTATAACGGGAAGAATCCAAAGCAGAGACTATCAAAAGAAAATAAGTGAAGATGAATTTGAAAATAAAACAGCCTATGAAATATCAATTAATAAAATTGATATTGTGAAACACTACGAAGATTTATATGAAACCTACAACTAAACTAAAAAAGGTTTAGCATGAGCTAAACCTTTTTTAATAGTTATCACAATTAATCTGAAAATAGCTTTGCGGATGATTGCAAACAGGACAAACATTAGGTGCTTTTGTTCCAACAACAATATGTCCGCAATTTCTGCATTCCCATACCTTTACTTCGCTCTTTTCAAAAACCTTTTTAGTTTCAACATTACTGAGCAGTTTTCTGAATCGTTCTTCGTGTCTTTTTTCAATATCCGCAACCATTCTGAACCTTTGAGCAAGTTCTGTGAAGCCTTCTTTTTCCGCAGTTTCAGCAAACCCTGCATACATATCTGTCCATTCAAAATTTTCTCCGTCTGCGGCAGCCTCAAGATTTTTCGCTGTATCACCGATACCGCCTAGCTCTTTAAACCAGATTTCTGCATGTTCTTTTTCATTATTTGCAGTTTCAATAAACAGCGCTGAAATCTGTTCAAAACCAGCCTTTTTTGCAACTGATGCAAAATAAGTGTATTTATTTCTTGCCTGAGACTCTCCCGCAAATGCAGCTTCAAGATTTTTTTCAGTTTGTGTTCCTGAATATTTTGTCAGGGTAGGTGCCTCACTGATAATTTCAAGAGCACTTCCCGTTGCATTACATTCGGGACACACCGGTTCAGTTCCCACCGGAACTTCAAAAACCACACCACACAGATTACACTTATATTTTTTCATATAACTACCTCCCCGCCTTTATAGAGGAGTGTTTTTTCTCCTCTCGGCTTAAATCTTAACCTTAGGATTAAACACCCTGTCGTGTTCTTCAAGGGCAAACCTATCTGTCATACAGGATATATAATCACATATAAGTCTTGCCTTTATTTTGTCACAACTCTGGTAGTTATATTCATTAAATCTGGAAAAATTATCAAGTCTGTATTTCCATTCAGGCGGCAAAAGGTCTGTATTTTCAAAGAAAGCATCATAAAGCTCTCCCACAACCCTTTCTGCTTTATAATCCATCATCTGGACAGTTGTTGTATTATAAAGGGTGTCATTAACGAATTTTTTGAATTTTAGAAACAAATTCATCGTTTCATCTGTTATATCTGCAATGCTTATGTTTTCATCTGCAAGCTTTTCCACATCAGAAATACTTTCAACATTATATTTCACAAGATTATCATATGTTGAGTATGTAATCTTTTCAACAAAATAATTTATAAGCTTTGATATGAAGGTGAGCTTATCATATTTATCATAACTTATTTCAATTCCGGTCTCATTTAAAATCAAATCCTTTATATTTTCAAAATGAGCTCTCATATCTTCATTGCATTTGCAGTTTTTTTCAAGAATGCCCGACTTTATACCGTCATCAAGGTCATGGCAGGTATATGCAACAGTATCAACCAGTTTAATAAGCTGTCCCTCAATTGTTGAACATACATTATACGGTTTAAGCTCAGAAAATTCTCCTGTCCTGTCACCATTATGCTTTAATATTCCCTCCCTAACCTCTTTTGTAAGATTAAGTCCCGGATATTCATCCGCTTTTCTGTTTTCAAGCATATCAACAACTCTGAGGCTCTGCTCATTATGAAAAAATCCTGGCAAACCAACCATTTGAAGTTTTTTTGAGAAAACACCCTCTGCGGCATGCCCAAAAGGGGTGTGTCCTAAATCGTGTCCAACTGCAATAGCCTCTGCAAGTTCCTCATTCAAAGCAAGTGATTTTGCAATCCCCCTTGCAAACTGTGCAACCTCAAGAGAATGAGTAAGTCTTGTCCTGAACTGGTCGCCCTCATGGTTTACAAAAACCTGAGTTTTATACATCATTCTCCGAAAGGCTGAAGAATGAATAATTCTGTCTCTGTCTCTCTGAAACTCACTTCTGTTTTCAAAGCCACAAGGCTTTTCTTCAAACCTCCTTGAACCGTTTGACGGCCATTTTGCAGCATATGGAGCATATATTTCTCCATACGACTCTTCTATTTCTTTTTTCAAACGAATAATCGGATATCCCTGTTTCATAACGGCTCCTTTTCATCTATCTTCAAGTGGTATATAACCTCTGTTTTCTGCAACAGATTTATAAGCAGGACGAATAATTTTATTGGTATTAATAAGCTCTTCAAGGCGGTGGGCACTCCATCCTGCAATTCTCGCAACCGCAAATAGCGGAGTATATAATTCATCCGGAAGTTCAAGCATAGAATATGCAAACCCGCTGTAAAAATCTATATTAGGACTTACTCCCTTATATATCTTCCTCTTCTCGGATATAACTTCAACTGCAAGTCTTGCAACATTTTTGTATAAAACATATTCATCATTTCTCCCCTTTTCGTCAGAGAGCTTTTTAACATATTTCTTAAAAATTTCCGCCCTTGGGTCAGAAAGTGAATAAACTGCGTGTCCCATTCCGTAAATCAATCCTGATTTATCAAATGCTTCTTTATTTAAAAGTTTAACTAAATAATCTTTAATAAGCTCATCATCGTTCCAGTCTTTAACATTTTTCTTTATATCTTCAAACATGTATTTAACCTTTATGTTCGCTCCTCCATGCTTAGGTCCTTTTAGGGAGCAAAGGGATGCAGCAACCGATGAATATGTGTCTGTTCCTGAGGATGTTACAACATGGGTTGTGAAGGTTGAATTATTTCCGCCACCGTGTTCTGCATGAAGAACAAGCGCAAGGTCAAGAAGTTTTGCTTCAACCTCGGTGTATTTCTTATCAGGTCTTAAAAGTCTTAAAAGATTTTCAGCCGTAGAGCAATCTGGAGACGGGCGGTGAATATACATACTTTTTCCTTTAACCTGATGATTATATGCATGGTACGCATATGTTGCAAGAAGCGGGAAATTTGAAATAAGCTGAATACACTGTCTTAAAACATTGGGTATACTTACATCACTTGAATTTTTATCATAAGATGATAATGTCAGAACACTTCTTGCAAGTGAATTCATAATATCATTGCTTGGGGCTTTCATTATAACATCACGGACAAAATTTGCAGGCAAAGTTCTGTACTTAACCAGTAATGATTTAAACTCACCAAGCTCTTCTTTTTTTGGAAGAACGCCAAATAACAAAAGATATACCGTTTCTTCAAAGCCAAATCTGTCCTCTTTAATGAACCCCTCTGTAAGCTCATTTATGTCAATCCCTCTGTAATATAGCTCGCCTTTTATCGGTGTTGAAACACCATCTTTTTCAATATATGAATTAATTGTTGAAATTTCCGTCAGTCCTGTTAAAACACCTTTACCGTCAAGATTTCTGAGACCTCTTTTAACCTGATGCACAGAATATAAATCAACATCTATAGTGCTGTTTTCACGGCATAATTCTGCCAAATTGTTTATTTCCGGTGTGATAGCTGAATAATTAAGTTTTGCCATTTAAAACAACTCCTTTATTATTTAATTACACCTCAAAATTTTCATCAAAAATTGAGATTTGATTTGGCTCTACAGTATCTTCATCACGAAGAACAGCCCCTTTTGCAGGAATATTCTTTGTTTTATAATGAGAAAGATTATATATTCCCGACTCTTCTGTTGTTACTATATCAGTCACAATACTGCCCTTTTTCAATGTCATAACCGCAACACCCTGTGTGTTTTTTGTAGTTTTTATTGCTATGCTTTCCGAATTAAAGAGAAGAACCCTGTCAGCAGAATTTTTTATAATAAAATCTCTGTCTTCGCTTAAATAAATTATTTTAACAAGTGGTGACGAAAGTGAATATGCATTTGAAAGCTTTTTTCGGTTTGTTTTTGTTTCATATCCTTTCAAATCAACCTTTGCAATTTTTCCGTTCTCAAAACAGAAAAGAAGATTTCCTGAATAATTTTCGGTTATAACAATACCCACAATGCTTTCGTTTTCTTTCATAGAGAATAAATTCGGCATATACTCACCAAGTTGACTTGCCTTGCAGTCAGGTATATCATAAACTCTTGTTTTATAAACCTCTCCCGATGAAGAAAATGCAAGTAAATCTGCCTTATTTCCTGTTTCTATTTCCTGAATTACTTCGTCTCCCTCTTTAACACGCTGTTCACCGCTTGTGCGGAGAGAAACGAGGGAAATCTTTTTAAGATAGTTTTCTCTCGTTCTGAATATCTTTGAACGATAATCTTCAATAAAATTATCTTCTTCGATAGGAGTTATTTCGGAATCCATTATAATTCCCGATTTTCTTTCTGTTCCAAATTTTTTGCTGATCTCTTTGAGCTGTTTTTCAATAATTTTCTCAATTTTCTTATTGTCAACAAGAGTATCTTTAAGCTCTTCTATTTCTTCTTCGAGGTCGTGAATTTCTGCAGTTTTCTTCAAAATATAGTCTTTATTTAAGTTTCTGAGTTTAATTTCAGCAACAAATTCCGCCTGAACCACATCAATTTTAAAACCATCCATAAGATTAGGCACAACCATAGAATCATCAGGTGTTTCCCTGACAATTTTTATAGCCTTATCAATATCCAGTAATATAAGTTCTAAACCTTTGAGCAGGTGAAGCTTTTCACTCTTTTTGTCAACATCAAACTGTATAGACCTTTTTAGACAGCTTTTTCTGAATCTTAACCATTCGGATAAAATATCATTAATTCCAAGAACCATCGGTGAGCCTTCAACCAAAATATTAAAATTACAGCCAAAGGAATCCTGAAGTGATGTTAACTTATAAAGCTTCTCCATAAGCTTTTCAGGGTCTGTGCCTTTTTTTAGGTCAATAGTAACTTTCAGTCCCTTGAGGTCAGTTTCATCACGAATATCCGAAACCTCTTTAAGCTTTCCGCCTTTAATAAGTTCAATTATTTTTTCAATTATGGCTTCAACAGTTGTAGTATATGGAATTTCGTAGATATCAATACAATTAGATTTTTTATCATAATTATATTTTGCCCTGATTTTGAATGAACCTCTGCCAGTTGAATATATTTCACGCATTTCATCCTGATTGTATATTATGTCTCCTCCTGTTGAAAAATCAGGTGCTTTCAAAACATCAAGAATATCTGCCTCAGAATTTTTCATAACCTTTATGGTTGCATCACAGATTTCTTTTAAGTTAAAGCTGCATATATTAGATGCCATACCAACCGCAATACCCTGATTTGGATTTACAAGAACATTAGGAAATGAAACAGGGAGTAATGTTGGCTCTTTCATTGACCCGTCATAATTATCAACAAAGCTAACCGTGTTTTTATCAATGTCTCCAAAAACCTCAGAACAGATTTTTGAAAGCTTAACTTCCGTATAACGGGAAGCAGCATATGCCATATCTCTTGAATACTGTCTGCCGAAGTTACCCTTTGAATCAACAAGAGGATGAAGAAGTGCCATATGCCCTTCTGTAAGTCTGACCATAGCTTCATAAATTGCGGCATCACCATGAGGATTAAGCTTCATAGTTTGTCCCACAACATTGGCAGACTTTGTTCTTGCATTATTTAAGAGTCCCATTTTATACATAGTGTATAAAAGCTTTCTGTGAGAGGGCTTAAAGCCATCAATTTCAGGAATAGCTCTTGAAATAATAACACTCATTGCATAAGGCATATAGTTTTGCTCTAAAGTGTCTGTTATATTCTGATTTTCGATAATTGGTTTTTTAGCCATTGATTTTTCCTCGCATTTTTCATTTATAGTTTTTCGGTGTATATAGACTGTACAATCTAGATGCCAATCCTTATAGCGTCAGGCTCGTGTAGAGTTAGTACTCAAAAACTATTTTTTTCCACATAAGGTCCATCATTTCATATTCATCCCCTGATACGACACCGTCATAAATTTCTTTGCCGTCTGCCGAAACAAAAAAATCCCCAATATATGACAAGTGATTGTTATCTACTAACCAGGAGGCTCGTATTACATAATATTGTTTTTCACCTTTTTGAACAGCTCCCGATGCGCCAAATGAAAACGCAAATCCGGTATCTTCATCCTTTTTTCCCAGAACATAATAGCATAACTCTTCTGCTTCTCGCCCGGTGATGCCTTTAACATCATCAACAGATATCGGAGTAATATCACCGTCTGACTTCATTTCACCGATTGCCGTTTCTTGGTTTTGTACAGGTGCGTTATTTCTGCGTTTTATGTTTTCGTATGTGGAAGTTGTAATTCTTATAAACGCAAAAAGAAAAATCAAAATCAAAATAGAAATTAAAATCTTTTTCATTGCTTTTACTTCCTTTCGACAGCGCTCGACATAATCTACGTTAGGCTTATATCAAGTTAGCGCACAAAATCGAATTATAATCACACATTCACATACGCCAGCAAGTCTGTAATCTGCATGCGGTCCGAAAAATCCCCGTCGGCATCGCAAAGCTCTATAAGAAGACTCTCCATTTCACTGGGATCTTTTTTTGAAAGCATTATCTTTTTAAGTGTTTTGAGAGCTGTTCTATGTACTACACTAAGTTCATTCAGCACCATTTTCCCTGCAAAATTAAAAAGTTTAATATTTTCCGGCACACCATTTCTGAAATTCTTCCTGACAACAAGCTTATCATAATATTCTCTGCAATCTATAGGCGTTATACCCGTTGTATACACGGCGATTTTTTTATCTTTAAGGCTGTTTATATTTTTAGTTATAAAACTGACTCCATTTATAACCTCAGCATAAAGTCCTCCGCCATATATTATTGTGTCAAATTCCAATAATTCTTTCAAGGTTACATCCTTTGCATCCAGCACACTGCACCCAAGCTCTTCACCTATCCATTCAGCATATTTTTTAGTTGAGCCGTATTTTGATTTATATATAACAATAGCATTCATAGATAAATTCTCCTAGACTTTATATCTTAGCTTTCTTAAATACTGTTTCTTCTCATTTGTAATTCTATAGCTTTCAACAGCCTTTTGTATCGTCTTATTATGAGTCCACGCATCAAGCACTTTATTTTCCAAATAAGGCAAAGCATAATCATACTGCTTTGCAAGTGCAGTTGCAAAATACCACGCCCGCATCATATTGATATAATATTCATCCGATTTCACATCTGCAACAAGGCAAAGATATTCTTCATCAAAATTATCATCAAGATAAAAGCTCATTAGAAGATTAATAGAATATCTAACTGCATAGACATCTTTTGATTTTAGCCATTTATTTATGTGTTTTAAAAGCTTTAGAGGTTCTTTTTTCAAAACCCTGGGTTTCATGCTGTCGCAGGTTGCCCAGTTATCAATATACGGCAAAAAAGCATCAATTTTCTCTATGCACTTATCAAAGTCTTTTTCTTTTTCTATCAAAAAGGCGTGAAGATTATTCTCTTCAAAATATTTATGAGGAAGCTCATTTAAAAAGTCCTCATAATTTTGTAAAGTTTTTGCATATTTTCTCAAAATGGGGACTCTTATTCCTATAACACTGCCTTTTTCAACAGTTGGCATAAGCTTTGAACTAAATTCCTTATATTCCTTTTCGCCCATTGAAACAAGCTCGTTTTGAATAACTGATTTTATGTTTATCACCTCAAAAATTTACATAACATCCGTGAAATCAATATATTTATAGCCGTTTTCTGCAATATGTTCTTTTCTGCCTGTTAAGTTATCTCCAAGAAGAAGTTCAAAAACCTCCTGAGTTTTTTCCGCATCTTCAGGAAGAACCTTAATTAGTCTTCTTGTTTCGGGATTCATTGTTGTTTCCCACATCATCTCAGGCTGATTTTCACCAAGACCTTTGCTTCTCTGGATAGTGTATTTTGAACCTTCAAGCTTTGCTATAATTTCAGTTTTCTCCTTTTCATCATATGCAAAATATGTTTTATTTTTTGCAGTGATTTCATAAAGAGGAGACTCAGCTATATAAACATATCCCTCATCAATAAGTGTTGGAGCAAGCCTGTATATCATTGTAAGAACAAGGGTTCTTATCTGAAATCCGTCAACATCGGCATCAGTACAGATAATAATCTTATTCCACCTTAAATTATTAAGATCAAAGGAGTTAAGCTCCTTATTGTGTTTGGTTTTTATTTCAACACCGCAACCTAAAACCTTTAATAAATCAATAATAACATCACTTTTGAAAATTCTTTCATAATCCGCTTTAAGACAGTTAAGAATCTTACCGCGGATAGCCATTATAGCCTGAAATTCACTGTCTCTGCCAAGCTTACATGCGCCAAGGGCAGAATCACCCTCAACTATATAGACTTCTCTTTTTTCTATATCCTTGCTTCTGCAGTCAACGAATTTTTTTACTCTGTTTGTGGCATCCATTTTGCCGTCAAGCTTTTTCTTTATATTTGTTCTTGTTTTTTCTGCAGTTTCACGGCTTCTCTTATTAAGTAAAACTTGTTCTGCTATACGCTCTGCATCCATTTTATTTTCAATAAAATAAATATCAAGCTGTTCACGCAGAAACTCAGTCATTGCATCCTGAATAAACTTATTTGTTATAGATTTTTTTGTCTGGTTTTCATAGCTTGTTAAGGTTGAAAAAGAATTGCTTACCAGAACCAGGCTATCCTGAATATCAACAAATAAAATCTTTGATTCATTTTTTGTATATTTATTGGTAGCTTTTATATATTTATCAATTGCGTAGGTAAAAGCATTTCTGACAGCCTTATCAGGTGCTCCGCCATATTCCAGAAAACTTGAATTGTGATAATATTCAATTATATTAACATCATTATTGAAACAGAATGCAAAGCTCATTTTAACTTTATATTCTTCTTTATCTTCTCTGTCACGGCCTCTGCGCTCTGCCTCCATATAATGAATCTGAGTTTTTTCCTTTTCCTCCGAAATTTCTTTTACATAATCTGTTATACCGTTATCATAAAGATACTCAAATTCTTCAAACTTACCTTTTTCTGTTTCGTTATAAAGTAAAAACTTTACACCTGAGTTGACAACGGCCTGCTTTTTCAAAACATTCTGAAAAAATTCCACAGGAATATTAATATCTGTAAATACATCAATATCAGGTTTCCACTTTATTTTTGTTCCTGTGTGTCTGTGTCTGAACTCCTGTTTTTCAAGTCCGCCTATATTTTCACCCTTTTCAAAGTGAAGATTATATTTAAATCCATCTCTTAAAATTTCAACATCCATATATTCGGAGCTATACTGTGTTGCGCAGGCACCAAGACCATTTAATCCAAGGCTGAATTCATAGTTTTCCCCAGAATTATTCTTATATTTCCCCCCTGCATACATTTCACAAAATACAAGTTCCCAGTTAAACCTGTTTTCCCTTGCATTAAAGTCAACAGGGATTCCTCGTCCCATATCTTCAACAAGAATTGAGTTATCAAGATATCTTCTAACGGTTATAACCTTACCAAAACCTTCTCTTGATTCGTCAATTGAGTTTGATAATATTTCAAAAACAGAGTGCTGACAGCCTTCTAATCCATCAGAGCCAAATATAACTGCCGGTCTTTTTCTGACACGGTCAGCACCCTTTAAAGATACAATGCTGTCATCATCATATTTCTTTGCACACATTTATAATAACCTCCGTTTTTTATCTTAAGAATATTATACCAAAAAGAAATTTAATTTCAAGTCTTCTAATCCATTTTTATAAGCTCCATAATATACATTTCAGTCGCTTTTTCCCCTGAAATTCTCCCACTTTTTATCTTTCTGTCATACTCTATGCCTTTTTTTATCATCCTTTTTAGATATGGCTCCCCAAATTTTTTACTTTGTGCAATCATTTTATTTATAACAAAATCAGGTCTTGGAAAATCGAGATATGCGGAAATCTCTTTACTTGTTGCTCTGTCACTGTACATAAGCTTTACAAGCAATAATTCATAAAGTTTTCCAGAAACACTTGAAATAACAACTGTAGGTTTTTCTCCGCTTTCCAGGAGATTTAAAAGCTTTTCGGTTGCCTTTTGTCTGTTTTGGTTTACAATATCGTCAAACATTTCATATACCTTATATTCACTGGTTTTAACAACCAGGGCCTCTATATCTTCCCGCCTGATTTTACTGTTATCACCCGAAAATAATATAAGTTTATTTACTTCACTGAAAATACGGGACATAGACTGACTGCACGCATTTATTATAAACGAAATATCTGCAGGGGAAACACTTTTCCCGGTTTCAGAGAACATTTTATCAACCCACACCGTCAGCTGATTAACTGTCAATATATCAAAGAATACGACTCCGCCGAACTTTTCTAAAAACTCTATATTTTTTTCTTTTTTCTTATCGAATTTTTCCTCAACAAAAATAACATAAATATATTCAGGAATATTCTCAATATACTCTTTAAGTATCTTATAGTCATTTGTATTAGTATTATTAAACCATCCCGTATTTTTTACTACAACAATCTTTTTCTCCGTTACAAAGGGAAGAATGTCACACTCTTCAATAAATTCTTTTATATCAGCATCCTTACCCTCAAACTTCGAACAACCAACAGTTTCAAATTCCTGAGGGATAATTCTTTTTTTTATTGAATTAATCTTGTTTTCTATCAAAAAGTTTTCAGGACCATAAAAAAAGTAAACTCTTTTTAATTCTCCTTTTTTTATTTCGCTGTCAAGTGTTTTAATATCCATATCCTGCCACCTCCTGCCTTGAAGTTTTAACATTTATAGAACCGTTTTCATCAATAATAAATGTAATATCACCTTTTAAATCAGTTCTCAAAATTTCTGTGTTATACTTTTTCAATCCTTTCAGAACATCTATATGAGGAAAACCCTCTCTGTTATTTTTCCCGCAAGAAATCACTGCATACTGAGGCGTAACAACATCAAGAAACAAATCACATGATGATGTTTTTGAACCATGATGTGCAACTTTGAGAATGTGTGAATCAAGGTCCATATTATCAAAGATTGTCTTTTCAACATCTTCCTCTATATCTCCTGTAAACAGCGTTCTGACACCGTTATAATCAACTGTGAAAACCAGAGAATCATTGTTTTCGTTATAATTCTTCTTTGTGTTATCATACTGATAATAGCTTGGAAACCAGGCTTTTATAAAAACTTCCTCATTATCAAATATAACATCACCTATTCGTGATTCTACTACATTTATATTCATATCTTTGCAAATTTTTTTAATCTTATCTTCAAAAAGATATTTATTTCCGTAATCATAAGGTGCATACAAAACATCAACCCTCATATTATCTTCAAGCATTTCCATTATACCAGACGCATGGTCTGAATGAAAGTGGCTCAAAATAACTGCATTGATATGTTTAATTCTTTTTCTTGCAAGAAATGGCTTTATATATTTTTCATATGACCCCTCGTCTCCGCCGTCAACCAGAATTCTATATCCAGCCGGTGTTTTTATATATGCACAATCCCCTTGTCCAACATCAATAAAAGTTATTTCAAAATCATTTCCTTCTGCTTCAAAACAACTGCTTATTGCTAAGAGAGACAGTATCACAGCAAAAATACACAAAATAATAAACCTTAATGTGTAATTAAGTTTAAATTTCTCTTCCATAACTAATCCTATTTTCAAAAAAGACGCCCAAAGGCGTCTTTTCTATTTCTAATTAAATATTCGTCTTACTGCAGCAATTCTCAATGAATAATTTCCTGTTGTAACACTTTCAAATCGAACTGTTTCGCCAGACTGAGGAGAATGAATCATCATACCCCCGCCAACATATATGCCAACATGATTAACATATCCACTGCTGTTTTTAAATCCAATAATATCACCGGGTCTCATTTCACTTGTAGGAACCCATTTTCCATTAACCATCTGGTCGTTTGCAACACGGTTAAGAGTAACACCAAACTGTTTATATATGTAATAAACAAAGCCACTACAGTCAAATCCTCTCGGAGAAGAACCGCCATACAAATACGGTGTTCCAAGATATTTTTTTGCAAGTTCAACAACAGCTTGTCCTTTTGAAGAAATCGCCGCACTTCTTGATGGAAGATTATCAACAAACTGAGACGGAACAACTAAATATTGTCTTGAAACATATCCTTCTGTTCCGTTATATGTAATTCTTGCCCATTCAGGCTCGAGCCACAAAATCTTAACCTTGCCGGCATATGGAACTTGTCCCACAACAGATGAAGCAGTCGATGCTTCTGATCTTATATTGAGAGAAGTTGCCTTTACAATTCTATATATATCCTCCTCCGCGTGTATTATGCAAAAGGATGATGCAATTATCACAAAAGTAAGCACAAATATAACTAACTTGACTAATTTAGTCTTTATCACTTTATTACCTCCTATGTACCTTTCTTGTTTTTAAATACACCTCTTTTATCAAAATTACACACTTATTATACTATAAAATTCCCTGTTTGTCAAATAATTTTTAAATTTATGTTACAAATAGGTTACATTTTGCACTGTTATAATAAATTTTTTAAAAAAGTTGTTGACAAATTTTATTATGTATATTATAATATATAAGTCTCTTAATTAAGTCTCTTAATTAGAGAAAAACATTTACGGATCTTTAGCTCAGTTGGTTAGAGCAACCGGCTCATAACCGGTCGGTCCGGGGTTCGAGTCCCTGAAGATCCACCAACTATATAAGGACACCAAAAGGTGTCCTTTTTTATTTTAGCTACAAGGATCTTTCCTTGTCTCTCGACAGGACGGCTTCAAGCTTCGTTTTAAACTCGCTTTCAGCTCGCAGGGACTCTCGTGCTACAAAACAATTCACAGGATTGTTTTGTTACACCCTCGTCTAAATATCCACCAACTATATAAGGACACCAAAAGGTGTCCTTTTTACTTTTTATTAATAATTTTCTTTTCTTGCCTCAAAGAAACTTTGCGGATGAGCACATACAGGACAGATTTCCGGTGCTTTCTTGCTGATAACAAGATGTCCGCAGTTGCGGCACTCCCACATTATTGAATCAGACTTTTCAAAAACAGCCTTCATTTCAACATTATTTAACAATTTACGATATCTTTCTTCGTGAGACTTTTCGATTTCAGCAACCATTTTAAATTTTGCAGCAAGCTCGGTGAAGCCTTCCTCTTCTGCTTCTTTAGCAAAACGGTCATACATATCTGTCCATTCATAGTTTTCACCCTCTGCAGCATGAAGAAGATTCTGCGCTGTATCGCCAAGTTCACCCAAAGCTTTAAACCAAAGCTTTGCATGTTCTTTCTCATTAGCTGCAGTTTCTTCAAAAATAGCAGCTATTTGCTGATAGCCCTCTTTTTTTGCAACAGAAGCAAAATATGTATATTTATTTCTTGCCTGGCTTTCTCCGGCAAATGCTTCCCACAAGTTTTTTTCTGTTTTTGAACCCTTTAAATTCATTTCTTTTCCCCTCTATTTTACAAGTTTTCTTTATCACATTATATATTGTTTTTTTTGTGATGTCAATATTTTCAACATTATTTTCCGATATTTAAATACTTATTTTTTGTT
>JAZNFO010000040.1:0-7674 GCA_045575975.1 Clostridia bacterium | reverse complement strand
CATTTCCTTGGTTGCACTGTTACTTATAGCTTTTTCTAAAATTTTATTATGTTTATATTCATAAGAAATTCCTTCTCTATATACCTTTGCAAAAGGTTTTTCGCCAAGAATTCCTTCAAATTTCAAATTAATATCAAATTTTTTATTCTCTTCATTTATATAGTCTTTGCTATATAATTTGTTAAGATCTTTTGATTGCTTAAGATACGGATTATCAGGTTTATTAAAATCAAACATTTTCTTGTTTTTATTACCAAGAAAATAACCGTCTGTCAACCCACCTCTGAAAAAAATTCCATTAAGAATTTCTTTATCATTACTATCTATCTTAAGTCCGTTATCTATATATTTTCTATATATGCCTACAACAGCAGAAACATAAGCCGGCCCCTTCATTCTTCCTTCAATCTTAAGAGAAGAAACTCCCGCTTCTATTAAATCACTTATATGTTCTGCCAAAGAAAGGTCTTTAAGACTAAGCAGAAATCTTTTTTCTTTTCCATCCGCAGAAAAAGGCAATCTGCAGGGTTGTGCACAACTACCCCTATTTCCACTTCTTCCACCAATCATACTGCTTAAAAGACACTGTCCTGAATAACTCATACATAGTGCACCATGAGCAAAAACTTCAATTTCCAAAGCGCTGTTTTTTGTTATATAAGAAATATCTTCAAAGGATAATTCTCTGGAAAGGACAACTCTGTTAAACCCTAACTTTTCAGCAAACTTCACCCCGTCAAGATTATGAATTGTCATCTGTGTGCTTGCGTGCAATTCTATATCAGGAAAATTTTTTCTGACAACGGATGCAAGACCAATATCCGAAATAATCAAAGCATCTGCACCTTCAGAATAAACAAATTTTATAAAATTAATAACATCTTCAATTTCGTTATCGTTATAAGCTGTATTAACAGTAATATGCGTTTTAACACCCCTTAAGTGACAATAGTCAATTGCCCGCTTAATTTCATCAGCATCAAAATTATCAGCAAAGCTTCTTGCACCAAATTTCTTACCTGCAAAATAAACTGCATCTGCACCGCTTTGAACAGCAGCAGCAAGACAGTTAAAATTACCAGCAGGAGCAAGGAGTTCAATCTTCTTCAAAACACATATTCCTTTCCAATGTAAATTACTTACACATATAAATCATCATTATCATCAGATTTTTTTAATGCTTTTTTAAGCATATCAATTTTTTTCTGAGCTTCTTTAAGCTCGGATTCAGCGATAACATATTTATTTTTATATTCTTCGGCAAGTCTGTTATATTCTACAACCTGTTCTCTGAGTTTATCGCTGTCACCTTTATCCTTGTAATACTCGTCAGCTATATTAATAGCTGTAAGTAATGAAGCCATAGCAGAATTCAAATTTGAATTTTCATTCATAATTTCTGTCATTTTTTTATCAACAAGATATGCAATTTTATAAACATAATCAGGTTGTTCAGTGCTTAATAAAGTATATTCTACTCCGCCTATTCTTACACGAATTTTCTTTCTTTCCATTCTGCAAAGCCTCCTTCATATTTAAACCACCATAGCCAAAGATGAAAATCACCTTTGGCTATAGCATTTTTAAAACTCGTAATTTGTATTTAAATTATACGATACCCTGGGCCATCATAGCCTTTGCAACCTTCATAAAGCCTGCAATATTAGCACCGGCAACAAGGTCATAGCCAAGACCATACTGTTCTGCAGCTGCAACAGAAGAATCGTGAATATCAATCATAATATTCTTTAATTTAGCATCAACCTCTTCGGCTGACCAGCTGTATCTCATTGAGTTCTGTGCCATTTCAAGAGCAGAAACAGCAACACCACCAGCATTAACCGCTTTAGCAGGACCGATAATAACTCCCTTATCTTTAAGAAGAGTCATTGCTTCGTTGGTTGTTGGCATATTTGCAACTTCAATATAGTATTTAACCCCGTTGTTAATGATTTTTTCAGCTTCTGCTATATCAATTTCATTCTGAGTAGCACAGGGCATACAAATATCAACCTTAACTTCCCATGGCTTTGTTTTGGGAACAAATTTGCAACCAAACTTATCTGCATAATCTTCTGCACGGTCTCTTCCTGAAGCTCTCATTTCAAGAAGATAATCAATTTTCTCTTTTGTAGTAACACCATCAGGATCATATACATAGCCGTCAGGACCTGAAATAGTAACAACCTTACCACCAAGCTCTGCAACTTTCTGTACAACACCCCATGCAACATTACCAAAGCCTGAAATTGCAACAGTTTTTCCTTCAAATGTGTCATTAAAGTGTTTTAAAACCTCATTTGCATAGTATGTAGCGCCAAAACCTGTAGCTTCAGGTCTGATAAGAGAACCGCCGTACTCAATACCTTTACCGGTAAGAACACCGTTTTCCCAACATCCCTTAATTCTCTTATACTGACCATAAAGGTATCCGATTTCTCTTCCGCCAACACCGATATCACCGGCAGGAACATCAACATCTGGACCAATATGTCTGTATAACTCTGTCATAAATGACTGACAGAATCTCATAATTTCTTTATCGCTCTTACCTCTCGGGTCGAAGTCAGAACCACCTTTACCGCCACCAATAGGAAGACCAGTTAAGCTATTTTTAAATGTCTGTTCAAAGCCTAAGAATTTAATAATACTCTGGCAAACTGACGGATGGAATCTCAAACCACCCTTATAAGGACCAATCGCACTGTTAAACTGAACTCTAAAACCACGATTAACATTAACCTTACCATTATCATCTATCCACGGAACTCTGAAATAAACAACTCTTTCAGGCTCAACGAGTCTTTCTATAAGAGCGTTTTCTTCAAATTCAGGATTTTTTTCAATAACAGGTTCAAGTGAAGATAAAACCTCTGTTACAGCCTGTAGAAATTCTGTCTCACCGGCATTTCTTTTTTCTACATCAGCTATAACTCTTTTTAAATATTCGTTTGTTATAACCATTATAACTCCTCCATTTTATGAATTTTTATACACATAAATAATTATAACACATTGATTTTCACTATGCAAGATTTTTTTACTAATAAATAAACAATTTTTACAAAAAAATATATTTTTTGTAATATTACAATTTAAAATAATAAAAAACCGTAACACATCTGCGTTACGGCTTAGTTTTTAGTTATGTGGAATTGAAGAATATTTTAAGTTTATTCCTTTATAAGAAACATCTGATGTATTATATATCTTGCTTACAGCGAAGCCCTTTTCTTTTTCATAGCCAAATGATGTAATTTCAATCTCTGTTCCCGTAAGCTTATAAAGTAAAATCTTTGAAACAGGCCCTTCCTCTTCGAAGAAATCAACAACCTGGAAATATAAGTCTCCAACCTGTATATTTTTGTCGAACAAAGTGTAATACTCATTATTATAAACATCATTCACAAGCAAAATCCACTCATTATTGTCATTTTTAATAAGCTCTCCATCAACATCTTTGTTCGAATTAATATAAAGTATGATTTCATCTTCATTGTTATCACCATTAACATCAGCTTCATATTGATTAAGAACAATGAAGTCTGATATAAAATCACCTTTATCCGGAGTAATATAAGTTATATCTTGTGGTTCTTCAACCACAACATTTGCTTGCTCATTATTGCATGCACATAGCAATAAAGCAACTAAGCATAAACTGTAAACTATCTTTTTCATCATAAAACCATCCCTTAGCTTGCTGATTTATCATCTGCACTACGCTGAATTTGAGCTTTTTTAGATGTTTGTTTAGCACTGACTTTAATAACCTCCGGCTGAGCTTTTTTTACAACACAGTCTTTTGTTATGATAACCTTCTGTATTGACGGTGTAGACGGTATTTCAAACATAATATCCTGCATAATTGCTTCAATAATTGTTCTCAGTCCTCTGGCACCAGTCTTTCGTTTAATGGCAAGATCAGCAATCGCTCCAACAGCATCTTCTGTAAATTCAAGTTCAACATTATCCATAGAAAAAAGCTTTTGATATTGTTTAACAAGAGCATTTTTGGGCTTTGTAAGAATATTCATCAGTGCATCTTTATTTAGAGATTCAAGAGTTGTAATGATCGGAAGTCTACCTATAAACTCAGGAATAAGTCCGAATTTCAACAAATCCTGCGGTTCAATATGTTTCAGAAGCTCTCCCATATCTCTATCCTTTTTGCTTTCAACTTTTGCACCAAACCCAAGAGCTTTTTCAGATATTCTGTTTGTTATAATCTTATCTATCCCTTCAAATGCACCGCCACATATAAACAAAATATTCGTAGTGTCAATCTGAATAAATTCCTGATGAGGATGTTTTCTTCCCCCGGTTGGTGGAACAGATGCAACAGTTCCTTCTAAAATTTTAAGAAGTGTCTGCTGAACACCTTCACCGCTTACATCTCTTGTTATAGAAGGATTTTCTGACTTTCTTGATATTTTATCAATTTCGTCAATATAAATTATTCCTCTTTGAGCAAGCTCAATATTATAATCTGCAGCCTGAATAAGCTTTAAGAGAATATTTTCAACATCTTCACCGACATATCCTGCCTCTGTGAGAGATGTGGCATCTGCAATAACAAATGGAACATTCATCATTTTGGCCAAAGACTGTGCAAGAAAAGTTTTCCCAACACCTGTTGGTCCAAGCATCAAAATATTGCTCTTTTGAAGTTCAATATCATTCTCGTCTTTTGGAAAATTAATTCTTTTATAATGATTATAAATAGCAACAGAAAGAGTCTTTTTAGCTGCTTCTTGTCCTACAATATAATCATCTAAAAACGCCTTTATTTCCTTTGGTTTTGGAACATCCTCAATCATATTGCTGACAGGAGCATATTCTTCTGCATCATCATCAAACAAGTCAAAGCAAAGTTCAACACATTCATTACAAATATAAACGCCAGGACCTTCAATTAACCTTTTGACCTGTTCCTCTGTTTTTCCGCAAAAAGAACACCTGAATTGTCTCTTATCATCCTTCATATTTGCCATTTTTATCTCCTTTTAACACTATCTTTTCTCAACTATCTTATCAATAAGTCCGTATTTCAAGGCTTCCTCTGCAGACATGAAATTGTCTCTCTCTGTATCTCTCTGAATAACATCAAGAGGCTGACCTGTGTGGTCTGCAAGCATTTGATTAAGCTTGTTTTTCATTTTAATAATTCTCTCTGCGTGAATCTGAATGTCGGTTGCCTGTCCTTTAGTTCCGCCTAGAGGCTGATGAATCATAATTTCACTGTTAGGTAGAGCAAATCTTTTTCCTTTTGCACCTGCAGAAAGCAAAAATGCACCCATAGATGCCGCCATACCAACACAAATTGTTGAAACATCGGCTTTTGTATATTTCATTGTGTCGTAAATTGCCATACCTGCAGTTATAGATCCACCAGGACTGTTAATATAAAGATTTATATCTTTATCAGGATCCTCACTGTCAAGGAATAAAAGCTGAGCAACAACTAAGCTTGCAGTTGCATCATTAACCTCATCTGAAAGAAAAATTATTCTGTCCTTGAGCAAACGGGAAAAAATATCATATGATCTCTCGCCTCTGCCGGTTTGTTCGATTACATAAGGAACTAAACTATTATTCATTTTTATACCTCCAAAACATTTTTCGACAAACTTTTTATATTCAAAGTAAGGTTAATCCGCATAATCACGGATTAACCTTACGAGTTATTACTTAAATATCTTATTTTGAAGCAACATTTTTAACAAGGAATTCAACAGTTTTTTCAATTATCTTGTTTTCCTTGATTTCGTCAATCTGGATGTATTTTTTAACATCTTCAAGTGACATCTTGCTCTGTTCTGCATACATTTTAAGAACATCTTCCACTTCTTTATCAGTAGCTTCAATATTTTCAACTTTAGAAATCTTTTCAAGAACTAAAGATGTTTTAACTTTCTTTTCTGCATCAGGTCTGAACTGATCTTTTAATGAATCAAGTGTAGCACCTGTATACTGCATATACTGTTTGAAATCTAAGCCCTGATAGCTAAGCTGTGTTGCAAAATCACGAACACTGTTTTCAACGGAAGTTTCAATCATTGCAGCAGGAATATCTATCTTTGTGTTTTCAACAACTGCATCTATTACCTTATTTTCAAATTCCTGTTTTGATCTTGCTTTATTTGCTTCCTTAAGTTTCTTTGTTACATCAGCTTTATAATCTGCAAATGTATCAAATTCACTTACATCCTTTGCAAACTCATCATCAAGTTCAGGAAGTTCCTTAACCTTAATTCCGTTAATTTTAACTTTAAATAACGCATCCTTGCCCTTTAAATCTTCTGCATGATATTCTTTCGGGAAAGTAACATTAACATCAACTTCTTCGCCAATGTTTTTACCAACCAACTGTTCTTCAAAACCAGGGATAAACTGACCTGAACCAAGAACCAAATCAAAGCCTTCGCCTTTTCCTCCATCAAATGCAACACCGTCTGTAAAACCTTCAAAGTCAATGTTAACGGTATCATTTAATGCTGCGGCTCTGTCTTCAACACTGACAAGTCTTGCATTTCTTTCACGAACTTTTTCAATTTCAGCATTGATTTCCTTTTCAGTTGTCCTGTGAGTTACCTTTGCAACCTCAATACCTTTGTATGTACCGAGTTCAAACTCAGGCTTAACTGTAACCTTTGCAGTGAAAACAACACCTGTTTCAGCAGAAAGTTCTTTAACATCAATTTCTGGCTGAGCAACAGCTTCTATATTATTGTCAGCTATAGCTTTATCATATGCTTCAGGTAAAACAATATTTACCGCATCTTCATAAAAAATTTCTTTTCCATAATATCTTTCGATAATAGCTCTTGGAGCCTTTCCTTTTCTGAAACCCTGAACATTAATACGACCTACATTTTTCTTATAGGCTTTCTGAACTGCATTTTCAAATTCTTCTGCAGAAACAGAAAATTCAAAGCTTACCATACTGTTCTCCAATTTTTCAACTGTACTCATTCTAACATTCCTCTCTTATGTTCTCATATGTGGATTATTATAGCACACTATGCATTAAAATACAATACTATTAAAAAAATTTAACAAAAACATTAATTTTTCATCAACAAACGACTGAATATTTAGTGAATTTTCTAATAAAACACTGTTATTTAAGCCTTTCTGGCATAAATCCAAGATAATCGCAAGACACAAGGCGAAGTTCAACCCCTTCACAATTCCCCGTAATTGCTCCTTTTTGCGACTGTGCATGAAGATGACCATATACACAAAGCTTAACTCCATACTGGTTCATTATATCAAGAAAATCAATGTTATCATTATCTTTTTCACAGGGCGGATAATGAAGGGCAACAATAATTTCTTCAGGATTATATCTTTTTGCTTCTTCAAGCGATAAAATAAGTCTTCTTTTTTCTCTTTCAAATATTTTTTCATTCAGCTCGGAACAATTAGGAGTTTTAATAGTCCATCCTCTTGTTCCGCAAATTGCATATGAGTTATGAATAACCGTATTATTCTGCATAAATGATATAGTATCAAAAGAATTTTCTTTAACAAAACTGTTCATTTTATTAAGCGTGGTCCACCAGTAATCGTGATTGCCTTTTATAATTATTTTTTTCCCGTTTAATTGATTAATAAAATCAAAATCAGCATAACAATCTTCAAGATATGTTGCCCAGGATGTGTCTCCTG
>JAZNFO010000039.1:0-59067 GCA_045575975.1 Clostridia bacterium | reverse complement strand
TTGCTAAATCTATAACTTCGCCTTTATTATATAAAACAACTGACTCTGCATTTGCTATTAAAGATACTGAAAAAATAATTGTTATTATAAATAATAAAACACCGGAAATTTTTTTCATTTTGCTACTCCCAAGATTGAATTTTTACATTTATTGTATCACCAAGCACTGTAAAAGTCAATATTCCTCATATTTTAGCTTGTTTTAAACACAAAAAAGGGAAAGAAGTTCTCTTTCCCTTTTTTCAAACATTGAATTTTAATATTCAATTTCTGCACCGTGTTCTTTTGCCAATTCTTCCAAACCCTTGTTATATTCATCTAATAGCTTAAGTGCTTCTTCAATACTTTCATTTCCTGCATTGATTGTTGCTTCGTCCTGAGTTTTACAACCCTCGAGAAGAGCCTCAAACCCTTTTTTATATACATCCATTACCATAACATATTTTATCTTGAGTGCTTTTACTTCATCAGTTGCAGGATTTATATCTTTAAGCTTTGTAAGTGAACCATCCACAAGTGGAAGAACCACTTTTTCAATGTTTTCTGCAAGATGTGCGTCGTCTTCAATATTGCTCCATGTTGCTACCTCTTCGGTAAGCTTTACATAATCAGCATTAACATCCTTCATCTCAACATTCAAAAAATTAGAAAGGTCATCATAAACAGGGTCGCTGCAGCCTGCCAGAAGTGTAACTGACATAACTGCCGTAAGTAAAATAGCTAATATTTTTTTCATAATACAATCTCTACGTTTTATTCATCAAGAAGTCCGCGTCTGCTTGCTTCTGACCACAAATCAAGTTCACGAGAATAAGGCCCATCGCTCATATATATATCACGATTGCGATAATCTTCAATTACTCTCTGAATATTTTCATACTCTGCCAAAAGACGCTCATCGCTCATTTTATATGCAGGAGTCAGTGAACCATACCAGTCAGGATGTGTTGTATAATCTTCTGAGGGAATCGGGTCAAGCTCCATGCTTGTTACTGTCTGTGTTGCCGCTTTTGTTAGGCTTGTTATAAGCTCCTTATTATCAAGCGGTGTTACATAAAAACGATGCAAGAAAGTTACAATCTGTGCACGGGTGCATGTTGTATCAGGTGAAAAAGCAGTTCCGCCCGCACCATTGGTGATACCTTTTCTTACAGCCCATGAAACAGCCTTGTCAAGCTCGCTGCCTTCTGCAACATCAGAAAACGGAACTCTGATTTCTGAAATAGAACCTGCAAAACGCCAGAAATACTCAACAGTTGAAGCACGGGTACAAAGTTCGTTTGGTCCGAATGTGGAACCGCCCGGGTTATAAACACCCTTTTCCTTTGCCCAAAGTGCTACTTTATAGAAATAATCGCTTGATTTCACATCATTATAGGGATTGCTAATTGATGGCTCCGGTGACCCTGCAGCACGCCAGAGAAATGTTAAAATCTGTGCACGGGTACATGTTGCATTTGGTGCAAATTCAGTTTGACTCATTCCATTAGTGATACCCTTTTCAACTGCCCAATTTACAGGTTCAAAGAAATAATCCGCTTTTTTTACATCCTTAAATTCAGGAGTAGTTGCTACCCCGCCTTTAAGAACTGTAAATTTTCCGTAGTCATTACGACCCTTAGCAGAGGCAAACTGAAATACGCCATTCTTTACCTGAAGAACCATAAAGAGATTATCGGGATAATAATGTCCTCCATAGTATGTCCAAAGATACAAATAATAGGTTCTGTCAACATTCATAGAAATATCACCCTCTTCAAAGTAGAGAGATAAAGTATTTGTTTGGTCATAACTCATCTTATGCTCATCAGTATAATAAAGCATACCAAATTTTTCACTGTTAGCAAGGACCTCATCCCATGAGCCGAAAGCTCTTCCGTAATACCCAAGGTCTGTAAAATCACCATAGTATTTATCAGTTCCCGCTTCTCCCTCGGAACGCAAGCGTTCTGTCATAACTGTCATACGGCTGCTGGCAGATGCTGTGTCCCAGCCAAAGTTGATGTTAAGGCTTTTCACATCGCCGTTTTCAAAATAATTAGCCGATGTAACCGAAATGTCAGTTGCTGCAGCAAATGCAGTAACAGACATCATTGTGCCAAACACACAAAGACATAACAATAAACTTAAAAATTTCTTTCCTTTCATTTTTTCTATCCTCCTGATAAAAATTTGATAACAAAGTATTTTTTCTATATCTTGAAAAAATACTTATTATGTATTATAATAAGTATACACCGTACCCCAAGGTACGATGCAATAGTTTTTTTAAAAATTTATAAATATTTAAACGAGGATGTTTTTATGGATAAGAATTTATTTTCCATCGGAGAGGTTGCAAAAGCTGTCGGTATAACAAGAAAAACAATATTGAATTATGAGGCAAAGGGTCTTATAAAGCCTGACAAAAAAGATGGCGCAACAGGGAACCGCTACTACACTATTGACAGTTTTACTCAAATTCGCACAATTCGTATTTTTCAGGATTTGGGTCTTTCCCTGAATGAAATAAGTGAATATTTTAGTGATTCTTCTGATTTGCACCCAATGATAAAAAGGCTTGAGACTATGAGAGATGAACTTAATCTCACAATAGAGAAGCTGAGGGAGAGAGCCTATAATCAGCGCGACACTATTAAAGATATTACAATTGAGCCACAAGCGGTTTACTGCCGTACATATAACTCCGCAACCATTGCAGATAAAACAAATCTACTGCGGAACACAGCGCTTGAAGCAATGAGAAAACATGGGACCGATACAACAAGACGCATGTATTTTACTGAATATCACAAAGATACTCCCGAACAGGTTTCATATTGTGTTGCTGTTCCGTCCAAGAGTGAAGGAGAATATGTCATACACATTCCCTCTCTCAAAGCAATTTCCTTTTTCCATCACGGAGCATACGAAGATATTCCCGAAGCACGAAAAAGACTTCTTATGTATGCAAAAGAAAACAACTTAAAACTGTCGGGTATATTCCGTAATCTTTATCTTGAAGGACCTCCACAACACAAAGATACGACCAAATTTATTACTCAGATAATTGCAATAGTTGAATAAAAATAAAAAAAATAGTCTCCGGAAACTCTATCCGGAGACTCGTTTTTGTTATCTTATAATAAATCGCTTATTCCCACTCGATTGTGGCAACCGGCTTTGGTGTTAAGTCTAATAGAACACGGTTGATGCCTTCAACTTCCGCTGTGATACGGTTTGTAATTTTATGAAGAACTTCATATGGAATTTCTTCGATTGTTGCTGTCATTGCATCGGTTGTGTTTACGGCACGAATGATTGCCGGCCATCCTTCATAGCGTTTATCATTTCTCACACCAACACTCTTCATATCGGGAACTGCAATAAAATACTGCCATACGGTTTTTGCCAGTCCGCATTTATCAAATTCTTCACGAAGGATTGCATCTGCTTCACGGAGAGCATTTAGTCTATCACGAGTAATTGCACCAAGGCAGCGAACGCCAAGTCCCGGTCCCGGGAATGGCTGACGGTCAACCATCGAAGACGGAAGTCCAAGAGCTTTGCCTACAACACGAACTTCATCCTTATATAAAAGACGAACAGGTTCAACAAGTTCAAATTTCATATCCTCAGGAAGTCCGCCAACATTATGATGCGCTTTTACGCCGTCACTTTCAAGAATATCGGGATAAATTGTTCCCTGTGCGAGAAAATCTATATCATCAAGTTTTTTTGCTTCTTCATTGAACACCTCAATAAATTCTCCGCCGATAATTTTACGCTTTTCTTCAGGCTTGTCCACATCTACAAGCTTATCAAGAAAACGATCTGTTGCATCAATATATATAAGATTTGCATCAAGCTGATTCTGAAATACTTCAATAACCTCTTCGCTTTCACCTTTTCTCATAAGTCCATGGTTCACATGAACACATACAAGCTGTTTTCCAATAGCCTTTATCAAAAGAGCTGCAACAACAGACGAATCAACACCGCCTGACAAAGCAAGAAGCACCTTTTTATCCCCCACCTGGGCACGGACTTCCATAACCTGTTCTTCAATAAATTTATCTGCCAATTCTTTTGTGGTTATACGCTCCATAGTTTCAGGGCGTTTGATTTTTTCCATAACTTAGTCCTCCTACTTGTATGTTTTCTATACATTATATTATATTTAAAAAATAAAGTCAATACAGATTTTTTTATCCAATTATTTCTTTTGCAATTTCTGCATTTTTTTCGGCAAGCTTTGTAAGCTCTTCTGAACGATTTGCAACATATGCAATAATTTCTTCTTTTTCAGCCACCACTTTATCTGCATACTCATGAAGAACATCATCTGTAACTTCGCTGACTTTAACGCTCATATCCTGCCCTGCATAATTAAGAACCCCCTCAACTTTCGGGTCATAAGAAATTCCGATAGCTGGTGTTCCTGTTTTAACTGAATAAATAAGGGTGTGGAGTCTCATAGCTACACAAAATTCCGCATTATCAAGAATTCCCAAAAGTCTGTTATATGAAAGGCTTTTATTAAGCAATATATGTTTACCATTTATTCCCATGCAAACCTCTTTTGAAAGTTCGCTGTCGTGACTTGGCTGCATAGCGAGAATTACGGGTACAAGTCCATATTTTTCTGCGGCTGTGTTACAAAATTCTGCAATATTTTGCGCGAAGTCTTCCTTTTCATCCTTCCACGGACGAACAGAAACAACAAAATATTTTTCTCCGCCTTCAAGTCCATTTGACAAAAGAAACTTTTCTGTTTCCTCCTTTTTCTCGGGAACAAGTGTGAAAACAGGGTCTGCTGTAACTTTTGCATCAGTTGTAACTCCCATATTTTTAAGTTCTTTCAAGGAAGCTTCATCCCTCAAAGTTATCATATCAACTTTATTCAGGAGATTTTTAACACGAATTCTGTTTTTTTCTTTAACAACAGGGCCTATACCATTTGCATATATATAGGTTTTCACTCTCCTTAAAGTTGCAAGCTTGATTATAAACAGATAATAAAGAAGCGACTTGCTGCTTGTTACATCCTGCAAAAGACTTCCGCCCCCGCTTATAAACAAATCCTGTCTACCAAGAAGACTATATATTTTCGGGATATTTAATCTGTTTACGGCTTTAACACCATAAATCATTGCAGTCTCTTTGGGATTTTTGGAAAGGACATTTATATTTATTCCAGGACACTTTTCTCTCAGCTCTGACACCATCCCCGCAAGAATTGAGTCATCCCCGCTGTTCCTGAAGCCATAGTATCCTGAAATCATAACACTTTTATTTTTAAATTCAGATTTAATATAATCATCAATTGTTTTAAATTCTTCGTCTCTTACGAGATTTATTTTACTGCCCTTAATAACAGAAATGTACATCTTAAGAGCATCCTCTGCCATAGTAACAACAGAATAGAATTTATCAACCGTATCTCTTGAATATTTTCCAAGTCTTTTTAAATATTCATCGTCTTTATTTTCAAGAAGCTTTAAAACATCTCTTTTCAAAACTTCCGCCGTTGTTTCTTCACATCCACGGCAACAGAAATTTGTGTCAATGGAAACTGCCAGCTTTTCCTCGTCGAAAATACCGATATAACCTTCATTTCCTGCAATAATGGACGGTTTTTCGCAAGCCATAGCCTCAAGTGCTGCACGGCTTACCCCTATAAATATATCTGCACTTGCGGTGAATTTATTTATATCAGTTCTGCTTCCCGTTGTGATAATAACCTTTTTCCCAAGTTTTTCGCAAACAGCATCTGCTTCTTTTTTGATATTATCAAAATCATTTCCGCCGCCTACAATCACTATTTCAAGATTATCAATTTTCTCGTCAAGCTCGGGAGTTATTTCTATAAGCTTATGAGCCGCATAGCTCCTGTCAACATCCATTCGGCTTACATAGACTATTCTTGTTTTACCGTCTTCAAGACCAAATTCCTTCTTTATTTCAGAATAATCTGCATCACTTGAAAATTTCTCTGTGTCAATACCATTTATGGTTACCCTGATATTATCTTCTCTTATTCCATAGTTATCTATAAGATAATTTTTTATATCATCACTTACCGCAAGACTTCTCTCTCCCCAGTTTGTTAAAAGGTTCAAGGGAAATTTTGTATTGAAAACCCAATGGGCAGTTGTTACCATTTTAAAGCCCATTCTCCTCTGAAGTTTTCCCAGTATAAATGCGGGAATTCTTGCATGAGCGTGAATAACATCAAAATCATTATTTTTAATAATATGTTTCAGTGTTCTATAAGACTGATACATATTTTTGAAGCTTTTTGAATTGAGAGGCACTTTATAATGCTTAATACCTGCATCCAGAAGTTCTTTTTCATATGCTCCGCCACGGGATGCCACACTGACATTTACACCTATTTTCTTAAGAGCTTTTGAAAGCTCAACAATATGTGTTTCCGCTCCGCCTATATCAAGCTGCATTGTTGCCATTAAAATATTCATTAAAGCACCTCCTGAAACGATTTATCAAATTAATTTTATTTTGAATTCTCTTTTCTCTTTTCAGCTTCCATAAGTTTAGTATGACGACGCATCTTCACCTCATCAGACATAGGTTTGATATCTCCTGATGCAGTAAGAGCCTGTCTTGTAAGAAGCGGACCTACAAGTTCATATATCAAAACAGCAAATAATGTTATATTTCTTATCAGATTTCCCTGACTTCCGATTTGCATTGCAGTTGCACACATTCCAAGAGCAACACCTGCCTGTGGAAGAAGTGTTATACCAAGATATTTGCAAACATTAGGTGAACAGCTGGTAGCCTTTGCACTGATATATGTACCAACATATTTACCCAAAGAACGGAACAATATATAAACAACACCGATTAAAACTATTGCCCCTTCTGTGAACACGCCAAGCTCAAGCTCTGCACCGCTTATAACAAAGAAAAGTGCAAAAAGCGGTGATGTCCATTTATCTGCACCCTCCATAAGATCATGAGAAAGAGAACAAATATTACAGAAAACTGTTCCAAGCATCATACAAACAAGAAGAGATGAAAAGCTGATATGAACAGGTCCTATATGAAAATCAAGCATCGAAAGTGAAACCGTTAAGAACACAAAAGCAATTGTCATATTAAGACGGTTTGTGTTTGAATTAAAGAACTTTTCAAGCTGAGTAAGTATCCACCCCATTATAGCACCAAGTGTCAGTGAACATACAATTTCTACAAGAGGATTTACGACAATAGAAATCATATCAATATTTCCAAGCATAAGGCTTTTTGCAACACCAAAAGATATCGCAAATACAATAAGACCAACGGCATCATCAAGAGCAACTATTGGAAGTAAAAGGCTTGTAAGTTCGCCCTTTGCCTTGTACTGACGGACAACCATAAGTGTTGCTGCAGGAGCCGTTGCAGTTGCTATTGCGCCAAGGATTAAAACCTGAGATAAACTTATTTTATCAGGCATAATAAGATGAAGAGCATAAAGTGCAATATCTACAAGAATTGTTGCAACTATTGCCTGAAATATACCTATTACAAGTGCTTGCTTACCTATTTTTTTCAAATCCTCTGCTCTGAATTCATTACCGATAGAAAAAGCAATAAATCCAAGTGCAACCTCAGATACCACTGAAAGTCTTGCAACTGCATCGTGAGAGCTGAAACCTATACCTTCAAACCCTATTGCACCAAGACAATATGGTCCGATAAGCACACCTGCAATTAAGTACGCAGTAACCGACGGAAGCTTCAAAGGTTTAAATACTCTTGTCATTAAAAGCCCTGCTAAAAGGGCAATCGAAACTGATAATAATGTGTTCATAATAAGTCTCCATTCTAAGTCTATATTTTTCTACAATAATAATACATCTTGAAAACTCAAAAGTCAAGGAACTATTGAATAAAAATAAAAAATACAACAAATAAATGTTGTATTTTCACAAAATTATTGATTCTTTGAGTCCGGGAATAATCAGATTTTCACTTCCAGCTGTTACACTTTCAACCGTCTCCCAAAGCTTCATTTCATCCATTTCCCGCTTTGGCATATGCAAAAGAATGATTTTTTCTGCTCCCAGACTCAAAGTCTTCTCCCATGCTGATTTTGTTATAGCATAAGCATACGGAACAATTAAAATTTCAGGCTTTTTGAAATCTTTCATTTTTTCCAGATAAACAGGAGATGCATCTCCCATAAGCCACACACATTTTTCTCCCTCAAACACAAAGCTTTGATGGGCTACATCATTTTTTCCAATGTGTCTTGTTTCTACTGAGAAAAAACCGTATTCCGGAAAATCTTTTTTCTCACTTTCCGGAGTAATTACAGGTGCTTTAACTTTTTTTACAAAATCCCCTGAATAATGATCCTTATGCCTGTGAGAAAATGCAATAATATGAGGAGGAGCTAATATTAGCTCCTCCTTTATATCATATGGTGTTTTCTCATAGGGCAAAAGTTCTTCACATACCCCATCCAGCAAGATGCTTACATTTTCTGTTTTTATCAAAACTCCAGCATTTGCTGTTCTTTTTATTATCATTTACACACCTTGTTTTGCGCGGCGAAGTGCCTCAGCCTCTGTGCATCCGGTTTCTGCTACATAGCCTGGAATCGGAACAATCTTTTCATGGATTGCATCAATAATCCAGCTTGCCTGCGGGAAGAAGAATTCATCAAATTCAAACGGAGGTGTTATCCAGTTGCGAGCACCAACAACTGCCGGTGGTGCATCAAGATCGTCAAAACAAAGTTCTGTGATGTTTCTTGCAACATCATTCATAAATGAGCCACGGGCACAAGCATCAGAAACAAGAACAACTCTGCCTGTTTTCTTAACAGATTCAACAATCTTTGTGTAATCAAGCGGAACTAATGAATGGATATTGATAATATCAGCTTCCATACCATATTTTTCGCTTAACTGTTTTGCAGCATCAACTGCACGATATAAAGCAGCACCGATTGTAAGAATTGTTACATCCTTACCGTCACGAACTTTATTAACATCACCAAATTCAATTTCATATCTTTCAGCAGGAACACCGCCTTCGTGGAACTGTTCGCCAACATCGTAAATTCTCTGGCTTTCAAAGAATACAACAGGGTCTGTTCCCTTAAGTGCAGATTCCATAAGACCCTTTGCTTCCCAAGGGGTTGCAGGGAAACATACCTTAAGACCCGGAATATGAGCACAAAGTGCTGTCCAGTCCTGGCTGTGCTGTGCACCGTATTTTGAACCTACAGATACACGGAGTACAACAGGCATTTTAAGAATTCCTGCAGACATTGCCTGCCATTTTGACATCTGGTTGAAGATTTCATCACCTGCACAACCGATAAAGTCAGCATACATAAGCTCAACAAGTGCACGACCGCCAGATAATGCATAACCAACTGCAGTACCAACGATTGCGGCTTCAGCGATAGGTGAATTGAAGAGTCTGCAATGCGGGAACGCATCCATCATACCACGATATACCGCAAATGCACCACCCCAGTCACGGCAGTCTTCACCGTAAGCAATAAGAGTTGGATCTTCATAGAATCTGTCATAAATAACCTCTGACATAGCGTCACGAAGATTGAATAATTTCATTTTTGAAACAGGTTTTCCGTCAACAATCGGACATCTTTCTTTTTCCTTAAGCTTCTTATAAGCCGGAACTTCTTCAAGAGGCATATTAACCTCTGGTTCACGGTCATCGAATTTCTCAACCTTTTCATTTGAGAACATCATTCTTTCAACAACCTGTGGGTCAGCCTTAAAGTTTACATAAGGGCTAACTTCAGGATCTGATGCAGCCTTACAGATCATTGTCATTCTTTCTCTTGTTTCAGCAAGAATTTCTTCCATCTTAGAATCGTTAGCAACCCCTGCATCAACAAGACCCTGACGGTATGTGATGATTGGATCGATTGCCTGCCAAGCTTCAATTTCTTCCTTAGTACGATATGCATTCTGGTCAGATACTGAATGTCCTGAATAACGATATGTAAGAGTATCAAGCATAACAGGACCTTCTCCTGCACGAAGAATTTCAAGCTTTCTTTCCATAGCATCAATAACTGCAAGAGGATTAAATCCGTTGATACGCTCTGCATGGAACTGAGTTGGGCTTACACCTGAGCCGATACGTGCAAGCATATCATAACCCATTGTTTCACCTCTGGTCTGGTCACCCATACCGTATGAGTTATTGAATACATTATAAAGGATTGGCATTCCGCCTTTGTGGCTTTCCCACAATGTGTTATACTGATCCATAGCAGCAAAGTTCATTGCTTCCCAAACAGGACCACGAGCCATTGAGCCGTCACCTGAGTTACAAACAACAATACCCTGTTTGCCGTTTACCTTTTTGAATAATGCAGCACCTGTTGCAATTGCAGCACTACCACCAACGATAGCGTTGTTTGGATAAATACCGAACGGCAGGAAGAATGCATGCATTGAACCGCCCATACCTTTATGGAAACCGGTTTCTCTTGCAAATATTTCAGAAAGTGTTCCGTATAAGATGAAACGGATAGCAAGTTCTTTAACATCACTTACAGGACCGAGCTTTTCTGTTGCACGGAGAGCACTTCCGCCTAAGAAACCTTCCATTATTGTCATAAGATCCTGTTCACTTAATTTCTGGATACAGGATAATGCTTTTGCAAGGATTTCAGAGTGGCTTCTGTGTGAACCAAATGAAAAGTCGTTCTGGTCAAGAAGATAAGCCTGACCAACAGCTGCAGCTTCCTGTCCTACAGAAAGGTGGGCAGGACCAGGATATGTTGTTTCAATGCCGTTATATCCGCCCTGTGTTTTAATTGAGCTGAGCATTGATTCAAATTCACGAAGAACTGTTATATCACGATAGATACGAACAAGGTCGTCGTCGCTGTAGCGGCTTCTTTCTTCCGCTATTGTTTTGTTGTAAGCATTAACCGGGATGTCTTTGAATGTTATTTTACCGGGAGCAAGTGTCTCAACCGGATCAACAAATAAACTTTTTGGCATATTAAAATTCCTCCTTAGATATGAAATATTGCTTCACGAATTATTTCTGCAACAGTTGGGTGAGGGAACACCAGCTTTTTAAGTCTTGTTGGTGTTAGCTCTGTGTCAACCATCATTGTTGCTGTCATTATAATTTCTGATGCATAAGAACCAACCATATGACAACCTACAAGTCGGTTTTTATCTGTATCAACAACTAATTTAATAAATCCTTTTCCGCCTTCTGTTTCTGCAAGATAACGGCCGGCATAAGACATTGGGAGCTTAACTTCCTTAACCTTCATACCTTTTTCTTCTGCCGCCTCTTTTGAAAGACCAACACTTGCAACCTCAGGGTCTGTGTAGATTACAGACGGAATAACATCATAACGCATTTCGTCATTAATTCCAAGCATATGGTTAACTGCAACCTCTGCTTCTCTGTATGCTGTGTGAGCCAGCATAAGTTTTCCGTTACAATCACCGATTGCATAAACGCCTGAAACATTTGTGCAAAGATGACGGTCTGTTTTAACTGCAGCTCTGTCCATATCAAGATTTAAGCTTTCAATTCCAATTCCCGCTGTTGCAGGCTTTCTTCCTGCTGAAAGAAGAACCTTATCACAGGGAATTTCCTTCTTCTCTCCGTTTTCTTCATATATGACAGAGTTTTTCTTAACTTCAAGCACTTTGCATGAAAGTTTGAAAACCATTCCGCGTTTTTCAAAGCTATCTGATAAAATCTTGCAGATTTCAGGATCAGTTGCACCCGCGATTTTCGGCATCATTTCAATAACTGTAACCTTTGTGCCTACACTTGCAAAATAATAAGCCATTTCAAGACCGATAACACCGCCACCGATAACAACAAGGTTTTCGGGAAGATTTTTTTCATCAAGCACTTCTCTGTTTGTTACAACAAAGCCGCTTTCCAAACCTTCTTTAAGTCCGGGAACCGGTGGAACAACTGTTTCAGAACCAGATGCAATAACAAGGCGTTTTCCCTCGTATGTTGTGCCGTCTGCTTCAACTAAAAAGCCGTTTGCTCCTTTTCCTTTTATAACTGCATTAGCTGTGAACACATTAACTTTGTTTGCTTTCATTGTAGCTCCAACCCCTGAAACAAGGGTTTTAACCACTTTATTCTTTCTGTCTATAACCTTTGCATGGTCATAGCTTACCCCCTCTGCAGTAACGCCGAAAGCTTCGCTTTCTTTTGCATGGCGGTACATTTTTGAAGAGTTAAGAAGTGTTTTGGTTGGAATACAACCCTCATTAAGACAAGTTCCGCCAAGAGCTTTCTTTTCAAAAAGGGCAACATTCATTCCACCCTGAGCTGCTCTCTCGGCACATAAATATCCACCGGGACCGCCGCCCACTACTAATAAATCAAAAGTTTCCATATTATATCTCCTTATTTCGCAAGAAGCGTTGTAAAGTTTTCAAGATTATAACCCAGTTCTTTCTGGAAACGGGCAGCAGGTGTTCCGTCAACTGCTCTGTGGTCATATGTGAGACTTAATCCCATTGCAGGATATACTTCGGTTGAACCGTCTTTTGCTACCTTTATGCGGTTGATTGTTCCGCAAACACCAAGAATACCTGTCTGTGGCGGGTTGATAACAGGAGTGAAAGATTCAACTCCCATATTTCCAAGATTTGAAACGGTGAAGGTTCCGCCTGAAAGCTTGTCTGGGCTGATATTTCCTTCTCGACACTGTGCTGCAAGTTCTTTAACAGCCTTTGATATTTCAAGAAGACTCATTTCATCTGCATGGAATATTGTTGGAACCATCAGACCTCTTGGAGTGTCAACTGCAACACCAAGGTTAACATGCTTGAAAAGACGGATATTGTTGTCATCAAGCATATGTGCATTAAGGTCAGGATGATTTTTAAGAGTTCTTGAGACTGCATATAAAACTATATCGCCAAGAGTGATTCCTGCAAGGTCGCCCTCCGCATTCTTAAGCTGCTTTCTGTATTCCAAAATATTAGTTGCATCAAATGATGTGTTATGAGTAAGCTGAGCCATTGTTGAAAGTGAAGTGTGCATTGACTTGCTGATTGCACGACGGATACCGCTGAACTTAACATCTTCATATTCAGCCTCCGGTATAGCAGCAGGTACGCTAGCTTCAGTTGCAGCAGCAGACGCCACTACTGGATTTTCCATAAGCTCTCTTACATCTCTTTCAATAATTCTTCCGTTTGGTCCTGTTGCAGTTGCAAGCGTTGCATCAACACCTGCGCGCTCTGCAAGCTTCCTTGCTCTTGGAGAAATAGCTGTTTTATCTCCGTCTTTAGATGTTGTTGCTGCAGGTTTTTCCGGTGCAGCCACAACCTTTTCTTCTTTCTTTTCTTCCTTTGCCGGCTCTTCAGCAGGTGCAGCCTCTGCCCCGTCAGGTCTTAAAGCTGAACAATCCTCACCCGGATTACCAACTGCACAAACATTCAAAAGGCAGGGAACCTCATCCCCTTCCTGATAGAATATTTCAAGCAATGTACCCTCTGCTGTTGATTCACATTCAAAGCTTGCTTTATCAGTTTCATATGTAAAAAGAATGTCTCCCACTTTAACAGCGTCGCCAACCTTCTTTTCCCATGTGCCGATTATACAGCTTTCAACCGTGATACCAGCCTTAGGCATAATTACAGCATTTGCCATAATAATTCCTCCTTATATATTGAATTTTAATTTTAAACAATATAAAAATGCCGACTTATGAAAACCTATTTTCATAAACCGACACCATTATAACATATTATAACATTTCAGTCAATATTTTTTTCATTATTTCTAACAAAACCCTATATAATTTTACACCCTGCACTTTTTGCAGTTTTCTGAAACTCCGGGGGCAGGGAACTGTCGGTTATTATGTAGTCCACATCGGGGAAATTCGCAAAGGTATAAGGCATCATTCTTCCCACCTTTTCCTGACTGCACATCATAACACTTACCCTTGCCTTTTTTATCACCAATTTCTTTATCATCATATCAACCTCTGTTCCGCAAGTAAACCCCGTTTCAAGAGAGCATCCCGAAACCCCAACAAATGCCGTGTCTATATTTATTTTTTCAAGCATTTCAAGAGTATTCTGCCCTGAAACTGCAAGATTTTTCCGGTTCATTGTACCTGAGCACATTGTGACCACTGGATTATGAAGCTTGCACAGCTCAAGAGCAATTCCAGGTCCCGTTGTTACTATGTTTAAGTTTATATCAGGCATATTCTTTGCCATAAAAAGATTTGATGTTCCCGCATCAAGAAAAATTGAATTATAAACCTGAATAAGAGAAAGTGCTTTTTCTGCGATAACAAACTTTCCCTGATTATTTTCATTAAGTCTTATATTAAAGGCAACATCCTCCGAATGATTAACGGATTTCACGCATCCTCTCTGCTTTATAATAACTCCTTGTTTTTCAAGAGCGTCAAGGTCCCTGTGCAGTGTCATAAATGAAACCTCAGGCACAATCGTCTGAAGCTCCTTTATTGAAGTTACACTTCTTTTTTCAATATATCCTTTAAGTTTTTCAAGTCTTATACTGTTCATATCAAAACTCCTGTTTCAAACCACATATCAATATAACATATTATAACATTTTTATAACAATTTTGTCAATAAAAATATTGACTTTATTTAAAAAATATTTTAAAATAATATTCAGGTGATTTTATGATAGAAAATATTACATATTATATAGGTACGGATACAGACCCTTATTTAAACCTTGCAACAGAAGAATACCTTTTAGACTCTGTCCCCGAAAAAACACTTATTCTTTATCTCTGGCAAAATCAGAACACCGTTGTTTTCGGAAGGAACCAGAACCCGTGGGCAGAGTGCAACATAGAACTTTTAAAAGCTGACGGTGGGTTTCCTGCAAGAAGACTTTCAGGAGGCGGTGCAGTTTTTCACGATTTGGGCAACCTGAATTTTACATTTATTTCAAGAACCGAAAATTATGACCTTGAAAAAAACATGGAAATAATAAAAAGTGCCTGCCGTCTTGCAGGTATAGAAACTTATCTTTCTGGCAGAAATGATATCTTAGCAGACGGAAAGAAATTTTCAGGAAATGCCTTTTATAATTCAAAGGGGAAATCATATCACCACGGGACAATTCTTATTTCTGCCGACAAAGAAAAAATGACAAAATATCTTACGCCGTCAAAGGCAAAGCTTGATACCAAAGGTGTTAAATCTGTTAAAAGCAGGGTTATAAATCTCCGGGAAATAAACCCCGATTTAACGATTGAGCAAATGAAAGGTTATATGCTTACATCCTTTGAATCTGTTTTTAATAAGAAAGCAACCCCTTTAAAAATTGAAGATAAAGACATTATTTTAAATCTTGCAGAAAGAAACAAAAGCTGGGATTTTCTTTACGGCAAAACTTTCCCGTTCACAGCATCTTTTAGCGGGCGTTTCGCCTGGGGACAAGCTGAACTTTTGCTTATAATTGAAAAGGGAATCATAAAAGAAGTTAAGGTTTATACTGATTCTATGGACTACACTATTTCAGACATAGTGGAAACGGCACTTACAGGAATACCTTATGATATAGAAAACATAAAAAATGCATTCAAAAATTCACTTTCAAAAGAAATTGCAAATGATTTTGTAAAGCTTATCGAAAACACCAATCTATAGGAGATAATAAATAATGAAATATATAAAATGGAAAAGTCTTATTATAACAGCTATTGTATGTCTTTTGCCTATTCTTATGGGAGTTGCCTTATGGGATAAACTTCCAGTCTCTATAGCAATTCACTTCAACTTATACAACGAGCCTGACAATTATGTATCAAAAGGCTTTGCAGTTTTTGGACTTCCCCTTTTAATGGCAGCACTCCAGATATTCTGTTGCATTATAAATGATATTAATGCAAAAAAACATACAGACCGTAACAATTTTGAAACCATAACAAAATGGATTATTCCCATACTATCCATTGTTTTGCAGATAATCACCCTCGGCTATAGCCTTGGATGGGCAGTTGACATAAGATGTGCCTGTATGGTCATAGTTGGAGTTTTGTTCATTGTAACTGGCAACTGTCTTTCAAAGCTTGACTATATAAAAAATTATAATGTTGAACCTGAAAAGGCACAGAAAATCAACAGAGTTATTGGCTTAGGAACAGCTATTATGGGAATTTTGAGCATCATAAGCATATTTTTCCCGCCTATTATGTCTGCGATATGGCTGATTCTTCTTATTCCGTATGCTGCTATAGGCATATGGTACGGAATTTCAGTATGCAAGAAAAAATAGAATATCTAAAAAGGGCTTTTTAAAAGCTCTTTTTTCTTTAAAAGACTTGCATATATTTAAAATTTGTTATATAATATATTCAATTGTACATAAAATTCACGAAAGGTTGGACCTATAGATGAAAAATACAGAAAAAACAATGGAAAAAATTGTTGCTTTATGCAAAGGCAGAGGATTTGTTTATCCCGGTTCAGAGATTTACGGAGGTCTTGCGAACTCCTGGGATTACGGTCCTTTAGGCGTTGAGCTTAAAAACAATGTTAAAAAAGCATGGTGGAAAAAATTTGTAAGCCAGAGCAAATATAATGTTGGTCTTGATGCTGCAATTCTTATGAACCCTGAGGTTTGGGTTGCATCTGGTCATGTTGGCGGTTTCTCAGACCCGCTTATGGATTGTAAGGAGTGTAAAGCCCGTTTCCGTGCCGACAAGCTTATTGAAGATGCTGCAGGCATTTCTGCCGACGGCTGGACAAGTGAAAAAATGCTTGAATATATCAACGAAAATGATATAAAATGTCCTTCTTGCGGCAAACATAATTTCACAGATATAAGAAAGTTTAATCTTATGTTCAAAACATTCCAGGGTGTTACCGAGGACAGCAAAAACGAAATTTATCTTCGTCCTGAAACCGCACAGGGTATATTTGTTAACTTTAAAGCAGTGCAGAGAACCGCAAGAAAGAAAATCCCTTTCGGTATCGGTCAGATTGGTAAATCATTCAGAAACGAAATCACTCCCGGTAACTTCATTTTCAGGACCCGTGAGTTTGAGCAGATGGAGCTTGAATTCTTCTGCAAGCCGGGAACAGACCTTGACTGGTTTAACTACTGGAAAGATTCCTGCAAAAACTGGCTCCTTTCTCTTGGTATAAAAGAAGAAAATATTAAAATGCGTGACCACGAACAGGAAGAGCTTTCACACTACAGTAAAGCTACAACTGATATAGAATTTATGTTCCCATTTGGCTGGGGCGAGCTTTGGGGCATTGCTGACAGAACGGACTTTGACCTTACTCAGCATATGAATCACAGTGGAGAAAAGCTTGAATACACAGACCCTGAAACAAACGAGAAATATGTTCCATATGTTGTTGAACCTTCTCTTGGTGCAGACCGTGTTACGCTTGCTTTCTTAGTTGAAGCATATGACGAAGAAGTTGTTGACGAAGAAAAGAACGATACAAGGGTTGTTATGAGATTCCATCCTGCCCTTGCACCTGTTAAGGCAGCTGTTCTTCCTCTTTCTAAAAAACTTTCTGAAAAAGCAGAAGAAGTGTTTGACCTTCTTGCTGCAGAATTTAACTGCGAATTTGACGATGCAGGAAGCATCGGAAAGCGTTACCGCAGACAGGACGAAATCGGAACTCCTTTCTGTATCACATATGACTTTGACTCAGAAGAAGACGGTGCAGTTACCGTTCGTGACCGTGATACTATGGAGCAGGAAAGAGTTAAAATTTCTGAACTTACAGACTATATTGCAAAACGCATTAAATTCTAATAAAAATGAAATTTTCTGAAATATACGGACACGAAAGTGTTAAAAACATACTGAAAAGAGCTATAGATACAAATTCCATAGGACACGCCTATATTTTTGAGGGAACAGAAGGCTGCGGGAAATTCTCTCTCAGCCTTAGCTTTGCCTCTATGCTTATGTGTGAAAATCCTGAAAATGGAGAAATGTGCGGAGAATGTCAAAGCTGCAGAATGTGTCTTGCAGGGACTCATCCTGATGTGAGAATTATAACAAACGGGCTTTATGACCCATCAAAAAAATCTTCCGCTATTTTAACCGACACCATAAGGCAAATGAAACAGGAAATTTATTTAAAGCCGGCTGTTTCTGAACGCAAGGTTTATATTATTCCTGAGGCAGACACTATGAACATATCTGCTCAAAACAGTCTTTTGAAAATTCTTGAAGAACCCCCTCTCTACTGCACAATTATAATGATTGCACAGAATTCGGGAGCATTTTTAGACACCGTTCTTTCAAGGGCAAATATTATTAAATTTTCGTCTCTTGACCCTGGTGTTATCGAAAAATATCTTCTTGAAAAAAAACAAACAGACAGTGAAAAAGCAAAAATAATTTCTCTTATGTCGGGTGGCTCTATCGGAGGGGCAGTTAGAATACTGGAAAACGAAGATGCTCTCTCTTTAAGGGATGATATTTTTAAGCATCTTACCAATCTCTTAAATCCTGCATACAAAAATATGTTTGATTTTATAAAATTTTTAAAATCAAACAAAAACTCTTTCGGGGATATCAGGGAGGTACTGAAATCATTTTTCAGTGACCTGCTTAAATTAAACGATGCAAAGGTGAATGTCTCGCTATTATGCCCGGACAAGCAAGAATGTCTTAAAGCTTATTGCAATAAGCTTACAAAAGGCGCATCACTTGAACTTCTGGAAATTCTTCTTGCAAGTTCGTCCGATATAGAACAGAATGTTAACTTTTCTGCATCCGTGCAGATGATGATAATAGATTTTTGGGAGGTAATACATGATAGAAGTAATAGGAGTAAGATTTAATTCTGCGGGAAAAATTTATTATTTTGACCCTGCAGGCATTAAATTAAAATATAATGATAATGTAATTGTTGAAACCTCCAGAGGCGTTGAATTTGGCTATGTTGCCCTTGAAAACAGACAGGTGAGTGAAGAGGATATCGTCGCTCCCTTAAAACCTATTTTGAGAAAGGCAACTGAAAATGACCAAAAACAACGAGAGGAAAACAAACAAAAAGAAAAAGAAGCATATAATATTGCTCTTGAAAAAATCAAAGAACATAAGCTTGAAATGAAGCTTATCAATGCTGAATACACCTTTGACAGAGGCAAAATCCTTTTCTATTTCACTGCTGAGGGAAGAATAGATTTCAGAGAACTTGTTAAAAGTCTTGCAAGCGTTTTTAAAACAAGAATTGAGCTAAGACAAATCGGTGTCAGAGACGAGGCAAAGCATCTTGGTGCTATTGGGGTTTGCGGAAGATTTTTATGCTGTTCAACATTTCTTGATGACTTCCACCCTGTTTCAATAAAAATGGCAAAAGAGCAGGGACTAAGCCTTAACCCAACAAAAATTTCAGGGGTTTGCGGAAGACTTATGTGCTGTCTTCAGTATGAACAGAATGTTTATGACGAAATGTTGAAAATCGTTCCCACAAAGGGCTCTTTGGTTGAATATGAAGGTAACCGCGGAGTTGTTATTGATGCTTTTGTTATCAAGGGTATAATTAAGGTTAAATTCGGCGAGGACGATGACGCTGTTATTAAAGTTATTGAAGCAAAGGATGTTAAAATCCTGAAAAAAGCTAAAATTGAAACAAAGGTTGACACAGATGCTGACGGCGATGTGTCTGAGCTGATAGACAATGAGTAAAAAAGCAAATCAAAAGCTTAAAATCCTATATATTTTAAAAATATTAATGGAAAAAACCGATGAAGAACATCCCATGTCCACAGGCGACATTATAAAAGAGCTTTCTTCCTACGGAATAGATGCTGAAAGAAAATCAATCTATGACGATATTGATGCTCTTTGCAATTTTGGAATAGACATTATAAAAATTTCATCAGGTTCCAACCTCTATTATATCGGTGAAAGACCTCTTGAACTTCCAGAGCTTAAGCTTTTGGTTGACACAGTTCAGTCTGCAAAATTTATAACCCATAAAAAAAGCCTTGAGCTTATAAAAAAACTTGAAAAGCTCACCAGTCTGAGTAATGCAAAACAGCTAAGAAGACAGGTTTTTGTTGCGGGAAGAGTTAAGACACCCAATGAACAGATTTTTTATAATGTTGATGCTATACACCTTGCTCTTATGCAAGGGAAGATGATTTCATTCAAATATTTTGAATGGAATGTTGATAAGAATCAGCAATTTAAAAGAGGCGGAGAGATCTATAAAGAAACTCCCCTCGGTCTCACATGGAATGAAGAGAATTATTACCTTATTGCATATAGCGAAGAAAGAAAAAAAATTATTCATTTCAGAGTTGACAAAATGGTGGAAATAAAAATTCTTGAAGAAAAAGCTAAAGCCCCCTCAGAGAGCTTTGACACCGCAAAATACACAAGCAGTATGTTTGGTATGTACGGCGGGGAGGAAAGCATTGTTACCCTGAGAGCAACAAGCAGACTTGCGGGAGTTTTTATTGACCGTTTCGGGAAAGACATAACTCTTATAAAAGACGGCAGTGAACACTTTATTGTTAACCTTAAAATTTCTGTGAGTCCCGTTTTTATTTCATGGATTCTGGGTTTTGGTGCAGAAATTCAGGTTATATCTCCAAATCATTTGATTGAAGATGTGAAAAACACTGCAAATGATATAATTAATCTTTACAAATAAAAAAAGGACCGAGGTCCTTTTTTTATTTTGCTAAATTCATTATTCTAATTTGCTTTTTCTTTTTTGCATATTCAAAAGTTTTTAACGCTCCACCCCACGAATACTTTACATAACAAATAAGATAATCACTGTTTTTTACCATATATTCATTGCATTTTATAATACGATATTTAACCGGTGTTTTTTCCGGGATATCCGCAATAAGTAACTCATCAAATTCCTTATAATATTTTTCTCTAAGTCTGTTGATTATCTCCGTCGTATATGGCAACACTAAAATCAATCTTATATTTTGGTATGTCTTTTTCAATTCTCTTACGGCTTGTGCTGATGCCTTGTCAAAAACTCCATAATGCCCAACCCAGAATTCATCTACCCCTTCATTTATTAACTCTTCTATTTCATTTTTTAATTTATCTTTAAACTCTTCATATATTTCTCTGTGTCCTGCAAAACAACATCTTTTACCCATATTATAATCACCTTTTACATATATTTAGTTCACAAATGCAAACATTATATTTGTATTTTACTATGTTTTTAGAGAAAATGCAAACATTTTATTCTCAATTAAGAAAATTTTGTTTGTCGATAACAGCATAGTTAAAGAATATAATAAATATATGGGGTGAAACTAAATGAAGAACAAAAATTTTGATATATGGTTAGGAATTGGACTTAACATTTTACATTACAGGAAAGAGCAAGGAATGACACAGATACAATTAGCAGAAAAATGTGATATAAGCAGAACTTATATGCAAAAGATTGAAACTGCTAACTGTTCCTGTACTTTAGACACCTTGATTGATATTGCTGATGCACTGAATATTCCCTTAAAAAAATTATTTGAATTTAAAGATTAAACGCCAAAGACCGTATAAAAATTGCGGTCTTTTTTTTATTTTTTGATATAAAATAAGAACCTTATGGGAAGAATAACACTAAAATAATAGCGGAGGGGTTTAATATGAGTGAAATTAAAAAAATTGGTGTTATGACCGGCGGTGGCGACTGCCCCGGATTAAATCCTGTTATTCGTGCCGTAACAAAAACTGCAATTTTAAAATACGGACTTGAGGTTGTTGGTATTAAACACAGCTACCGTGGTTTATATCTCGGCGGGGACGAGTTTATTAATCTCAGCCTTGATAATGTTGAAGAAATCCTTTCTGAAGGTGGGACAATTCTTTACAGTTCAAACAAAGATAATCTTTTTGATTATACTTATGAAGACGAAAACGGGAACATCTGCCACGGAGATGTTTCTGATGCTGGTATTAGCAATCTTAAAAAAGCTGGCATTGATGCCCTTGTTATTATAGGCGGTGACGGAACATTAACAAGCGGCCGTGACTTTTCAAGAAAAGGAGTTAAGGTTATTGGTGTTCCAAAGACAATTGATAACGACCTTGCCGCAACTGACACAACCTTCGGCTTTGATACTGCAACCCAGTGTTGTGTTGAAGCTATTGACAGATTAAAGACAACCGCAAAATCCCACAGCAGAATTATGGTTGTTGAAGCTATGGGAAGATATGCCGGATTCCTGGCTCTTTATGCAGGTGTTGGCAGTGCTGCAGACAGCATACTTATCCCTGAAATCCCTTATGACATAAGCAAGGTGGCAGAAAGCATAAAGAGAAATATTGCACGAGGCAAAAACTATTCTATTGTTGTTGTTGCCGAAGGTGCTAAACCAAAAAATGGGGAAGTTTTTGTTTCTAAAGTTATAGAAAACAGCCCTGACCCAATCCGTCTTGGCGGAATTTCAAATGTTGTTACAAAACAGCTTGAAGAACTTGTCGGGATTGAGGCAAGAGCCACCATCCTCGGTCACACTCAGCGTGGCGGTTCTCCAACAGCAAGCGATCGAATTTTATCAACCCGCTATGGTTCATATGCTGTTGAACTTTTAATGCAAGGTAAATTCGGCAATATGGTTATCTTAAAAGGCAACGAAATGTCTTATGAATCTTTAGAAAATGTTATCGGCTTTAACAAATCAGTTGATCCAAATGGTGAAATTGTTAGAATTGCGAAGGCAACAGGAATTTGTTTTGGCGATTAAAAAAGCGATGCACACGCATCGCTTTTTTTAAAATTTAAATTATAACTCTCTAAAATTTCTTCCGCCCTTTTTATCTTTTCGCTTGTGGGCAAGGTTCCGGGCAATGTGTTTTCCATCTCAAGAGACTTATATTTTGAACCTACAAAATTATGATATGGCAAAACTCTGACCTTGATTACATTCTTAAGTTCTCCTAAAAATTCTCTGTCCCAGTCAAAATTTATATCAAACGCTTCCTCATAACCGGAATATGCTGACCGTCTGCATAAGTATGTATATCAATAAGACCGGGCCTACGAATAGTCCCTCTGCATCTATTATCTCTGCGCCCTCCGGAATGCTTATCTTTATTTCGAAATCCTTTATTATGTCATTCTCAATAACAAGAGTGGCATCAGGAATATAATGTTCTGGCATAACTAATATTGCATTTTTTATTGCTATCATTTAAAAATCAACTCTTAAAAATCAAGAATTGTTTTATCTCCGTAAACCTCGCTCCAATCCCTTTCAAAGCCTTCAATTGTGGCGTCTGTCATAGGATAAAGAATAAGATTTTTGAATATGCTTGGTGCAAGAGTTGCAGAATGACATCCTGAAAGGGCACATTTATGCACTTGTTCGGCATTCTTAAAGCTTGCTGCAAGAACCTGACAATCAAGTCCGTATATTTCAAACTGTTCAACAATTTCTTCAACAACACGGGTTCCGTCACCCAAAATATTATCAAGACGGTTAACATAAGGTGCTACGAATGAAGCTCCTGCTTTTGCAGCAATAAGCGCCTGGGCAGGGGTGAAAATAGCAGTCATTGTAACCCCTATTCCTTTTTTTCTAAGTGACATAGCAGCCTTTAATCCTTCTTCGCTGATAGGAATTTTTATAAGAAAGTTTCCTCCCAGTCTTTCCTGAAGAACTTTTGCCTCTTCCACAATTTTGGAAGCACTTTTCTGAACTGTCTGGACATGGAGCATTTTTTCAGGGCCTATAATATTTCTTATCCCCTCCATTAAAGTCCAGAAATCCGTTTTTTCCTTAGAAACCAAGGTGGGATTTGTTGTTACCCCCTCTATGGGATAATACTTATTGCAATGTTTTATTGCACTTAAATTAGCTGTATCTATTAAGTACTTCATGTCATCATTTCCTTTTGTGTATTTTTTTTGATTTATACAATATACACCAAAGTTTACACAATTGTCAAGATGTAAGCTAATTGTAAAAATATATTAACAAAGCACAAAAAAATGTATAATGGGTATGTAAAAACAGACAATTTGTTTTTAAAATGATACTTTGAAAATGGTCAAAGAGGCTTATATAACAGAAAGTGAGTGCATTAGAGAACTTGCACACTATGACGAAGAGGCGTACAGAAAAGCCGTATCCCTTATTATAAATGCCGGAAGAATAGGTGCATCAGGCTAGAAAACGATTTCGCAAAAATCAAGTAATGGCAAAGAAAACATCGAGTTTTCTTTGCCATTTTTCTTCGTTTCTATATACGGACAGTCCAGGACGCCTGTCCCTACAAATTTATTATTTATATTTTTCCTTGCGGTAGACCTAGTTTTTCGACAGTCTGAGATGAGTTTCAAAAGGAACTCATCTTATTATGTATGAAACATAATTAATCTTGATTCTTACGAAGAAAAACCGGAACATCTATTCCATCGTCTTCGCCAAAGTTACTGAAAATGCCTGTGTTTTTTTCTACTGGCTCAGGTTTTGCTTCTGTCTCCTCTTTAATGATTGACTTGAAGCTATCCTCTTTTTTTTCAGTCTCTTTGTTCAGTGCCGTAAAAAAACCGGTTTTCTTGTCACCTCCGAAAAGGGACTTAATTTCCGGAGCGCCGCCTTCAAATCCTGTTGCAATAACAGTAACCTGAATTTCGTCTCCTAATGATTCATCTATAATTGCACCGATGATAATGTTTGCATCAGAATCTGCAGCATTTGTGATAAGCTCTGAAGCTGTCTGAATTTCTAAAATTCCAAGGTCAGAACCACCTGTGATGTTAAGAATAACACCCTTTGCCCCTGTGATGCTTGTTTCAAGAAGCGGGCTGTTGATAGCTTTTGTTGCAGCATCTGCGGCTCTGTTTTCACCTGTTGCTTTGCCAATACCCATATGAGCATAGCCTGTGTTTTTCATAATTGTTTTGATATCTGCAAAGTCAAGGCTGATAAGACCAGGTCTTGAAATAAGGTCTGATATACCCTGAACACCCTGTCTTAAAACATCGTCTGCAGCCTTAAATGACTCTGTTATAGGAGTCTTGTTTTCTGCAATTGCAAGAAGTTTGTCATTTGGAATAACAACAAGTGTGTCAACAGCATTCTTAAGGTTTTCTATACCAATTTTTGCATTTTTCGCTCTTGTTGCACCTTCAAACCAAAATGGCTTTGTTACGATACCAACAGTCAAAATGCCCATTTCCTTAGCAATCTCTGCAACGATAGGAGCAGCACCTGTTCCTGTTCCGCCGCCCATACCTGCAGTTACAAATACCATATCCGCATCCTGAAGATACTGAGCAATTTCATCTCTGCTCTCTTCTGCAGCTTTCGCTCCAATTTCCGGAACTGCACCTGCACCAAGACCTTTTGTAAGCTTTGCACCTATCTGAATTTTCTGTGTTGCTTTTGACAGTGTTAAATCCTGTCTGTCTGTATTTATAGCAATGAAATCTACGCACTTAACCTCAGCTTCAATCATTCTGTTAACTGCATTGTTTCCTGCACCGCCAACACCTACGACTTTTATAACCGCAGGGCTTGTAGCTTCTGTTTCAAATTCGAACAAAATTTTCTCCTCCTCTGATACCCTATTTATATAACATCAACTTATTAATAGCTAATTATATACCTACATTATAATTATATCAAAAATTTTAAATTTGTAAATAGTTATTTCAAAAAATATTACAAAATTGTTACATTTTTATTCTTTTTTTGACCTTAGTCAGAATTTTTTTCTGTTTCTTCAAATTTTTCTTCGTCTTTGTTCTCTTCTGTTTCCTCTTCAGCATCAATTTCCGTTTCAGTAATCTCTACCCCGGCCTCTATACCGATATAATCGGTGTTTGTCCTGAATTTAACCTTTTCAAGAACATATCTATCTATAGTTGCTCTTCGTATATTTGCCAGATTATTAAAGAGTCTTACTCCGAATACAATAATAACCGCAAAAGATAAATTTATTCCAAGGATATTTCCCACATATGTGAGAATAACCGCAAGAATTGCATTAGAGATAAGTCCTGTCATAAAAACATATATGGAAAATCTTTTGCTGAAATTTGCCACAATGCCTCCAAAAACCGAATCAAGGGCTGCAATAATTGCAACTGCAACATATGGAAGGGTGTCTGATGTTAAGTTATACGGAATGATAAGTCCGAAAATAATACCTAGTACAACCGCAACTGCAAAAAGCATTATTCACCCTCCTTTTTCACTACGGGTTTAGCATATTTATATGTGCTCGAGCCTGTGTATTTCTTTACAACAAGCTTGTTTGAACGCTTAATTGTTATGTCTATCCCATAGAATTTCATCTGGTCAACCGCACCGCCCGGCATTTTAAGGGCATTTTCCAAAGTGTCTGGATCTCCTATTGCCTTTATTTCAAAAGGAGCTGCTTTTTTTGTATTATTTATGCTTATGGTTGGCCCTGCACATCTTATCTCACTTGTTGCAAGAATTCTTTCATCATTAATAGAAAGAGCCTCTGCACCTGCTGCCCTCAGTTCGTTTAAGAACATAAGCACATAGGAATCATGAACAATCCCATAATTATCATCATAAACAATTGTTCCTGTTGCCTGATTTTGTGTTCCGTCCTTTAAAGTGACCGTTATCCCGCTACCCTCAACATCTGTGAGTCCTGCAACCATTTCCGCACGGTTAAGCTCGGTTTTTAAAATATCTGTTGCTCCGCCGCTTTGAGAAACCTGGTCTCTGTATTTTGATATATCTCCCTGAAGCTCAACAATTTGCTGGAGAAGAGCTTCATTTTTTTCAAGCTCTTTTCTGTAGTCATTCTGCAGGGTTTCTATTCTTGTTGAAATCTGCCCGTCAACTGCACTGTTTTTCTTAACACCCTTTATCTGCCAGGTTATTCCGAAAACCAGAACAAAAACAACAATTGACACAGGCAGTTGAAATCTCAGTTTTTTTCTGTTCATTAAATTTTAACTATCCTTTCCTATCCCTGAGGTGTCTCCTCTTCTTTGTTTTCTGTCCTTTCAACATTCTCTGCTGTTTCTTTTTTACCGTCTTTATTTTCTGTTTCATCACTCTCTGCTTCCTCTGTTTGAGGCTTGTCCTCCTCAAACTGTCCTACAAACAAAGTCTCACCTGTGTAATCTATGGTTGCTCTCTCGTGTGATGAAATATTTTTATCTATAACTTCTTTTATAAATTTAAGTTTATACGACACATCCGTTGTGTTTCCAAGCTTTATCTTTAGTCTTCCGTCATACAATATTATTATATCTGAAATATCCGTAAAGTCAATAGCTGTTGTATAATTTATAAGATTTAAATCTCCCATTGTTTTTATTATTTCAAGATACTTAATATTTTCTGCACTGTCATCAGGAATAAGCTGTTTCCCAGCTTCCTGAGAAAAGCTTTTCGGGAAAGTTATTTCACATAAATTTTCCGCATTTTCAGGAACAATTTCAAGAACCTTCGTATCAGTGTCGCAGACTATAAACTTATCTTCATTTTTTATTACAAATGCAGGCTGACATTCTCTGACCCACAGTTTTATCTTGTCAGGAAAAATTCTTCTTGCATTTGATTCTTTCACATAAGGAATTTTAGAAAGCCTTGTTTTCACATCCTTAAGGCTTGTTATAAACACATTTTCTCCTTTGACAACCTTTGCATATTTTAATATTTCATCTTCCGAAAGTCTTTCCTGTCCCACACATACCACTTCTTTAATATTAAAAAAAGGTGCCTTGAATATAATCACGGTTACGCCTAAAGCAATGGCAAAGGCTGAAAAAATTATAAGCTTTCTTTTTATTCTCTGGGCTCTTCTTGTTTTTTTAAGCTCAAGCTTTCTTTTTTCAATGCTGTTTAATTCAGCCAAAATCGGTTTTTTGCTATCTTTTTTCTTTATTCTGATTTTAATCTTTTTCCTCATAAAAAGCTTGTCCTTTCCTATAAATAAAAGGTGAAAACCACCTTTTATTTATAGCTTTTTCCTTTTTATATCTGCCCCAAGAGCAGAAAAATCTCTTTCAATTGATTCATATCCTCTGTCAATATGAGAGACCTGACTTATAATTGTTCTGTCAAAAGCAGAAAGTCCTGCAACAACCAAAGCTGCCCCTCCCCTAAGGTCACTTGCACACACTCTTGCTCCCTGAAGAAAGTCACAACCTCTTACAACTGCAACTCTTCCCTCTGCTGTTATATCAGCCCCCATTTTGGTTAACTCGGATATGTGCTTAAATCTACTTTCAAAAATATTCTCCACGAATACAGTTGTTCCCTCTGCCGTTGTCATAGCCGACATAAAAACCGCCTGTGCATCCGTTGGAAATCCAGGATACGGTGATGTTTTTATAAGCTTTAAGGCATTTAGTCTTTCCTTCACTCTCACTCTTAATGAACTTCCCACACACTTAATATCGCAGCCTGCATCAGATAACATTGAAATTTGCTGGCTTATATGCTCTACACACACATTGTCAAGGAGTATATCACCACCGCAACAGGCTGCAGCACATATATAAGTTGATGCAACAATTCTGTCGGGAATAACATCATATTCTGTTCCACAGAGCTTTTTCACACCGTTTATAACTATCCTTGAAGTTCCTCCGCCTTTTATATCGGCACCCATACAGCAAAGAAAATTTTGCAAATCCTCAACCTCAGGCTCACAAGCCGCATTTTCTATAACAGTCTCTCCCTCAGATACGGCACAAAGAAGCATTATATTCTCCGTTGCCCCAACACTTGGAATTTGCAAATTTATATTTGCAGGTTTCACTTTATCAATTTCACAATGAATAAACCCGTTATACTCTTCAATTTTTACGCCAAGCTGTCGAAAAGCCTTAAGATGTAAATCAATAGGTCTTGGTCCAAGCTCACATCCGCCGGGATAGGTTATTTTTGCTTTTCCCGTCCTTGAAAGAATTGCCCCAAGAAACATAACCGAGGAACGCATTTCACACATCAGGCTTTCCGGAATTTCATATCCTGAAATATTATCTGAATTTATATAACCCGTGCTTTCTTTTTTGTTATAAGAGCATTTTGCCCCCAAACTTTCAAGAATTTTAAAACCAACTCTCACATCGCTAAGATCTGGGCAATTATGTATAACAAGATTTCCGTCTGCAACTATTGTTGCAGCAAGAATAGGAAGAACCGCATTTTTTGCTCCGTGAACACTTGTTTTTCCACAAAGCCTCCTGTCTCCCTTTATTTCTAATAAACCCACAAAAGAACACCTCCCTTGAAAACTATTCTGCATTACATATTATGCCGAATATAAAAAAGTGTTCTTTTATAAAAAAGCTATTTTCTTATCTCATTTAAGAGGACATAAAGCCTCTCTGCTGCATCGGTTATTGCTGCCTTTTCTGCCGCAGCTGACATTTTCATAAGATTTTCTTCATCGAGCAAAATGCTCTCTGCAGCAGCTTTTAATAAATCTTTATCCAGCTTATCCTCACATATAACAATCGCTGCACCTGCTGCTTCAACAGCTCTTGCATTATGTTCCTGATGATTTCCTGCAACATTGGGTGACGGAATTAATATAGCAGGCTTCCCTGCAGCAAGCATTTCGGAAACAGAGCTTCCCGAACGGGCAATTATCATATCAGCACCGTTCATAGCATATTCAATATCAAAAATGTATTCCGAAACTCTTAAATTTTCATAATCACAAGGATTGATTCCGTTTGAATTAAATCTTGCTAAAAGCCTTTGATACTGGTTATTTTTCCCCGATGCCATAATGAAATTCACTCTTCCGTTTTTTACCTCGTCTGAAATATAATCACATACAACATCATTGAAATGTTCGGCACCAAGGCTTCCTCCAAAAATTAAAACCGTTTTTTTATCTCCAAGTTTTAATTTTTTTCTTGCTTCATCCTTTGTTATGTTAAGGATTGAAGGTCTTATGGGATTTCCCGTTATTTCCACTCTTTTTGGCCCCTTTAGTAACTTTTCCGCTTCCTTCATAGCAAGAGCAACAATATCAACTCTCTTTGACAAAAGTCTCACCGTTACCCCCGGATATGCATTTGATTCGTGAACCATACAGGGGATTTTCAAAAGAGATGCTGCAAAAAGCACAGGTCCTGTTACATATCCGCCTGTTCCGAGAACAACATCCGGTTTAAATTCCTTAATAATCTTTTTAGACTCATCTATAGCCCTTATAAGTTCCATAACCACTTTAAAATTATGTGTGGAAATTTTTCTCTTAAAGCCATGAATCTTTATAAACTTTATATTATATCCATTGAGAGGAATAAGGCTTTTTTCCATTCCCTCTTCCGTTCCAACAAAAAGTATTTCACATTTTTCTTCTTTTTGTTTAACAATATCGGCAACAGCAACTGCCGGATTTATGTGTCCTGCAGTTCCTCCGCCACACAGTAAAAGACGCAAGCTTCCCGCCTCCAAACAAAGTTTTATTCACTATGTCTTGATATATTAAGTACTATACCCATTTCCGTCATAGTAACAGCAAGTGCCGTTCCGCCATAACTAAAAAACGGCAATGGCATACCCGTAACAGGCATAGTTGATGTTACAACCGCAATGTTTATAATAGTCTGTATCGCAACAAGACCGATAATTCCCGATGCTAATAGTTTCCCAAACATATCAGGAGCCTTGAGGGCAATTTTTATTCCTCTTAAAATCAGATAGAAAAACATAAGAATAACAAGAATACAGCCAAGGAGCCCCAGTTCTTCAGCAAGAATTGAAAAAATAAAATCGTTCTGCGGTTCAGGTATATTCATAAATTTCTGTCTGCTCTGTCCGAGTCCTGCCCCCAGAACACCTCCTGAACCAATTGCATAAAGGGACTGAACTATCTGCCAGCCGTCTCCCTGAATATCTTCAAAGGGATTCCAGAATGTCAGCATTCTTGCTCGTCTGTATTCCGAAGACATTGCAAGAGCAAGAGCACCTAATACCCCTGCAACTCCAAGAACCCCTATATGCCACCATTTCATACCTGCGACAAACATCATAATACCAACGCTTGCAACAACCAAAATAGTGCAGCTCATATGAGGCTGAAGCATAATAAGAAGTGCAACTACACCAAGCAAAGTGCCATATATAATAAGGGTTCTTATTTTCCCTATAAGCTTATATGTTTCAGAAATAAAATACGCATAAAAAATTATTATAAAGGCTTTGGTAAATTCTGTTGGCTGAAAGGAAAATCCCCCTATCTGAAACCATCTCTTTGCACCGTTAACAGATTTTCCCATTACAAGAACCAACACAAGCAAAACAATATTCAAAGCATAAAAATGCCATGCATATTTTTTTAGTTTTCTATAATCATAAAGGCTTGTGAAAACAAGCCCACAGGTGCCGATAACTGCCCATATTAATTGTTTTTTAAAATAATAAAAGCTGTTATAATTTGTGCTTTTACTTGCATAGGCAATAGGACTGCTTGCACTTAAAATCATTATAAGTCCAAAGGCTAAAAGGGCATAAACCATCACAAGAAACTGAAGGTCAACTCCAAGTACGGCTTTTTTCAGTTTTTCAGCATCTTTTTTATTCACCTTTTGACTCTCCTTTCGATTAAATACCTAAATACCCTATGGCACAAAGAATTATAGTTGTTACTGTAAATATAAGTACTATTTTTTTCTCGCTGTATCCGCACATTTCAAAATGATGATGAATAGGACTCATTTTGAAAATTCTTTTTCCCGTCTTTTTAAAATATGTAACCTGAATTATAACAGATAACGACTCTGCAACATAAACAAAACCTACTATCAATAGAATGAAGGGATTCTTCATATAAACTGCAACCGAAGCTAAAAGTCCGCCAAGAAACAATGAGCCTGTGTCACCCATAAATACCTTTGCAGGGTGTCTGTTATATATAAGAAACCCAAATAACCCGCCAATAATTGCACCGGTTATAATAAGCACAACACTATTTGAGACAAGGTCTGCCGCTAATGCAAAAAACAATGCAACAACAATGGTTACAGAGGTTGCAAGACCGTCGAGACCGTCTGTTAAATTAACGCTGTTAACCGTTGCCAACATAACAAGAATATCAAGCGGCAAAACAAGATAGCCAAGATTAAGATAAGTTTTAAAAAATGGAATATAAACCGCCATATCTATCACGCCAAAGCCTGCCAGAAGACCGGTGAAAAGAAGAGAAACCAAAAGCTGAAGTGTGAATTTCTGCTTTGCGGTAAGCCCTAAATTCCTTTTCAGTATAACCTTTATATAGTCATCAATAAAACCGATTGCTCCAAATGAGAGAGCAGATAAAGAAACAAGTAAAAGCTCCTTATAGCCTTTACTGATGTCCTTAAATAAAGAAAAGATTACTATAGCAATAACATAGGATAAAATAAATATTATCCCTCCCATAGTTGGAGTTCCCGATTTCGCCTTATGCCACTTGGGACCCTCTTCCCTTATTTCCTGACCAAATTTCAGTCTGTGCAAAACTGGAATTAAGACAACTCCCGAAATTAGTGCTAATATAAAGCTTATTATAGCTATTATTAAAAAATCTGACATTTAATCACCTACTGTTATTCTTTTGTTCCGTTTGTTTTTATAAGATAATCTGCAATTTCCTCAAGCTTCATTCCCCTTGAGCCTTTAAACAAAATAACATCATCAGGTTTTATAATATTATAAATATTATTTATAACCTCTTCATTTGTCCTGAACGCAAAGGTGTTTGATGCGGAAAAACCTTCTTTTATAGCACGCTGAATAATACGCTCTGACATTCCCCCAACAGTTATAATTCTGTCGATATCATAATTCATAATAAGTTCGCCAACTTTTTCGTGTTCCGCCTCCGAAATATCTCCAAGTTCCAGCATATCTCCAAGTACTGCGACTTTTAAATATTTCTTTTCTCTTTTTCCCGAAAGTGTGCTGTCCAGAACCTCAAGTCCCGATTTCATTGAATCAGGAGATGCATTATAGCAATCCTTTATAATCACATAGTCATTAAGGGCAATAATATTCTGCCTCATACCGCTCGGCACAAACTTTGATATTCCCTCAATAATTTTCTTAATCGGAACATTATATCTTATTCCCGTTAAAATTGCCGCCAAAGCATTATATACATGATGCACTCCCGGAACATGAATAGATACTTCATACTCCTCTCCGTCTATTCTCACAGTGAAATCTGTGCCTTCTGAATATTTTTTTATATTTTCTGCAATTAAATCACAAGACTTATTTTCAATTCCATAGAACAATGTCTCATAAGGCAGAGTGCCCTCAAGAGAACGAAGATGTGCATCATCACCGTTTAATATAACTGTTCCGTCCTCACCTAAACCTTCGAGAATTTCAAGCTTTGCTTTTAAAATATTTTCCTGAGTTTTAAGATGCTCAATATGAGCAAGACCTATGTTTGTTATAACTGTCGTGTCAGGGCGGGCAATCTCTGTAAGTCTTGAAATCTCTCCAAATCCGCTCATTCCCATTTCAAGAACCATCATTTCGTGTTCACCTTTAAGACCAAACACAGTCAGCGGAAGACCAATTTCATTATTAAAATTCTTTTCTGTTTTAAGTGACACATACTGCTCATTGAGAACAGAATATATCATATCTCTTGTACTTGTTTTACCCACACTTCCTGTTACGGCAACACAGGGAACAGAAAACTCTTCTCTGTATAGTCTTGCAAAATCACCAAGCGCTTTAAGAGTGTTTTCAACCCTGATTTGAGGAAGATTCTCAAATTCGTCAAAACTATTATCTACTATCGCGCAGACAGCACCGTCTTCAACAGCTTTTTTTACATATCTGTGCCCATCTGTGTTTTCGCCCCTTAAGGCAACAAAAACACATCCCTCAGATATCAATCTGCTGTCGGTGGAAATATCCTTTGCTATTTCATCCTTATCAGCATTTAAAAGTTCTCCCGAAAGAGCCTCCGCTATTCTGCCAAGATTTAATCGCCATTCCATAAAAAACAATTCCTTTCAGACTGCTACATAAAACCTATCTTTTGCTGTCCTGCAAAAGCTTGATAACAATTTCCCTTTCATCAAACACAATTGTCCGCCCATTTAAAATCTGGTAGGTTTCATGCCCTTTTCCTGCAAGCAAAACAATATCACCCTTTTGCGCATGGTCAAGTGCATATTCAATTGCATCAAATCGGTTTTCAACCACAGTATATTCACAATTTGTTTTTGAAATTCCCTTAATTATATCCTCTATTATGCTTTCCGGATTTTCTGTTCTCGGATTATCGCTTGTTACTATACAAAAATCTGACAAGCTCCCCGCAATTTCTCCCATTATCGGTCTTTTTGTTTTATCTCTGTCTCCTCCGCAGCCAAAGAGCGTTATAACTCTTCCCTTTGCAAAGCCTCTTATAGTATTAATAATATTCAAAAGACCGTCAGGAGTATGTGCATAATCTATTATAACAGTATAATCCGTATTTACGGGAACAACCTCAACTCTCCCCTTGATACCTTCTGCATTCTTAAGTCCTTCTGCAATATCACCAAGTGAAAATCCCAGTGCTTTTAAAAGCCCTATTGAAGTAAGGGCATTATAAACGGTAAACTGTCCCGGGATTGAAAGAACAAATCTTTCTTTCTCCCCGTCATATTCAAGGTCAAAAGAAATTCCCTTTTCATTCATAAAAACAGTTTCTGCTTTCATATCAGAATCTGCCTTTTGGCTGTATTTAATCACAGGACACTTAACTCCATTTAAAATAACCTCTGCGGCATCATCATCAACATTTAAAACTGCAATATCACACATTGTGAAAAGCTCTTTTTTTGCCTCTATATAATTTTCCATTGTTCCGTGATAATCAAGATGATCCTGAGTGACATTGGTAAGTGCCGCTGCAGTGAAATGGCAGGCTGCTACTCTATCCTGAGCAAGTGAATGAGAGGAAACCTCCATAACCACATAATCCGCCCCTTCTTCTGCCATACTGTGAAATAGCTTCATAAGCTCAAGAGAGTCAGGAGTTGTGTGGTTTGAAGGGATTACCGCATCCCCTATCATATTCTGATTTGTTCCAATAAGTCCAACCTTATAACCCTTGCTTTCAAGAACAGATTTCACAAGATATGTCGTTGTTGTTTTTCCGTTTGTTCCTGTTATCCCAACAAGAGAAAATTTCTTAAAGGGATAATCATAGAAAGCCGCAGAAAGCCACGCTAAAGCTAGTCTTGTATCATCAACTATAATTATATTTGTGGCAATATCAGAAGGCACATATTCTCCTATAACAGCAACCGCGCCCTTATCAATTGCATCTCTTGCAAAAGTGTGTCCGTCTGCTTTCAAACCTTTTATGCACACAAACACGAATCCAGCTTTTACCTCAGAGGAATTGAACGCAATACCCGATATATTTATATCTGTGCTGCCAATGATTTCTTTAACATTAACATCCTTCAACATTTCACTTAGTTTCACTTTGCATTCACTCCTTTATATATTTTTAGTCTCTCAGTTCTGAATAGGTAAACTCAAGTGTTACAACCGTCCCCGGTTCAACAACTGTTCCCGGAGCAGGTGACTGACCTGAACATATTGCAACACCGCTGACATTAGATAGACCTTTTATTCTTACATTTAATCCGTAATCAGTTATTCCTTTATTGGCATTTGCTGCCGTACATCCGATAACACTTGGAACTGTTATATTCTTTTCACTTGCCGAACCCTCTGTGTATATAACAACCTTTGAATTTCTTGACAGCTTTGAATAAGCACTTGGAACCTGTTCGGTTATTATATCTCCGTCGCCCTTTATAACTGCCTTTAAGCCGAGATTTTCAATTTCTGCTTTTGCATCCTGCTTACCCTTTCCTGTTACGCTTGGAACAGTTATATCAAGATACATTGTTTCTTCCGCATTATATTCAGGCTTAACACCAAGATATGAAAGAGATTCTTCCAGAATATTTTTTACAACCGGAGCCGCAATAAGACCACCGTAATATGTGTTTCCAACAGGAGGCTGGTCAAGAATTACAAGGCAAACTATCTGCGGGTCATCCGCAGGAGCAAAGCCAACAAATGATGCAATATATTTTCCGTTTCCTCTGGGTTGCTTTTCACTTGTACCTGTTTTTCCCGCAATTCTATAGCCTGCAAGATAAGCATTCTTTCCGCCACCCTTTGATACAACAGATTCTAAAATTTCACACATTGTGTCACTTGTTTCTTCCGAAACAATCTGTCTGACAAAGGTCGGCTTATAATCTTCAATTATATTTTTTTCATCATCAACAAGCTGTTTAACAAGATGAGGTTTCATCATTTTACCGTCATTTGCAATTGCCGCAACCATTGTTATTATCTGCAGCGGTGTTACATTAAAGCTCTGTCCGAAGGATGAGGTTGCAAGGTCGATTTCCTTGAAATTGCTTTCCTGATGAAAAATACCTGATGTTTCCCCGGGAAGCTCTATGCCTGTTTTATCAAGAAAGCCAAAGCCTTTTAAATATTTTAAAAATCTTTCTCTCCCAACTCTTCTTCCAACTTCAATAAATACAGGGTTACATGAATTCTGCACGCCCTGAACAAAGGTTTCTGCCCCGTGTCCGTTTCTATTGGCACAGTTTATTCTTCTGTCTGCAACCTTTATGGAGCCACCACAATAAAAGTGGTCCGAAAGTCCCACTGCATTTTCTTCAAGTGCCATTGATGCCACCGCAATTTTGAAAGTTGAACCCGGTTCATAAGAATCAACCACCGCTTTGTTTCTGCGGAGGAACATAACCGCTTCCGTGAGCCTTTGATTATATTCTGCTCCCTCCAGTGATGCAAGTTCTTCCTTTATTCCGGGATGTTTTTCTTCAACTGCAGGTGTTATTTCAAAGGGTTTATTCAGGTCATAATCAGGCTTTGTTGCCATAGCAAGAATTTCACCTGTTTTAACATCCATAACAATACAGGCAGCTCCCTCCTGAAGCTGATGCTCAATACGGGCATTTTCAAGATATTTCTCTGCAAAATGCTGGATAGTTTCATCAATAGTTAAAACAACACTTTTTCCCGGTTGTGCTTCAACATAATTCTCGTAGTTATCAGGAAGTTCAAGTCCCGAAATCTTATTGGCACTGACAATTCTTCCGGGAACGCCTTTAAGGGCATCGTCATATACCATTTCGATCCCCTCTAAACCATTATTATCATCACCTACAAAGCCTATTACCTGCGATGCAAAATTACTGTAGGGATAGTATCTCTTTGTATCCTCTGCAAACTTTATTCCGTCTATAGAATATTTATTCACATATTCTCTTAATTTATCAGCCGCCTCTTTTTCAACCTTACGCTTTATATATTCAAAGCTTGACTTTTTTTCAATCTTTTTAAGAACAGCATCTTCGTCAACCTCAAGGCAAGATGCAATATTTTTTGCAATTTCTTCCTTGGTCTGTTTTTTGTTTTCTCTCACATTTTTAGGTGAAATACTTATGGTTTCAACGCTCATATTATCCGCTAAAACCTTAAAATTTCTATCGTATATAATTCCGCGCTCCGGATTTATTAAATTATCACTTGTTTGTTGCTCTCTCGCCTTAGCGGTTAGCTCCTGACCTTTAAATATCTGCCAGTAGCATAATCTACCCACTAAAATAATAAACGCGATTATAAAAAGAAAAAAAAGAAGTAAAATTCTTTTTTTCTGTTTAATAAAGCTTTCCTTTCTAAGCACACAAATTCCCCCGTAACACTTTAAAAGCCTCTAATTTTCATACAGCAATGTGTCTCGGCTGAAGCTTCTATTTTATTTATATTAAATTATATTGTTTTTCTCACTTTTTATGCAATTTTTTACTTGAACATATCTGCAGAGCTTATAAGAACACCTGTTACCCCTTCAACAGGAATACTCTTTGCATTATTTTCCCTGCTTCCTTTTGCTATGTTTTCAGCACGGTCTTCTGAATTCATATTAACATAGAACACCTGATAATTTTCAGGTCTTACCATACCAAACTTTTCATTTGCAACAGACTGAAGATTTTTAAGATCAACACTTTTATCAATCTTTGCCTTAATTGCCTGATTTTCTGCCTGAATCATTCTTAAATCATTGGATAGACCTTTTATCTGATTTTCCGTTTCATTTATGGCAACATAGCCTCTCACAATAAAGAATGCAACAATAAATGCCACAGCTATCATAAACATTCTCTTAAGCGCAGACATAGCCTGAACTTCATTTATCCTGACAGTTCTGGTTTGTTTTGTCGATTGTTTTTTATTTACCGGTTTTGTTTTTTCAACATCTCTTTTGTAGTCATCCCAAGTGTAGTCCAGTTTTCTGGCATTGCTTGATGTGTAATCGTACATTCCATAACCTCCCTGTCTTTTATATTTTAGAGTTTTATAACTCCGCGAAGTTTAGCACTGTGTGCCCTCACATTTTCTTTTAATTCATTTTCTCCCGCTTCAACGGGCTTTTTGTTAATAAGTTTAACTATAGGTTTTTTCCCGCAAACGCAAACAGGAAAATCCTTTGGACACTCACACCCCGATGCCAGTTCCATAAAACTTTGTTTCACAATCCTGTCTTCCAAAGAATGGAATGTGATTATCGAGAGTGCACCGTCTTTTTTTATAACATCAACGAAATCACACACCGCACCCGAAAGCGGCTCAAGTTCTCCGTTTACCTCAATCCTTATTGCCTGAAATGTTCTTTTTGCAGGATGTTTATCCCTAAATCTTTCCTTTTGCGGAAAAGCACTCCTTATAATTTCGGATAATTCAAAGGTTGTTTCAATGGGCTTTATATCCCTTTGAGAAACAATCTTTTTAGCTATCTGTCCTGCATAACGCTCTTCTCCGTATTCAAAAATTATCCTTTTTAATTCTTCCTGAGAGTATGTGTTCACAACCTCATAGGCTGAAAGAGAGTCCTCTCTGTTCATTCTCATATCAAGTCTTGCATCCTTGTGATAACTGAAACCTCTTTCTCCGTCATCAAGCTGAGGAGATGAAACCCCCAAATCAAGAATTGCACCGTCTATTTTTTCTATACCCATATCCCGAAGCACAGCTTTTATATTCTTATAATTATCATGAACCGCAGTGAACTTATCTCCATAAGACTTTAGTCTTTCACTTGCGGCCCTTATTGCAGTCATATCTCTGTCTATACCTATAAGTCTGCCTTTTTCTCCAAGTCTTTTCAGAATCAGCTCCGAATGTCCGCCTCCGCCAAGAGTTCCATCAACATAAACTCCGTCAGGCTTCACATTAAGCATATCAACGCTTTCATCAAGTAATACAGATATATGTTTAAATTCCATCCGTTTTCCGCCCCTTAAAAGCCGATATCATCCATTATGTTCGCAATCTGTTCACTGTCAAAAGTGGAATCCTTTTTGTATTCTTCCCATTTTTTTCTGTCCCAAAGCTCTGCATGGGTGGAAACACCCACTATAACAACTTCTTTATCAAGCTTTGCAAACTCCCTGAATATAGGAGGAACAACAACCCTTCCCTGAGAATCTATTTCACATTCGGTTGCACCGCTATAGAAAAATCTTTTAACAATTCTTCCTTCTTTTCCGTGCATAGCATCAATTTCACTCTTGAAATTATCCCACTCGGCTGCAGAGTGCATATAAAGACAGTCATCAAGACCTCTGGACAACACAAAACTTCCGCCCAAATCATCTCTGAATTTTGACGGAATACTTACTCTGCCCTTGACATCAAGGTTATGATAATATTCACCTATCAGCACTCTTTTCGCCTCCTTTTGCGGATTTCCAAGCGCTTGTACACTTTATGACATTTTATGGGGATTTTGTTCCACTTTCCCCCACGCATTATATTTTACTATAAAATTTTTATTAATGCAATAGTTTTTTTAAATTTTTTTTATATTTTTATTAAAATTTTGTAACACAACAAAAAAAACCTTGAATTTTGTGCAAATGCACTAAATTCAAGGCTTAATTTTCTATTATTTACCTTTTAGATTTTATTTATTTTTCCATCTTCCACATAGTCTTCCACAAGTTCTTTTATTATAGCACAAACGGGAACACCAACGATCATTCCAACAAAACCGAAAAAATCACCGAACACGATAACTGCAACTAAAACTAAAAGAGGGCTTATTCCCGTTGAGTTGCTTATGATTTTCGGTTGAATAATATTTCCGTCTATCTGTCCAAAGATTATCTGAAAAACTGCAACCCACAAAGCTTTAAAAGGTCCTGTTGTTAAAAGCGTTATTGTGATAATTATAATATTTGAAACAATGGGCCCGAAGAATGGAACTAAGTTTCCAAAGGCAACAATAAGCCCAAGCAAAAACGCATAAGGAACACCAAGCACCGAAAGAAAAACAGCTGCAACTGCTCCCACAAGCAAAGCATCAAGCGAAAGGCCTGTGAAATAGGAATAAAACAAATCGATTGATTTTCTTCCGTATGCATATATAACCTTTCTTGGTTTTTCAGGAATTATCCTTTCTGACAGGCATTTTAAAAAGGAAAAGATATTCTTCTTTTCTATAATCATATAAACCGATAAAATAACAGCCACAAAAAATGTTAAAAAGCCATTTGCAATTCCTGAAATTATTCCAAGATATTTATTAATCTGAGTCATATTGAACATAGATGCAAATTTCTGGCTCAAAATATCAAGGGAATTAAACTTTGAGAAAAACTCATTCTCCGAAAGAAATGTTTTTATAACATTGTAATAGCCGGGGATGTTTTGTGTGAATTCCTCAATGTTTTTATAAATTCTGGGAGCAACAAATTTTATTCCAAAAAACAGAATAAGAAAAACCAGAACATAAAGAGAGATAACACTTATTAATAGTGCTTTTTTCTTTATAAAACTAAACTTTATCTTCCCGATAAGTCTTGCAATCTTTTCCGCAGGTTTTGAAAGGAAAAATGCAATAACCCCTCCCAGAATTATAGGAAACAATATATCAAAGAGGTTTCCGAAAAATTCCGCTATATCACGATAATTATTCAAAAGCTTATATATAAGGATAAGTGCTGTGCCCGAAAGCACAAGCTTTGCCCAATGGCTTTCAAACCTTTTCATATTTAAACCGCCTCTTTATTTTATCTTTTTCGCCTCGAAATAAAATCTCTTTTCGTTTGCCTCTCCCATTGAAAATGTTTTTCTCGGAAGTGCACCGTCATTGATTACTGATTCAAACAAATCACCCTTTGACGGCTTCGGAAGAATTATTCCAAGTCTTCCTTTTTCCTTTGAAAGTTCTGTAACCGTGTCATCTCCGTGAATATAATCAACAGAATAACCCATTTCATCAATAAACCTCTGGATCGCCCCAACCGCAAGATCAGCTACAGATTTTTCAATTATAACTTCTGTTTTCTTATCTTCATAAACAAATTCTATTTTATGACCTTCGTTGCTCTCAGGATAGAATTTTTTAAGTTTTTCAATAACTTCTGCCGGATTAACATCAAATAAAACTCTGTGGATTGGTTCAAATTCCAAAGCCTCATCATAAATGTTTTCAATTTCAGCAAGGCAATATCTTGCAGGATGATTTTTTATTTCTTCCTCTGAAAGACCTTTTTTTATATTCTCCCAGCAAGTTTTTGCAGTAGCTAAAGAATGGTTTCCGTCTCCCACAGCAAATGCAAGGTCATCCTTTGCAGATGACGCATACTTATTAATTTTTTCAAGTATGGTATCGGATGCTTTGTCCGAAAGCTTATATCCCTTAATGTGTCCTCCCTGTTCCATAAGTTCAAAGTCATAAACAAGCTCGCCCTCTCCCTTATTTGGAATAATATCATTTTTTCCGTCATTTATTAAAATTATAACATGAGGAAGCTCCAAAGGAGCATTTTCACGAATTTTTACTCTGGGTGGAATTCTTTCTGCAACAGTTCCCTCAGTTGCTCTTATTCTGCTTTTTGAACCTTTTGAAAAATCGTATTCCTCCAGATCAACCGCTCCGATAATGCCCTTTCTCACTCTGCCCCCTGAAAGGGTTCTCTCTGTGTAAATAAGACAATCTTTAAGTTCCTTGAAAATACCCTCGTCTAAATACTTTTTCATCTCCGCATTGATTTTTTCAATTCTCGCATCTCCCTCTTCAAGAAATGCCTCCGGATAAACAAGCTTTAAGGTTGAAGGAGCATCACCAACAAAATCCGCCACTCTGTTCCAGTAATTTTTTTCAGATGTATACTGGTCGCATGCCACAACGCTCCATTTTTCATTTTCTACATTCTTTGGTATTAATATATCAGTTTTATTTAATATTCCCATTATAATCTCCTATACTATCTGTGCACCGCTTTGAATATCACCATCAACTGTTGTTACAACAAGTTTTTCCTGATACTCTGCACTTAAAATCATACCGTGAGATTCAAGCCCCATCATTTTTCTTACAGGGAAGTTTGCAACAAAAAGTACATTTTTCCCAACTAATTCCTCTGGCTTATAGAAGCTTGAAATTCCTGATAAAATTTGTCTTGTTTCGCTTCCCGTTTCAATTAAAAATCTTAAAAGCTTTTTGGATTTTGGAACCTGCTCGCACTCAAGCACCTTTCCAACTCTTATATCAAGCTTTAAGAAAGTGTCAAAATCAACATCTTCTTTAAATGGCTCAATTTCTATTTTGGGAGGATCTGATAGCTTCGCTTCTTCTTCCAGAGTCTTTATCATTTCTTCTGCATCAATTCTGCCAAACAAAGGCTTTGCTTCAGGAATGCTTTCCCCTGCTTTTAAAGTACCAAACTCTTTGATGCTTTCAAGAGACAAATCGCCAAATGAAAGCTGAGCTTTTATCTTTTCGCTTGTTTCTGGCGTAAATGAAGAAATAAGAGAGGCAATAAAGCGGATAGCTTCTGCAAGGTTATACATAACGGTAGCAAGCTCTCCTTTTCTGGCTTCATCTTTTGCAAGAACCCATGGCATTGTTTCATCAATATATTTATTTGCACGGGATGCAATTTTCATAATACTATCAAGCGCATCCGATGTTTTATATTCATCCATATAGGAAATAGTTTCACATTTTGCATCAAGAACTGTTTCTGCAAGGTTTTCGTCAAACTCTGTTGCTGTTCCCTTCTCAGGAATAACACCGCCAAAATATTTTGTTATCATTGATGCTGTTCTGTTTACAAGATTTCCTAAGGTGTTTGCAAGGTCTGTGTTATAGGAATTAATAATCTTTTCATAGGTTATTGTTCCGTCCTGTGCATATGGCATTTCACTTAGAAGATAATATCTCACCGCATCAACTCCGAAATGCTTAACCAAATCATCGGCATAAATAACATTGCCAAGAGATTTGCTCATTTTATCTTCCCCGTTAAGAAGCCACGGATGGCCAAAAACCTTTTTGGGAAGCGGCAAATCAAGAGCCATTAATATAATCGGCCAGTAAATAGTGTGAAATCTTAATATATCTTTGCCGATAATATGCACATCACAGGGCCAGTATTTTTTATATAAATCACCCTCACCGTCAGGAGAATAGCCAAGCGCTGTTATATAGTTTGTGAGAGCATCTATCCACACATAGATAACATGCTTCGGGTCAAAATCAACGGGAATCCCCCAGTCAAAAGTTGATCTTGAAACACAAAGATCCTGAATGCCGGGCTTAATGAAATTGTTTATCATTTCCTTTTTTCTTGATTCAGGCTGAATAAAATCAGGGTTTTCTTCAATATATTTTTCAAGTCTTTCCTGATATTTGCTCATTTTGAAAAAGTATGTTTCTTCGTTTTCTTTATGAACTTCCCTTCCGCAGTCAGGGCATTTTCCGTCAATAAGCTGCGTGTCTGTCCAGAAGGATTCACAAGGGGTGCAATACCAACCCTCATAGGAGCTTTTATATATATCGCCTTTATCATAAAGCTTTTTGAATATTTTCTTAACAGCTTCAACATGATAATCATCTGTTGTTCTTATAAACTTGTCATAGCTTGAGTTCATAAGATTCCAGATATCCTTGATTTCCCCTGCAACATTATCAACATATTCCTGAGGAGATATTTTGTTTTCTTCTGCAAGCTGCTGAATTTTCTGACCGTGTTCATCTGTTCCTGTCAAGAAGAACACATCGTAGCCTTCGTATCTTTTAAAACGCGCAATAGCATCCGCAAGAACAACCTCATATGTGTTTCCTATATGTGGTTTTCTTGATGTGTATGCTATGGCGGTGGTTAAATAAAATTTTTCTTTTTCCATTATATATTTCATCCTTCCAAAAACATATTCTAATTCTCGTTACCAAAGGGAATACCAAAGTGGTCATAGCAAAGCTTTGTTACAACCCTGCCCCTTGGTGTTCTGTTTATAAATCCGATTTGCATAAGATAGGGTTCATAAACATCTTCTATGGTTTCACTTTCTTCACCAATGGTGGCAGCAAGAGTATCAAGTCCCACAGGTCCGCCTCCATAGTTATTTATAACCGCAAGAAGCATTTTCTTATCTGTTGCATCAAGGCCTAAAGAGTCAACCTCCAACGCACAAAGTGCATCGTCTGCAACCTGATTTGTTATCATTCCGTCGGCTTTTATCTGGGCAAAATCTCTCACTCTTTTTAAAAGACGGTTCGCAATTCTTGGGGTTCCTCTTGAACGCATTGCAATCTCCATTGCTCCCTCGTCCGTGATTCCTATCCCTAAAATTCCTGCGCTTCTTAAAACTATTTTTTTAAGCTCCTCAGGAGTGTATATTTCAAGTCTTAAAATAACACCAAAACGGTCCCTTAAGGGGGCTGTCAATGCCCCCGCCTTTGTTGTTGCCCCAATCAGAGTAAACTTTGGCAAATCAAGACGGATAGAACGGGCAGACGGTCCTTTTCCTATTATAATATCAAGGGCATAATCTTCCATTGCAGGATATAAAATTTCTTCAACACTTCTTGAAAGTCTATGAATTTCATCAACAAACAGAATATCGTTTTCTGACAGATTTGTAAGAAGTGCCGCCAAATCCCCCTGCTTTTCAATAGCGGGCCCCGATGTTATTCTTATGCTGACTCCCATTTCGTTTGCAATTATATTGGAAAGGGTTGTTTTTCCAAGTCCCGGAGGACCATAAAGCAAAACATGATCTAAGGATTCGCCGCGCATCTTCGCAGCATCTATAAACACCTTTAAGTTTTCCTTAACCTTTTCCTGCCCCACATAATCATCTAAACTCTTTGGTCTCAGGCCGTATTCAATTTCATTATCACCGTTCATTTCGGCTGTGGTTATAATTCTGTTTTCTATATCCATTGCTTAGCCTCTCATAAGTTTTTTAAGACCTGTTTTTATAATTTCTTCGGTTGTTCCCGTTGCTCCTTTTATAGCGTTTTGAGCTTCCTGCTTTGTGTAACCGAGTACGATAAGAGCAGACAGTGCTTCATTATCCATTAGAGCTTCAGGTTCAAACATTTCTTCTGCAGTTATTCCTTCCAAATCTGCATTTTTGAATTTATCCTTAAGTTCAAGCACAATTCTCTGTGCACCTTTTAATCCAAGTCCCGGCGTGTTTTTTGCTATATACTTTGTGTCCTCTGTCACAACACATAGCATAAACTTTGACGGTGAAATATTTGAAAGAAGACTTATAGCTGTTTTTGCACCAATTCTTGAAACTCCGATTATCATTTCAAATATCCTTTTTTCTTCAAGAGAGGAAAACCCGTAAAGGTCAAAAACATCCGTCCCTGCACCTGTTTTAAAATTAAGATATGTATAAAGCCTTGCATACTCTCCGACTTTACCCATTGAATCAAGGGTTTCCTTACTTGCATAAATTTTATATCCAACCCCTTTAGCATCAATTACTGCAAAATCGTTTTCCTTATATGCAATTTCTCCCGATATGTAATAATACATAGCCTTACACCCTTTCCAGCACAAGCCTTAGTGCTTCATCCGAGGTTTTTCTTCTAACCTCACATCTATTCCCTTTGAAATGATACTCAAAGGCTTTATGTTCATTGTCAGAACAAATGCTAATATAAACAAGTCCCACTGGTTTTTCATCTGTTGCCCCGCCGGGACCTGCAAGTCCTGTTATTCCTATACCGAAATCTGCCCCCGAAAGCTTTTTTATCCCCTCAGACATCTGGAGTGCAACCACCTCGGAAACCGCTCCAAACTCCATGATATCTTCCATATTCACACTGAGAACTTTTTCCTTTTGTTCATTGGCATAGCTTACAACACCTAAGTCAAAGCAAGCCGAAGACCCTGCCACAGATGTTATACGCTCTGCAACAAGTCCCCCCGTACAGCTTTCAGCTGTTGCCACCTTTTTTCCGCTTTCTATAAGCTTTTCAACAAGCTTGGTTTCAAGATTTTTCAACACATTCACCTTTATCTTATTTTTAAGATTTCAGTTTCCGAAACTGCCTTTTCTATCATTTCTTCAATATTCACAAGAGCTTTTTCAGCCTCTTCAAGCTCTTTTAGATTAGGCTTTGTTTTCGGATGCTTTGGAACAAATATTGTGCAACAATCTTCATATGGCAAAATAGAAGTTTCAAATGCTCCCATTTTCTTTGAAATCTCCACAATTTCTTCCTTGTCCATTCCTATTAAAGGACGAAACACAGGTTTTGAAACAGATGCATCTGTACATACTAAGCTTTCCATAGTCTGGCTTGCAACCTGACCGATGCTTTCACCTGTAATAAGAGCCGCACACTCATCTCTTTCCGCAATTTTTTCCGCAATCCTCATCATTATACGACGCATAATAACCGTCAGATAATTCTTTGGACATTTATCAATTATTTCAAGCTGGATTTCTGTGAACGGAACTATATTTAACTTAATTTTGCCCGTAAATTCAGACATTATTCTTGCAAGGTCAATAACCTTTTCCTTAGCACGGTCGCTTGTGTACGGATGGCTATGGAAATGCACCGCCTCAATAACAACCCCTCTTTTTGCAATCATATATCCTGCAACGGGACTGTCTATACCCCCTGAAAGAAGCAACATGGCTCTTCCGTTTGTTCCAACTGGCATACCGCCTACGCCTTTTTCTTTCTTAACATAAACATAGGCATCGTCTCTTATTTCAACATTAACCATAACCTCAGGGCATCTCACATCAACCTTGATACCGCCCATATTTGAAAGAACAATCCCTCCTACCTTTGCACTAAGGTCAGGAGACTTATAGGGAAACGATTTATCTTCTCTTTTTGATTCAACCTTAAAGGTTTTAAATTCCCCGTATTCTTTTAAGAGATTTACTGCGGTCTCCCCTATTTTTTCAAGATTTTTTTCACACTTAACAGCAAGACAGATATTTACTATGCCGAATATTTTTTTAAGTGCTAAAACCGCCTCTTCCATAGGGGCATTTTCTTTATCCTTCGGCTCAACATAAATAGTTGACTGAGCCTTTCTGACGCTGAAATGTCCCAATGAATCAAGGCGGCTTTTTATATTATCAAGAAGCTTCTGCTCAAAGATAGGCTTATTAAGCCCTTTCAAGGCTATCTCTCCGTATTTTATAAGAATTAAATCTATTTTTGACATTTGTGTTTCTACCTTCCGCTTTTTATTTTCTCATTACTTTTCTTACAGTTTCAACTGTGCTTATAAGCTTATCCACCGTGTAATCAATTTCTTCCTTCGTGGTGAACTCACTTAGGGAAAATCTTATACTTCCGTCTATTAATGCTTTGTCAAGTCCTATTGCTGTCAGCACATAGCTTGGTGCTTTTTTATGGCTTGAGCAGGCAGACCCTGACGAAACATAAATTCCGTAATTTTCAAGAGTGTGCAAAATAACCTCCGACTTTGCTCCTTTAAATGAAACATTAAGAATATGAGGTGCCGACTCCCTTTCAGGAGTATTTACCCGCACATCAGGAATGTTTGAAACTATTCCCTCTTTTAGTCTGTCCCTCAATGCTCTCATTTTCTCCGTTTTTCTTTCAAAATCCGTATAGGAAATCTCAGCCGCAAGTCCGAAGCCTGCAATTCCCGGAACATTTTCCGTTCCCGGTCTTATATTGCCCTGCTGACCGCCCCCATAAATAACCGGCTTTATATTAAGTCCCGATTTTATATAGAGAGCACCCATCCCCTTTGGCCCGTGAATTTTATGAGAGCTGAGTGTTATCATATCAGCGCCCAGTGACTGCGCCGTAAACTTCAGCTTACCGTAGCCCTGAACTGCATCCACATGGAAAATTGCTGACGGATTTTTTCTTCTTAAAATATCCGACATTTCCTTTATAGGCTCTATGGTTCCTACTTCGTTATTAACAAGCATACAGGTAACTAAAACTGTGTCTTGTCTTATCATTTTTTCAAAACTTTTAAGGTCGCATCTGCCGTCTTTTAAAACAGGAATACGGCTAATGACATATCCTTTTGCTTCAAGATGTTCAAGTGTGCTTAAAACCGCAGGATGCTCAATAGCTGATGTTATTATATGCCTTCCTCTTTTTGAGCCTGCAGCTCCAAGTATAGCAAGATTATCTCCCTCAGTACCTCCGGACAGAAAATAAATTTCCCTGTCGCTGACTTTTATGGTATCCGCAATACGCTTTGCAGCAGTTTTTACTATTTTTTCAGCTTCCATACCTTTTCTGTGAAGGGATGACGGGTTTCCGTATTCCTTTGTCATCACAGAATATAAAAGCTCACCGCATTCGGGATAGGCCATAGTTGTCGCACTGTTATCAAGATATATTTCCAATTTAAAAACCTCCCGTTATATTTTGCATCCTTTAAAGGATGTATAATACATAATATGTAAAAACTCAAAAGCAGTGTTTTAATTTACATCTTCTATTGCATTTTCTGACTTCACTATTCGGATGGGAACCTTTCTTATAGAATCAAAAAACTGTTCCTCCGAAACCTTTTCCTGTGAGTTTACAGCACTTTCAGCATAATTTTCCTTTTGCTCTAAAACTCTTTCAATATTTGACAAATCATGCTCAAATTTTTTTATAGACTTGATAGAAATCTGTCTCAGTTCTTCAACTTCTTTTTTAAGAAGGCTTATCTTTTTACTTTCTGTCAGGAACTGATTATTCATTTCTCTCTTCTTTATTTCAATTTCGCGGTTTAAATTATTCTTTTCAGTTTCCGCAATGGTTTTCGCCTTTTGCTCTATTTCCTCAGCAGAACGCTTTGCATTTTCAATTATATCCTTTGCATTCTTCTGTGCAACCTCAAGAACTGAAACAATAGCATCTCTGTTTTTTCTGGCTTCCGAAAGCTCGGACTTCATTTCATAAAGCTCTTCTTTTAGAGCCTTGTTTTCCTCATTCAATTCGCTGAGTCTTTTTTCCGAAGACTCATCAAGCTTTAAGATATAGCTTAAAACATCCTTTCTTTTAAAACCGAAAAGACCTGTTCTGAGTATTTTGCCGTCCATTGTCAGTCCTCCTATCAAAATATTTTATTTTTTTACATAAACATACATTATATATTATATATTTTTTTTAGTTTATCGTCAAGAGTTTTTGAAAATATGATTGAAATTATACCTTTTTTATTATATAATACCATATATGCACATAATTTTGCCTTTAACATATGATATTTTTGAGGTGATTTTATGTTTGAAATTATACTGACTCTTATTCTTTGTTTCTTCTCAGCAATTGGCATTGAACACTTAACAGAAAAACTTCTTAGTTCATTTTACAAAAAAACAGATTACATATCCACACCCCACATAGTTTTCCCTGTTAAAAATCAGGAGGAGGGCATTGAGGCTTTTGTCCGCTCCCTTATCTGGAAATGTCAGGGATTATACAAAGAGGATATGCCCTTATATATTATAGACCTTGGCTGTGAGGATGAAACACCACTTATTATAAAAACACTTCAGAAAGAATACGATTTTCTTCATTTTTGCTCAAAAAATGAATATTTTGATGTGATTAAAGCTCCGATTTAGAGGAATACGAAAATGCAGGAATTTAACGATTTTGAAACGGAAAATCTGAATAACAAAGAAGATAAAACCAAGCTTTCAGGTATGGTTGAAGAAATCATCTTTAAAAATGCCCAGAATGGTTATACCATTCTGGTTCTTTCCACGGATAAATATATCTACACCCTTTCAGGAACTATGCCCGATATTTCGGAGGGACTCAGGATTGTTGCCTACGGAAAATTCAAAATGCATCCCGAATACGGTGACCAGTTTGTTGTTGATTATTACGAGGTTACTATGCCCTCCGAAGAAAAAGAAATAGAGAACTATCTGGCATCGGGAATTCTCCCCCATGTGGGCAAAGCAACCGCAAGAAAAATCGTTGAGCTTTTTGGAACAAAGTCTCTGGAAATTATTGAAAGCACCCCTGAAATGCTTACGGAAATAAGAGGAATTTCAAAAAGAAAAGCTGATGAAATCAGCAAAAAATATCTGGAGCAAATTGGCGTTAAAGAAACAATAATGTTTTTCCAGAAATATGACATTTCTCCCTCAATGGCAGCCAAAGCATACAAGGCTCTGGGGGCAAACACCGTGCATCTTGTTTCAAATAATCCCTATATTCTATCGGATATCAATGGTTTCACATTCAAACTGGCTGATGAAATTGCAATCAGGCTTAATCATCCAAAAAATTCAGCTAACCGCATAAAATCATATTTAAAATATACCCTTATGAATGCTGCTTATTCAAGCGGACACACATTTTTGCCCCAACCTATTCTCATAGCAAATGCAAAGGCAAATCTTGAACTTTCCGAAACAGATATTCTTGATGCCCTGAGCGACCTTTTACTTGAAGGCTCCTTAGTTAAGGACAAGCTTGATGAATTTGACGCAATTTACCATAGCACCCTTTTTGAAGCAGAGCTTAAGGTTGCTGAAATACTGAAAGAACTAAGCTCTGTTTATTTCAGTGAAAAAGACTTTGAAATAGAAGAGGTTATAAATCAGGTTGAAAAGGAATGCGGCATAATTCTCGACGAGGTGCAGAAAAAAGCCGTTATGAGCACCTTTACAAACTCGGTTATGGTTATAACGGGCGGTCCCGGAACAGGTAAAACCACCATTATAAGCACTATTATCCGTTCTATGGAAAAGATGAATATGAGGGTTAAACTCACCGCTCCAACAGGCAGAGCCGCAAAAAGAATAAGCGAGGTTACAGGAAAAGAAGCTAAAACCATTCACCGTCTTTTAGAGTGCAGTTCGGACTCAGAGGGTGGCGTTAATATTTTTCTGAAAAATGAGAATAATAAGCTTGAATGTGATGTTTTAATTGTTGATGAAACATCTATGGTGGATATTCTTCTTATGAAAAATCTGCTTTTAGCTCTGCCAAAGGGTGTTCGTCTTATTCTTGTAGGAGATGCGGACCAGCTTCCATCTGTTGGTGCTGGTAATGTTTTAAGGGATATTATAAATTCTGACATTGTTCTCACCATTAAGCTTACAAAAATTTTCAGGCAGGCAAGAGAAAGTATGATAGTTGTTAACGCCCACAGAATAAACAGTGGTGACTTTCCTTATCTTAATGATTATGATAATGACTTTTTCCTTGTTGCAAGGTCAGGAGAAGAAAAGATTTTAAATACCGTTTGTGACTTAGCGGCTGCAAGACTTCCCCTTGCATACGGTTTTGACCCCACGCGGGATATCCAGGTTTTATCCGTTACAAAAAAAGGAGACCTTGGCACATATTCTCTCAATAATTATCTTCAGGCAAGACTTAATCCACAGGCTCCTGAAAAAACAGAAAAGCTTTCTCCATCTTCCCTTTTAAGGCTTGGAGACAAGGTTATGCAAATCAAAAACAACTATAATATGCCATGGACAAAGCCCGATACAGGCGAAAAAGGAACAGGCGTTTTTAACGGGGATATAGGTTATATAACAAATATAGATTTAAGAAACAAAAACCTCACCGTGCTTTTTGATGATAAGGTTGTCACTTACGATTTTCTTATGCTTGACGAACTTGAACTTGCATATGCCATGACTGTTCACAAAAGTCAGGGAAGTGAATTTGAGGCTGTTATTCTGCCGATTTTTGACACGCACCAGGTTCTTATGAACAGAAATATTTTGTATACTGCTGTCACTCGTGCAAAAAAGCTTGTTGTTCTTGTAGGGACAGAAGATACTCTTCATGCCTTTATAAGAAACAACTCTACTGTTTCAAGATATTCGGGACTGAAGGACAGACTTTATATTTATTAATATTTTTTAAAAAAAGCTTGACAAAAGTGCTAATTTATGGTATCATATCATTTGTCTTTTGACAAACTTAATATTTGGCGGTATAGCTCAGTTGGCTAGAGCATGCGGTTCATACCCGCAGTGTCATTGGTTCAAGTCCGATTACCGCTACCAAAAGCCCCTGCCAAAGGCAGGGGCTATATTAGGCCTCTTGGTCAAGTGGTTAAGACTCCGCCCTCTCACGGCGGCTACAGGGGTTCGAATCCCCTAGAGGTCACCAAAAAAGCACACACTCTGATGAGTGTGTGCTTTATCTATTATCTCTTTATTTTCACTATATCTCCTAAGTTATACCTGATATATCTTATTATATAATTTACAATTATGTAAAACTTTTATATAATATTATCTGTGGCTTATGAAATCTATAAGCTCTATGTCTTTTGTCAGGCAATCATCTGTTATTTTGTGTTCTTCTGTATAGTCTGTTGAAAGGTATTTCTTATTGTCATCTGCAAAAACTGTTACTATAGCACTGTCTTCAGGATGCATATTCTGTGCAAGCACACAGCCTAAAAAGTTTGCTCCTGATGAAATTCCAACACCTATTCCAAGCTTTCTTGAAAGCATTTGTGCCATTATAATCGCATCTGTGTCCCCTACACTTACAACCTCGTCAAGTTCTGAAAGCTTCACTATAGGAGGAATAAATTCATCCGAAATTCCCTGAATTTTATGCATTCCAACCTTATATCCCGTTGAAAGTGTCGGTGAGTTCTTTGGTTCTAAGGGATGCACCTTACACTTCGGATTTTCTTCTCTTAATCTTCTTCCAATACCCATTATTGTTCCGCCGGTTCCAACCCCTGCAACAACTGCATCAGCTCGTAATCCAAGTCTTTCAAGCTGACTGCATATTTCTCTGCCTGTTGTTTCGTAATGAGTTTCCGTGTTATCTTCATTTGAAAACTGGCAGGGAAGAAAGATATTTCCCTTTTTACAAAGTTCTTCCGTCATTTTTATTGAGCCTAAAAATCCGCCTTCTTCCTTTGATACAAGACGAACTTCTGCCCCATAGCTTTCCATAAGCTTTATTCTTTCTCTGCTCATCCAGTCAGGCATATAAATAACCACCTTATGCCCAAGATATGTGCCAACTGCAGAAAATGATATTCCTGTGTTTCCGCTGGTTGCTTCTGCAATAACATCAGTTTCCTTTATTTTATTTGTTCTGTACGCCTTTTCAAGAATATATTTTGCAACTCTGTCTTTTATACTTCCGCTTAAATTCATAGCTTCGTATTTTGCAAAAACTCTTCTTTTCTGTCCTTTATATAAATAATTTATCTCCAAGAGTGGCGTGTTTCCAACAACCCCTTCAAGGCTTTGGAACTTATCTAATACTGACACAAAATTATCCCCTTTACTAAATCATTAATTCAGAAACTGCTTCTGCAAATTCTGACGGGTTTTCAACAGGAAGTCCCGCAATCAAAAGTGCCTCATTATACAAAATATATGCATACTTTTTCACTTTTTCCTTGTCGTTCTCTGAATATGCATTCTTAAGTGCTTCAAAAACCTTATGAGCCGGATTTATTTCAAGAACTCTCTGAGCTTTCGGACTATCCTGATTTCCCGGAATGGATGCAAAATATTTTTCCATTTCCAGAGTTATCTGTCCATCTGTCGAAAGACAAACAGCATAGCTTTTCAGCTTGTTTGAGCATATAACGCTATAAACCTTTCCTCCAAGACTTTCCTTGATAAAATCAAGCATTTCCTTATTATCTTCTGATTGTTTTTTTGTGTTTTCCTTTTCTTCCTCTGTCTCAAGTCCCAAATCATTATCATTGATTGATTTAAACTGCTTGCCCTCGTACTCTGAAAGAATGCCCACAACAAATTCATCAACATCATCTGTCATATAAAGCATTTCATAGCCTTTATCCTTTATCTGTTCAGTCTGCGGTAATTTATCGATAAGGTTTACTGACTCTCCGCAGGCAAAATAGATGTACTTTTGTTCTTCGGGCATTCTTGCAACATAGTCTTTAATGGAAACAAGTTTTTCTTCCTTTGATGAATAGAACATCAAAAGGTCCTTAAGCATTTCCTTGTTCATCCCAAAATCATTCACAACACCATATTTTAACTGAAGACCGAATGAATTAAAGAATTTTTCATAGCCTTCAGGATTTGCCGTCATCATCTTAAGAAGCTCACTCTTGATTTTCTTTTCGAGATTGCCCGCAATAATTTTAAGCTGTCTGTCATGCTGCAAAAGCTCTCTTGAAATATTGAGAGAAAGATTTCCAGAGTCAACAACACCTTTCACAAATCTGAAATGCTCAGGCAAAAGATCCGCACATTTATCCATAATAAGAACTCCGCTTGCATAAAGCTGAAGACCTTTTTCATATTCCTTTGTAAAATATCCAAAGGGCACTTTTTCCGGAATAAAAAGCATAGCCTTATATGAAACGGCACCTTCTGCATTTACACGGATAACCTTTAAAGGTGCATCCGAATCATAAAAATGCTCTTTATAAAATTCTCCTACATCCTCATCTGAAACTTCGCTTTTTGATTTATGCCATACAGGAATCATACTGTTTACAGTCTCTGTTTCAGTATATGTTTCATATTTCGTTTTGGCATTACCATTTTCATCTTTTTCCCCTGTTTCAACCTGTCTTGTTTTCTCTACATCGCATTTTATGGGGTATCTTATATAATCTGAATATTTTTTAATAAGGGAACGGATTTTATAGCTTTCCAGATATTCGCCGTATGATTCTTCTTCACTATCATCCTTGATATGCATAATTATATCTGTTCCAAGACTTTCTTTTTCAGCCTCCGTTATGGTGTAGCCGTCTGTTCCCTCGGACTCCCAGCAAAATGCATTTTCACTACCGTAAGCCTTTGAAATAACAGTAATTTTATCCGCCACCATAAAAGCAGAATAAAAGCCGACACCAAACTGACCGATAATATCAATATCTTCTTTATCTATTTCATCCTTAAGCTCATTTTTAAATTTAAATGAACCGCTTTTTGCAATAACACCAAGGTTGTTTTCCATATCCTCTTTGGTCATACCAATACCGTTGTCCGAAACGGTGAGAGTTCTTTTTTCCTTGTCAATTTTGATTTCAATTTTAAAGTCACTTCTTGAAAGACCAACCTTATCGTCTGTAAGAGAAATATAACATAGTTTGTCTATAGCATCGGATGCATTTGATATAATTTCTCTTAAAAATATTTCCTTGTGAGTGTAAATTGAATTTATCATAAGGTCAAGAAGTCTTTTAGACTCTGCCTTAAACTGTTTTTTTGCCATTTATATCCTTCCTTCTTATCCTTCGTAAGCTGCAGCAGCAAGAGCTGCGCCAATAATTCCCGCATCATTAAAAAGAGTTGCGGCCTTTATTTCTGTTTTTTCTCTGTATTTGTTATAGTCATACTTTTTCACATACTCAATAATAGGTTTGATAAGATAATCTCCCTCTTTACTGATCCCGCCACCGATAACAAGTTTTTGAGGCTGGAATATATTAATAATATTCACTATTCCGTCTGCAACATATTTTGTGTATGTTTCAACAACCTGAATTCCAACCTTATCCCCCGTTTTTGCAGCATCAAAAGCTGTTCTTCCGTTTACTGAGCCTCTTTCCTTTGCAATTGTGTTCATAAGACTTTCGGGATGCTTATGCATAGCAACCTTGGTCTGATTAATAAGAGCGGTAACAGATGCATAAGTTTCCCAGCACCCTGACCTTCCGCAGGAACAAGGGAGACCTCCATGAACTAATGCAGTATGTCCGATTTCTCCTGAAGCACCGTTAAATCCGCGGTATATTTTTTTGTTTAAAATAACACCACCGCCAACACCTGTGCCAAGAGTAACTGCCACAAAGCTGTCTACATTATTACCGCTTACCATATATTCTGCATATGCTGCTGCATTTGCATCGTTTTCCAGTGCAACCGGCTTGTCATAATATTTTTTTATTTCCTCCGCAAGAGGGACTTCATAAATTCCAAGATTTTCTGCATTTATAAGAACCCCATCGGCATTATCGACTGCACCGGGACAGCCAACGCCAAAGCCTTTAACAGAGGACATATCAAAGCCTGCCTCTTTTGTTACCTTCTCGGAAAGCTTTATCATATCAGCAACAATTTCCTGATAGCGTCTTCCGGCTAATGTCGGAGCCATATCCTGCTTTATGATTTTACCATCTTCCGAGACCAAACCAACTGCAATATTAGTTCCGCCTAAATCTATGCCTATATACATAACATAGCCCCCTGTTCTTTTATCTTTTATCAAAGCTTAATTTAAACTACATTATACATAATTATACAGTTTTTGTAAATAGATTTAACACAAAAAAATGTGTTTGTTGTTAAAATTAATAAAAAATTAATATTTTCCTAAAATACTGTAGACAAACCACAAATTTTGTTGTATAATAACTAAAATAACCATTTAACGAAAGAAGGCTTTATATGAGCAAACTAATCGTTCCTGACCATTCTCTTATAAAACATAAAATTTCTATTTTACGAGATAAGGATACAGATGTTAAAAGTTTCCGCAATCTTGTTGGAGAAATCGCAATGCTTGTTGGCTATGAAGTCACAAAGGATTTGCCAATGGAAAACAAACCTGTTGAAACCCCTCTTTGTGAAACTATGGGAAGTTTCATAAGCAATCAGGTTGTTCTTGTTCCGGTTTTAAGAGCAGGTCTTGGCATGGTTGATGCTTTTTTAAGTCTGGTTCCTGCCGCAAAGGTTGGACATATCGGTCTTTCCAGAAATCACGAAACTCTTTTGCCTGAGGAATATTATTGCAATCTTCCGAAAGACATTGCTGAAAGAGAAGTTTTTGTTTTAGACCCTATGCTTGCAACAGGCGGAAGTGCCTCTTTCGCAATTGACTGTATAAAAAAAAGAGGAGCTTCAAAAATCCGCTTTATCGGAATAATAGGTGCTCCCGAAGGTGTCGCACTTCTCCAGAAAAATCATCCTGATGTTGATATTTATCTTGCAACTCTTGATGAAAAGCTCAACGAACACGGCTATATTATGCCTGGTCTCGGAGATGCCGGAGACAGAATTTTTGGCACTCTTTAATTTCAGTAAATAAGACAACCTATACCGGTTGTCTTTTGTTTAAATATTGTTTATATAGAAAAGGAGATTTTACTATGGCTTTTTATTTTGACGAACCTTCCCATACCTTTAGTGAATATCTTTTGGTTCCTGGATATTCTTCCTCTGAATGTATGACAGACAATGTTAGTTTGAAAACACCTCTTGTTAAGTTTAAAAAAGGTGAAGAACCTGCGATTTCAATGAATATTCCTATGGTTTCTGCGATTATGCAGTCAGTTTCTGACGATAAACTTGCAATCGCCCTTGCAAAAGAGGGAGGCGTGTCCTTTATCTATGGCTCACAGACCATTGAAAGCGAAGCCGAAATGGTTAGAAGAGTTAAAAACTACAAGGCAGGTTTTGTTGTTTCCGATTCAAACATCGGTCCTGACAACACTCTCCTCGATATATTGGAGCTCAAGGAAAAAACCGGTCACTCAACTGTTGCCGTTACTGATGACGGAACTGCAACAGGAAAGCTTTTAGGTATTGTTACCGGCCGTGACTACAGAGTTTCAAGAATGGAAAAATCTATTAAGGTTAAAGAGTTTATGACTCCTCTTGATAAGCTTATAACTGCAAAAGACGGCATCACTCTTAAAGAAGCAAATGACATAATCTGGGACAATAAATTAAATTCGCTTCCTATCGTTTCTGACGATGGCAGACTTATTTCTTTTGTTTTTAGAAAAGACTATTCCGCTCATAAGGAAAACCCTATGGAGCTTCTTGATGCTTCAAAGAGATATGTTGTTGGTGCGGGTATCAACACAAGAGACTATGAAGAAAGAGTTCCTGCTCTTGTTGAAGCAGGTGCTGATGTTCTTTGCATTGACTCATCAGAAGGTTTTTCTGAATGGCAGTCAAGAACTCTTAAATTTATCCGTGATAAATACGGTGATACCGTTAAAGTTGGTGCAGGAAATGTTGTTGACCGTGAAGGCTTCAGATTCTTAGCAGAAGCCGGAGCTGACTTTATTAAAATCGGTATTGGCGGTGGTTCAATTTGTATTACCCGTGAACAAAAAGGTATTGGCAGAGGTCAGGCTTCTGCTGTCCAGGAAGTTGCTGCTGCAAGAGACGAATACTTCAAAGAAACAGGAATTTATATTCCGATTTGTTCTGACGGCGGTATCGTTCACGATTATCATATTACCCTTGCACTTGCAATGGGTTCAGACTTTGTTATGCTTGGCAGATATTTTGCCCGTTTCGACGAAAGCCCCACAAATATTGTTAACATAAACGGAAACTATATGAAAGAATACTGGGGTGAAGGCTCTGCAAGAGCAAGAAACTGGCAGCGTTATGATATGGGCGGTGCAAGCAAGCTTTCATTTGAAGAAGGCGTTGATTCATATGTTCCATATGCAGGAAGTCTTAAAGACAATGTTAGACTTACTCTTGGAAAAGTTAAGTCCACAATGTGCAACTGCGGTGTTCTTACAATTCCTGACCTTCAGAAGAATGCAAAGATGACACTTATCTCTGCAACAAGCATCATCGAAGGCGGAGCTCACGATGTTGTGCTTAAAGATAAGAATGTTATCCCTGTTAAATAATATTATAGGTGCGTAGCCTTCGATGAGACAAGGCTTCCAAAAACCTCCGGTTTTTGGAAATAAGGAAGAGACAGCTTTTTAAAACAGCCGATTTTTAATCGGCGTAAAACAAAAGCTGTTTCTGACGCAGGCGGAGCTCACGATGTTGTGCTTAAAGATAAGAATGTTATCCCTGTTAAATAATATTGTAGGTGCGTAGCCTTCGATGAGACAAGGCTTCCAAAAACCTCCGGTTTTTGGAAATAAGGAA
>JAZNFO010000038.1:0-8806 GCA_045575975.1 Clostridia bacterium | reverse complement strand
ACGACATGGCTACGATCCGACTTCAGAAATTCCTTTTGATACGGTTCTTGACATAAATGCATAACATTGACATTTAGTAGTCATTATGGTAAAATTAATTAAATGGGAAGGTTGTGAAAAAATGAGAGATTGTACCAATATTCTTGGGGTGAATATAGATAAAATATCTTTAAGCGAAGCTTTTGAAAAAGCAAAAAGCTTGCTTAAAACAGAGGGCGTGAGTATGATATTCACTCCAAATCCCGAGATTATTATGAGAGCCTGCGAGGAAGAAGAATTTAAAAATATTTTAAATTCTGCAGATATATGCACTCCGGACGGTATAGGGGTTGTGTATGCTTCAAAAATTATTAAAAATCCTGTTAAAGAGCGTGTCCCAGGTTTTGAACTTTCAAAAATGCTTATGGAAAGTGTGAGCAAGACAGGAGAGGGTGTATTTTTATTCGGCTCTAAACCGGGTGTTGCTGATAAAGCTAAGGAAAACATTAAAAAAATGTATCCCGGAATAAATATTGTGGGAACAAGAGATGGATATTTCAAAAAGGACGAGGAGCCTGAAATTATAAATATAATAAACGAAAGCGGGGCAAAGCTTTTGTTTGTGTGTCTTGGGGCACCAAAGCAGGAAAAATGGATTTATGAAAACCGCAACAAGCTGAATGTTAATTTGTGTCTTGGTGTTGGGGGAACCCTGGATGTTCTTTCCGGCGAGGCAAAAAGAGCCCCCGAAATATTCATTAAGCTTAATCTTGAATGGTTTTACAGAATTGCACTTAATCCCTCAAGATGGGGCAGATTTTTAGCTCTTCCGAAGTTTATGATAAAGGTAATAAAGGAGAAATAGAAAATGTTATATATGTTCTTAGCAAACGGATTTGAGGAAACTGAAGCTATAGGATGCCTTGATGTTATAAAAAGAGCAGGAATTGATATAAAAACAGTATCTGTTGAATCAGGACAAACTGTTACGGGAAGTCATGGTATATCTGTTGTTGCTGATGTTATGAAAAGTGATATAAAAAAAGAAGAATGCAGAGGTGTAATCCTTCCGGGAGGTATGCCCGGAACATTAAATCTTGAAAAAGATAATGATGTTAAAGAGTTCATCACATATTGTTATGAAAAAAATATGCTTGTTGCATCTATTTGTGCAGCCCCTATGATATTTGGCAAAATGGGGCTTTTAAAGGGCAAAAAGGCAACCTGCTATCCGGGATTTGAAGAGCATTTTAACGGTGGAGAGTATACAGGGGAACTCGTTTCTGTATGTGAAAATGTAATAACCGGAAAGGGTGCCGGAGCGGCAATGCTTTTTGGTGCTGAAATAGTTAATTATTTTGAAAAAGGTAAAGGATACGAGCTATTAAAGGAAATGCAACATCCTGTAAATTAAGGAGAAAAGTTTTGGATAGAAATTACGAGGATATAAAAGAGATAAAAAGAATAAGATGGCTGCTTTTCGGAGTAATGTCCTTTATTTTTGCGTGTGAAGTTCTGATTCAGGCGATATCTAGCTTTATGTCAAATCCTCCGGGAAATTTTGTGAGAATGACGGTTGTTGAACTTGTTTCTTTCAGTCTTGTTCTGTATCTTTACGGAAGACTGGTTAAAGGAAAACTAAATGCAAAGAAGGATTTATCACTAAATCCGGTTCCGGTTAGAAATCTGTTTTACCCTGTTATTTTAGGAATAAGCGGGCAGTTTGTTATAATGATATTAAATCTTCCGCTTCAGTTTCTTAATCAATTGATTTTCCCTGTGGATGGAGTTATAGAAAGCGAAAGCTTCAGTATTCTCAAATTTATTGCAGGGGTTGTAGCTGCAGGATTTATTCCTGCATTTTTTGAAGAAGTGATGTTTCGTGGCATTGTGTTCAAAGCATATAACAATCTCAGTACAAAGCTTGCTGTTATATTCACAACATTTGTTTTTGTGATTTTTCACGGAAAGCCTGAATGTATATTCGGATATATATTTATGAGTCTTATGGCGGTTTATATAATGCGAAGATGTAATTCTTTATACGGAGCAATAATTTATCATTTGTTCAGTAATATAGCAGCCTTGCTTTTTGGTATGATAGCGGTTGATATAGTTTCTGTTTTGTGGATTATATTTACTGTTATGATTTTTATATTTATTGCCGCATTAATAAGATTTCATATCAAATTTCCACCGGTTAAGGCGACAAAAGACAGAAAAGACACTAAACTTTTGATTGGAAGTATGCTTTCTCTTCCAATGCTTTTAAGCTATGGTATAGTTGTTTTAAGATACTGGCTTTTGAATTTCAGATAAAGATTTGGTGATATTATGAACTTTAAAATTAGAAATAACAAAATTATAATCATTGCACTTGTGATTGTTGTAATTTTAGCTTTAAGCTTAATAGTAAAATCAGCTTTTGTTTTTAAGGATGTATTCGGACTCAAGAAAAGCAGTGAAATTATTGTTTCTGTTCCGGAGGGTGCTGTTGCTTCCGATATAAGCAAAATTCTGGAAAATGACGGGATAATAAAATATCCGAAAATTTTTAAGTTTATTTTGGGTAGAAAAAAACTTGTTATTCAGCAGGGCAGACATAAACTTAACCGGTCAATGAGTTATGGAGAGATAGCTGAAAAGCTTTCAAAAATACCTGATGCGGGATATGACAACATCTTAAAGGTGTTAATTCCCGAGGGTTATGAGATTAAAGATATAGCAAAGGTTCTGGAAGAAAAAGGACTTATTGACAGAGATGTTTTTTATGATGAAATAGAAAACGGTGAATTTGGTTTTTCTTTTATAGATAAAATCGAGAGAAAAGAAAACCGGCTTGAGGGATATTTATTTCCTGCTACTTATGAAATTCAGAAAGGGGAAAGTGAGCATTCTATAATAAACAAAATGCTTGAAAAGTTTAACTCTGTTGTAATTCCTCTTTATGAAAATGCAGAAACTGAATTTTCCCTTGATGAAATAGTAACCCTTGCCTCAATTATTGAAAGAGAAGCGGCAAATAACAGTGAAAGACCTGTTGTTTCTTCTGTTTTTTATAACAGAATGAAAAAGGATATGACTCTCAGTTCCTGTGCTACAGTACAGTATATCTTAAAGGAAAGAAAAAAGGTTCTTTCTATTGCCGACACAAAGATAAAATCACCATATAACACATACAGGGAAAAAGGCTTGCCTCCCGGACCTATTGCAATGCCGGGGGAAGAGAGTATAAAGGCGGCATTAAAGCCTGCTGACACAAATTATTTGTATTTTGCGGCAAAGGCTGACGGAAGCGGAAATGTTTTTTCGAAAACAGATACAGAACATTTGGAAACTGTGAAAAAATTGCAAAATTAAAACTTAAAGAATTTGGAGCGCAAGATGAAATCCTGGATTGAAGAAGATAACATAAATTATGAGTATATTATAAGATATATAAGAAATACTATTCCTGCCCGCGGGGGTCAGCTTGCAGAACTTGAAAAGTATGCAAAGGAAAATTCTGTCCCCATTTCACAGCCTGAGGCAATAAGACTTACTGAAATTTTACTTAAAATAAAAAAACCTGATAAAATTCTGGAGATAGGAACCGCTATAGGTTATTCGGCTATCAGAATGGCACTTTCTTCAAATGCACATATAACAACTATTGAAATTTCGGATGAAATGGCAGACCTTGCGGAAGAGAATATCAAAAAAGCTGGTCTTTCAGACCGTATTAATATAATAAAGGGCGATGCCTGTCAGGTGTTAAAGGAAATGGACGATAGTTTTGATGTTATTTTTATTGATGCGGCAAAAGGACATTATGATGATTTTTTCAGAGAATGTGACAGAATGCTGAAAAAAGGCGGAATATTGATTTCAGATAATGTTTTATATAAAGGTATGACAGCCACCGATGATTTGGTTGTGAGAAGAAAAATAACCATTGTGAGACGGCTCAGGGCATATCTTGAAATGCTTAAGGAGAATAAGAATTATTCAACATCTATTATACCTATAGGAGATGGGGTTGCTTTAAGCATTAAGGAGTGAGTTATATGATGAATAATTTGAATAAACATAATGACATCAGAAAAAACTTTGATTTTATACTGTTTTTTCTCACAATGGCAGCAGCAGTTTTCGGCATTGTTATGATATCAAGCGCTGCACCGGACCCGAAGAAATATGTTCTTGTTCAGTCGGTATCGTTGTTGCTAGGTCTTATCTGTGTTGTGTTTGTTATGGTTCTTGATTATGAATACTTAGCTAAAATATCTGTTTATCTTTATGGGATTTCCATATTACTTTTAGTTCTTGTTCTTATACCGGGAATAGGCACATATGAAAACGGAGCAAGAAGCTGGTTCAGGTTAGGCTCGCTGGTAGGCATTCAGCCGTCGGAGATAGTCAAGCTGGCTTTTATTATAACCTTTTCAAAGCATTTAAGCGAGTGTGATGATCTGATTGACAGGCCCAGAAATGTTTTGCTTTTGCTTATTCACGCAGGGATTTTGATTGGTCTTATTCTGTTACAACCGGATTTTGGAACAGCTATGGTGTTTCTTTTTATAATGATAGTTCTTTTGTTTGTGGCAAAAATCGGACTTAAGTATATCATGACAGGAGTGGGTATACTTTCGGTATCATTGCCGGTGGCGTGGTTTTTTATATTAAAGCCTTATCAGAAAGAAAGAATTATAAATGTTTTTAATCCTGAAAATGACCCGACAGGAACAGGATATCAGGTAACCCAGTCAAAAATTGCTATTGGGTCGGGGAAGCTTTTTGGTAACGGCCTTTATAAGGGCAACAGCCAGTATAATAATTTTCTTCCTGAAAGACATACGGATTTTATATATTCTGTAGTTTGTGAAGAGCTTGGTTTTATTGGAGGCGTGCTTGTTATATTACTCCTTGTTGGTATTATTATAAGATGTATAAATATAGGAATAAATGCAAGGAATAAAGAGGGAATGTATATATGCTTCGGGGTAGTTGCGATGCTAACATTCCATATTGTTGAAAATATAGGAATGTGTGTGGGACTTCTTCCTGTAACGGGAATTCCTCTTCCGTTTTTCAGCTACGGCGGTTCGTCACTTCTTTCAAATATGATTGCAATAGGATTAGTGCTTAATGTTAAATATAGGAGTAAAGTAATAAATTTCTAACAATAAAAAAATGGAGAACAAATTGTTCTCCATTTTTTTTACGCTTTTTACAGATTAGCCGTTGTTAGCCATTCTCTTATAAACTTCGTATCTGTCAAAGAGATCTTTTTCTGCTTTGTCAAATAACTGAAGAGCGCGTTCCGGATTAGCTTTCTTAAGCATCAGGTAACGGTTTTCGCCTTCTAAGAATTCCTTAACTGTTCCTGTAGGTTCTTTAGAATCAAGGAGAAATGGATTCTTTCCTTCTTCTTTAAGAAGTGGATTGTATCTCCATAAATGCCAGTAACCTGTTTCAACAGCTTTCTTTTCTTCGAAGATAGTGTTTGACATACCAATCTTAATACCATGGTTAATACATGGAGCATAAGCAATGATAAGTGATGGACCCGGATATGCTTCAGCTTCCTTAATTGCATTAAGAGCCTGAGTCATATTAGCACCAAGAGCGATCTGAGCAACATATACATAGCCGTATGTTGTCGCAATCATACCAAGGTCTTTTTTCTTAACATTCTTACCTGCTGCAGCAAACTTAGCAACTGCACCGGTAGGGGTAGCTTTTGAAGACTGACCGCCTGTATTTGAGTAAACTTCGGTATCAACAACGAAGATGTTGATGTCTTCGCCAGATGCGATAACATGGTCAAGACCGCCGTAACCGATATCGTAAGCCCAACCATCGCCACCGAATGCCCAGTTTGATCTCTTAACAAGGAAGTCTGTTCTGTCAGCGATTTCTTTGATTTCAGGAATTGATTTATCAGCACTGTCGATAAGAGCGATAATATCTTTTGCAGCAGCTTTTGAAGCTTCAGCATTGTCTTTGCCTGCGATCCATGCTTTGAATGCATCTGCAAGCTTTGCATCAACCTTATCCATAACTGCGTTCATTCTTGAAACAAGAGTTTCTCTGATTTTATTAACACCCTTAACCATACCAAGTCCAAATTCAGCATTATCCTCAAATAGTGAGTTAGCCCAAGCTGGACCTTTGCCTTCAGCATTCTTGCAGTATGGCATTGAAGGAGCACTACCGCCCCAGATTGAGGTACAACCTGTAGCATTAGCAACCATCATTCTGTCACCGAAGAGCTGAGTGATAAGTTTGATGTAAGGTGTTTCACCACAACCCGCACAAGCGCCTGAGAATTCAAGCATAGGCTGAGCAAACTGTGAGTTTTTGGTGCTCTTTGCAATATCAATAGAATCCTGTTTTGAAGGAATTGTCATTGCAAAATCCCAGTTTGAAGCTTCTTTCTCAACTTCGTCAAATGGTTTCATAACAAGAGCCTGTACTTTATCAGGACAAACCTGAGCACAAACGCCGCAACCGAGACAGTCAAGAGGAGAAACCTGCATTCTGAACTGCATTCCAGGGAATCCTGTAGCGTTCTTAGTTGCAAATTCAGCTGGCTTGTTAGCTGCTTCTTCTTCAGTAAGAAGAACAGGACGGATAGCTGCATGAGGACAAACTAATGAACACTGGTTACACTGAATACATTTTGTTTCATCCCAAACAGGAACATTAACTGCAACACCTCTCTTTTCGTATGCAGAAGTACCGGTTTCAAATGTACCGTCTTCAATACCAACGAAAGTAGAAACTGGGAGCTTGTTACCTCTCTGAGCGTTAACAGGTCTAACAATGTTCTTGATGAAGTCAGGAGCATTGTCTTCTTTAACATCGCTATCAACAGCATCTTTCCAGGAAGCAGGAACATCAATCTTAACAAGAGCATCAATTGCGCCATCAACTGCAGCACAGTTCATGTTAACGATTTCGTCACCCTTCTTGCCATATGTCTTTTTGATAGCATCTTTAATAAGTGTAACAGCTTTTTCAAATTCGATAACATTTGAGAGCTTGAAGAATGCACTCTGTGTTACCATGTTGATTCTGTTTGGACCAAGTCCAACTTTAACTGCAACATCAACAGCGTTGATGGTGTAGAATTCGATATCATTTTCTGCAATGTAGCGTTTAACATTTGCAGGAAGCTTTTCATCAAGTTCTTCAGGGCTCCATACGCAGTTAAGGAGGAATGTTCCGCCTTTCTTAAGTCCTTCAAGAACATCATACTGATGAACATATGCAGGCTTATGACATGCAATGTAGTCAGCTTCATCAAGAAGATAAGTTGACTTAATCGGTTTTTTACCAAATCTCAAGTGAGACATTGTAACACCGCCTGATTTCTTTGAGTCATAATCAAAGTAAGCCTGAGCATAAAGGTCTGTATTGTCACCGATAATCTTGATAGCATCTTTGTTAGCACCAACAGTACCGTCAGAACCGAAGCCCCAGAATTTACAACGAGTAGCACCTTCAGGAGCTGCGTTGATCATTTCTTTGATTTCAAGAGATGTGTTTGTAACATCATCAACGATACCGATTGTGAAACCGTTTTTAGGTTCAGCAGCATCAAGATTTTTGTAAACTGCATAAATCTGTGAAGGTGTTGTATCCTTTGAACCAAGACCGAAACGACCGCCAACGATTGTGGGAGCATTTTCTTTGCCGTAGAAAAGGTTACAAACATCAAGATATAAAGGTTCGCCAAGTGAACCTGGTTCTTTTGTTCTGTCAAGAACAGCGATTTTTTCAACTGTCTTAGGAAGAACATCGAAGAAATATTTTGCAGAGAAAGGTCTGTAGAGGTGAACCTTGATAACACCAACTTTTTCTCCGCGGGCATTCATATAATCAACAGTTTCTTCAATTGCTTCGCAAACACTACCCATAGCAACGATAACTTTTGTTGCATCAGGAGCACCGTAGTAATTGAAAGGCTTGTATTCTCTGCCTGTGATTTTTGTGATTTCCTGCATGTATTCATTAACAACATCAGGAATAGCTTCATAATATTTGTTAGAAGCTTCTCTACCCTGGAAGTAGATATCTGCGTTCTGAGCAGTACCACGAAGTACAGGATGTTCAGGGTTTAAAGCATTGTCTCTGAATGCTTTAAGTGCATTCCAGTCAACAAGATTTTTAAGGTCTTCATAGTCCATAACTTCGATTTTCTGAATTTCGTGAGAAGTTCTGAAACCGTCAAAGAAATGAAGGAAAGGAACTCTTCCCTTAATAGAAGCAAGGTGGGCAACACCGCCAAGGTCCATAGTTTCCTGAACACTTCCAGATGCCAAAAGGGCAAAACCTGTCTGACGACAAGCCATAACATCCTGATGGTCACCGAAGATGTTAAGAGCATGAGCTGCAAGCGCTCTGGCACTAACATGGAAAACTGTAGGTAATAATTCACCAGCAATTTTGTACATGTTCGGGATCATAAGTAAAAGACCCTGAGATGCTGTAAAAGTAGTTGTCATAGCACCTGCCTGAAGTGAACCGTGTACTGCACCTGCAGCACCTGCTTCAGACTGCATTTCAACGACTTCAACAGTTTCACCGTAAATGTTTTTAAGTCCGTTTGCACTCCACTGGTCTACATATTCAGCCATTGTAGAAGAAGGAGTAATCGGATAGATAGCTGCAACTTCTGTAAATGCATAGGCGCAATGTGCAGCAGCGCAGTTACCGTCCATGGTTTTCATTTTTTTAGCCATGAATAAATCCTCCCTTTGGTATATAAATTTATTTTTTTAACATAATTAAGCGTATAAAAACATACATTTAATCAAACAGATATATTATAACCCACTTA
>JAZNFO010000037.1:0-28079 GCA_045575975.1 Clostridia bacterium | reverse complement strand
CTTAGTACGAGAGGACCGGGATGGACGTACCACTGGTGCACCAGTTGTCATGCCAATGGCACAGCTGGGTAGCTATGTACGGAAGGAATAAACGCTGAAGGCATCTAAGCGTGAAGTCCACCCTAAGATAAGATTTCCCATTGCCTCGAGCAAGTAAGACCCCACGTAGACTATGTGGTTGATAGGTCGGAGGTGGAAGTGTGGTAACACATGTAGCTGACCGATACTAATAGGTCGAGGGCTTGACCTCAATGAGAGAAGGTTAAAGCAAAATTAACCCAAAAGAATTATGGAGTAAGTTAATTGTTTTTTGAAATTTCTTCATTCAGTTGAAAACAAAACCTTTTTAAAAGGGGTCCCGAAAAGGAGACGAAGTCGAATTTTTGGGAAAGAGGAGCAATCATTTGAAAAAGCGAAATTTTGCGAGGAGCAAAACGAAGCAAAAAGAATGGATTGCGATGACATTCGGTGACGATAGCAAAGAGGTCACACCTGTTCCCATTCCGAACACAGTAGTTAAGCTCTTTCACGCTGATGATACTTGGCGGGTGACTGCCCGGGAAAGTAAGTAGTTGCCGGAACTAAATAGAGCAAGTTTTAAACTTGCTCTCAAATATTCCTCCTTAGCTCAGTCGGTAGAGCACGCGGCTGTTAACCGCGTTGTCGTTGGTTCAAGTCCAACAGGGGGAGCCAAAAAGAAACGACAATTTTCTTTTAGAAAGTTGTCGTTTTTTGTGCTCGTATATATTCGATATTCTTTTTTTAATTGTCGTTTGTTTAGGTCGATGAAAAATTGTTTATGTTGACTTAAAAAAAATACTATGTTATAATAATTAAGTAAAATTTAATAATTCACACAAAGTGTCAGCCATACCGTTTGGGTTTGGTTGGTGAAAAGGGAATCAGGTGCAAATCCTGGACGATAACTGTCGGTGTATGCATCGAAGTTTTTATATCCGTTATCGAAAGATAGTCATTGGGAAACTGAGAAGACAGGATATGAAAATGCAGATTAAACATTTTATATGATGCGAGTCACAAGACCTGCTTTGATGTTATTCCGTCCGTGCCTTAAAAGCATAGGAATAATGTTTTTGCATCCAAAAATTTTTGGAGCGTTATTTTTGGTGCAAATTGTGATACTCACAGGAAAACACAGCTGTGGTAATTTTTTTACATAAAAATTGCCGCGGCTTTTTTATTTGCCTGGCGAAAAGAAAGGAATTACTAAAATGAAATTCAAAAAACTACTTTGTTTAATGTTGTCGATTATTGTAATTATCAGCACAACAACAGTATCCCTTGCAATCAGTGAACCGACTGAAGAAATGGATATTTATGATATTATCAGCGAAGGAATCGGAAGCGCAGAATCGTATCTTGGCGAAAAACTAACAGAAATTCATAATGATTCTGGTGTTGGATTTGGCTCGGATTGGGCTATTATCACCTTGCTCCGTGGTAAAAAAAATATTGATTCTTCCATAGTTGAAGAATACACCCTTGCTTTAACAGAAACGGTTAAAGGCTGGGATGCAAATGTCAAGCCTACAGATGCGGCAAAAGCAGTACTTGCTTTTGCTCTTCTGGATAAAGATGTTACAGATGTTGAAGGCGTTAATTTAATCAATCTTATTTGTAATAGCACGAGACTTGAAAGCGGAACGAATGAACTTGCATATTCACTTTTAGCAATTTACGCATCAAGGGCAGAAATACAGGAAGATGCTCTTTGGAGCAAAGCTGATATTATTGACAAACTTTTGACTTTCCAAACGGAAAGTGGAGGATTTGGTCTGTTTGATACCGAAACTCCAGATACTGACATGACTGCAATATGTTTGCAGGCACTTGCTCCATATAAAAGTGAACCAGGTGTAACAACCGCTATTGATAAAGCCGTTGACTTCCTTACAGACACTATTTCTGAGAATTGGGATTATGATGACAATCCAAATACTACTGCACAAGTTTTGTTGGCTCTTTCCACTCTTGGTATTGATGTAACGGACCCTGCTAACTGCTTTGGTACTGGAGAACAGGAAAATATTGTTACTTCTCTTGAAAGGTACCGTAACACTGACGGAAACGGCTACCTATTTGGAGAGTCTGTTAATACACTTGCCACATATCAGGTTATGCAGGCATACGATGCATACAGAAAGATTTACAAGGATAGCGTTTCATACTGGGATTTTGGCACAGATGGAGAGGCCTATGATGACCAGGCAGGCGCACAGGAGCCTGTTCCTGAAGAAAATGAAGCAGAGCCAGTTGATGTGTTTGTAACTATTGTGGATGACGGTAATATTGTTACTGACAAAAACGGAGGATATGTTGCACAGGCAAAGGTAACAGTATCTGACCGTGACAGAAATGGTACAATTACCATTGACGAAGCTTTATATTCAGCCCACGAAGCACTGTACGATGGCGGTGCAGAAACAGGCTACAGCACTTTTGTCGGTGATTACGGCTTGTCTCTTGCAATTCTTTGGGGTAGGGGGACACCTGGAGTTTCAGCCGTTTGCGGTTATTACTTAAACAATGTAAGCAGTTGGAGCTTGAATGATGTTGTAGGAGAAGGTGACTATCTTACTGCATTCAATTATTATGATACAATAGGCTATAGCGATTCTTTTTCATATTTTAGCGAAAACACAGTATCGGTACGGCAAGACTCTTCAGTTAAACTGACATTAAATGCTTATGGATATGACGAAAACTGGGTTCAGGTTTTATCACCCTATACAGGTGCAAAGGTTATGCTTTTGGGTACTTCTGTTGAAGCCCTTACTACAGATGCAGAGGGAAAAGCAGTAATTGATACTTCAATGCTTCAGCCGGGCATATATTACGCAGTAGCATATACAGATGAAAAAAATATCGTTCCGGCAGTATGTAAAATCACAGTTAACCGAAGAATAGTTTCATCAGGGGGCGGCTCGGTTTCAAGCAAAATTCGTGTAAATGTAAAGGTAATGGTTCACGAAGATGACTGTGAAAACAAATATACTTATAAAAATAATGCTTCTAAGTATAGTGTGTTAGTATCAAGCAATATTAACATAGATAAAAACGACACTGTTTATGATGTTCTTTTAAAAGTTCTTGATGCCGAAGATGTTGATTTCACTGAAGATGACGGATATGTTTCCGAAATTGGAGGATACAGTGAATTTGACCACGGACCACGTTCGGGCTGGATGTTCACAGTTAATGATGAACACAAAGACACAAGCTGCCGTGAAACAAAGCTGACAAAAAATTCAACTGTTGTGTGGTACTATACAGATGACTATACAAAAGAACGTGGTTCACAGGAAGAAAAAGAAGATACTTCTAATGATGGTGGTGATACCAAAACAGAATTTGGTCTTTATGGCAAGAATAAAGACATTACATATAAAGCAGTTATTAGCAAACGAAAAACTTTTGCTGACATTGCAGATTGCACAGGAAAAGCTGAAATTGAGGCCCTTGTCCAAAGAGGTATCATAAACGGAAAAACCGAAGAAAGCTATGACCCTTACGCTACAATGACAAGAGCAGAATTTGCAACAATAATAGTGAATGCATTGGGACTTCCGCAAAAAGATGGCATGGAATTTGAAGATGTAAAGGCTGAAGAGTGGTATGCACCATACATCAAAACTGCATATCATTACGGTATAGTGAAAGGTGTTTCTCAAAATGAGTTTAATCCACAAGGCACAATCACTCTTGAAGAAGCTGCTACAATGCTTGAGCGTGCCGCAAAACTTGGCGGTATAAAAACTGATATGGATGTACCTGCAGCAAAAGAGATATTGGACAATTTTGAGGATTTTGACAGCATATCTGTATGGGCTATGTCTTCTATGGGATACTGTGTCAATGATGGAATTTTAGAGGATAATGCAAACTCTATTAATCCTAAGAAGAATGTAACACGAGAAGATATTGCAGTTATGATATATAAAATGCTTGGAAAGGCAAAACTAATATGAATTTTATAAAAAAGTTTAAGGGTACAATTGTTGTCATAGGGATGTTTGCCATAGTTCTGGCAATAAACTTTTATTATCCTGATCGACAAGATATAAGCACAGATGTTCAGGTAAATGAATTTGTTAAAGAAGATTTCACGGAGGAAACTGTAGAATCTGCAGAAACACAAGAAATCATAATACCTGTTAATGAAGCTGTCCCGATTGAAACAACAGACCGTACGGAAACTGAGATAAAAGAGATCATAACACCTACCTCTATAGCACCTTTGAAAATGTCAGAGCCTGATGCAGAGATAGAAATTCAGGAAGAATCGGTTACAAAGAGCACGCTTTTTTGTTCCCTTACCGTAAGGTGTGATACACTTTTAGATAATATGGATAGTATAGCTCCTGAAAAAATACAGTTAATTCCTGAAAGTGGCTCGATTTTACCTGAAACTAAGCCTGAGTTTTCAGAAGGTGAAAGTGCTTTTGATGTTTTGGTAAGAGAACTGAAAAAGCATAACATACATTTTGAATTCAGCAAAGCTCCAATGTATGACAGTGTTTATATAGAGGGTATAGGAAATTTATATGAATTTGATGCGGGTGACCTTTCAGGGTGGATATATCGTGTAAATGGTAAAAGCTTGTCTGTCGGGTGCTCGCAATACAAACTAAAAAGCGGAGATAAAATTGAGTTCTTATACACTTGCAATATGGGAAAAGATTTATAAAATCTTATGTCATCTAAATCGTTCGCCTCTTTCAGAAAAAAGCACTTGCATTCGCAAGTGCTTTTTTGTATTTTATAATGAAATATTTTCTATAGAATTTGGAATAATACCCAAGAGGTGAAAAAATGAATTCTATATGGAATAATGATATTGAAAAAGTAAAATTCAGTTCGCTGGAGGGTGATATAAAAACCGATGTTTTGATTATCGGAGGTGGAATGTGCGGGATTTTGTGTGCGTATATGCTTAAGGAAAAAGGGGTAAATTATGTCCTTGTTGAGGCTGACAAAATATGCAGGGGAATAACAAATGATACCACCGCAAAAATAACCTTTCAGCATGGTTTGATATACGATAAAATCATAAATAAATATGGTATTGAAAAGGCTCAGCTTTATTATAGAAGTCAGAAAGAGGCTTTGGAAAAATATAAAGAAATTGCATCGGGAATGGATGTAGATTTTGAAAGCTGTAATTCTTTTGTGTATTCGAAAAATAACAGAGAAAAACTTGAAAAAGAGCTTGATGCACTTAATAAAATCGGCTGCAGTGCCGAATTTTGCGAAAAGATGGAACTTCCTTTTTCGACCAGCGGAGCGATTAAAACAGAAAATCAGGCAAGCTTTCATCCCCTTAAATTTGCCTATTCAATTGCGAAAGATTTAAATATATACGAGGATACAAAAATTGTTGAACTGAGACCATATACGGCTATTACAAATCATGGGAGAATCTTTGCAAAGAAAATTATAGTCGCAACACATTTTCCTTTTATTAATAAACACGGAGGATATTTTCTAAAAATGTATCAGCATAGGTCTTATGTTCTTGCACTAAAAAATGCAGAGAAAATCAAGGATATGTATGTTGATGAGGCAATGGACGGACTTTCTTTCAGGGGGTATAAAGATTTGCTGCTACTTGGAGGCGGCAGCCACAGAACGGGAGGCAAAGGCGGAAACTGGACAGAGCTTGAAGCCTTTTCAAAAAAATATTATCCCAAATCACGGGAAGTTGCAAGATGGGCAACTCAGGATTGTATGACCCTTGATTCAATACCATATATCGGAATGTATTCGAACCGCACACCTGATTTTTATGTGGCAACAGGTTTTAATAAGTGGGGAATGACATCTTCTATGGTGTCTGCTATGATACTTTCTGATTTGGTGACAGAAAGGAAGAATGAATATGCAGATGTTTATTCCCCGTCAAGAAATATATTCCATATGCAGCTTGCAGTAAATGTGTTTGAGTCGGTGAAAGGTCTCGCAACACCCACAGTTCCAAGGTGTCCTCATCTGGGATGTGCCCTCAAATATAATAAAGAGGAACACACATGGGATTGTCCCTGTCACGGTTCAAGATTTGATGAGGGTGGTAATTTGATAAACAATCCAGCAACGGACGATAAAAAATAAACAGGGACTCGGAAGAGTCCCTTTAAAATTATTTTATGTCGGCAATAACAGACTTAGGCGGGTCAAATAGCTGATCAGGATTTTCAATTAACTTTTTGAAAAGCTTGAAAGCAGAAGCATAATAATGACCGTCGCAAATTCTGTCATCACAAGTGAAAGTAAAGTCAATCATACGATGTTTTTCCGCCTCACCGTTACGGTTTAAAACATATTCAGACCTTTTTGCACCCATTGTTATAAACATAGGTATGTTGCCGAATGCATAAAGATGATGAACAACCGGTGGAATACCAAGGGACCCAAGATTGCTTATAAACATAGAAGCGTGAAAAGGGCTGGCATTTGTGAGTGAACGGGGAAGCATACCGAAATAGTCTAAAAATCTAAGGGAGCCGACAGCAAACTTTAGGAAAACACGAGGTAATATAACAAGAAATCTCGCAATAGCATCCATTCCGTTCTGATCGCCCTCCTGCTTGTTTTTGACAATCTCTTCAGAAAGCTTTTTGTATATATCTGCTAAAGTGTCATCGGGAGCGGCTGAAATTTTTATAACCGATTCCGGAGCATTAAGCTTAAGTTCTTTTTTGATAGTCATACAAATTTGAATATCGTTTCTGGCAAAAACCCTCTGCCCGCGAATGTATCTGTTGATACCGGGACGCTGGGAAATTGTTCTGACATAAGCTGCCATAAAAAGATGCATCATTCCGAGACCGGGCATCCCTTCGGCTCTTTTTTGTCTTAAAATTTGTTCACATTCTGAAATATCTACAGTTGCATAAAAAGAGTTTGCAGCACCAAGTCTGCTTGACATAATGAATGGGGAAATTGCATCCATAGGAACACCGCCCCTGATTCGTCTCCCTTCTCTGCGAAACATTTAAACACCACGCTTTTTATGTAATTTATACATATTATAACATAACTTTCTATAAAAAACAACAAAAATTTATTTTTGAAATAAAATGGTGTCTCGAAAAGGCTGATATTATAGGAGAAACGGGAAATTTGTAATCTTTTGTAAATTTAAAAATTTTAGTTGACCTATTTTGAGATATGTGCTATAATGACTATGCATGATTATATAGTAATTTACATAAAAGGAATTGGAGAAAAGACTATGAGAAAAGGTATTTATAAAGTTTTATCTTTTGCATTTGCAATGATGCTTGTATTCTCTGCGATGGTTTTCGCAGAAGACGGGGCAGTTGTGTCGATAGACGGAAAAACTGTTGAAGCCGGAGAAGAATTTGAATTGACTATAAGTTTTTCGAATTGCGGAGAGATTAAGGCTTTTCAGCTAAGTGAATTTAATTTTGGAGAACAGATAGAATTGACTGATGCAACACCGATGGTAAAAGGTGCAGCTATAAATGCTTATCAAAGAGGAAAGTATCTTGTAGCATTTGAAAAAAATACTGAATGTAATGGAGAAGTGTTGAAATTATCACTAAAGGTGAAAGATGATGCTGTAACAGAAGAAATATCAACAGAATTCAAAGCTGTTTTGAAAAAAATGGTTGAAGATAACGAGGAAACTGTTGATGCAAATGTTGTTGCAGAAAAGATAATTATAAATGGTCTTACGCCTGAAGAAATAATTTCAGAGGAAGATGAAGAAGTTCAGGAAATAATTCCGGAAAAAGGAAATGACAAAGTTCCGGAAATAAAACCAGAACCGGAAAAAGAAGATGTTGTTGGGGAAACTCCTGAAAAGGAAGAAGCGTTAACTTCAACTAAAAGAGGAGAAGATGTTATTTGCCTAAGAATAGATACTCCTCTTGCGTATGTCAGAGGGAAATATCTTGGTATTGATGAAGCAAACAGCAAGGTTGTTCCTTATATTGTAAACGACAGAACATTAGTTCCGCTTCGTTTTGTAAGTGAAAATCTCGGAGCTGAGGTTTTGTGGGAAGATGGCTGGGAATATTGCTATGTTAACAAAGGAGATAAGAAAATAAAAATCACCTTTGGTTCTGCGGATATCGAGGTTAACGGAAAGGTTGTTACATATGAAGCCCCTGTTGAGGTGGTTGAAGACAGAACAATGGTTCCTATTCGCTTTATTTCAGAAGAACTTGGATATTATGTATACTGGAACGAAGCAAACAGTGCAGTTGCTATAACGCCTGTGGAAAACCCATGGGTTGAAAGCAGAAAAGCAGAAAATGATTTGCTTCTTGATATTTTGGTAACATATATGATGAAAGGTGTACTGTAAAACGTAAACTTTGTAAAAAATTAAATTTATATAAAAACATTTTAAAAGGAGTTGACAAAAATGAAAAGATTATTTTCATTAATGGCTGTTACATTTGTATGTGTACTCGCACTTACAGCTGTAGCAAGCGCAACAAATGATGTTATTTATCTTGAAGGGGATAAATTTAATGTCGATTACAATTTTGGTGATGAAGCAGATAAGACAGGTTCTATGTATGGTCTTGTTGTAATCGAGGCAAATGCGGTTCCGGCCAACTTTAAGCTCGATGCTAAGGATATTAGACATATCGATCAGGAGACTGCAAGAGGAAACACAGTGGTTTTTGATGGATTCTATCCTCAGGATCTTGCAGATGCTGAAACAGGTAAATACTATGTATACATAGGCGGAGACGGACTTGAAGGTGCAACAAGAATTGGAACACTTTCTCTTGAAGGAGCTCCTGAATTATTTGAAATTGTATTTACAGCTGAAGGCAAAGTTGTTAAAACAGTTGAAGCGCGTGAAGGAAGCATATTCTCACAGTTCCCCGAAGTTCCCGCTAAGGCTGGATACACAGGTGCTTGGGAAGTAACAGAAGCTTTTACTGTTACAGAATCAGTTGAAATCAAGGCTGTATATACAGAAATCGTTCCTGAATCAGTTACACTTAATCAGACAGCAGTTGAACTTGCAGTTGGAAAAACAGTTCAGTTAACAGAAACAGTTTTACCTGCAGGTGCAAATTACACAGCTGAATGGTCTTCAAATGCTGCTTCAATTGCAAAAGTTGAAAATGGTTTAGTTGAAGCATTAGCAGAAGGTGAAGCAACAATCACTGTTACAGTTGCTCCTGGTATAAGTGCAGAATGTGTAGTTACAGTAGTAGCAGCGCCTGCTTATACACCTGGTGATATTGATGGTAGTGGAAAAGTTAACTCAAATGATGCTATATACTTACTTGAATACACATTTGATGATTCAATAGAAGTATTTGCTAATACAGATGTAGATGGTAGCGGTAAGACAAATTCAAACGATGCTATATACCTTCTTGAGTACACATTTGATGATTCAATAGAACTTCACTAAGAATAATTCTTTACAGAGAGGAGATAGGTATATTTTATGAAAAGATTTTTAAGTATTCTTCTTGCTGTAGCTATGATTATTACTTCAATGACAGTTGTGTCATTTGCAGGTAGTGAAGCAACAGCAACAATGGAAAGCAAGACAGTTATGCAGGGTGATACATTTGATGTTATCATTTCTCTTTCAAACTGTTCTTCTATAAAATCATTCCAGCTCAGCAACTTCAATTTTGGCGATAACTTTATATTAAACAAAGCAACACCATTAGTTGAAGGTGCGGACATAAGCAAATGGAATAATGGAAAACTTACAGTAGCTTTTGCTGAAAATGTTGAATATAACGGTGAGGCCCTTAAGCTTAACTTAACAGCAGCTAACACAGCAACAGTTGGAGAAACAAGCATCACATTTGATGCTGTATTCAAAGAATACAATCAGACAACAGACGAAGATGAAAATCTTCCTTCATTGTCAGTAGCAGGTGTAATTAATATTACAGAAAAACCTGTAATTAAAGCAACAGCAACAATGGAAAGTAAAACAGTTAAATTAGGTGAAACAGTTGATGTTATCATTTCACTTACAAACTGTACATCAGTAAAATCATTCCAGTTAAGCAACTTTAACTTCGGGGACAACCTCACATTAGTTGAGGCAAAACCATTAGTAGAAGGTGCGGATATTGCGAAGTGGAATAACGGAAAACTTACAGTAGCTTTTGCTGAAAATGTTGAATGTAACGGCGATGCCCTTAAACTTACATTGAAAGCTTCTGATGCGGAAACAGCAGTTGGTGAAGCAACAGTTACATTTGATGCATTATTCAAAGAATATAATGCATCAACAGATGAAGATGAAAATCTTCCTTCATTGGCAGTAGCAGGTGTAATTAACATCATTGCTGAACAGGTTACTCTTGACTGGCCTGCAGAAGATATCGCTGAAGATATCGTATATGGACAGACACTTGCAGATGCATTTGTCGGATTCCCGAAAGCTGGCAAAGTTAACATTGATGGTGTTGATTATGATGGTCAGTTTGAAGTAGTAGCTCCTGAGACAATACCACCTGCTGGTAAATATGAAGCCAAGCTTGTATTTAAAGCAACAGTAAATGGTAAAGAAAGAACATTTGATGGTCCTGGTTACTTCTATGTAACAGTTAATAAGGCAGCATTTAATGGAACAATTGAAGCTAAGCCTGCTACAGTTGTATACACAGGAAGCGCTGCTGCATACAACACTAATGAAAATATTACAATCAGTGCTAACAATGTGGCGGTTAAGGATGTTGTTTACAGCCCTGAAAATCCTGAAGATGTAGGTGAATATGAAGTTACAATCAGCTTCACATCAACAGATGCAAATATTGCAGATCCTGCTGATGTTAAAACAACTCTTATTATAGAGAAAGCAGAAGCTACTGTTACAAGTGAGCTTGAAGCTGTTAAATCTGCTAAGGAATTAGCTGAAGCTGGAATTACAGATTTAGCTGGTCTAGCAGCAACACTTCCTTCAACATTAGATGTTGAATTTGCTGCAGGTATTGATAAACTTATAAATGTAACATGGACAGCAAAAGAAGATAACTGGAATGTTAAGGGTGGAACTAATTATGAATTCACACCGGTATTCGAAAGCAAAAACTTTGAAGTTGCTGATTTCAGCTATATAGTTGGTGCTCCGGCTGTTGAAGGTGCACTTGACACATCTGCATTCAAAACTATTACAATTTCAAAAGACCAGGCACAAAATGCTGAATCTCTTGTAGCTCTTGGTTTCCCTGTTGAAGCAGTTCTTACAATTAATGGTGAGACAGCAGCAGAGGCTGTAACCCTTGCATGGGATAATGATCTTGCTGCAATTAAAGCTGCAGCAGAAACTGTTACTGAAGAAGATGATGCAGAAGTTATTTTCGCAGTATCAGAAGATATTTTTGAGGATTGGCTCACAATTTCTGTATCAACAACAATAAAGGTAATAATTACAAACAAAATACCTGCAACTCTTGAACCAATTACAGCAAATGATGGTGTTTATGGTGAAGAAATCGACAGTATCGTAGAACCTAACTGGGTAGCTACCGATGGTGGGAATGATGCAGATGCAACAATTAAGATTACTTATGTTGGTACAGATGGCACAGACTACGAAGAAAGCGAAGTTAAGCCAACAAATGCCGGAAAATATAAGGCAATCGCAACATTGGTAAGTGCTATTTATTCTGCAAATGCTTCAGAAGCAGAATTTGAAATTGCTCCACGCAAAGTAACATACACAGTTGAAGCTAATGAAAAAGCATATCTTGCAGAACTTCCTGACTTTACAGGCGATGTAACCGAAGGTGAAGTTTTAGAAGGCGATGATCTTGGTATTACATTTGAATGTGTAGTTGAAGAAGAAGCTGCAGGCAAAACATATGATATCATAGCAGCAGCTTCAAACAAGAACTATGATGTAGAAGTTGTAGCTGGTACGCTTACAATTGTTAAAGCTGATCTTCCAACAGCTGCTCCTGTTATAGCAGGTGATGCAGTAGTTGGTGCTGAACTTGAAGCTGATACACCTGAAATCAAAGGTGACAAAACAGGCGTTGAAATTCAGTGGTTTGTTGCCGGTGAACTTGTTGCAACAGGCGTTGTATACGAAGTTAAGATTGCAGATTCTAACAAAGAAATTAAAGCATGTGCAGTTGCAACAGATGCAGTAAACTATGTTGGTGAAACAGATGCATCAGAAGCAAAAGTTGTTGCTAAATATGAAATCGCAGGCGATCTTGCTGTTGAAGCAAATCCTGCAGAAATTAAAAAAGACACAGTATTAAAAGCTGATGTAAAAGGAATCGCAGGCAGCGATATTATACCTCTTGCATATCAGTGGTATCTTGGTGAAAATGCAATTGAAGGTGCAACAGAAGATACATACACTATCAAAGAAGGCGATGCAGGCGTTATTTCATTAACAGTTGTTCCTGCAACTGAAGATTATGTTGGATCAATCTCAACAGTAGTTGGTGAAATTGGTAAAACTCTTCTTGACGGTTCAGTTGTTCTTACAGCTGATAGCGATGAAATCGCAGTTGGAACAATTATTAAGGCTGAAGTTTTAACAAATGTTGCAGCTGAAAATTATGACCTTGTATGGCTCGTAAATGGCGAAGCTGTTGAAGTTGAAGGCGCAGAGTATGAATTAACAAGTGAAGATTATGGTAAAGTAATTTCTGCTAAGATCGTTGCTAAAGGTGATTTATACACAGGAGAAATTGTTTCAGAAGATGAAATTTTATTTGAAGCAATCGCTCCAACAAACATCGACATTGAAACAGCAACAACAAGCAATTCTGTTACAGTAACACTTACTGCAGATGCAAACGGCGAAGAGCTGTACTTTGAATTAGGTATCAAAGCAGCTGATGCAGAAGAAGAACTTGAGAATGTAACAGTAGAAGCTGATGAAGATGGAAAATATGTATACACATTTGGAAATCTCTCAGCCGGTAAATATATCATTGGTGCTATAGCTTGCAACGAAGCAGGTGAAGGCGAAGCTGCAATTGCAGAAGTTGAAATTTATGAAGAAACTTCAAGTCGTCCAAGCAACGACAAGAAACCTTCAAATAACAATGCAGGTGGCGGTGGTGCTACCGAAGTTAAACCTGAAGATACAACAACAGACGCAAGCGTAAGTGTTGAATCAAAAACAGAAACAGCAGTTGTTCCTTCAAAAGACCTTGCAGGTAAAGACACTGTAAGTGCAACTGTTACAACAGACGGCGGAAACAAAGTTGAAGTTGTTGTTGATATTAAGGACAAAGCAGTTGACTCACTCAAAGTTACAGCTGAAGCAACAGAAACAGAAGTAACAGGTAAGGCTGCAGAAGGCATTATCGGTGAAGTTATTGAAGTTAAGGTTGAAGCTAAGAGCGGTAAAGATGAAGTTGAAGTTGGTGCAACAATCACTGTTAAAGCAGATGCTCCTGCATATGCATACGCAGTTGACGAACTTGGTAACACAATAAGACTTGAATCTGTATATGATGCAGAAACAGGTGAAGTTGTTGTAGCAAATGTTGCAGACGGCACAGTTGTTGCTGTATCAACAAATGCTCCTGTAGATTTTGCTGATGTAGAAGGCAGATGGTCAAAAGCAGAAGTTCAGAGAGCTGCTGACCGTGGTATAGTAAACGGCAGAGGCGAAGGCTATGCTCCTGAAGCACTTCTCACAAGAAGTGAAACAAATAAACTTAAACAGAACCTTGCAGAAGTTCTTAAACTTGTTCTTCCTGTAAACGAAGAAGTTAAGATCGACACAGATCCTTCACACTGGGCATATGCATCTGACCTTTGGGCAGCTCAGACAGGTATCACAACAGGTACTGGTGTAAACGAAGACGGTGAAGTTGTTATCTCTGGTGAAGACAATGTTATAAGACAGGATTACATCACACTTATCGCAAGAATGATTAAGCTTGCTATCGGTGATGTAAAGGTTGAAGGTGAAGCTATCGCATTCGCAGATGCAGCAGATATTGCTGATTATGCAGCTGATGCATTTGGTCTTCTTTCTTCAGTAGGTATCCTTAAGGGTAGCGAAAGCGAAAATGGTATCGCAGCTAATCCAAAGGCTAACATCACAAGAGAAGAAGCAGCAGCACTTTCTAACAGAGCTTATGACTTTGTTAAGTCTGTAAAAATTGCAAAATAATTAAAACAGTATATCTGTTAAAGAAGAGCACGAAGGTGCTCTTCTTTTTTTGTAAATATAGGTTGAAAACGAAATTTATTTGTGCTATAATGATTTCAAAAATGAAAAACAAGGAGGAATAATATGAATTATAATTATCACACTCACACGGTTTTGTGTACCCATGCCTCCGGAACAGTTGAAGAATATATAGAAAGAGCTATTCAAAATGGTATAGAATATATGGGTTTTTCTGACCATATTCCATATATCCGTCCAGACGGAAAAGAAAGTTATTATAGAGTTCCCGTGAATAAAGGTCAGTTTTATTGTGACGAAATTAAGGGGCTAAGGAAAAAATATAGAAGCAAAATAGAGCTTAGCGCTGGATTTGAAACAGAATATTATGAGGATTATTTTGATAATATGCTTAAATCTGCCATTGAATATGGGGCAGAATATCTTATTCTGGGACAGCATTTTACAGAGCCTGAAATCCATGGAGCAAGACATTCTGTTGATGAAACAGATAATCCCGAAGACTTGAGAGTATATGTAAAATCTGTAGTTGAAGCAATGAAGAAAAAAGTTTTCACCTATGTTGCTCATCCGGATATTGTAAATTTTATTGGTGATGAAGAAATATATAAAGAAGAAATGCGGAAAATCTGCATCATATCAAGAGAATTTAATGTTCCGTTAGAAATTAATTTTCTTGGGATAAGAGGGAAAAGAAACTATCCGAATGAACTTTTCTGGCAGGTAGCAGGGGAAGAAAAATCCCCCGTTACATTTGGGTTTGATGCTCATACGGCAGAGGATGCTTATGACGGCAAATCACTTTTAGTGGCAAGGGGAATGGTTGAAAAATATAATCTCAATTATATCGGTAAGCCGGAGCTTGTTTTAATTAAGAAATAAAGATGTAACTTTTAAGGGATGTTAAAAACATCTCTTTTTTGTACGGAATTTTTGAGATTTTGTAAGGATTATTGGGTTGAAAACAATATATTGTAATGCTAAAATAAATTCAGATTATAGATAAGAAGTTGATTTTAAGTGAAAGATATAAAAAAAGACTTACATTCATTCACCCCCTGTTGTTTTTCCTGTATATACCTCGGCAAGACCGGGGGATGATATGGAAAAGGAATGCGAAAGATATACAAGTCTCCTGGAAAAGTATCCAACAGATATGATTATGCTTGGCATAGGTGAGAATGCACATATTGCATTCAATGACTCTCCTGTGACATTTTTCAATGATAAAAAATTGTTAAGGCGGTTAGCCTTGACCTTTTATGGCGTCAGCAGCTGGTTAATGACGGATGCTTTAAGTCACTTGAGGAAGTTCTTGGATATGCACTCACACTTATAATTCCAACACAGACAAAAGCAAAATATATAGTTTGCACAGCTTCTGCAGTATCAAAAAAATAGCCTGTTAAAAGCACGGTTATGGGTGAAATTGAAGAAAAATGTCCTGCAGGTATTATGAGAAATCACAATAATGCAGTTATGTATTGTGATAAGGATAGCGGGAGTGGTAATCAAAGCTTGTAACTTTCATTTCAGCCACGGAACAACAACTATTTCTCCGATAACTCTTGTGGCAGATAATAAATTTTAAAAAAGGGAACATCGTATGGAAAGTTTAGAATTTTTTGCTTAAAAGCGAGCGTTCGGTTTCTTTTATTAATTTAAGAGCAGTGTCCGACTTATGATAAACCAGATAGAAATAAATTGCATTCACTATTGAAAGCTGAGCAATTCTTGAATTAAGAGCAAGAATGTTGTAATTTGTTTCGTCCGAAGCTGTGTGCAGAACAATATCGCTGTATTTTTGAATAGGTGATTTTCCGTTGTTTGTTATGGAAATTGTTGATGCACCAACCTCTTTTGCAATTTTCAGGGCATCCACAATGTCTTTTGATGAGCCAGAATGGGAAATTGCAATAGCAACATCATTTTTAGTGAGATGAGATGCGGCAATAACCTGCATATGGTTATCAGAGTATGAATAAGCATTAAATCCGATTCGAAGAAGCTTGTGGCTTGCATCAAGAGCGACAGATGCAGAGTTTCCAAGTCCGAATATAATAATTCTGTCTGCATTTAAGATTTTCTGACAAGCTTTCTCCAAAGTGTTGTTATCAAGAATAGCCTTTGTTTTTTCAAGAGTACAGTAAATATCATTAAGAACCTTGTCGAAAATTTCCTTTGGTGAATCTTCGCCTGTGATAGTTGTGCTTATGGAAGATGAATGGTTTTCCTGAGCAAGGGAAATTTTCATTTCCTGATAACCTCCAAAACCAAGACGCTTTGCAAAACGGACAATGGTTGCCTCACTGCATCCGCATTTTTCTGCCAAGTCCACAATGGAAAGAGGAAGAATACCGTTTGGATTTTCAAACAACCAATCAGCAATTTTTTTCTCTGCTTTACCGATTTTGTCATATATTAATTTTATATTAAGTAAGGTTTTGTCCATAATGCACCCCTCAGGATTTTTAATGCATTTATTATACTATAAAAAGAATTAAATGTCAAATTGGCTAAAAAAACTATTGAAAAAACTATCAGAATATGATAGAATGTTGGTAATAAAAACAAGGAATTATGAAAATTTTTTTCATAATTTATATGTAAAGAGGGATAGATATGAAATATTTATTAGGTATAGATTTTGGTGGAGGGGCATCAAAGGCAACTCTTCTTTGCGAGGATGGCAGAATTTGTGCAACAAGTATGGCGGAATATCCAACAGATTATCCAAGGCCTGGGTATGCGGAGCAGAACCCTTCTGACTGGGTTGATGCAACTGTTAAGAATATTAAAGGTGTTCTTGAAAAAAGTGGAGCGAACCCTGAGGATATTGCTGCGGTATCTTTAGATGCCGCAACTCATACAGCGGTTATTTTAGATGATGATTTCAATGTTATAAGACCAAGTATATACTGGACAGATACAAGAAGCACAGAAGAAGTTAAGTTTTTAAAGGAAAATTATTCAGAGATAATTGAAAAACAGGTGCTTCACAAGGCGGATACAATATGGTCTTTGCCAGAACTTATGTGGATAAAGAACAACGAGCCTGAAACATGGAAAAAGGTGAAGAAAATCCTTTTTGCAAAGGACTATGTCAGACATTGTCTCACAGGAGATTATGTAACCGATTATATTGAAGCGGAAGGCTCTATGATGTTTGATATAAACAAAATGGAGTGGAGCGAGGAACTTTGCGGGGTTCTGGGAATTGAAACATCAATGATGCCTAAAATCGTGAAGCCAACAGATATTGTAGGTAATATAACAAAAGAGGCTGCAGCACTTACAGGTCTTTCAGAGGGAACGCCTGTTCTTTGCGGAACAACCGACACAGTTATGGAGGTTTTTGCATCAGGGGCAACCGGAAAAGGACAAATGACTTTAAAACTTGCAACTGCAGGCAGAATTTGTGTTATAACAGATAAACCATATCCTGATATAAATCTTATAAACTATTCTCATATAATAGACGGACTTTTCTACCCGGGAACTGCAACAAAGTCATGCGCGGCATCGTACAGATGGTTCAGGGATACCTTTGACGGAGATTACAGAGAGCTTGATAGTTTGGCTGAAAATATTGAAATAGGCTCAGACGGACTTGTTTTCCATCCATATTTAAACGGAGAACTGACTCCCTATGCAAATCCAAAGCTGTGCGGGGATTTTGTTGGAATTCGTGCATCCCACACAAAAGGTCATTTTGCAAGAGCGGTTTTAGAAGGCGTTGCTATGAGTATGCTTGATTGTAAGAAAACTCTTGATGATATGAACATAGAGCATGATGACTGTGCCGCAATTATTGGCGGAGGAGGAAAGAGTCCTTTATGGCGTCAAATGGTGTCGGATGCATTGGGTCTTAAACTTGTGGAAATGAAATATGCAGATTCTTCATTTGGAAGTGCAATGCTTGCAGGAGTTGCATCAGGAATATTTGAAAGTCCTCAAAAGGCAGTTTCAATATGCAACGAGGTTGTTTCCGAGACCTTGCCGGATAGCGAAAAAACAATGAAATATGCTAAACTATTCGAAAAATATAAGGCTGTTCAAAAGGCACTTGAGCCTATTTACAACGGAGATTAAAAATGAGAATTTTAGTTTGTGTAAAGGTAATAAACGGAGAGATAAATCCCTTTGATGAATCAGCATTAGAATGTGCCCTGAGTCTTAGTGATGATGTGACTGTGGTTTCCATGGGAGCGGAAAAAACAAAGGATGCCCTATTGCCCCTCACAAGGATTGGGGCAAAGGTTAAGCTTATAAGCGATATGACTTTTGCAGGCTCTGATACCCTTGCAACAGCTTATATTCTCTCAACCGCCATACAGGAAATGGATTATGACCTTATTTTGTGCGGAAGACAAAGCGTGGACGGGGATACAGCTCAGGTTGGACCTATGCTTGCCGCAAAACTCGGTATCCCCGTTATAACAAATGGGATGAGCCTCGAAATAAAGGATAATATTATTGAAGTAAAAACCAGACTTTCGGTTGAAAGTGTTAAGCTTCCTGCTCTTGTAACTGTTGAAAGAGGATATGTTTTAAGATTTCCAAGTATATTTTCAAAACCGGGGGAAATTGAGATTATTGATAACTCAATGATAAACTGTGACAAGGAAAAATGCGGTCTTTCAGGATCTCCCACAAGAGTTCTTAAAACCTTTGAAAATCAAAGGGGCAGAAGAAAGTGTAAGTTTATTAACAGGGATGAGCTTCTTCCTCTTATTGAAGAGCTGAGGAAAAAAAGCTTTGAAAAAGAAAGCAAACTCCAAAGTAATGAAAAGTTCAAATCAGTATGGGCAGTGGGGGAAGAGGTGCTTGAAAAAGCAAAGGAAATTGCAGAAGAGGTAATCCTGATAGAAAAGGATGACCCCAGGAAGATTGCGGAAAGGGCAAAAGAAGAAAAGCCTTCTGTTATATTATGGAATGCAGATTTGTGGGGCAGAAAGAATGCACCTATAGTTGCGGCTCTCCTTGATACAGGTCTCTGTGCCGACTGCACTCAGCTTGAGGCGGAAGGGGAAAGCCTTATAATGTACAGACCAGCACGGGGCGGAAATGTTTATGCAAAAATAAAAAGCCTCACTCTGCCACAAATGGCAACAGTGAGAACAAAGGCTGAAAGCTCTGATATAATTGTTTCTGCGGGAAAAGGTGTTATGGATGATTTGGAAAAGGTAAAGGCTTTTGCAGAGGAAATCGGAGCGGAGCTTGGAGCATCAAGAGGAATTGTTGATGCAGGAAGACTTCCATATGAATTTCAGGTGGGGCTCACGGGAAAAACCGTAAGTCCGAAGATATATATAGCAGTGGGGATTTCAGGAGCAGTGCATCACACCTGTGCAATAGAGGGTGCAGACACAGTTATCGCAATAAATCCAGATAAAGATGCAAGAATATTTGAATATGCAGATTATGGAATAATAGCCGGGTTTTAAAGCCCGGCTATTAATTTTTCTTTGAAAGAAGATAAATCATCATTATTTTCAATTGTTATATCTTTGAGTGCCTCATACAGGGGGATTCTTTCTTTCTCCATTTTAAGGAGAGCATCAAAACTTGATGAAAGTGGTCTACCGTCTGTTGCAAGGCTTTTGAGGTCTCTTTTTATGAAGAGAATCTTCCCGTTTTGCTTAAGATGATAAAAATTCTCTTCTCTTTTCACTATGCCGCCGCCGCAGGATATAATTTTTCCTGTTAATTTTCCTGCATCCCTTATACATTCAGACTCTATATTCCTGAAATGGTCTTCTCCGTATTTTTTAAGAATTTCAGCAGGTTTCATATTGAATTTTTCCTCAATAAGGGCATCTGTATCCAAAAGTTCTTTTCCTGTATATTCGGATAAAAATTTGCCAGCGGTGGATTTTCCGCATCCCGGCATACCGATAAGAACAATGTTTTCTGTATCTTTTGTAAGACTCTGAAAAATTTCTTCCGTTTTTTCATCAGAAAAAATTTTTCCTGTAAAAATTCCAAAGGCTTCTTTCGCCTGGAACACAAGCATATAAAGTCCTCCAGTGGCTTTTATCCCTTTTTTTTCTGTTTCATAAATGAGTCTTGTTTTTAAGGGGTTGTATATAACATCCATAACTCCCTCAAGATTTTTAAAATCGTTAATGTTTATTATGGAGTCCCCGTTATTTGGAAACATTCCCACGGGAGTTGTGTTAATTATTATTTCCGCATCATTCCAAAGAGAAATATTTTCATAATTAAATTTTCCACCTCTTGAAACACTGATGATTTCTCTTGCTCCTTCATCCGAAGCAACAGCAAATGCTGTGCTGTAGGTTCCGCCGCTTCCTAAAATAGCAACTTTTTTACCGGCAAAATCAATGCATGCCCTCTTTGCCATAGCCAGAAAACCGGCATAATCAGTGTTAAAACCTAAAAGCTTTCCGTCTTTTTTTATAACGGTGTTAACACTGCCGATTTTTTCCGCTTCTTTTGATATCTTGTGGCAAAAGGGAATAATGGTCTTTTTATATGGAATTGTTATATTAAAGCCTGAATATTCGGGATTTTCAAGCATAGAGGGAATAGCTTCTTCCTCTAAACTCAAAAGGTCATATGAATATTCTCCAAACTTCTCGTGAATTATTTTGGAATAACTGTGTTTCAGCGTTTTCCCCAGAAGACCGAATTTCATAATATTTCTCCTTTAAAAATAATTTAAATCTGAGAGTAACAACCTAAAAATGCAAGCTTTCCGTCACCTGATGCAAGCTCATCAAGAACCTTAATTGCATCATCTGAATAAACAGATGCATCAAGCTCAAAATAGAAAGCAAATTCAAAGTCCTTTCCTGGGATTGGTCTGCTTTCAAGCTTGGTGAGATTAAGTCCTGCCGCTGCGAACTTGGAAATAATTGAATAAAGCGAGCCGGGAGTGTGGGGAATATTCATAATAATACTAACCTTGTCTGCCCCGGGATATATTTCAAGATTTTTTGATATGCATATAAATCTTGTGTAGTTATTGTCTGAGTTTGCAATAGAATCTTCAAGAGGCGAAAGTCCGTAGTATCCCGCACAGTCAGGTGAGGAAATTGCGGCTATATCGCATCTTTCTGACTCGCTGACAGTTTTGGCGGCAATAGCTGTGTTTTCACAGACAGTAACTTTAATATCAGGATATTTTTTCAGAAATTCAGAGCATTGACCAAGTGCCTGCTCGTGAGAAATAACTTCTTTGATATCTGATAGCTTTGTTCCCTTCTTTGCAAGAAGAGAATGACTTATTTTCAGCTTTATGCATTTTGCAATGCTGAAATTATAGTTTCTCATCAGGTCATAAACTGCATTAACTGTGCCGTGAATACTGTTTTCAATGGGCAGAATTCCATACTGGCAAAGACCCTTTTCAACGGCATTGAAAACACCTTCAAAATTTTTAACATAAAGAATATTTGCACTTTTAAAAAGTTTGTCACAGGCAATCTGTGAATTTGCTCCCTCTATACCTTGACAGGCAACAATTCCGTTTTGAGGGAATATATTAGGGGTTGTTTCAAGTGCTTTTGTGATTTTTTCTTTAAGAACTCCGCTTTTTTCACCGATTTTCTTGTTTTGGTAGCTTTTGCTGAGGTCCATTAGTGTTGAAAAAAGAATTCTCGCATAATCTTCCATTTCTTCCCCTGCGTTTTGCGACATTCTCTGGAGAATATCTCTTTCACGGGATTTCTGAAGAGTGGGCATATTGTTTTTTTGCTTGTATTCAGCAACAGATGCCGCGATATTCATTCTTTCAAGAAAAAGGTTTAAAATATCATCGTCTATGCGGTCAATATTTTTTCTGCATTCTGTTAAATCCATTATTCATAACTCCTTATAGTAAAAAATCTGAAATAGCAATAGCCGCCACCGCTTCAACACAAACAACCGCTCTCACTGCAATGCAGGGGTCGTGACGACCGTTGGTTGAAAGGCATAAGTTTTTCTTTTCTGAAAAGCTGACTGATGACTGATTTTTTGAAATAGAGGGGGTAGGCTTAAATGCGGTTTTGAATATAATTGGCATACCGCTTGAAATTCCACCTAAAACTCCTCCGTGATTATTGGTTTTAGTTTTGATTTCATCGTTTTCTATGTAGAATTCGTCATTATTTTCAGAGCCAGAAATTTTTGATGCCTCAAAGCCCAGCCCGAATTCAATACCTCTCACACCGCCAAGAGCAAATATACTTGCTGAAATGCGGTTTTCTATTCCGTCGAATATGGGATTTCCCACTCCTGCAGGAACTCCGTATATTCCGCATTCAACGCATCCTCCAACAGAATCTCCGTCTTCCTTTGCGGAAAGGATTATATTTTGCATTTCTTTAGCTACCTCTTCGTCAAAAGCAGGGAAAGAAGATATTTTAACCTTCTCCTGCTCTTTATCGTATGAGAGATAATTTATAGGGGCATCACAGATGTCTTTAACCGAAGAAAGATGTGAAATAATATTTATGCCCCGTCTTTTTAAAATCTGGATTAAAATTCCGCCTGCGGCACATATAGGAGCTGTTAATCTCCCTGAAAAATGTCCGCCTCCCTGAAGGTCAGAGAACCCGCCGTACTTTATGTATGATGTATAGTCTGCGTGCCCGGGACGGGGAATGTCAACCTTGTAGTCAGAAGATTTTGTGTTATTATTTTTTATTAAAAGGCAAAGCGGAGCACCGGTTGTGAATCCGTCTTTTATTCCCGATATAAATTCCGGAATATCATCTTCTTTTCTTGGAGTGGAGTAGGGGTTGTTTCCCCCTTGTCTTCTTTTCATAAATGAAAGAAGTTCATCCATATCAATTTTTTCTCCTGCAGGAAGATTATCAATAACTGCCCCTATTGCAGGTCCGTGAGATTCTCCAAATATGCTCACCTTTATTTTGTTTCCTATTTCAGATGACATTTGTTTTTCCTCCCAAACTTTCAAAATGAGATATAAAATCAGGATATGATTTATCTATAGCTTCTGCACCCTCTAAGATAACATTATTTTTGCAGATTAAAGATGCAATGATAGCAGACATTGCAATTCTGTGGTCATTAAAGCTTGATGCCTTACCACCTTGCAAAAATCCTTTTCCGTGAATAATAAGAGAGTCTTCCGTGTCCTCTGCATATCCGCCAAGATCAAGTATAAGTTTTTTTGTTGCAAGTATTCGGTCGCTTTCCTTAATACGAAGTCTTTTTGCTCCCGAAAGGATTGTTTTTCCTTCTGCTCCGCAAGCTAAAACCGCAGCAATGGGGAAAATATCGGGACACTCTGAAAAGTCAAAAGAAAAAGGCAAAAGCTTGCTTTTTTTTATATTGATTTTATTGTTTTGACAGTCTATATCTGCACCTGCCAGTTTTAATATATCAAGAATTTTTTTATCGCTTTGTTTTGAGTCTGTGTCCAGTCCGTTTACTATTATGTCACCTGATAAAGCACCGGCAACAATGAAAAACGCAGCATTTGACCAGTCACCCTCAACCGTATATTCTTTAGGGGAGGTCAAAAATTTCTTTCCCTTTATAATATAGCCTGAAGAATTTTCTTCTATTTCTGCTCCGAACTTTGAGAGAACATCTATTGTCATATCAACATAGGCTTTTGATTCAAGCTTTGATGTAAGCTTTATAGTGCTTTCTCCTGAAAGATGAGAAAGAGCAAACATAAGTCCTGAAATAAATTGTGAGCTTATGTCCCCCGCTATTTCATAGTCACCGGAAGATAATTTTCCGTTTATTTCAAAGGGAAGAAGGTCTCCTGAAAAGTTCATTCCTTTTTCTTTTAAAAGATTGATTATGGGATGCATAGGTCTTTCAGGGAGCCTTCCGGAGCCTTTAAATTCAGCATTAATGCCGAGCGATGCTGCAACAGGAATTAAAAAACGAAGTGTTGAACCGCTTTCCGAGGCATCTAAGATGCATTTTTCTTTTATGTGGACAGGTGTAATGCGATAGGTTTTGCCCTCGCAAACAACCTCAGCTCCCATAGCCTTTATGCAGGAAAGTGTGGCATCTATATCTTTTGATGTTTCCTTAATATATAAACTTGTTTCTTTGTCTGCCAGAGCGGCACATATAATTGCCCTGTGTGCATAGGATTTTGAGGCAATTGCCTCGATTTTCCCTTTTATGTCACAAGGAGTAACACAAAGCTTCATAATTTTCTCCTATATTAAAACTTTTTCTATGTCAGTTACGGGTATTTGCTTAAGGGAAGAAAGTCCTATTTTTTCGGGAATAACAAGGTTTATAAAATCGCCCTTTCGTTTTTTGTCCTTAAGCATTGTTTTTGTAAGTTCATTTTTTGGAATATCACATTTTGTGGGTAATCCGTTAATTTTCAGTGTTTTTTCAATTTCTGCGGAAGTGCTTTCCAACGACCAGCCGAGAGTATCTGCTCCGCGGGAAATCATAGCCATTCCAATTCCAACGGCAATTCCGTGGCTTATTTTATAATCTGAACATTTTTCAATGGCATGACCTATGGTGTGTCCTAGATTTAAAAGCTGACGGCATCCCGTGTCAAATTCGTCCTCTTTGACAAGTTTTGCTTTTATTGAAACACAACGCTCTATAACTTCCTCTGTGTTCCAGGCAGATGTGTCAGAAAGTATATCAAAAAGTTCTCTGTCACAGATAACTCCGTATTTAATAGCTTCTGCAACACCCTCTTTAAAGTTTTCAAGGGGAAGAGTCTTAAGGGTGTCTGTGTCGCAGATAACAGCTTTTGGCTGATAAAATGCCCCCGCCAGGTTTTTCCCTGATTTAAGGTTAACGCCCGTTTTACCTCCGACTGATGAATCAATTGCCGCTAAAAAGGAGGTGGGAATCTGAAAGTATGGAATACCCCTTAAAAAGCTTGATGCTGCAAACCCTGAAATATCTCCTGTTATGCCACCACCAAGAGCCACAACAGAGTCTCCTCGGGTGATGTTATTTTCTGCCATAAATTCTAAAATTTCTGAAATTGTGTCCAGAGTCTTATAATTTTCTCCGTGATTGAAAACAAACTTAAAAACCTGAAAGCCTGAATTTTCAAGAATGTTAATAACCTTTTCTGAATAAAGTCTGTCAACATTATCGTCGGTTATAATAATAATTTTATTTGAAGTGACAACAGAAGATATAATTTCTCCCGCCTTTTCTAAAATTCCGCTGCCGATAAAAACCTCGTAGGGATTAGTAACGCCTGAAACTGTAACCTTTCTCATTTGTCAAGCTGCTCCTTTTTTTCTTTTCCCTCTTTTAAAAGAGAGGTTAAAGCTGATTCGTCTGAATTTTCAATTGTGTTTTTGTATAAAGTTAAATTATCAATTAAAGTGTTGATTTCATCAAGAAGATTTTCTTTGTTTTCAAGAAATAGCTCTGTCCACATTTTTTCGTTAAGGTATGCAACTCTTGTCATATCCTTGAAACTGCCTGCAGAAAGCCCTCTGTGCTTGTCGGCGGTTTTGCTTTTAACATAAGCATTTGATAAAACATGGGCAAGCTGAGATGTGTATGCAATAATTCTGTCGTGTTCTTTTGGTGTTGTTATTGTGATTTTTCCAAAGCCGATTTCAAGAAAAAACTTTTTAAGCTCTTCCAAAATCTGCAGATTTATATTTGTGTCGGGAGTGAGTATCATTGAAGCATTGGAGAAAATATCTGCATCCGAATATTTAAAACCGATTTTTTCAATACCTGCCATAGGGTGCCCCCCAACAAAAATAAAATCGTTTTCAGCTGCAATTTTTGAAACCTCTCTGCAAACCTTTTCTTTAACACCTCCGCAGTCTATAACAATAGCACCTTTTTTGATTTTTGAAGCATATTTTTTTGCAGAGGCTATTGTATCATCAGGGTAAAGTGCAAATATAATCATATCGCACTCTGAAATATTGTCATCTGTAAGCTCTGTGCCAATTGCTTCAATAACCTTGGCACGCATAATAACAGTTTTGTCAATATCCATTCCAAGAACTTCGTGCTCTGTGTTAAGACGGATAGCTTTTGCCATAGAACCGCCGATTAACCCTAAACCTATAACGCCTATTTTCATTTTGATCAGATCCTCTCAAAGTTTTTAATAACATCACGGAGAGCAGAAACCTCTCCGGAAAGCTTTTTAAAGCTTTCGGGTGTAAGGGATTGAGGTCCGTCACACATTGCCTGTGAGGGGTTGTTGTGAACTTCGATAATAAGTCCATTGGCTCCTGCTGCAACTGCTGCGCGAGCCATCGGTGCAACATATTTTGAATAGCCGGTTGCATGGCTTGGGTCCACTATAATGGGGAGATGAGAAAGTTCTTTTAAAACAGCAACGCTTGAAAGGTCAAGGGTGTTTCTTGTTGATGTTTCAAAGGTTCTGATGCCTCTTTCACAAAGAATAACATTTTCATTTCCACCTGCCATAATATATTCCGCACTCATTAAAAGCTCCTGAAGTGTGCTTGATAAGCCTCGCTTTAAAAGAATAGGCTTTCTTATGTGTCCAAGCTCTTTTAAAAGTTCAAAGTTCTGCATATTTCTTGCTCCAACCTGAATAACATCAACATTTTCAAATAGGGGAAGCTGTGAAAGGTCCATAATTTCTGTAACTATGGGAAGCTTTGTTTCCTTTTTAGCCAAAAGAAGAAGTCTTATTCCCTCATCTCGGAGGCCCTGAAATGCATAGGGGGAAGTTCTCGGCTTGAAAGCACCGCCGCGGAGCATTGTTGCCCCTGATGATTTAACTGCCTTTGCGATTTCAATAATCTGTTCTTCAGATTCAACAGAGCAGGGACCTGCAATCATAGCAAAATTTTCGCCGCCCACTTTTGTGTTCCCAACATCTATTATTGTGTCATCAGGGTGAAACTTTCTGTTTGCATTTTTGAAAGGCTCCTGAATTCTTTTAACATCCTGAACAATATCAAGCGCATTGATAAGATCAATATCAACTCGGGAGGTGTCCCCTAAAAGACCGAGAATTGTGTGATGCTGACCTGAACAGGTGTGAATGTCAAGACCAAGACTTTTAATCCAGCTTGTAAGATTTTCAAGCTGTTCTTTGTTTGCATTTTCCTTTAATACAACTACCATTTTGAAAAACCTCTTTTCTTAAAATTGAAAAAAGCCTTGCGGTGCGTCATGCACTGCAAGGCTCTTAAAATATCTTTTATAAAACAAAAGCTTTAAGAATTAACAGCTGCACGACAAATAGCCTTACTAAAGTAATAAGTAAAGCCATAAAAGTATTCAGCTGCAAAACCTTTGTTAATCATTTTTTAAAACCTCGTATAAAATTATCAGCGTTATTATAGCACTTTGAAAATCCATTGTCAATAGTTTTAAAAAATTTTTTGCAGCAGAAACTAAAAAGTGCTTTATTCTTTTTCCAGGTGGGTAATTTTTTCGGTAAGTAATTTAAAAAGATTTGCTGAAACGGAAACCTGCATAATAAGATCGTTCATTCTGTCCTGATTGTTTCCCTCAAGTGTAAAAATCGGGTCCGCAACAGCACGGGTCTGACTGAAAACATAGTTGAATGCAGTGTGCTGGTTTTTCACAAAGGAGTTATATGTTTTTCTCACATCCTCCTCTGGAAGGCTGGCAGGAATAATTTCCTGAATGGTGGACATATCAAGTGTTTGCTTAAGCGTGCAAACAATAAGAAGATATGCAAGATGCAATTTTGAATATTTTTTCTTTTTCGGAGGGGGAATAATTCCAAGCTTAACATAGTTGTTAATCATAGAGGAGGTGACAGGCCTGTTAAGCTTAATTTTTGAGTTAGGTGCCTCAAGATATTTTGTAACCACCGAAACAACCTGATCCATATATAAATCAATATCAGGAAGATTGTCCCATACAGGCAGTGAATAATTTGTTAAAACCTCTTCAATCTCTGAAAAAGCAGATATTAGTTTTTCTTTTTTAATATACATATAAATCACTTCTTTTTTATTAATATACATTT
>JAZNFO010000036.1:0-9153 GCA_045575975.1 Clostridia bacterium | reverse complement strand
ACATTTTGCAAAGAAATAAAATGTATTCATGCGAGGATAACGTGGCAGAAAAAATGGATACATCACAGGGGGACGGTGCATGTGGAAAGCACGGTCCTGTTACAAAGAAGAGGTGCTGCCCCGGCACATTAAAGAAGGGGTACCTCGTTCTATATAGAAAGGGAAAGATATGTTTAATCGAAAAATTGAGATAACAAAAGAAAACGAATCTATTTTGTTTATAAATGCCGTTCATTGTGCCCTTTATTATAACCTCTTTATTTGAAAACACCTTTTTACAATACTGTTCCGGAATTTTTCTTATGTTATCATTAAATCTTTCAGTAACTACAGAGCGCATTATAATATTACATTTTCTGTCAACAATAATAATATCCCTGTTTGTGCTCCTTGAAAACCCGGACAAAAACATACTTAAATGCTCCATTGAACCAACATTGTTAGTAACAAGATTTTCTATCATTTTCGCATCTTTTTTTAGCTGTTTTTCAGTATTTTTAGACATAAGGTCAGATATAAGAGCACCTTCGACAAATGTAAGAATAAAAAGAGCTACAATAACACATATAATATTATTAATAAATATTTTTGAAAAGACGGTTCTTTTATATTTTTTCATAAAATACCCCTTTTATTCTGTGCTGAATTTATATCCAACACTCCAAACTGTTTTAAGTTTCCAAGGTCTTTCTTTTGTCTCAACCTTTTCTCTTATTCTTTTCATATGAACATCAACGGTTCTTGAATCTCCAAAAAACTCATAGCCCCAAACTTCATCCAGAAGCTGATTTCTTGTAAATACCATATTGGGATTGCTTGCAAGAAAATATAAAAGTTCAAATTCCTTTGGAGGCATTTCTATGATTTTATCATCAAGAAAAACTTCGTAAGTCGAAAGATTAATAACCAAACCTTCATAGCGAATAATATCTAATGTATTTTCTTTATTTAACTCCGAAACATCATATCTTCTGAGAACAGCTTTAACTCTTGCAACAAGCTCCTTTGTATCAAAAGGCTTAACAATATAGTCATCTGCTCCGATTTCAAGCCCCTTTACTTTATCTGCGGTTTCTCCCTTTGCCGTCAGCATAATAACAGGAACATTACTTTCTTTTCTGATTTCTTCCAGAACCTGCCAGCCGTCTTTTTTAGGCATCATAATATCAAGCAGAATAATGTCCGGTTTAATAAGCCTGAACATTTCAATTGCAACATCTCCATCATTCACCTGAACAGCCTTAAACTCTTCTTTTTCAACATAAAGTCTTATAAGCTCGCAAATATTTATTTCATCGTCAACAATCATAACGGTTTTTTTAACATCATCTGACATAAAAAACACCTCCAAGTTTTGCTATATAAATAAAATATAACATATAAATATTAAATTATTATGAACATATATATAATTTTTTTAAATAAAAAAGGGACCTTTGGAGGTCCCTCTATTATTATTTCATTGCGATAGCTTCTTTTGCCTTTGCAACAATAGTTTTAACATCCAATCCATACTCTTCGAGAAGTTTTGCAGGAACGCCTGATTTACCAAATACATCGCATGTTCCAACTCTCTTCATAGGTACAGGACATCCTTCAGCTAAAGCTTCAGCAACAGCAGAACCAAGACCACCAATAATATTATGTTCTTCACAAGTAACGATAGCCCCTGTTTCCTTAGCGGCCTTAAGGATTAACTCATTATCAAGAGGTTTAATAGTTGAAATATTAATTACTCTCGCACTGATTCCATCGTTTTTAAGTTCCTCAGCAGCTTTTAAGGCTTCAGGTACCATAAGTCCTGTAGCAACTAATGTTACATCGCTTCCATCCTCAAGCACAACGCCTTTGCCTATTTCAAACTTATAATTTTCATCGAAAATAACCGGAACTGCAAGTCTTCCGAATCTTAAATAAACAGGACCTTCATATTCGATAGCAGCCTTAACTGCAAGAATAGCTTCATTTCCGTCAGCAGGGTTAATAATAACCATATTAGGAATAGTACGCATTATACCCATATCTTCAAGACACTGATGAGTTGCACCGTCTTCACCAACTGAAATACCGGCGTGAGTTGCACCGATTTTAACATTGATTTTCGGATATCCAACAGAGTTTCTAACTTGTTCAAAAGCACGACCTGCTGCAAACATTGCAAAAGAACTTGCAAAAACAGTCTTTCCACAAGTTGCAAGACCGGCAGCAACAGATATCATATTACCTTCGGCAATACCGCAGTTTACAAATCTTTCAGGGTATACCTTTTTGAATGTATCAGTTTTTGTAGATTTTGATAAATCCGCATCTAAAACAACAACATTTTCATTTGCACCAAACTCTTTAAGAGCGTCTCCGTACGCTTCACGAGTAGCTTTCTTTTCACCGATTTTATACATTATCTGTCACCTCCCAGTTCGTTTATGTACGCATCAAGTTCTTCTATAGCTTTATTATACTGCTCTTCATTAGGAGCTGCACCATGCCATGATGCTTCATTTTCCATAAAGGATACCCCTTTACCTTTTACGCTATGAGCAATAACAACAGTGGGTTTACCTTTAACCTTCTTTGCTTTCTCTATAGCCTTTTCAATGTCCTTAAAGTCATGAGCATCAATATTGATAACATTCCAGTTAAATGCTTTGAACTTTTCTTCAAAAGGACAAGGATTCATAACTTCTTTAATATCACCGTCTATCTGGAGACCGTTGAAATCAAGGAAAGCTGTAAGATTATCAAGTTTATAGTGAGCAGCAAACATCATTGCTTCCCAAACCTGACCTTCTTCACATTCTCCATCACCTAATATGGAATAAACTCTGTAGTCTTTATTGTCAAGTTTTCCTGCAAGAGCCATACCACAAGCTGCACTTATCCCCTGACCAAGTGACCCTGTTGACATATCAACTCCCGGAACACCTTTCATATCAGGATGTCCCTGAAGATAGCTGTCAACATTTCTGAAGGTTTTGATATCTTCTTTAGGAATAAATCCTCTTTCTGCTAATGCACCATATAATGCAGGAGCACAATGACCCTTAGAAAGAACAAATCTGTCTCTGTCTGCTTTCTTTGGGTTTGCAGGATCAATTCTAAGTTCTTTCATATACAGATAAGCAAGAATATCAGAACAAGAAAGTGATCCTCCTGGATGTCCTGATTTCGCACTGTAAACAGCTTCTAAAGCCATTTTTCTGATATGAGTAGCCGAAATCTTTAATTCTTTAATTTCTTCTTTATTCATATAACATACATCCTTTCTGCTTTACATAACATGTGTAAAGTAATATATATTTTATAAATTTTAATAGTTTTTAAATCCGTTACCTAAAACCTCTTTGGTATCCGTAACAATAACAAAAGCATTTTTATCTGCCTCGTAAATAATACTTTTCAACCTGCTTATTTCAAATCTTCTTACAACACATAAAACTGTATTCTTTTCTTTTCCTGTATAATGAGAGAAACCACAAAAACAAGTAGTCCCTCTGAAAAGCCTGTCCGATATAGCCTTTGATATCTCATCAGGTTTATCAGAAATAACGAAAACAGCTTTTGCATAATCAACACCTTCTATGATTGCATCAATAATAAAACTACTGACAATCAGAGAAACAGTTGAATATAAAACAGTCTCCCAGGTTTTGAAAACCACTCCTGCAAACAATACAATAAGAAGGTCTATTCCAGCAACGATATTTCCGGCAGATAATGATTTAAATCGTTTTTTCAGCAGAAAAACCACTATATCTGTACCACCAGTTGTTGCATTGGATCGGAACACAAGTCCAGCCCCTGCACCAACAAAAACACCGCCAAACACAGATGATAAAATAAAATCATCTGTTATAGGAGTTAAAAATTCAAAAAGTGACACAAAAAACGAAAGAACAACCATTCCTATAAAAGATTCCAGAATGAATGTTTTACTGAAGCTCTTTGCACCTAAAATAAATATTGGCACATTTATTATAAGAATTAAAACTCCAACAGGAAATCCTGTAATATAATGTATGACCGTTGACAGTCCGCTGACTCCCCCCGGTGCGATTTTTGCAGGAACTAAAAACAAATCAAGTCCCAGCGCCATTATCAGACTTCCTGTAATAATCATAAAAAATCTTAGCCATTTTCTCACAAAATCAGCCCCTTCTTAAATATGTAAAAAGAACTGATTTTCAAGGTCTAATCTATAAGATTTTTCATTAACTCAAGTATTCTTTTGCTATCTTTTTTTAAATATAAATAGCCAATTAAAGCCTCAACCCCTGTAGCAGCCTTATAATCTCTGAGTATTGCATTTTTAGGAGGCTTTGAATATGTATTTCTTCCTCTTTTATAAACTGCATCCTCTTCTTCTGTCAATATATCCTTAATCTTCATATAAAAATCCGATTGAGATTTATTATTAACGAGGTTTGCAGCAGTTTTATGCAAATCGTTAACATGACTGTTTTTATCTTTTATAAGATAAGTTCTCACATAAAGTTCAAACACACAATCACCGATATAAGCAAGAACAAGTGAAGAATATTGGGACGGGGGAATTTTATCCCCCACATTAAATTCATTTATAAAAGAATCAAGCATCTTATTCCCTCGTAATCTGCTGTCCCATAGCAGTATCTTTTACTATAATACCCATACTTTTGAGCTTATCTCTAAGTTCATCAGATTTGACCCAATCCTTGTTCTGACGGGCAATCTTTCTTTCTTCAAGAATACTTTCAATCTCACTGTCAGCAACATCAGAATTATCTTTCTGGAAGAGACCAAGAACGCCACCAAGCTCCTTTATTAAATCATATCCATAATTTATAAGAGCGAGCGATGAACCACTTTCAGCATTAACATTTTTATTGATTTCTGAGACAATTTCAAATATAGCAGCAATAGCATCTGCTGTATTTAAATCATCATCCATAGCATCAATATATTTCTTCTTTAACTCGTCAAGTTTTGAGAAAACTTCTTTTTCTTCATCTTTTCTCTCTGCACATGATGCATTATCTTTTAAAAACTCAAGATTTGAAAGACAGTTATAAACTCTTTCAAGTCCCGATTTTGCAGCTTCCATAAGCTCTTTACTGAAATTAATAGGACTTCTGTAATGAGCGGAAAGCATAAAGAATCTAATAACCTCATAATCAAATTCTTCAGAAATTTCTCTTACTGTAAAGAAATTTCCTAAAGACTTTGACATTTTCTTATTATCTATATTTATATAACCATTATGCATCCAGTAATTTGCAAAATTACAACAGTTTGCAGCCTCACTCTGAGCAATCTCATTTTCATGATGAGGGAAAATAAGATCCTGACCACCGCTGTGAATATCAATGGTCTTGCCAAGATATTTATTTGCCATAGCACTACACTCAATATGCCAACCGGGACGACCTAACCCCCAGGGACTTTCCCATGCGGGTTCTCCTGGTTTCTGCTTCTTCCACAAAGCAAAATCCATAGGATCATTTTTATCTTCATTTATATCAATTCTTGCTCCGCTTTCAAGCTCTTCAAGAGGCTGATGAGAAAGCTTTCCATATTCCTTGAACTTCTTTGTTGAATAATAAACATCGCCATTGGCATTATATGCATAGCCCTTATCAATAAGGGTTTTTACTATATCAATAATAGCATCTATATTTTCTGTTGCTCTTGGGTGAACGGTTGCTTCCTTAATACCGAGCCCTTTTGCATCAGTGAAATATTCATTTATATATTGTTCTGCAAGCTCTTTAACGGTTATACCCAGTTCATTTGCATTTCTGATCATTTTATCATCAATGTCAGTAAAATTCTGAACAAATTTAACCTCATATCCTGAATATTCGAGATATCGTCTTAATGTATCGAAAATTATAAAAGGTCTTGCGTTTCCAATATGAAAATAATTGTAAACCGTTGGACCGCAGGAATACATTCTTACGACTCCCTGCTCAACCGGTACAAATTCTTCTTTACATCTTTTTAATGTATTATAAATTTTCATAGCCTATATCTCACCCTCATTATTTAGTTTTTCCTTTAGCCTGTCAATTTCAATTCTTAGCTTACATATTTCCATAGAAACAGGGTCAGGAATATGAATCTGGTCAAGGTCGATACATGGAGTAACCCTGACATTATCCCTTTTTACAACTCTGGCGGGAACTCCGACACAAGTACTGTTTGCAGGAATTTCATTAAGAACAACTGCATTAGCAGCTATCTTACTGTTATCCCCAACACTAAAAGGGCCAAGAACCTTTGCACCACTACCGATTGTAACATTCGAGCCAATTGTTGGATGTCTTTTCCCCTTGTCTTTTCCTGTACCACCAAGAGTAACACCCTGATATATTGTACAGTTATCACCTATCTCGGTTGTTTCTCCAATAACAACACCCATACCATGATCAATAAAAACACCTTTACCGATTTTGGCTGCTGGATGTATTTCGATTCCGGTTTTCTTTCTGGTTCTCTTTGAAATCCAGTCTGCAATAAAAAAGAGGCGTCTTTCATGGAAATAATGAGCAATACGATAATTTATAATCGCCTTCACGCCCGGATATAAAAGCAAAACCTGAGCCCTGCTTCTTGCAGCAGGATCTCGTTCAAAAACTAAGTTGACTTCTTCTCTTAAAAGCTTTATAAATCCCATAAAACTACCTCAATGACATTTTATTAACAATAATAATATTTAGTACAGATTATTTGAGAAAACTCAAATAATCTGTACATATAATCTAATTAACCCTCAATGATTCTCTTAAGATTAATTCTTCCCTGTCTGTCAATTTCTATAATCTGAACTTTTATATCATCTCCGATATTTACAACATCTTCAACTTTTTCAACTCTTGCTTTATCAAGCTTGGAAATATGAACAAGACCATCTTTACCGGGAAGGAACTCGACAAATGCACCAAATTCCATTATTCTGACAACTTTACCGTCATAAATTTCCCCAACTTCAGGTTCTTTAACAATTCCTTCAATTATCTTAAGAGCAGCTTCCCCCATTTCTGTGTTAGGAGCAGCAATAAAGATTCTTCCGTCATCTTCAATATCAATTTTTGCACCTGTATCAGCAACAATTTTCTGGATAACCTTACCGCCCGAACCAATAACATCGCGGATTTTATCAACAGGAATCTGTGTGTTGATAATCTTTGGAGCATATTCTGATATTGTATCTCTTGGCTCAGGTATAGCTTTAAGCATAACCTCATCAAGAATATAATATCTAGCATCTCTCGTTTCCGTGAGAGCATTTTTAATAATTTCAGGTGTTAAACCGTCAATTTTTAAATCCATCTGAATTGCAGTGATACCTTTCTTTGTTCCTGCAACCTTAAAGTCCATATCACCAAAGAAATCTTCAACGCCCTGAATATCAAGCATTGTGATAAATCTTTCCCCTTCTGTAACCAAACCAACAGAAATACCTGCAACAGGAGCTTTAATCGGAACACCCGCATCCATAAGCGCAAGGGTGCTTCCGCAAATACTTCCCTGAGAAGTTGAACCGTTTGAGCTTAACACTTCTGATACAAGTCTTATTGAATAGGGGAATTCTTCCTCTGAAGGAATAACAGGAGCAAGAGCTCTTTCTGCAAGAGCACCGTGTCCGATTTCTCTTCTGCCTGGACCTCTTGAAGGCTTTGTTTCACCAACACTGTATGAAGGGAAGTTATAATGATGAATATAGCGTCTGTATTCTTCATTATCAAGACCGTCAATAATCTGCGCATCACCTAAAGCGCCAAGTGTTGCAACTGTTAAAATCTGAGTTTGTCCTCTTGTGAATAGACCACTTCCGTGAGTTCTTGGAAGAAGTGAAACTTCAGATGCCAAAGGTCTAAGCTGCTGAATTTTTCTTCCGTCAACACGCTTACCTTCATCAAGAAGCCACCGTCTTACAACAGTCTTCTGTAACTTATATAAAGCTTCGTCAATAGCCTGGCCAAATTCTTCAACAGGATATTTTTCTTCAAAGTTTTCATAAACCTTGTCATAAACTATTTTTAAAGCAGCATCTCTAACAGTTTTATCATCTGTATCCATAGCTTCTTTAACCATATCTTCAGCAAATGCTTTGATATCTTCAAACAATGTTTCATCAACTGTTATATGCTCATATTCAAACTTAGGCTTACCGATATCTTCCTGAATTTCTTTAATGAAGAGAACAATTTTCTTAATCTCTTCATGAGCAAACATGATTGCATCATACATAACATCTTCAGGAACTTCGTTTGCTCCCGCTTCAATCATAACAACCTTTTCATAGCTACCTGCAACAGTAAGGTTAAGGTCGCTGACTGCTCTCTGTGCTTCTGTTGGGTTAATAATAAATTCACCGTCTATCAAGCCAACATAAACAGCGGCAATGGGTCCGTTAAACGGAATATCTGAAATAGAAACAGCAGCAGATGAACCAATCATGGCACAAAATTCAGGTGCATTGTCCTGTTCAACTGATAAAACTGTACAAACAATAGATACATCGTTTCTCAAATCCTTTGGGAAAAGCGGACGCATTGGTCTGTCAATTACTCTTGCTGTTAATATAGCATTTTCAGAAGGTCTTCCTTCTCTTCTTGTAAAGCCGCCAGGAATCTTACCAACAGCATACATTCTTTCTTCATAGTCAATACTTAGCGGGAAAAAATCAATTCCATCACGGGGTCTTTCTGAAGCGGTTGCAGCAGTAAGAACAACTGTATCACCGTAGCTTACAACAACTGAACCATTTGCAAGACCTGCAACTTTACCGGATTCAATCTTTAATTTTCTTCCACCAACTAAAGTTTCATAAACCTTTACACTCATTTTACTAATCCTCCGTAAATAATAATTATTTTAAAGTCCAAAGGCTCACTTTTAGCACTTAGAAATACATTTTTAGACAAAATCCATTTCTAACTGCTAAATCGTAAACTCCTGGACAAAAAAGCTTTATAAGTGAATTAAGTCTTTGCTTCCGAAGAAGCAAAGACTCTCCATCTTAGTGTCTTAAGCCTAATTTTTCAACAATAGCACGGTATCTTTCGATATCTTTCTTTTCAAGATATGAAAGGAAGCTTCTTCTTACACCAACCATTTTTAAAAGACCACGTCTTGAATGATGGTCTTTCTTATGAACCTTTAAATGTTCAT
>JAZNFO010000035.1:0-16238 GCA_045575975.1 Clostridia bacterium | reverse complement strand
GACAAAAAAGCTTTATAAGTGAATTAAGTCTTTGCTTCAAAAGAAGCAAAGACTCTTCCTCTTAGTGTCTTAAGCCTAATTTTTCAACAATGGCACGGTATCTTTCGATATCTTTCTTTTCAAGATATGAAAGGAAACTTCTTCTTACACCAACCATTTTTAAAAGACCGCGTCTTGAATGATGGTCTTTCTTGTGAACCTTTAAATGTTCATTAAGCTCATTGATTCTCTCTGTTAAAAGAGCGATCTGCACCTCCGGAGAGCCTGTGTCTCCTTCATGAGTTGCATAAGTTTTGATAATTTCTGTTTTTCTTTCTTTTAGCATTTTATCACCTCATAAAATTTAATCCCCTGAAGCTTTGTAAAAGGTGGTGAACTATATCCCTGAACCAAGCCACAGGTTTACTTTAGAATTATAACACAAAGCAAAACCTTTGTCAAGCAATTTTCTACATTATTTTGACAGTTCCTTAAACTCAAATTTCAAATATGTTCTGTATTTTTCAAAAGGTTTCAGACTTACATATGCGTTATTCATATCTATGTCTTCTCCACCATAATTTGTAGTTCTCGGTTCAAGACCAACAACATATTCACTCTCACCAAGCATCTTCCAAACCAAAAACTCCGGCAAAGCGTCTCTTTTATATGTTATATATGCACCAATTTCGCCATTTTCAATTCCTGCAGTTGCAACATCTCCGAAATGTGTAACGCCAACACACTCCTCTTCTTTGCCATGAATCGGAGCATGGATATCAGCAAGTTCTGACTGAACATTTATTATTTTTGCACCTTCTCTGACAAGCGGATATCCAAAGTTACAATGATAACAAAGTGCAAATTTTTCATCAGTAAACCCCTCATTTATCACTGTATCTTCAACAGTAAACTCCTCATCGAAAAGTTTTGCGGTAATAGTTCTCTTTAAAACTATATTTTCCCCAAAAACAGCACTTTCACGCATCATACCGGAAACAGTCATAACATACTCATCCCCCTGCCACTCGGCATTAATGCTAATCTTTTCTGCAGGAATATTTGCAATTCTTCCATGCAACCCCTGACCGTTATATGGAACACCTACATTTTTTAATCCGCAAGTTGTGATAAGTCCTCCACAAAAGCCTCTAAGCCAATCAAATCCGTCTTTGTTATAAAATTGCGGTGCTGTGATACCCGTCTTCGAAATCCAGCTTATAGCATTACCTTTATAATAAGCCTGAGCTATATCCATACTTCTGTCAGGAAGCACAACAAATCTGATTTTTCCCGTATTTATTTCAATCGCTCTGACGCCTTTTGCTTTTCCGTCATTAAAGGTATAGTCTCTTATACCGCCTATCTGTTCAATAGACCCGATTTGTTTTAACAATTCCTCTTTTTTCATATTATGTACCTCTTCCATTATGTTAACATAAATAAATGCTATAACTAATTAAAATTAATTATAGCACTTATTTCTTAAGTTTTAGTTACATTCTGCAACAAGCGGACCTGCAAGCTCTTTAAGATAGAAAAGCTTACCCGGAAGTGTTGGCATAAATGTTGAGGTAATATTCATATCAGGACCATAGTGAAGAGTTGTTAAGAAACTCATTCCCTGCCAGCCCATACCTCTGCCGAGTGCACCGTCACAGCCGCCGATTATTGTATCAGCCTGCAAGAATAGTCCGGGACCAATTGTGTTTGCAGTACATGGAACAAGTGTTGAACGGCTCTTAAAGCTTGTGATAGCATTCTGTTCAATTGTGAGAGGATGAAGTTTTGCGCCAATACGATAGCACTGCTTCTTCCACTCATCAACAGATGAAAATTCTTCAGCAAACTGTGGCTCCCAGAATGCGATATGACACATTCTTCCTATACCGAATATCAAAACAAGCTTTGCACCCTCTGCTTTAAGCGCAGCAATCTTTTCAGGATATGTAGGAAGATTATTCTTAGTTGCAAAATTACGCTGAGCGGGAGGAACAGTCATATCAAGCTTATCGAAAAATGCCTGTTTCATACTATATTCAAATGATGCAGGATTATCGTTTGGAAGAGTATTTCCTTCACTGTCTGCCCATTCATCCATATTAAATGTATACACATGATCACAATTTACTTTCCAAGCATTAAGGAAATAAACTGCCCATTTATACATACCCATAGGTCCAACAGGAAGAATCATTGCAAGCTTTTCTCCTCTGTCTCTTGCTTCCTTAATTTTTATAGCAATTTCATGACCCATAAGTGTATCAAATTCATAGATATTATCGCATTCAACAGGATTGAAATCCTTGTGCCAGAAATCTTCGCGTGCAACACCTTTGTCACAACATTCATCAATTTTTTTCATATCCCAACCCTTGGGATAAAAGTTTTCAAGCAAACTACCTTTTACTGTAGATAAAAAATCCATAGTATCATCTCCTATTTAATATTTTAATTATGGTAATAATCTCTTTGTTACAACCTTGGGCCAAACATATTCTTGAGTAAAGCCTTCTGCATAGCTGACACCACACTGAAGACCTCTGAATCTTGAACAAGTGCGAACAAATTCCGCAAAATCTATGTGGTCGTGATCTCTCATCCATTTAAGCTGACTTTCGTGACATTCAAGCATTTCGATTTTAAGGTCAATTTCATCTGTTATATCTACATATTCTGTAGGACTAAAATTCATACCCGCAAGATTATCCATATAGAAAAGAGGAACAACTGCCGCCTTTCCCGGTGCTCCATAATGAGGAACACTTGCTGCAAATGATGCATCAAAAACAAGCTTTGAAACCTCACGATGGTCTGGCATATAATCATTAGGACCATGTGTAATTATAAAATCAGGCTGCACATTTTTAATAAGTTCCACAACCTTATCACGTTGTGATATGTCACATCCGTTAGGAAGAAGGTCACCTATATCAAGTGTAACCACTTCTATTCCCGCAAGAGAACCTGCTTTTTTAGCTTCATTTATACGCATTTCTCTAAGTTCCTCCGGAGATATTATTTCATGCCCCATATTACCGTTTGCAACATGACATACAACAACCTTATCACCGCGTTTCACACATTTTGCAAGTGTACCGCTGCATGCTATTTCAATATCATCAGGATGACAACCAATTGCTAATACATTCATATTTTTGCCTCCGCTTATCAATTTATGTTTATATTTATAAGTTCATTAAATGGTTTTATAAACGCCCTCTTCAGCTGCCTCATAAGCCTTTTCAACAACAGTCTGCACATATATTCCGTCTTCAGCAGAAACCTCAGGTTCTGTATTTTCTATAATGCATTTAGCAAAAGATGAAATTTCCTTCTCATACATATTTCCCGTAACAACTTCAACGGTTTTTGATGCATCGCCTTCACGATTCTGCTGTGCATTATAGCCTGCTGAATCATCAGATACAGTAAGTTCAATCTCGCCGCTTTCTACCTGACTGATAGTACCCTGTGCAAGAATACTGCCTTTTGTTCCGTAAAATTCAAGACGACATTTTGCAGCATCATCAGGAATATTAAAGTTAGCATCAACAAACGCAGTTGCGCCATTTGACATTTTCATAATAAGTGCTGCTGAATCATCTGCTGAATAATTAAAGGTCTGATTCTGTGCAAAGCAAGCAACAGTTTTAGCTTTTGTTCCACTTATATACTGAAGAAGATCAATACAGTGAATACCCATATCCATAAGGGCACCGCCACCAGATCTTTTTTTATCCTGTCTCCAGTTATCCGGAATTTCAGGATACCAGCAGGTAAGCTGACCTCTCATTGAAACGATATCACCAATCATTCCTGAAGAAATAATTTCCTTCATTTTCTGATGATATGCACTGAATCTCATCATAAGACCAACACCAAACTTAACACCTTGCGCCTTGCAGAACTCAACAATTTCCCCTGAATCCTTTACAGAAAGAGAAATTGGTTTTTCCATAAGAATGTGTTTTTTAGCTTTAGCTGCCATTATCGCCTGTTCTTTATGACAAAAAACAGGGGTTGCAATATAAACTGCATCTATTTCATCCAGTGCTAAAACCTCTTCAACTGTATTAAAAGCATATTTTGCACCAAATTCTTCTTTAACCTTCTTAGCTGCGTCAAAATTGGTATCCATAACAGCTATTAGTTCACTGTTTTCGGAAAGCATCATGCCCGGTATTGTTCTTCTGTATGCAATACCGCCACATCCAATTACGCCCCATTTTATTTTCATATTAAACACCTCTCTGCATTTCATCTACAGATTCCAATACAGCATCAGCCATATATTCAAGCTGTTCATCAGAAAGACCATAAAGAGGAAGATGTGTAAATCTCTTATAGAATACTTCTTCACAAACAGGACATTCTTTTGCAATTTCATCTGAATTATATCCCATATCCTGAACAATCTTAAATCTATAAAGAGGTCCGAAATGGGCAATCTGTGTAACACCCTTTTCTTCAAGTTTTTTCTTTAGAACCTGAATATCGCCGCCAGCTTTTGCAGGGTCAATCTGTAATAAATACAAATGGAATGTAGGCTTAATTTCATCATTACCTAAATCCTGAGGAATAATTGCATCATTTGCTTTAAATCTGTTTGTTAAATATTCAGCCGCACGTCTTCTTATACCAATAATTTCTTCATTACGTGCAACTTGCAAAGTAAGACCTAATCCCTGAATTTCTGTTGTAGAAGCATTACCGGGAACAAACAGTTCATATTTACCCTGAATAGGTGTTATATTATAAAGCCAATCTTTAATAGGACAACTAAAATCAAGTCCTAAGAAACGAGCACGTTTCATTTCAGGTCCAAAGTTTGGAATATTTGTTGTTGCTATACCACCTTCACCAAATGAAGTGATGTTTTTAACTTCGTGCATTGAGAATGCAGCGAAATCACCGATTGTACCAATCTTTTTACCTTTATACATAGCACCAAAAGCATGTGCAGCATCTTCAAGAACAAGAATATCATGCTCTTTTGCAAGTTTCATAATAGGATCCATATCTACAGGATAACCACCAATATGTACAGGTACAATCATTTTTGTCTTATCTGTGATTTTTCTTGCAACATCAGCAGGATCCATATTTATTGTTTTAGGATCAACATCAGCAAACACAAGTTTTGCCCCTACTGCAAGAGGATAAGCCATGGTTGCAACGAATGTAATAGCAGGAACAATAACTTCGTCACCCGGTTTTAGATTAGCATATTTATATGCAATTTCAAAACCAGCAGTTGCATTTGTAACAAAAGTCGATGTTGTTGTACCAAGATATTCATTACAAGCATTTTCTGCTTCCTCAACCTTGCTTGCAAGAGAAAGCTTTCCTGGAGGAGTTGAAATTGCATCAAGCTTTTCAACCTGTGCCTTTATAGCTTTAATTGCTTCTTCATATTCAGGACCATCACCCTGCATTAAGAATTTGATGATCTCCATAAGGTCATTTACATTGTAGTTTTCACCTACTGCTGCCCACGGTACTCTTGTAGCACCTGTGTTATAGCGAAAATCTGTCGCTTTTGACATAAAAATCTCCCCTTTTTATTTTTTCTTTCAAATAATTTTAATTTTTCAATAACAACCGGAAAACATAATCATTATACTTTTCAAGTATTCCGCGGTATTCGGTTTCAAAAATTAAAAGTATAAATTTTAACCTGAAAAAAACCTTGATTTTCACATTAAATTTTTCTCTATTTTCTTGATTATTATTTAATTTTATTGTATAATAAAATTAATATCTTGTCTTTATCAATTTTTCCTTGTTTTTTATCATTTTGTTCACAGGAGGTATTATTGTGTACGAGCTCCAACCTATAAAACAAGAAATCAGTATACAGGGTTTTAACAGTATATATTATTTTGAATTAAGCAAAAACTTTTCTCATAGTCCTGAGCGTCACGACTTCTGGGAAATGGTTTATGTGGACAGCGGATGTGTTAACACTATTGCCGGCGGTATCGGTTGTACTCTCGAACAGGGGCAGGCAATTTTCCATGAGCCAATGGAAATTCACGCCCATGTTTCGAATAAACAAGTTGCAAGTAATGTTCTTGTTGTTACTTTCACAACTGACAGCAGTGCCATAAATCACCTTAAAAATAAAACAATCACTCTGGATAAAACAGGAAAAGTTCTTCTTTCTCTCTTTCTGGAAGAAGCTAAAAATGCTCTGGGTGAAATTCCCGGGAACTACGAAAGTACCGAAAACCTCAATTTTCTCCATACGGTTTTCGGTTCTTCTCAGCTTCTACAATGTTATTTCACAGAGTTTCTATTAAGACTTATAAGGGATATAAGTTCCTTGAGTGAAGATATCCACTCTTGCAAAAGTTTTCGCGATATTGCAGCTACATCTCTCAGTGAACTTATATGCGAATATCTTAAAAACAATATTTATTCTGCTATTTCTCTGAAAGATATCTGCGAACATTTTCTTCTTGGAAAAACCAGACTCTGTAAAATATTCAGGGAAAGCATGGAACAAAGTCCAATGGAATATTATAAGGAACTTAAAATAAAAGAAGCAAAAAAGCTTATAAGAGAGAGAAACCATTCATTCAGCGAAGTTTCTGACCTGCTTGGATATTCTTCAATACATAATTTTTCCCGTGCATTTAAAAAATCCGTTGGGCTCTCTCCCTCTGCTTACGAAAAAAGTATTCTATAATATCAATTAATACAAACAAAAATCGCAACCCTCAAACATGGATTGCGATTTTTAAATTTAAAAAGAATGTATAATTTTCTGCGGACATTTTTCAATGCACACACCACATCCTGTGCATTTTGAAGAGTCAACAAAGGCTAGATTATCTTTCATTACAACAGCTTCCGACGGACAGTTTTTAGCACAAATTCCGCACCCAATACAACCAACAGAACAAACCTTTCTGGTTTCTTTTCCTTTATCAAGTGATAAGCACACAACCTGCACCTTTGTGTCTTTCGGTAAAATTTTGATAACATTCTTAGGGCATTCCTCTGCACACACTCCGCAACCAACACATTTTTCTCTGTCAACAGTTGCAACACCTGAAATTATTGAAATAGCATTAAACTTACATTTCTTCACGCAACTACCAAGTCCAAGACAACCATATTTACAGCCTTTACTTCCTCCGGCAAGCTTCAATGCAGAATGACAATCTGCATTTCCATCATATATATACTTTTCAGTTGCAACATCTAAATTGCCGCTACATAAAACATATGCACATTTTGGCTCTGTTTTACTTGAATCAACACCTGTAATATCGGCAATCCTGTCAAGTATTTCCTGATTGCAGGACGGACAACAGTTTATAGGTGCACCGGTATCAACAATAGCTTCCGCATATGCTGAACACCCTGCATATCCGCATCCACCACAGTTAGCCCCTGGTAAGAGCTCTAAAATTTGAGGAATCCTTTCATCTTTTTTTACTTCAAAAATTTTTGACGCAAAGGCAAGCAGCCCTCCGAACAAAACGCCCATACCACCTATAGCAAGGACCGGAAATAATAAATCAAACATATTCTAATCCCTCCCTAAAAGCTCATTCCGGAAAAGCCCATAAACGCAATAGACAAAAGACTTGCTGTTATAAGCGTTATTGGCATTCCCTTAAGGAAAGACGGTATATCTGAATTTTCAAGTCTTTCTCTGACACCTGCAAAAATCACAATAGCCAAAGTAAATCCAACACCTGCAAAAGTTCCATAAAATATTGATTTTAAAAACCCTGCCGCATCAAGTGAAAATTTTGTTATATTAACAATTGCAACACCTAGAACAGCACAATTTGTTGTTATAAGCGGCAAATAAATACCCAGCGATTTATAAAGTGCAGGAATTGACTTCTGCAAAAACATTTCAACAAACTGAACAAGCACGGCAATAACAAGAATAAAAGCGATTGTCTGCATATACTCTATATTTAATGCAACAAGAATATATTTCTGAACAACCCAGGTTATTGCAGATGCACACGCCATAACAAAAACAACTGCAAATCCCATACCAACAGCCGTATCAGTTTTTTTGGAAACTCCGAGAAACGGGCATATACCCAGGAACTGAACAAGCACGAAGTTTTCTATAAAAACAGCACTAAGACAAATGAGAAGTATATCTCTAATCATTTATGTTCCCCCTCTCCTTTCTTTCCTTAATGATATTTATGGTCATAAGGATAAGTCCAAGAGTCAAAAATGCTCCCGGAGGTAAAATCATTATTGATACAGGCTGAAAACTACTTCCAAATAATGAGATTCCAAACAAGGAACCCGCCCCTAATATTTCTCTTATAGAACCAATTATAGTTAATGCACCTGTAAAGCCAAGCCCCATTCCAACACCGTCTATAGCGGATAAAAGAACATTATTCTTTGAAGCAAAAGCCTCTGCTCTGCCTAAAATAATACAGTTAACAACTATTAATGGAATATATATCCCAAGAGAGTTTGAAATAGACAGTGCATAAGCCTTAAGAAGCATTTCAACAACAGTTACAAAACTGGCTATTATAACAACATATGCAGCTATTCTCACCTTATCTGGAATAAACTTTCTGAGGAGCGAAATAAACATATTGGAAAATATGAGAACAATCATAGTTGAAGCTCCCATTCCAAGTCCATTGAGAGCACTTGTTGTAACCGCAAGTGTCGGACACATACCAAGCATAAGAACAAAAGTTGGGTTTTCTTTTAAAATACCGTTTAAAAAAGTCTTTTTCATTTTATTTACCCTCCTTTTCTTCTATTATGCTTTTTGTAAATTCAAGAGACAAATTAACTGCACTGGTAACAGCCCTTGATGTAACTGTCGCCCCAGATATAGCAGCTATATCCTCACCTTTATTTGTTGGTGAAATATTCTTCTTTACTGTAAGAGATACATCTCTTCCAATATACTGGTCAATAAATTCAGGATTTGAAGCTTTTAATCCAAGACCTGCAGTTTCACTGGATTCTGTTATCTTAACCCTGTTAATGGTCATATCACTTGTGATGCCAACCATTACCCTGATATTCCCGCCATAACCACGGCTGGAAGCCGCTGACACAACATAACCAACAACTTCTCCCTCTTTATTGAGTCCTCTGTATGCATCTTCAATATATGTACCATTTTCTTCTGAATCAATATGTTTCACATCAACCTTTTCAAATTCAATTGCCGACTCCAAAACTTCCTTTTGAGTCTGCTGCATTGTAATAATTTTATTATTCTCTATAACAGGCGCCGTAATTTTATTAACAAAAGCAAGACAAAGAGCCGCAACAGCTGTTATTATGAATAGTTTGACAGCAACAATCAAAATATCTTTTTTATTCATTTGCTGCAGCACCCCTTTCTCCAAAAGTCCTGGGAACAGTATATTTATCAATTAACGGAGTAAGTAAATTCATAAGAAGAATGGAATAGCTGACCCCTTCAGGATATCCGCCCCATGTTCTGATAACGAAAGTCAAAAATCCGCAACCAATTCCAAATATAATTTGTCCCATTTTAGTATAAGGAGTTGTGACATAATCTGTTGCCATAAAAAATGCCCCCAGCAAAAGACCTCCGGATAATATCTGATACAGGCCGTCTCTGCCTGCCAGATATGACAAAACAAAAACCGTCAATATGTAGAAAAACGGAATTTTCAGGTCAATTACTTTCTTATAAAGCAAATATCCGGCGCCGATTAAAATGGCAAGAGCAGAAATTTCTCCAATACACCCACTTACATTCCCCAAAAACAAATCAAGATATGTAGGAAGCGCATCTCCTGTTCCTTCCTTAACAATCGCAAGTGGAGTTGCTGAACTTATAACATCAGTATTATTAAACAAATATATTTTTTCAAAAGGTTTAATCCATGTTGTCATAGACTTTGCCCATGAAGTAAGCAAAAATGCACGGCCTGCAAGAGCAGGATTCATAAAATTATTTCCAATTCCTCCAAAAAACTGCTTAACAATAATTATGGCGAAAAAACAGCCTATAATTGCAATCCAGAAAGGAACGGTAACAGGAAGATTAAGCGCAATCAGAAGTCCGGTTACTGCTGCACTATAATCACTTATGGTTATAGGTTTTTTTAGAAGTTTCTCCCAGCCCCATTCAAAGAACACAGAAGAAGCAACACAAACAAGTGCCACAAAACATGCACGATATCCCATAACAACAACTCCGGCAATAAGAGCAGGCATAAGTGCAATTAAAACATCAAACATTATATTCCTTGTATTCTCCGAGCTTCTTACATGGGGAGCGTGGGAAACAATAAGTTTATTTAAATTACTCACTTTTAACTCCTCCTTTATGCCTTTTTGTTTCTCATTTTTATTTTTGCAATTTTAATGTGTTGAACGGGGTGCTGTCCTGCAGGACAAATGTATGAACACGAGCCGCATTCAACACATTCGCTTACACCAAGTTTTTCAAGTGCCTCAAAGTCATCATTTTCCGCAGCAGTCTTTAACACATTTGGAAGAAGGAGCATTGGACACGCTTTTACACATTTTCCGCACCTGAGACATGCACTAAAATCAGTAAGCCCAGGCACATCATCTGCTAAAGCAAGAACACCCGAAGTTGCCTTAATAACAGGTACATCTACATCATATAACGAAATCCCCATCATAGGACCACCCATAACAACCTTTTTAGGTTCCTTGGTCAATCCTCCCGCCTTTTCCAGAAGATAAGAAATAGGTGTTCCTATCCTTACTCTGAAATTTGACGGATTTTTAATACAATCTCCGTCAATGGTAACAATTCTTTTAATAAGAGGCATACCATTTACCGCTCTGTGAATTGCAGCACAACTGTCGATATTATGAACGGATGCCCCAACATCTTTTGGAAGTTTTCCTTTTGGAATACGGGTATTGGTGATAGCATAAACAAGATGTTTTTCTGAGCCCTGAGGATACTTAACCTTTAAAGGAACAATAACTATTTCACAATCTTCTTCCTTCCTGGCATATTCTCTCATAAGTTCTATTGCATCGGGCTTATTTTTTTCAATAGCAATATATCCTTTTTTTATGTCAAAAATCTTCATAAGGATTTTCAGTCCACCAATAATTTCTTCCGGAGTTTCAAGCATTGCTCTATGATCCGAAGATAAATGCGGTTCACATTCAGCACCATTGATAATAATATATTCTACTTTTTTATCAGGAGCAGGAGCAACTTTAACATGGGTAGGAAATGTTGCACCACCCATACCAACAATTCCGGCATCCTTTATAACTTCCACAAGTTCATCAACACTAAGCTTTTGGTAATCAACCATTTTCATTTCTGGATCATTAGTATATAATCTGTCATTTTCAATAACAACAGATTGCATCATAGCACCATTTGGATGAAGCTTTGGCTCAATAGACAAAACTTTACCCGAAATAGAAGAATGAATATTTGCCGACATAAATCCCTGAGCTTCACCTATTTTTTGTCCAACAAGCACCTCATCTCCAACATTAACACATGGAACAGCAGGAGCACCTAAATGCTGAGACATAGGGAAAACAAGCACATCCGGGGCATCAAGGTCAATTATTGGTTTGTGATTTGTCAATGACTTTTTAGAATCAGGATGAACCCCGCCGGGAAAAGTATGTAATAGCTTTCCAAAATTAAACAATTTGTTAAATTTCATTTTTAAAAACCTTTCCGTAATTTTATCTACTATAAGATTATATACTAAATTCTATGCAAATGCAACGATAGATATTTTTTTAACAAAAAAGCGAACAAACCAAATTTGATTCGTTCGCTTTTAATTTTAATAATTATATCCCAGTTCTATGGCTTTAAGGTTTAATTCAAGCAAGTTAGCTTTCTTTGCAGGAACAATTTTTTCCATAGTTGTTTTAATATTTTCATAGGGGATAACAGCTGAATGCTTGATTAAATGACCTATCATAATCATATTTGCAAGACCAGATAAGTTATTTTCATTAGCAAGCTGAGTTGCCGGAATATAGAATGTTTCAACATCAGCTCTTTCAACTTTTCTGTCTATCAAAGAACTGTCAATATAAATCTGTCCTCCGCTTACCGTCTCATTTTCATATTTATCAAGAGATGGAAGATTCATAGCAATTAAAATATCCGGATTAAGCACTATAGGTGAACCGATAGGCTCATCGCTTAAAATAATACTGCAATTTGCAGTTCCGCCTCTCATTTCCGGTCCGTATGACGGGAGCCAGCTAACTTCTTTTTCTTCAAGTAATCCTTCATAAGCTAAGAATTTCCCCGAAAATAATATGCCCTGTCCGCCAAAGCCGGCAATAAGTATCTGTTTATTCATAATAATATCAATCCTTTCTTAAGCAAGTAAGTTTCACACTTATTATTCATTCGCATACTTATCCTTATATACTCCGAGAGGATAATAAGGAAGCATATTTTCTTCAAGCCATTCAAGAGCCTTAACCGGAGTTAATCCCCAGTTGGTAGGACAGGTTGAAACAACTTCAACAAGAGAGAAGCCTTTTCCTTCTATCTGATTTTTAAATGCTTTCATAATAGCTTTTTTTGCATTCTTTATATTTTTAACATTATTAACTGCAACTCTTTCAAGATATGTTGCTCCGTCAACCTGCGAAAGCATTTCACAAACCTTAACAGGAAGACCAACTGAATTTACATCTCTTCCGTAAGGAGATGTCTGAGTTACCTGTCCCGGAAGTGTTGTAGGCGCCATCTGTCCGCCGGTCATTCCGTATATTGCATTGTTAACAAAAATTACCGTAATATTTTCGCCTCTTGCAGCTGAATGAACGGTTTCAGCAGTACCAATAGCAGCAAGGTCTCCATCGCCCTGATATGTAAACACTATGTTATTAGGGTCTGAACGCTTAACACCAGTTGCAACAGCCGGTGCTCTACCGTGGGCTGCTTCAATCATATCACAAGCAAAATAATTATAGGCAAAAACTGAACATCCAACCGGTGCAACACCGATTGTTCTTCCTTCTATACCAAGTTCATCTATTACTTCAGCAACAAGTCTGTGGATAATACCATGAGTACAACCGGGGCAATAATGAAGAACAGTATCCGTAAGAGCCTTTGGTTTTTCAAATACTACCATTACTTTGCACCTCCAATTTTATCAGCTTCATAAATTTTATCAAGAACATTATTAGTTGTCGGAATCATACCACCTGTACGATTACAGAGAAGAACAGGCTTTTTGCATTTTGTTGCAAGCTCAACATCTTCAATAAGCTGTCCCATTGACAATTCAACAGAAATAAATGCTTTAACTTTGTCAGCAGCAGCAAGTAAAGCCTTTTTCGGGAATGGCCAGAGAGTAATTGGTCTTATCATACCAACCTTAACCCCTGCTTTTCTCGCTTCGTCAATAGCATTTTTAGAAACACGGGATGCAATACCGAATGCAACAATGCAGATTTCTGCATCTTCCATTCTGTATTCTTCATACATAACTTCGTTTTCTTCTATTAACTTATATTTTTCATATCTCTTGAAGTTTTCAATTTCAAGCTCTTCAGGTTTTAAGAAAAGAGAGTTGATAACATTATGTTCTCTTTCACATTTTGTACCAGTAACAGCCCATGACTTATCATATTCTTTGATTTCACCCATATCAAGGCTAACAGGCTCCATCATCTGACCCATAGTTCCGTCTGCTAAAATCATTGAAGTCATACGGTACTTATCAGCAAGGTCAAATCCTTTGAATGTCAGGGAAACCATTTCTTGAACAGATGCAGGTGCTAAAACAAGCATATGGAAATCGCCATGCGCTGCACCTCTTGTTGCCTGGAAATAATCCGCCTGGGATGGCTGAATACCACCAAGACCCGGGCCGCCCCTCTGAACATTAACTATTAAAGCAGGCAGATCACATCCAGCAAGATATGAAAGACCTTCTCCCTTTAGCGATATACCGGGACTTGAGCTTGATGTCATAACCCTTTTACCTGTTGATGCAACTCCCAAAACCATATTTATAGCAGCAATTTCACTTTCAGCCTGAAGGAAAACACCGCCAATTTTAGGCATCTTCTTTGACATATATGCCGCAACCTCTCTCTGAGGTGTAATAGGATAACCAAAATAATGACGACAACCTGCCATAATAGCAGCCTCTGCCATAGCTTCGTTACCTTTCATTAACACTTTTTCTGACATTTTAATGCCTCCCTTTCTATTTTTCTACTGTAATAACACAATCAGGACACATAGTTGCACAAAAAGCACAACCAATACACTCATCCTGCTTTTCAACACCTGCGGGATGATATCCTTTTGCATTAATTTTGTCTTCTCGAAGTTCAACAATTTTTTTAGGACATGCACCAACACATAGTCCACAGCCTTTACATAAATTTTCGTTAAATGTAACTTTAGCCATAAAAAACCATACCTTTCAGTAAAATTCTTATATTCTGTCTTCCCAGTTAACATAAATATTAATAGGGAATAGATTATCAATTTTCCCGGACAAACAGTCAAAAAGTTCCTCTCTGACAGTTGTCATATAAATTGGAAGTCCTGTAAGATTTGAAACATCTTCAGCATATTTTAAAGAATCCAAAACATCTTCCTCTGTTGTTTCAGGTCCAAGATTTGAGTTATTTACAATACCTGTAAACTTAAGCCCCCCTGCCTCTTCGATATCTCTCATAATATCAAGAACATCCTGAGCACACCTTGTCTGTGGACGATACATATTAATAACAAGGAGCATATTGTAATTATTTTCCTCTTTAATTCTTGGACTGTATCTGCCAAGCGCAAGAGCGCCTCTGTCATCTCCGCCTATATCAACAACTGCTGCAACATCCTTATCCTCCGTAACGGAATATATTTCCGAGGGAAGCGCCGGTACATCAACATTTGTATTTGCATATTCGGAGGAAATCAGTTTAATACCATTTTGTTTAAGAATTTCCTCGCTGTCTTTTGTCCTGAAATAAGGATTAACAATGTCTATATCGGCAATTTTAACATTTTCAAAAACACTTTTAAGTTTAATTGCAAAATTAACCGCAATGTTTGTTTTACCGCTTCCATAGTGTCCGGCAAAAAGAGTTATTCTTTTGTAATCCATTAAAGTTCAACCACCCAGCCAAACTTATCTTCAACAGTTCCACCCTGAATACCGGTTACTGTGTCATAAATTTTCTGGCTTACAGGTCCTATATTTCCACCGTTAATTTCCATAACTTCATCACCATACCTGAGCTTGCCAACTGGAGAAATAACAGCAGCAGTACCTGTTCCGAACACTTCTTCAAGTTTACCTGTTTTCTGAGCTTCAATAAGTTCATCAACAGAAATCTTTCTTTCTTCAACATCAAGACCCCAGCTCTTACAAAGATTAATAACAGAGTCTCTTGTTATACCCGGAAGGATACTTCCATTAAGCATAGGTGTAACAATTTTACCGTCTATTTTGAAGAAAATATTCATAGCTCCAACTTCTTCTATGTATTTTCGTTCAACACCGTCAAGCCATAATACCTGAGAATAACCATCATCATGAGCTTTAACCTGACCGGCAAGAGATGCTGCATAGTTACCGCCTGTTTTAGCAAATCCCATACCGCCTCTTACAGCTCTTACATATTCATCCTCAATCCAGATACCAACAGGAGCAAGACCGCTTGAATAGTAAGCACCACTTGGCGAAAGGATTATAATAAACAAGTATGTTTTTGATGGAGCAACTCCTAAAAACTCATCTGTTGCGATTATAAAAGGTCTTATATAAAGTGATGTGCCTGGAGCAGTTGGAATCCAGTCCTCATCAACCTTTACAACAGCCTTAACTGCTTCTACAAAATATTCTTCAGGAAGTTCGGGAATACAAAGTCTTTTATTTGTTGCATTGGTTCTCTTTGCATTCATATCAGGTCTGAACAGTCTTGCATTTCCGTCAGCACCTCTATACGCCTTTAAACCTTCAAACATTTCCTGTCCATAATGAAAGACCATTGCAGAAGGAGCAAGAGAAATATTTTCATAAGGCACAATTCTTGCATCATGCCAGCCCTTACCCTCAGTGTAATTCATAACAAACATATGGTCTGTAAAAATCTTACCAAAGCCCAAGTTTGATGAGTCAGGCTTTGCCTTGGGATTTTGAGTTTTTTCAATTCTGATATCAAGCATTTTTAACCCTCCATTTATATCAGGCAGTTTTCAAACTGCTTTTTTTAGTTAAAAAATATTTTTACATATAAACTTAACTTTATCATATTATAAT
>JAZNFO010000034.1:0-181699 GCA_045575975.1 Clostridia bacterium | reverse complement strand
CTTTTCTTTACGTGCGGCACTTGCTTCTTCCGGCGTGACAAAAGAACCCTTCTCAATGGCAACTTTATTTCCATCGGGAAGGATGCAGTGAATTCGATATGAGAATTTAGAAGTGCCTTTTTGCTTTCTAACGCCTTTTATGTACATAACATTTACCCACTAATTCTTCTTTATAACCTATTATATCATAAAATAATTCTGTTGGCAATGATGTCATAGCAAAAAATGTAGTTTTTGACACTTAAATATACAAAAGTTCATTAAAGTTAGATAAAAAATAAATAAGATTAAAAAAATCGCAAAATATTCAAGATGTAAACCCCGAAAACGTTGTGGTTGAGTGGTTTGTCGATTGAATAATTGCGATTTTCTTTTTAAGTTGTTATTGCTGGCTTTTATTTTCCTTTTCAGAAATTTCATCCAAAACTTCTTTTCCGTATTTCTCTATGAGCATTACCAGATAGTCTATGCAACGGTTAAAAGCAGCTTTCTGAGCAAAAGTCCAGCCTTCGTATTCTTCATCCATATTAACTGCTCACCGCCGTTTTCGGATGTTCTTGTTCATACTGCTTTTTATACCGATAATATGTAGGCACAGAAATTTCAAGTTCTCTTATTGCGTCAAAAGGCTTTAATGCACCTTGTAGAACTCTCTCAAAGGTTTCTGTAAACTTGTCCCACTCACAAGCGTGAGGTCTGCCCATCTTGTCCCATTCGCCTCGTTCTTTAAGGGCGAGAAGGCCTGTGCGTTGTCTCTCGGCACGTTTCGTGGTCTCTATGTCGGCAAAAACGCTCAGTAAGTCGAGCGTCAGGTTCTGTATGCAATCAAACAACATTTTATGCATAGGTGATTCAAAATCAATATCAATGGTTGTGGTTGGTATTTCCAATATCATCACCCGTATATTATTTTCGCGGTAAAACGCCATTTCTTTGGCGAGCATAGAATAATCTCTGCCCATCCTGTCCAGTTCTGCGAAAATTATCGTATCAGATGGGCGAAGGATTGCTTCTTTAAGCGTTTTATAATAAGGACGATCAAAAGTTTTACCGGACATCTTATCTACAAAAATATCATGTGCCAAAGTTATTCCACGCTCTTTGCAGAAGTTATTTATTAATAATATGCCTCGGTCCTCGCATTGCGATACTGTACTCGTTCTATGGTAGGCGTAGAAATTTCCCATTAGGTTTCACATCCCTTCATTATGTATGTAAACTCGTATTTATCCTGCCGAGTGAGGAAGTGATCTGTGGAGTAAAAGTCTGTGTCGGCAAACTTGTCAATTATATGCCGTGAGTTGCAGAAACTCCGGTCTTGTTCACTTACAAGAGCATCAAGCAGCTCCTCATAGGTGTCTATCCGATAGAATGTCGAGATAAACTGACGTTCTTTGAAAGGAAGTGTCTTATCCACGGTATTTTTTAATATTTTTCGGTTCTCTAAATCTACCACCACTTCACCCACATAGGTAAGTAGCGGATGTTCAAGTCTTTTCTCATTCTTCCACCAATGACAGTGGTATTGCACTACCTGTAATAACTTTCCTTCGGAGTTTACACGTTCAAGCTCCGATTTCAAGTAATCAAGGGTGCTATGTTCCAAAGCATACCCAATACGGTGATAACACACCAAGCCACGACTACAAAGCATATCACTAAAATCAATAAAAACAACGTTGCTATCTACCGGCTCTATAATACCCAATGAAACCCCTTGGTCATATACGATATGCGATATATAAAATATGTAAAGACCAGCCGTAATTTTATAAGCAAGAATACCATCAGGACTTATATAGGGCTTTTTCTGTTTGTACCCAAACCTTTTCCAAAGTTCTTCGTCTCTATAATCTTCTTCAGCTCTAACGATAGCCGAAACTTTGTATTTAACCATTTATTACACCTACCTTATAAGTATCATTTCAATTCTTAAATGATTTTCACCGTTAAAGTTGCCAATATTTTGCAAAATACAACTATGTTTTGAATAGGTTTTTATCTCGCCGGATGATAAAGGTTTATTTCTTGGAGAAAAATCAATTTCGAAAGCAACTCCCGGTAATATTTCAATATTTCGCAGTTCTTCGATAATGCAGACAAATATATTTCGTGCCGCTTTTTCACCGCATCTTAAAGAAGTAAGCAAGTCTAATTCAATTTGCAGTTCATACCCGAACTCTTTTGCAAGCCCACGTGTGTAAAAAAGTCGTGCGCCTCTTTGTAAAACTTCAAATTTCATTCTTTCACCTTTATAATGACTTCATAAATTTCATCCGATATAGAAGATACAAACATAACTTTTATATTGCTACAATCAGCCTTGTCCTTTAAGTCTCTATACAGTATGTAGGCTGCTTGTACATCTTTTCGGTATGCGAAGGTGTGGCATAGTGCATTTTCATTGAAACTATAAACCCACGCACCGTAAAGCACTTCTTTATCAAGACATTCCATTCCTGACGTAACAGGAGAGCCATGTGTAACTGTTATACATTCATTGGATACTTCAACTACACAGTCTGATAACTTGTTTTTTAGATAGCTCTCCTGATCTGTTACACCTTCTTCAACCAAAATTGCTTTTAGCAAATCTTTTACCTTCATCACATTGCCTCCAAATTATGTAATTTATAAAATACTTCATAAATGAAATACTACGAAAACACTACCATTTCAATATTCTTAAAAAGTATAATTAAATATAATATGAAATCAGCCCTAAAAACATATTCTTAAAACATGCTTGCTTCTACTTTTGAGTTAATCATAAAAATCTAAGGTATTTTTGAGAATATCTGTTAGCTGTGATGATAACGCATTCTTCAGCTAAAGCCAAGGATTTTTTATAAAAAAATCGTGCAAAAAGCTTTTTCTCACTTTTGCACGATTATTATGTAACTTTTCTGGTACTATGTGACGATTAATCACCGGAAACCAAATCAGTATCACTTTCTGTGTCTTCTTCTTGAAGTCTTAAAATATACCCTTTTTTTAAACCCTGTGAATAGCCCGTACTATACGCTGATACATATTGAGAGCCAATTTCTTCGTCAACAGGCCAGCTATCAAAACTTGAAACGATTTCATCATATTCCACCTTAAATTCGCTCATCACGCCTTCATAACTATACACACCGGTAATTACAAATGGTTTGCGTTTCATCATTTGTTCAAATACAATGACTTCCTGAATGAAATTTTCTATATCGTCTTGTGAACAAAAAATACCGGCGATCGGTTCTTGTGTAAACCTTGTAGCTTCATCATTGTCATAAGTGATCTGCACATCATAGATTTCGCCTAAGCAAGGTATATATAAGTCAGTCCACTTATCAAATTCTTCATCATAAAATACATTAAACTGTGTCATTCTATACCCGATATAGTCTTTTATGTACACGATAAACAACCCAGTATCAAAGTTTTTGTCTTGAACACGTTGCTTTAACTCACCGTATGTTTCAAAGCCTTCAAAGAAGAATTTCAATTTTCTAATTCTTTTCTGATTTTCTTCTAATAAAGGTCTTTCATATACCACAAAGTAATTGTACGCAGGAATGGATGTGGTATCTCCGCCGTTTTCCGATACGGTGTAAACACCATCAGCCAAGGTTACATTATTCTTATACTTCTTTACAAATTTACTTTGTTCTGCTGCGGAAACAATATCTGAAATTTCTTTTCTGAAATACAATTTATTCCTATTAACCATTGCCGGAGCAAACAACTCTAATAATTCTTTTACATCCAAAGTTTTCATTATGAACACACTCCTAAAATTATATTATATTTTGTAAAATTATTAGGACTTTACCATTGGAAAGTCCGTTAAATATTGAATTACCACTTTTCATTCAGGTAATAGACTATCAAACTTACACTAAACATCTGTTTTAAATCTTTTTCGGATGAAAAACGGTTATTTTCATATCAAATTTATACTGTATAGGTGTAAATGTTTAGAAAATTGCAATTTACTTACTCTAAACACTTACACCGTAAAATCTTATTGACAATCATATTATGTAAGTTTTAACAAACTTCAAAACCATTCTTTAATTCAAGTGTTACCTTTAAGCCGTTTTTGAAGCGTTCATACGCATTAAGCTCATCTAAACAGTCATCTGTTTTGTCGAAAAGCTCCTCAGAAGCATAAAGCTCTATTTTATACCATGAGTTCTCTACCACTACTACATTTACATTTTCTTCGAACATTCTTATGGCAGCTTCATCAATTACGGCATCAGTTGTTTTCAAAATGAAGTATTCTTCTTTTCCAACCTGGTTCTTAATATCCGTATAATAAATTTCCCATAAATTAGGGATTTCAACAAAAGCACGCCTATCATTTTCTTCGTCATCCATCCAAAAACAATCTTCAAATAATTTCTTCTCCAACGACTTGTCGCACTCTGATATAAAGCTATCTATATTTTTAATTTGAGAATTCTCAGATGTAGCAGCAAACTCACTGCAACACGACCCAATATTATATACTGTTTTCTCATAATATTTTCCATTATAAATAAACAGATCAATTTGCAGCATATGACTTAAATTATGTTCCGTAAGCAGAAAACTAATCGTGTCCTTAACGCTTTCAACGCTATCACACAAATCTACACAAAATACAGTTCTCTTATCTTTTGGAAAACCCGTAGCACCACTTACCGGCAAAGAAGAAACAACCAAAAATGGCGGAGTAACAACTATGCTTGTAGGTGAAGTAACAACTATATAAGGATCAATCCATTTTGAACTCGTATTATTAAGCACCCACTCAATCCTATCATTTATATTTGACGAATGAACGATTGAGATATCAAATAACATATCTTTTTCTATTCTTGCAATATTCTTATCCATATTCTAAGCACTCTCCTAAATTTATAATTTTTATTAACCTTTTATAAAATCCGGCTCCGATTTATAAAACCAAAAGTAATTTCATGAAACTGCAATTAGTTTTATAAAACCGACGCCGCTTTTATAAAATTCTTTATTTCCTATCTACAACAATACAAAATCACCATCCACCGCACATAACCTATTAAAACTTACATAATATTAACCCTCAAACCCTTTGGCGTCCTCAGCTAACAATACCAAAACTTCCTTTGTAGCCTTTGGTGCCTTGAATTCACACACAAACTCGATGCTTTCCAAATCTTCCATAGTAAGTGTTATAGTCAAATGTCCGTCAAAAAGATCGGCATTTTTCTTCTTTAACCCTTCCGGAAGAATAACAATTAATTTGTCGTTATCAGTATCTTCATAATATTTAATACCTTGAAAATACTCTATAACGATTTCATCGGTTGTTTTTGCTTTTGCCATAATTTTCACGCTCCTAATATAGATATTTTTCTTTTTTTATTTTTTCTTCCACAGCTAATAAATCTTCTAATTTTGTATAACCCTGTATCATATTAATGATATAAGGGCGCAACCACATAGCCTTACGGCTATCTCCTTCAATAAGGGAGAGGAGGTATGCCATTTTTTTGCTATCGACTTTATCTGCATATTTTTTCAAGTACGCTTGGCTCATTTTACGAAGTAAAGCAAGTTCCGCTACACAGTCCTGCAAATCATATATGGCAGAATACTTACTTTCCGGCAAAATACCATTCATATCTGATACAAACAAATTATCTCTTGATATTTTACCGATACCAACATAAAACGCTACACGAGCTTCTTCAATATAACCAAACCTTATAAGCTGTACCGTGGTTCTACCTATTTTAGACTTTAACTGCTTTGATGCCCACTTTATAGCATTCTTTGCTGCCTCATATGTAATATTAAATTCTTTGCAAAGAGCACCATAGTCGTATCCGTTTTTTATATAGAAGGAAATCTTTTCTTTTGTGGCTTTTCTTGATAACCACAACATAGAGTTTACATACTCAACTATTTCTTCTAATAATTCACGCTTTTCTGCGACAGCAACATCCAAATTATCCTTTACGGAGTTATACTCTTTTGACAACGCTTTAAATATACTTTCCATACGAAATCACCCTTTACTTACAAAATTCAAACCATATTCAACTGCATCTGCTATAAATCTACTCCGACTACAACCATGCTCTTTTACCACTTTATCAACCAAGTCTGATAAACCTTCTGAAACTCGCACGGTAATGATCTTTTTATGCTCTGGTGTTCTTGTGCGCTTCTTAACATTAAACTTTCTTCTGTTAAGCTGCATAGCAACGGATAACAATACCATTTCTGAAATACTCATTTTTTTCTCTTTTGTCACCGATATAAGTTTGTCATAAACACTTGGAGATAGTGCAGTTGCGAGCATATTAGTCTTTCTAACGCTTAACATTCTCATCACGCTCCTACATAACAAATTATAACTAACTGGAGTAGAAGAAGAGTATATGCATCAATTTTTTATACACGTGTCCAAAAATAAAAATGATCGGATTTTGATATGAAATCAAACCCGACCATTTTCTTTACTTCCAAAGCCTATTTTTAATTTTTTCTATTGCTTCCGGATTTTGAAGTAGATACTTTAAATATTCCATCTCTTGATTTTCTTCAAATACCCAACGCAACTTCCATGTTGCCTGAATATCCTTATCAAGAAGGGCAAGTTGCAAAAGCCTTGAAATGTCGTAGCCATCTTTGATAACCCACTCTTGCCTAAAATCCAAAAACTGATTTACCATATACTCAGTATCGCATCTCATAATAGCTTCATCTTCAAAAGCTACCGAAAGCGAAGTGGAGGAGAACTTACCTAAATCTATGTGTTCAAATTGTTCTTCCAATGAAACCTCTTCTTCTTCAATTTTAGTAGTACCTTGATGCCTTTTACGATACTTTGCGTACTGACTTAATGCAGCCGTAGTAATATACGACTTTTTGTCTTCCATTATTCTAATAAAAGCTTCTCCAACCAGATCCAGATTACCGTTATCCATTTGTTTAATTAAATCGATAATCATTTTTTGCTTTTCATCTGTTAATGGAGGGTTTACCGTAAATGTTTGTAAATTTAATACTTTTACCATTTTAATTCCTACCTTCTTGTATAAATTTAGATAATGAAAATTCGATTATCTACCTATATACCCCCAGCAGGATGCATTTATGTTAAAATAATCTTTTATATGTCTTTCGAAGGTTACACATGTATTTAAAATGCCCCAAAATCAAACAATTAAAATTTACATAAAAAAGATACCACCTTGCTCCCGGAGGAGAGGTGGTACCTCAATAGAAATTCTATTTATTTGTTTGCTTCGATAAATCTCTGAAGAATTGCTGCAATTTCTGCTCTTGTAGCGTTATCTTTCGGATTGATTGTTGTAGTTGATTTGCCTTTCATAAGACCTGTTCCAACTGCCCAATTCATAGCCGAAACTGCATATTCAGAAATCTCGTTAGCATCTGTAAAGTGAAGATTTTCTTCTAATGTCACAGTGTTCATGCCTTTGTACTGTGCATATCTAAACATAATAGTAGCTATCTGTTCACGAGTGATATTTGTATCCGGTGCAAAATTGTTTTCTGTAACACCGCTTACAATACCATTCTGTTTTGCCCAAGAAACTGCATTACCATAATATGAACCCATATCTACATCAGCAAAAGGAATACTTCTGTTTGTTGCAGGTTCTCCTTCATTACGATAAAGAACTGTTACAAGCATCGCTCTTGTTAGTGTAGCATCTGGCGCAAATTCTTTATCAGATACACCATTCATTAGGTTGTTGGTAACAACAAACTCAACACTATTATTAAACCAATCTTCTTTCGAAACATCTATAAATGTTTCTTCGTCGCCTGGTTCGATAATTTCAGGTTCTTTTTCAATTTCCGTCCATTTTGCATAGAGTGTAAATCCTTTTGTTACCTTTGAATTGAAATCGTAGACTTCTGTTAGATTTTCGTCTATGTACCATCCATCAAACTTGTATCCTTCTTTTGTAGGATCTTCTGGTTTTGTAAGCACGGAATTTCTTCTAACAGATGATGATTTAACAACAGTACCGCCATTTGTTTGATATTTGACAGTGTATTTTGTCACACCGCCTCTACCCGAACTTACGGGTGTCAATACCGGAACAGTTTCCGTCTTTGTTGCTGAACAATCAGGGCAAGTAAAGGTCTTAATACCTGTGTCAGAATATGTAGGTTCTGTTGTTACAACGCCTGCATCCCAGTTATGATTTTCGGTAATTACATCGCCGCATTCACAGGTCTTGCTATGGGTATCATCGTTATCTTTTACCCATACTCCGTATGAATGGTCAGGCAATTTTGCAACCTGCTCTGTCTTTGTTGATGAACAGTCAGGGCAAGTATAGGTTCTTACACCAAACTCTGTGTGAGTAGCAGGAGTAGTTATAACACCTGCATCCCAGTTATGATCATCTGTTACTACATCACCACATTCGCAGGACTTACTGTGGGTAGTATCGTTATCTTTTACCCATGCTCCATATGAATGGTCAGGTAATTTTGCAACCTGTTCTGTCTTTGTTGCTGTACAGTCAGGACAAGTATATGTTCTTACACCGAACTCTGTGTGAGTAGCAGGAGTAGTTATAACACCTGCATCCCAGTTATGATCATCTGTTACTACATCGCCACATTCACAGGTCTTGCTATGGGTAGTATCGTTATCTTTTACCCAAGCACCATGAGAGTGTCCCGGAAGCTTTGCTACATCTTCGGTTTTAGTAGCTCCACAATCATCTTCACAGGTGTAGGTTTTAACACCTGTTGTTGTGTGGGTAGCAGGAGTAGTTACAACACCTTCATCCCAATTATGGTTTTCAGTAATCACATCACCACATTCACAAGACTTACTGTGTGTAGTATCATTGTCCTTTATCCAAGAGCCGTGTGAGTGTCCCGGTGTCTTATCAATTGTTTCGGTTTTGGTAGCACCACAATTATCTTCACAAGTGTAGGTTTTAACACCTGTTGTTGTATGGGTAGCAGGAGTGGTTACAACACCTTCATCCCAATTATGCGGCTTAACTTCTTCTTCGTTACATTCGCAGACTCTCTTGTGGTTGTTTTCATCAACTTTGGTCCAGTTACCGAATGTATGTCCCGGAAGTTTTGCTACATCTTCGGTTTTAGTAGCACCACAATTATCTTCACAAGTATAAGTCTTAACACCTGTTGTTGTATGGGTAGCAGGAGTAGTTACAACACCTGCATCCCAATTATGGTTTTCAGCAATTACATCACCACATTCACAGCTCTTGCTATGGGTAGTATCGTTATCCTTTACCCAAGCTCCGTGTGAGTGTCCCGGAAGCTTTGCTACATCTTCGGTTTTAGTAGCTCCACAATCATCTTCACAAGTGTAGGTTTTAACACCTGTTGTTGTGTGAGTTGCAGGTGTAGTGATTTCACCTTCGTCCCAACTATGTGGCTCAACTTCTTCTTCGTTACATTCACAAACTCTCTTATGGGTATCATTATCAACTTTTACCCATTCTCCAAAAGAGTGATTATCTGCATCTGCAGGAATTGTTTCTGTTTTTGTTCCACCACATTCTGAACATGTGTAGGTTTTAATACCTGTTGTTGTGTGAGTAGCAGGAGTAGTTACAACACCTGCATCCCAGTTATGGTCATCTGTTACTACATCGCCGCATTCACAAGACTTACTGTGAGTGTTGTCATCAACCTTTGTCCAAGCTCCATATGAATGATCAGGTAATTTTGCAACCTGCTCTGTCTTTGTTGCTGAACAGTCAGGGCAAGTATATGTCCTTACACCAAACTCTGTATGAGTAGCAGGGGTTGTGATTTCGCCTTCGCCCCAATTATGTGGTTTAACTTCTGATTCATTACATTCGCAGACTCTCTTATGGGTATCATTATCAACTTTTACCCATTCTCCGAAAGAGTGATTATCTGCATCTGCAGGAATAACCTCTGTTTTTGTTCCGCTACACTCTGAACATGTATAGGTTTTAACACCTGTTGTTGTATGAGTAGCAGGAGTAGTTACAACACCTGCATCCCAGTTATGATTTTCGGTAATTACATCACCGCAAGCACAAGTCTTACTATGGTTATTGTCATCAACCTTTGTCCAAGCTCCGTGTGAGTGAGTAGGTGTTTTGTCGATTGTTTCGGTCTTTGTAGCTGAACAGTCAGGACAGGTATAGGTCTTAATACCTGTTGCAGTATGCGTTGCAGGAGAGGTTACTACGCCCGCATCCCAATTATGATTTTCGGCAATCACGTCTCCACAAGCACAATACTTACTGTGAGTGTTGTCATCAACCTTTGTCCAAGCTCCATATGAATGGTCAGGCAATTTAGCAACCTGTTCTGTCTTTGTTGCTGAACAGTCAGGGCAAGTATATGTCCTTACACCAAACTCTGTATGAGTAGCAGGAGTAGTTACAACACCTGCATCCCAGTTATGATCATCTGTTACTACATCACCACATTCGCAGGACTTACTGTGAGTGTTGTCATCAACCTTTGTCCAAGCTCCATATGAATGGTCAGGCAATTTAGCAACCTGCTCTGTCTTTGTTGCCGTACAGTCAGGACAAGTATAGGTTCTTACACCAAACTCTGTGTGAGTAGCAGGAGTAGTTATAACACCTGCATCCCAGTTATGATCATCTGTTACTACATCACCACATTCGCAGGACTTACTGTGGGTATCATCGTTATCTTTTACCCATGCTCCGTATGAATGGTCAGGCAATTTTGCAACCTGCTCTGTCTTTGTTGCTGAACAGTCAGGGCAAGTATATGTTCTTACACCAAACTCTGTATGAGTAGCAGGAGTAGTTACAACACCTGCATCCCAGTTATGGTTTTCAGTAATTACATCACCACATTCACAAGACTTACTGTGTGTAGTATCATTGTCCTTTACCCAAGCTCCGTGTGAGTGTCCCGGTGTCTTGTCAATTGTTTCAGTCTTTGTTGCACCACAATTATCTTCACAAGTAAAGGTTTTTACACCTGTTGTTGTGTGGGTAGCAGGAGTTGTGATTTCACCTTCATCCCATGTATGCGGTTTAACTTCTTCTTCGTTACATTCACAAACTCTCTTATGGGTATCATTATCAACTTTTACCCATTTTCCAAAAGAGTGATTATCTGCATCTGCAGGAATTGTTTCTGTTTTTGTTCCACCACATTCTGAACATGTGTAGGTTTTAATACCTGTGCTTGTGTGAGTAGCAGGAGTAGTTACAACACCTGCATCCCAGTTATGGTCATCTGTAACTACATCACCACATTCACATCTTTTGCTGTGGGTATCATCGTTATCTTTTACCCATGCTCCGTGTGAGTGAGTAGGTATCTTGTCGATTGTTTCGGTTTTTGTAGCTCCGCAGCCATCTTCACAAGTAAAGGTCTTAATACCTGTTGTTGTGTGAGTAGCAGGAGTAGTTATAACACCTGCATCCCAGTTATGCGGCTTAACTTCTTCTTCGTTACATTCACAAACTCTCTTATGGTTGTTGTCATCAACCTTTGTCCAGTTACCGAAGGAGTGGTTATCTGCATCTGCAGGAATAACCTCTGTTTTTGTTCCGCTACACTCTGAACATGTATAGGTTTTAACACCTGTTGTTGTATGGGTAGCTGGTGTAGTTACAACACCATCATCCCAATTATGGTTTTCTGTAATTACATCACCACATTCACAGCTCTTGCTATGGGTAGTATCGTTATCTTTTACCCAAGAGCCGTGTGAATGAGTAGGTGTTTTGTCGATTGTTTCGGTCTTAGTAGCACCGCAACCATCTTCACAAGTGTAGGTCTTAACACCTGTTGTTGTGTGAGTAGCAGGAGTAGTTACAACACCGTCATCCCAATTATGTGTAGCGGTTTCAGTTTCACCACATTCACATTCACGAGAGTGGTTTTCACCGTCAACATTAGTCCAGTTGCCGAATGTGTGTCCCGAAAGTTTTGCTATATCTTCAGTTTTAGTAGCACCGCAATTATCTTTACAGGTATAGGTTCTTACACCATATTCTGTGTGGGTAGCAGGTTTTGTAATTGTACCTTCGTCCCATGTATGCGGTTTAACTTCTTCTTCGTTACATTCACAAACTCTCTTATGGGTATCATTATCAACTTTTACCCATTTTCCAAAAGAGTGATTATGGCTTTGTCCACTATTCACTGTGATTTTTCCATTCACGGTAGTCGGATACAATGGACTTACATTCTCATCATATACACCGCTTGCTTCTATGTTTATTGCATAGTCCTTCGCAGTATCCTTTGGAACTGCAAATGTTAACGTCGCTATAATTCCGTTGTTTGTGTCTGCCGAAGCTTCTCCATCCCATACAAGATTGTACGGTACATCTGTATAGTTCTTTGATTTAGCAAATGTCAAGCTACTTAACGCTTCACCTTTTACAGCATTTACAAGAGTAAGATCTTCATCAAATGTTACACTTACAGTTATACCAAGTATTCCCGTATTGTTTGAAATTTTGATCGGAACCTCTACTTCTTCAGTTCCTACACCTTGCTCTATAGTTTGGCTCTCCACACTAATAGTGGTTTCTAATTGTTGTGCTGATGAGGTTATCACCATAGAGAAAAGCATTGACAGAATACAAAGCAAGGATATTGCTCTCTTAGCAAAATTCCTCATTGTGATATTCCTTTCCGTATCATTTATATGTCTGCCTCAATTTAATGAGGCAGACATATACAAACTCATTAATTATTTTGTTCTATACTGTACCCATTCCTGAACATTCGAAATGTGTTCGCCAGACGGAGTTGTTGAAGATTCTAAAGATAAATCACGTTTGAAGTAGTAGGTCCAAACCTTGCTTCTATCTCTGTATCTGTATTCTGTCCACGACTCTGTATAACCTTGTGATATCCATCTGTCTCTTTCAAATGGTGTTAAACCACCTGCTGTTCCATCGGCCTTAAAGTACAAATATCCATCATCATAAGGACCATAGTGCTGCATACCACCACTATACTTGTTTGCAGGCAACTGATATGATATCCAAATTTCTTTAAGAACCGGTGTTCCAACGCCAGCGTTAGCCGCTGCAGATTTAGTTGTGTAGTACCAACCCTTCTTAGGTGTCCAGCAATAGTAATGGTATTCATGTAAGTTGTAACTTGTATCAACCCATCTTGATCTTGGTGTTGATTCTACTTGTCTAGAATCACTTCCGGTATATTTTGTTGTGCTCCATGCACTCCATGAACCATAATTACCCCATACCCAAGATTCGTCATATTTCTGCCATCCTGACATTGAGGAAGAACCTGATGTAGTATATTCTGTCTTCGTGTATGTATATTTTGTATCAACAACCTGTGCATCAGCAGGCATTTCAGATTTTAACACCCAAGCTGACGGAGCATGTTCTTCCCAATGAGCATATAAGGTAATATCAACTAATGATGTCATCACTGTTTCGGCAGTTACTTCTTCTCCGCCCTCAGCTTCTGTAAACCATCCCTTAAACGTAAAGTAATCACGACTTACAAATGGTAATTCGCCCATGAATCCATTATAAGGAATCATCTTGTAATCTAATTCAGTACCAAGCACGCCGCCATTTGCATCAAATGTTACTTTTCTTGATGTTAAATAATTTTCAAACTCTTCCTCAGTAAGAGTGATAATTTCGCCCTTATTTTCCGCAAAAGTAAGAAGGCCGTTATCGTTAACTGTTCCACATGTAAGGAAATTGCCTGTCACATTCATGCTTCCAACATAAGATGAATTCAATTCACTCATATTAACTGTTTTTGCAATTACTGCATTCTCGTCTTTAGAAGTAAAGTTAACTTCCTTATTTAATAATAGATTTGTTTCAGGTGCCTTTAATGCTAATGCATATCCGCTACACGCAACAGTTACATTATCCAATGTTACATTTTCAGAAGAGAGTTCCATAGGAATCTTTGTGTTTTCTGTAAATGTTATACCATTTACTACTGTTGTAACTGCATCAGATTTTAGGCTCAATCCTTTATATTCTTTTGACTGACCTATAAGTTTAAATGAATCAATTTCGCCAATTTCAATTTCGAGGTCGCTGTTTTCATCATCAGGGATTTTCGAAATATCCAACACTATGTTTTTAGCGCCAGATTCTGCAATTGCCTTTGCAACATCTACTGATGAAGCCACGGCTGTAATGCTTGGTGCATCTACAAATGCATGCTCTCCAACATTTACGATATGTTCTGAAATTTTAAACTCTGCCAACGATTCACAACCGCTAAACGCATTGTCACCTATTGAAGTGATGCTTGGTGCCATCACATATTCAAGGTTAGTACATCCGCTGAATGTATTTTCTGGAATTTCAGTAATAAATTTACCTAATTTAACAGCCACAATATCGGTATTGTTTTCAAACAATCCAGGAGCGATTCCTGTAATTTTAACAGAACTGAATGTACCATCATTGTTATCAATCTGCCAATAAGAAGGAATAATAACAATATTGTCAGGAGTTTCTCCAACAGGTGTATAACCAACAATCTGGCCTGTCGCAGCATTTAATTTTAATCCCTCTGTTCTGTATATTCTGTTATTTACATAATCATTTACATAGTAAGGTATTTCAAATGGAATTACACTTGATTCATAGTCGCTAAATGAACCGTCGTAAGAATAGTCGATCCATTCTTCTGTCTTATCATCAAGTACATTGTAGGTATATGTTGAATATTCGCCTGTTGCAACATCATAACGAACAACACCGAATACATGCATTGTACCTGCCTGAACCATTCTGTAATCACCGAAATTGTTACCTGTACTCTGATATGTTCTTTGTGTGATTTCTATCTCATCTGTATGATATGTAACTGTAGATTTTCTACCGTTTGTTGTGGTATCATTAGATTCGATTGCTGCGGTCTCGCTTCTGCTACCACCTTCAGCATATGACTCACCATAGCTATACTTTTCTGCAATCTCTTTTGATAAGATTTTACCATATCTTTCTTCATCAGTAGCACTTGTAGTTGAAGAAGTGCCAGAAGTGCTATTCCATGTCTTTGAACTTGTTGATGAATTAGTGTTTGTCTGGCTACTATCCATGTGGGTATCCCAACTATCAGTACCAGAGTTTGTTGTATTAATCTTGTTGTTTGTGCTTTCATGTACAGAACTTTCTGTGGATATTCCGGCTTCAACTTTTGCGCTTACCGGACCCCATCCTGCACTAACTTCTGCGCCAATGTTTGTATTCAACTTGTCATCTGTTGTATACTCCCAGTTAGATTCGGTATCTACACCCCAATCGGTTCTGTGTGATTGGTTAGCTGATACATTATATGAACTACTGTTTGTGCTTATAAAGCTATTGGAACCACCTGAACTATTTGACTCACTCTTTGTAAAGATAGAAGAATTAATTCTTGAATTGTACTGTTCTTCTGTTTCACCCTGAGACTGTGCAATTTCATTACCTTTGCTTGTAGTCTGTTCCCAATCATTTGAGAGATTCCAGGAAGTTGTATTTGTAGTTGCATTTGAAATTGTCTCAGCAACTTCGAGTGCATCTTCTCTGGATATTGAAGTCTGTTCAGTTATACTTGTTGTTGTAATAAGACCATTTGCGCACTGCAAATTAAGTGTTGTATACAGCGGAACATGTTCGATTGTACCTATTTCATAGGCGAACATGAGAATACCTTTTTCGCTGTCTTCCAAAATTATAGGATCGCCTAATTTATTTTTCTTTACAGCTCTATTTCTCTGGCTTACCCAGTTTGCATATAAAACTAAATCACCCGTAGTGCCTTGAGGGATTTCTTTTCCGTACATTACGCCATTTTGGTCAGACCATCCAAGAAATTCGTACTGATCCATTTTAGGTGCAGGAAGAACCTTAGTTTGAGTAGGTTTGTATGTATCAGGCTCATAAGTTATTGGTTTGTTATCCGGTCCTATAGGAACCATATCGCACATATACTGAATAGAATACTCAGACTTCGGGAGTACAGGAATGATAGTATCTGCAAATGCTATCTCGTTTGTACCTCTCTCATCCTTAAAATACTTATTACATGCCTTACAATACCAATATGCAATGTTTCCTTCAGCTTCTTCGGTTGCTTCTTTTGCAGGATATGCCTGCATTACATGTGTACATCCATTTGGTCTATATGGGAAAGTGATTCCATAACCACCTGCAATAAATCTTCTAACTAAAATTGTATCACCAGAGTTAACTGAATCATCAACATTAACATCAGCAGCTTCAACTTTAATGTTCTGATCGTATCCACCTGCAACATGTCTTCTGATTAAAATTGTATCACCACTGTTTATTGATTTATCAGAGTTTACATCACCGTATGTAAAGTCTTTTACTTCAATGTAACCATCAACAATTTCTAATGGAACAGGATTTAAGTAATTGTCCAGAATATCTTTTGCCATATATGATGCAGAAATATTATATCTTGTACCTGCTTCAGCATCATCAGGTATCTTAAACTGAAGTGTTAAGATTACACCATCTTTTACATCTTCATCTGAGAGTTCCTGACCATCCCAAACAAAGTTGCACGGTGATTTCATTACACCAGGCAATGTCATCTGCAACGCAGAGAACGCCTCACCATTTGTAGCTCCCATAAGTTTCAGTTCGCTACCAAAATCAAATGTTAATGTTGCACCCAAAATACCCGGGTTGTTTTCTATTACCACATCAACATTAACTACCGAACCCGCTGTTTCGTTAATACTAGGAATAATAACCTTAGTTGTGTTAGCTGCGAAAGCAGAAAACGGCGTAAACAGCGATGCCATTAATACTAATGACAAGATTAGACTAAGAATCCTTTTTTGTTTCATTGTTAACTTCCTTTCCTTAATAGTCTTCTTGATTTATTTCAACAAATCCTTGATTGATCAAAGGATTTACAGAAGCAAAGTTAGAATCAATTATATCACCAGATGTATATTTCAGAGTTAAAGGATATCTCTTGCCATAAACTGCATCATCCGATAATCTAAACTCTAATTTCAATATAGTACCATCTTCGATTTGACTCGAATCTATTTCAAGACCATCCCAAACAAATTTTGCGCCTGACATTAATTCCTTTGAAGTAGTAAGTGTTAGAACATTCTCAATTGCTTCGCCATTTTCAGCTCCAACTAAAGTCATAGCATCTTCATCATATTCTATCTGTAATATCATGCCTAAGATGCCAGGATTGTCCTCAATATCAACAAGAACCGTTATGTACTCACCCGGATCTCCATATGCTGTCTTTACATTAATAGCCGGTCTCTGAGTTTCTACGATCTTATCTTCTTCCGGAATTTCTTCTTCAGGGATGATCGGCTCGTCAGGTCCGCCACCTGCTCCTATAAATCCGCCACCTTCGAAGTCATTGTCTTCTTTTTCTTCTTTGCTCTCTTCCTTCTTCTCATCTACAATTTCTTCTGCATTTTCATTTTCATCTACAACACTGTTGTCTATGATTTTGAAGTTTTCGCAGAAGCGTCTTAAGATAGCAGCAACCTGAGAACGCAGAACATTGTCTTTTGGTGAAATTGTTGTTTCTGATGTTCCTGAGATAATTCCATTCGCATTTGCCCACTCTATGCTTTCTACAGCATAGTAACTGATATTTTCTCTATCTTCATACTTGTCAAGTTTCGCCTTTTTGGAAAGGTCACATTTCTTATATGAAGCATAACGATACATGATTGTTGCAAGTTGTTCACGGGTAGCTGTATCGTTAGGACCAAAAGTAGTTTCACTATATCCACTTACAATTTGATTGTTTGATGCCCACGCAACTGCCTTACTATACCACGCATCTGAGCTCACATCTTCGAAATCTTTTCCCTCAACTACAGGCTCACCTTCAACTCTCCACAAAATTGTAACTATCATACCTCTTGTGGTAGCTCCTGATGGAGAAAACTCCGTTTCCCCTGTGCCAGTCATAAGGTTGTTTTCCTGAACATATTTAACATCCTCGTAATACCAATCAGATTCCTTTACGTCAGAAAAAACAATGGTTTGCTTTTGTACGCTTTCTTCGTCATTAGCAACATCATTAATTGAGGCAGCACTTGCAATTATCAATGAAGTGCATACCAATAACGACAATGCTAATATCACAAAGTTTTTTTTCTTCACTTAAAAATCACTCCTTCTTTAAATATAGATTTGTATTTTAGAATATGTATTATAAATTTAAGCACCCCCTAATAAATTCAAGCATCTACACGCAAGTTGATTTCAAATTTTAAAATTCTCAATACTCGAATAAATGCAATCTAATTTTTCTTTTACCATATCTGCATTCTCCCAAAGGCAGTAATCATGTATTGTTGCTATGTAGAGAAGGAAGTAAGGCCTAAACTCCGAATGATTAACGTTGTATATTTCTGCAAGTTCTTTTGAGTAGTCCATATATTTCATATAAACCCTCGTAAGTTGGTAACGACTTTGTTCACCATATTTGGGACTTGAGATTACTTGATAAATATACTTAAACTTGTTTTTATCTCTGGCAATTAACTCGAATCCGTGTTGCAAGGCTTCTTTAAGAGTGCTTCGTGGATTTTCGAATATGTCAAAAAACATCTCATCCACTTTTTCCATATACTGCTTTGCGCTCTCAACAACAATTTCATCTTTCGAGTTCAGGTAGCTGTAAAATGTGGCTTTGTGCATATTACAATATGCTGCCAACTCATTAAGGCTTGTGTTTTCCAACCCCTTACGTACAAACAACTCAAAACACTTATCAAGTAGTTCTCGTCTTTTTAATTCTTTCGGATCATCAGCGAGCATCTTAAACACCTCCTTATGGTGGATTTGACTGACCAGTCAGTAATATGAATGGTAAAAAAAATAAGCTATCTACCACATAATCTGCATTATGTGGTAATGCTTATACGAAGGTAATACAATTAGCATCCAAATTACGCTTAATATGAACTTTTATTGTAAAAAAGCACAACGACGAATAAACCAATGACGTTAAATTTGACATTGGTTTTTGTTGTTGTGTTCATTTTTTATGCACATTGCTAATTTTGAAAAATACTCTGTAAAAAATGTCCTTATTCATTGACATCAACATTAAAATATGATATAATTTATAAGCTTAGAAGTATGTAAATTTTAAAGAAAACACCACATAATGCAGATTATGTGGTGTTTTTTTAACACCGAAGCAGACCTAATTTTTGTAGGTGTTTTCTATGCACATCTCCGGCTTCGGTTGTATATATGCGAGTAGTATTTACATTGGAATGACCAAGTATATCCGCAAGTCTTACTATGTCTTTTTGTAAACTATAATAAGTTCTGGCAAACAAATGTCTAAAATTATGAGGAAACACCTTATCCTTTGAAACCCCAGCACTTTCACACAAGCTCTTTAACATTTTCCAGATGTTGCTACGATCCAACGGCTTACCTGATTTCGTTACGAATATAGAGCCTTCCTTTATGTTATGAGATTTAGCATAGTTTATCAGCATACGGCAGAGCTCTCTCTGCAATATTACTACTCTCATTTTGCCCTTGCAGTTTATTATCGCTTTACCGGCAACAAGAGATTGATAAGTTATGTGTTTTAGTTCCGACACACGAATACCGCATCCGCAAATGGTTTGCATCAAATAATACAGTTGTTGGTTCTTTCGTTGCTGTGCCGCCGTCAATAACCGTTCATATTCTGCTTTGGTAAGCTCTTTGTCCTTGTTAGCAAATATCTGCCGTTGTATCTTAATTGCCTTTACTTTACAGTCATACCACTCATTATATATAAAGAAACTATTCAAAGAAGATAGTGCAGCATTAACACTTGCAGGAGCATACTTTTCGGTGAGCTCCTGCTTATATTTTAATACTACTGACTTTGAAACACTTTCACCGTTTAACCAATTCATAAAAAATATTACATCTCTAATATATTTATCAACGGTTGCGTGAGACTTTTCTTCACATATCAAGTATTCTTTAAATTTTCCTATTATTTTTTCAGTTATTTTTTTCATATTACGACAACTCCTTCTGATACTAATTTTACCACTAAGATTTAAATTTATAATAGAGTTGTCAATGATTTGGCATTTTTACAGTAGATTTATAACTTCAACATTTTTTCTTTTTGCATAATTTATGGTATTGAGTGTGCCACCTTTTTCACCGTTGAAAACAGCGATAACACGATTTGACCTATCTACCATCCATTCATTTCTGACCTGAAAGCAAGCTCTAAAATAATGATCCGACACATATTTCACATAATCAGCTTTTTCGATAATGGAGCGATAGGTCTGTTTCTCTTGTTCATTCCAAGAACGCTCAAACCCAACAAGAGGAGATGCACATACTAATTTTATCGCATCATTTTTCTTGCGTTCTTCAAGCACAAGCTCTGCCGCCCAAATGTCTATACCACGAGCCATACCCGATATAAAGGTTGTATAACCGTCGTGTATGGCTTGTTTTATTGCTACACTCAAAAGCACTTTTATTTTATCTTCGGTAAGATGGAGTTTCTCCGGTCTGTGCCCGGTAAAACAACACCTATGTTTTCTTAATTCTGCTTCACTCATTGTTGACCTCCTTGTATATATTGGTTTATTTCTATCATATAATATTATTATAACATTTATAAACCAATATATCAACACAAATTACGGCTGTCATCTAATAGAAAATAGGTGTGTATGGGTTAAAATATAATAAAAGGCGGTGATACTATGGATGAAAAAGATTTTGCACTACGACTGGCTACCCTTAGAACCAAGAAAGGTGTTTCAAGTCGCAATATGAGTTTAAGTATGGGGCAAAATCCCGGATACATTCAGAATATTGAGTCTGGTAAGTCGTTACCATCGTTATCAGGCATCTTCTATATATGTGATTATCTTAACATAACCCCAAGCGAACTTTTTGATATGGATGTAGAAAATCCTGAAAAGTTAAAGGGTATTATTGAAGATTTGAAACAGTTGAACGATAAGCAGCTTGATACGATAGCAACCTTGATTAAAGATTTGATTAATAAATAAAATGGCATAAGATAAGGAGTTGTTCCGCCGGAACAACTCCTTATTGTGATTTATTCTATTTTTACATGATACCCTTGACCATCCTTATACAGTTCAAATGATACAGACTCACCCGATTTCCACACGGTTACTACCGGTGAATCAAAGTCCACACGATCTGCTGTTGATTTCTCTCGGTTAATAGCCATATACTCATTTAAGTTCATTAGGGTGAGCTCTAACATATCTTCACTATCACAGTAAGTGTCGTAATCTTCAAAACCCTCGATTGTTACCTTATATAAATCCGTTGTTATTGAATAACCCTCTGACAAACTATTAAACTCTCCAAGTTTTGCCGGCTCTCCGTTGTTGAGCTCTAATCTGAAATCAATTTCTCTATTATTGAAGAAAACCCTGAAATCTTCCATTATGTCATAATGGCTGCAATAACTATCTTCCATAAGCTCTACAAACACCGCGTCATTCAATTTTTCAAAAGTATAAATTTCAAACTCTCTAACTTCTTTTACTTCGTCATTGTTCTTGAACTGTCGGAAGAGGATGAAGGGCTGACACTCAAACTTTGCATCTGAAACGCCAAACCACATCTTTGGGTTTGACCTCAGATTTACGAAATGCAGATAATCTGAATGTATCTCACAATGCTTCAATATCTTATCTACCCAAGTCTTTTCATTTTTAACCTTCTTGCTCTTGGCTACCATAGATAGTATTTGCTCTAAATCTCTAAACATAACTTCACTTCCTTAACTTTAAGTATATACCATAAAGGCATACCGCCTTCATCATATCGGATATCTTCTTTAAAGCCAAGGCCTTTGACCAAATTTCTTTGTAGTGTACGATAAACGGTACGGTCACGTTGTATTATTGTGTTATTACTATATTATTAATAATGGAGGAACTCAAAATATTATATCATGAAATTATCCCCTCATTAATAGTAGCGTTTTCTGTAGCGATTTATGCATAAATAAAACACCCCTTCTGTAGCAAATGCAGTAATAACAACAAAACAGCATTTTCAAAAAAATTAAAATTTTTTGTTTTCTTATTATTAGTAGGAAAACCTTGCCTGTTAAAAAATATCGTATTTTTTCGGAATTATATATGCATCAAAAACACCCCAAACTGTTATACTTTTCAAAAAAGGAGTTGGATCTGAAAATGTGATCCAACTCCGATTTTTATTTAACCTTAAAGCCTTTGTGCTTTTCTTCAAGCCACACTATGTTGGCTTTTATGTTTTCTTCTACTGGAAGTGTAAGGTCATATCTCATATAAAATGCTAAACCTGCATCCTTAAAGAACTCCACATAATCTTCAGCTCTACGCCTTTCCTTTAAGTTCCTTGCATAGAGAGAAGCTGCAAATATGAACTTACCCCAAAGGACGCTTGCTTCATCAAGAGCAGGGATATTAAACTCTTCAAGCCAGTCTTTCAATTTAATCTCTTGTCCGTGTCCGGTGCAGGTTCCTGCACCTTGTCTAAAATATCTCTGCTCTTTACCGTCGTAGTATCTACCTATGGGATAAAGACGACACACGATTGGTTTATCTTTCTGCACTATACATAAACCTTTTCTTAAAAGAGAGCAGGAACCGTCAAGTCTTTCCTTGAGGTGTGCCACAGGCAAAGCAGAGGTCTGCCCGGGAGAAATGGTGCAATATTTCATTGCAGCTTCGGCAGCACTAACACCCATAGCCTTGGCGATATTGTATATATCGTAACCCGTTACTGTTATGAGTTCTTCTCGCTTACGGCAACAGTTACCACATTGTTTACATCCAAATAAAAATGTGTCTTCCGGTCCTAAAAGGTTCTTTTGTATTTCTTCAATTAATTGTTCATCTGTCATACCGTGTCTCATAATGAAATTTCTCCTTTTTCTTTAAGCTCCTTTATTTCGGCAGAGAGGACATACTTTAACCCCTCTACAACCAGATCAGATTTACTTACGCCATTACAACGTGATTTTTTTAGTTCCAGCGCTTTTAAAATGTAATCAGGTATGTAATATGACATTGGCTTAGTTTTACCGCCTCTACCTCGATATCGCTCGTAAGCTCTTTCATTACGTTTCTTTGCCTTTACCACTTTTTCTTCTTTCTGACTATCGGTAGCAGGAAGAGGAGTAGTCTCTACTTGCTCCGCCGTAAACATACCACCAAGTCTTTTAAAAATACCGTTTGCCATTAAGTATCACTCCTTGTATTATTTCTTTGACATCAACCGTGACAAAGCTTACCGCGAAAATTTGTTTTCGCCAAGGCCTTTTTAAAAAGTTTTTAAAGTCTGGTGAAAGCTCACAAAGATAATTGACATCATCTGTTTAAAATTGATGTCAATACCCGCAAAACCGCTTGTTGTGCGGGTTTGAGACACTTTGACATTACATCACTAAAACTCCAAAATGGACAAAATCGCCCTTAAAACCCCACGAACATTTTACTGGTATCTTTTCTTGGGCGGGGTATGAAAAATCCGATACAGGTCGTTTTAAGGGGCAAGAAATGCGTTTCGGACGCAAATCAACAATGCAATATCTCCAAAGCCGCTTAATAAGGCCATTTTTAAAGGTTTTGCATAGAAAATGACAGGGCTTTTTTATAACCCTGTCACTTATTTTGCACTATACATTTTATTAAAGTTTAGCTGGATGAGCTAACACACCATTTTTGATGTCAATTAAAATTTCTTCTAACTTCTCGTACTCATCAACCCAAAAGATAGGTACTTCTTTGTCGCCGACATCCTTTAACACCCTCACGCCTTTTTTATCTATTACCAAGGTGTTGAAATCAATTTCCAACTCTTCCATCAAATCTATAACTTCATCGATGCTCATAACAAACACTCCCTATGTATAAACTTTTTATGTGAGATAGAAGTGTAATTCTTATACCCACTATTTCTTCTTTTGTCGGTTTCGGAATACAGTCCTATCTCTATTCTTTATAACTCAAACTTTACCTTTCAATATGCACTCTTATCAAAAATACATCGCAATAATTAATTCCAGCATACTATTTAATAGTTATCATACTAAATACAGTCATCATAGTCGTCATCATCGTCATCGTCATAATAACTATCATAGTCATCATACCTCTCAACGGTATAATATTTATCATAACTGTAATAGCCATCGTCGTCGCTGAAGTTGAAAAAGTCGTCATAGTCAGCTCCATAGACGTCTTCATACATTGTTTTTACATAAGTAATACATCTTTTGCCACAATGCGGACATGTTTTAGCAAATAATCTCGACGCATAAGGTGTAGATTCAAGACGTAATAGCCACGACTCAAAATCTTCACTTTTATACACTATCTTGCAATTCCAACAATAGTTGAGTTCATAAGGAGCATATTCATAGCACTTCAAAGGAAAGTTCAATGGTCTTTTCAAAACCAATTCACCCGTACTACAATGCTCAGGTGGATAAGAAGATAGAAGTGAATGATGCTTAAATAATTCTTTTGCTTTATCACATATGCGCCCACGAGTTTCCATACAAAACTTACAACCATCATAAACCTTCTTAATACCATCAATTTCATTAACATTTATATTTTTTAAATCATTATCTTTTTTCATAAAACTTCTGCCCCTTTTTCTGTATATTTTTTCTTAATCTCTTCATTGATTTTCTCTGTTAAAATATCAAGAACTTTACCAGAATACCTGACACAAACCGTTTCCACAGCCTGAAACAACTCACTTTCTATTTTACCAAGCCTACATTCCGGCTCCGCCAAACGCCTATGAACAATTTTTAAAACTTCTTTTGTCTCCAAATCTTTTTCAGTTGCTATTCTACCTTCTAAAAATTCTCGTACCACAGAGATAGCTTCTTTTTGATTGTGAATTTCTGCTACATAAGACTTAACAGGCTGAAGCTCTGCTGATACACTTTGAAACTTCGATTTTTCTTCCATATGCATATCACCTCGCAATTCTAAACATATATTTATATCAACACCAACTAATATTGTTGCTATATAAAGCATTTTTTCTACCAACTCATAACAAATAGGAACTTCCATTTCTAACACGCGATTGCACATAGCTCTTGCTTCCTCGACCATCAATGTCATTTGTTTACCAGTTATTTCATTTAATACCAGAGCAACATTCAATAGTTCACCATATATGTACAATGGAGTTTCCTTACCATTTGACATAACTCTTCTAACATTTCCTATTTTTTTAACCATTTCTCTAATTACGAACTCATTTTCTCTTCCGGCAAACTCACAATGCTCGCAGTCGCTATCACACGCAAGGCTGCAAGGAGAAAACGCATCCGCATCATCTGCTGCGTAATTATCAAAAAGACCGGTTGAGATCTTAATTGCATTAATATTCCTATTAAGAGCATCAACCCAAGTATCTCCATATACTTTACGAAGCTGATTTGTAGCTACTTCAAAATCCTTATTGTTTACCATTTCAACATTATTCTTATTATTTTTCATCCAAAACAACTCCTTAAAAAATTTTATTTACAGTGTAATTTATTTTTGTATGCATCCTTACACCGTGTAAGTGTTATAATTTTTCTTACAACTCTTCACAATTTTTTCATTTATTAATACCATACCATAAAAAACACTATACCCACTTCAAATCGACATTCGACGATTTCTTTTTATTGCTAAAAAACCAGAGGGAGACCGCACGCGTGCGGTCTCCCTCTGGGAAGTTAATATGATATGGGGAATGGAATGTATGTGAGTGGTAAAAAGGATTATGATTTTACATTGTCACAGCAGATACGGGCTATTAGCGGGAAGTGTTTTGCTGCTTCTGTTCTTAAATACCCCAAGTCTAATTGTGATATTCCGAAACGAACTCTATCAAGAGCATCCGCATCCTTGAAGATTTCAAAAAGTAATTTTACCGTTTCAGACTTATCAGATAAATCAGGGTTATTATTAAGCTCTCTATACCCAAAGCGGTCATCTATGGCGTGATACTCTATCAGGAACTCAACAATTGGATGTGGTTTTCTTACATTTTCCTTATAATACTTCATCGCATCATAACCGTGAACTTCATCAATACCATCGTGCTGTCTGCACGTGTCATGATAAATAGCCGCAGTAGCAAGTAGTTCAGTCTTCTTTATGGATAACCCCATCTGCTTTGCTAAAAGCAGACATAAGAGAAGAACTCTTAAAGTGTGAGCTTTACCGTGAACGCCCTCTATATCCGTCGCGAAATTGAGTTTACTTAATTTCTTCTTATATATATTGTAGGTATCTTCTACCTGTGGGAGAAGCTCCTTCAACTTATTTAACCCATATAGCTGGGTACGGCTTACAATCTCTATATCTTCAAATTTTACCCAGACTTCTTGCTCGTTACTTGATATATCATACTCTAATATCTTATCCTTGCTCACACGAGCTTCAATTATCTCTGACTCATCTGTACCCATACGGCTGGCAAAGAAGCATGCTATGCTTTTATCTACCGTCCAACTATATGCCTTTTCAAGAGGTGTACTGAGTTTGGTCTGACCGCGATAAATAGTTACTGTGTCAGGTAGAGATTTTAAGCACTCACGTGTCCGTTGCCAATCTTTCTCTGTTTTCTTGGCTACGATTTTTTCAAGTGTGTCTGTTGATAAGGCGGAAAAGCCGTAGTCTGACATTATATAAAAAGAATAGAACTTCTCATAAAAGTCTGGGAAGTCTATACCGCGTTGTATGAGAATATCGAAATATTCCATACGCATCCTATCTGGGAGAGAACTGATTGAGGCAATATAGTCGCCATTGGCAACGTCTTGCTCAATACTCTTTACGACTTGATAGAATTTCTCTATATCCATACCGACCTCATCCATATATAATGTTAATGGGAAGTTTAAAGCCGCAAGGGTTTCTTTGTTGAAATATATTGCTTCATACGATATTGATGGTGTATAGGCAATGCATTCTGGTCGCAGTTCAAACTTTTCTTTGAACTGCTCTTCTGTAAAATTCACCCTGTAACCCTTTCCCTGATACTTTTTAACATCTTCATCTGTCTTAATATCACTTTGGAACACTAATTGTTCCATTGAAACATCCTTAACATTTAACATAATCTCCGATAACGTCATAATAGCCACCTCCAAATTTTTCTAGCTATTATAACGCGCTTCACTCCCGGATATCAAGCTAAAATATCTCCTTAAACAAACCACCGCCTACGGATCCGATTGCGGATCCGTAGGCGGTGGAACTATATGGGATAGAAATGAAATAAGAACGGCAATAAATATTAATCACACTCACCACACAACACCACACACAATTTCGGGAGTATGGATAGGTAGGATATTCCTTTAAATATTGTTCAATAGGATATTGTATAATGATTAATATTTTAAATTGCCTTCTATTAATAATCGGTTTTTTTGTCCAACTTTATGTCCATTTTTTATTTCACATGTTAAAATCATTTTTTCATGACTTCAAAAGCCTTATGTAATAAGCAAATAAAAATTTCAAGAAAAAATATTTGGTAAAAACATAGAAAATTAATAAATGATATTGCAATTATTCCAGTTTTGGAATATAATATACAACATAACATATAAGGAGTGTACCAATATGGGATTTATTTCTGCAAGACAAGCAGCAGATAAGTGGGGCATCTCACAAAGACGTGTTGCCGTACTCTGCTCCGAAGACAGAATTATAAATGCAACTATGGTTGGCAATATGTGGATCATACCCGATACTGCCGAAAAACCGGAAGATGCGCGAACTACAAGATATGTAGATACAGATGGAAAAGGTGTTAAACCCTTTTTGAAATGGGCTGGTGGAAAAGGTCAGCTTATAAAAGAAATTGAAAAGTACTATCCGTTTGAAAATGGTACCGTTACCAAGTATGCGGAACCTTTCGTTGGCGGAGGTGCTATTCTGTTTGATATACTTGATAAATACGATCTGCAGGATGTGTATATAAGCGATACCAATGCAGAGCTTATCAATGCTTATGTGATTGTCAGAGATGATATAGATAATCTAATTGACCTGTTATCTAAGTATCAATCAGAGTATGTACCGCTTGAAACCGAAAAAAGAAAAGCATACTACCTTGCCAAAAGAGAACGTTTTAACTTTTTATGTTCTTCCGGCAAACAATCCGATAATACCGAAAAAGCAGCACTTATGATTTTCTTGAACAAAACCTGTTTTAACGGATTGTACCGAGTGAATAAAAAGGGATTATTCAATGTTCCTATGGGTTCATATAAAAATCCGTTGATATGCGATGAAAGAAACCTTCGTGCTGTTTCTGAAAAGCTGCAAAATGTAACCATTGTTTGTGGAGATTATAAGGATGTAGCAGACTTTATCGATGATAAGACTTTCGGTTACTTTGACCCACCATACAGACCGCTTACAGAAACATCGAGCTTTACTTCATATACAGAAAACCAATTCAATGATAAAGACCAGATAGAGCTTGCAGAGTTTGTTAATCAACTGCACACAAAGGGTGCAAAGATAGTAGTGAGCAACTCAGATCCTAAAAATGTTGATGAAGATGATAATTTCTTTGATGAAATTTATTCGGCTCATTCAATCAGAAGAGTTGAAGCTACCCGTATGATTAACTCCAAGAGTGACGCTCGCGGTAAAATCAAAGAACTGTTAATATCAAATTTTTAAGGAGGGGTTATAATGCAAAGAGATTTTAATGCATGGCTTTCAAAGTTCAGAGAAAGTATCGCTGATTATAAGTACTATATAAATTTCAAAAAGGTATATGAAAATGTAGATGCCTTGAAAATCGAGTTAAACCTACTGAACTCACTCATAGGTTCAAAAGACATCGAAACCGATTTCATCAATCTATATACCAAATACCCGGAAGTATTAAAGGCAATTCCCATACTTCTTGCCAAAAGAGAGTACGACATATACTGTCAGGATGCAAATGGCGGTCACCTGTTCCGCTTTAATACAGACGAGTATAAGACCGAAGGTGAAAAGTATGTTTACTTCATGAGAGAAACAGGGCTGTTTGATTTGCTTGAAAGTCATCTCATCAACAATCTGATTGATTATGTTACAGGTGTGGAAACAGGTCTTGACTCTAATGGTCGTAAGAACCGTGGCGGTCATCTTATGGAGGATTTGGTTGAAAGCTACTTACAGAAAGCAGGCTTTGTAAAGGACAAAACTTATTTCAAAGAATTCTACATACACCAAATTACAGACAAATGGGATGTTGACCTTTCTGCAATATCAAACCAAGGCAAGATGGAAAAGCGCTTTGACTTTGTGGTTAAGACTGATAGCATGATCTATGTTATTGAAACCAACTTCTACGGAAGTGGCGGTTCAAAGTTGAACGAAACTGCCCGCAGTTATAAAACCCTTGCTTTAGAAGCAGGAACTATTGACGGAGTTACGTTCGTATGGTTTACCGATGGTAAAGGTTGGACAAGCGCCCGTCATAATTTAGAAGAAACCTTTGATGTTATGCCGCATATATACAGCATCAATGATTTAGAGAATGGTATTATTGGTGAGGTATTCAAATAATGGCTGATAAGAAAATAAAGAAATGGGAGCCGGAAGATTTCGAGCTTGAAATGACTACCCATTGGTCTTTCCCTAAACGTGGTGATTGGGCAACACACGACGCAAAGTGGCGTGGTAATTGGTCACCCTATATACCAAGAAATATCATTCTCCGATACTCACAAGAAGGAGATTTGGTTCTCGATCAGTTTGCCGGTGGCGGAACTACGCTCGTTGAGGCAAAGCTTCTTAACCGTGATATAATCGGTGTTGACGTAAATGATATAGCTTTGGAACGTTGCAAGGAGAAAACTGACTTTGAATACGAACCAGCCAAAGGTAAGGTATATATCAAAAAGGGTGATGCAAGAAATCTCGACTTCATCCCCGATGAAAGCATTGATTTAATCTGTACCCATCCACCGTATGCGGATATCATAAAGTATAGCGATGGTATTGAAGAAGATTTATCACAGCTTAATGTTAAAGATTTTCTTGAAGAAATGAAAAGGGTTGCAGCAGAGAGTTACCGTGTACTCAAAAAGGACAAGTTCTGTGCTGTACTTATGGGCGACACCCGGCAAAAAGGTCATATGGTACCGATGTCATTTGAAGTTATGAAAATCTTTCAGGACGCCGGCTTCAAATTAAAAGAACTTATTATAAAGGAACAACACAACTGCAAAGCAACAGGATATTGGAAGACGAACAGCGTGAAATATAACTTCCTGCTGATCGCACACGAGTACCTGTTTATGTTCAAAAAATAATTATATTTATAACAAATGAACCTTGCGCAAAATGCGCAAGGTTCATTTGTTATTATATCTACTCTAAGTTTACATATTTTTATTTATCAAGGTCTAACGCCTTTAATTCAACTTTATATCTTTTTAATTCAGCAATGATATTATCAATTGTTATATCAGATAGGTACCTTAATTTTGTAACCCCCTCTTCACATAGAGCCTCCTCGATAAACTGCATTTTATTTTCAGGTGGTGTATCCATTATCATATTTTGTATAAACATTGTCAAGTCATATAAGTTCATATTATCAAGAAATACTCCTTCTCGCTTTTCGTTTGAAGTAAGATACTTACCAATATTAATTAATAAAGAAAATGATGAAGAAGAATTTTGAGCTAAAAGTAGATCTAATGCTTTTAAAACATAAAAGAAATCATTTTGCTCATCACATTCCAAATTATAGACTTTTTGAAAGAAATCGATATCTATACCATATTTGTTTAAGTTTGGGAAATCACCTTTGTCTATTTCAGGAAACGGCACAAGACCTAATAGGCAGTCGGTACTTACGCCAAAAGCTCTGGACAAATAAGGTAATACTTCTATATCTGGTAATTTGGGAACACCCCCACTATATGCTATCCACTTATCAACAGTACTTTTAGTTCTATTAGCTGCAAACCCTATGTCACGACTTTTTATTTCTCTTGGTTTTCTTTTGTTTATAGACTTAATCCTATTCTTGTACTCTTCTTTTTTTGTTTCATTTGTCTCTTTGTCTGATAATATTTGCAAATATGATATGAAATTATTAATACTCCACTCTTTAAACTTTAAGTCATATAGAACTCTCGAAAACTGTTCGCGATCATATTCATTGAAATCATATTTTCTTTCTGACATAATAATCTCCTCTTCTTGTATGTATATATTATTTTATATAATTTTAGCACAAAAACTCACAAAAATCAATCTTTTGTGAGTTTTTTTATTTATTTTCGATGTTTTTGTGAGTCGAACTTTGAGTGTTTTAGTATTTTAAGGCTATAATTGTTGTAGATTCAATTCCGTTGCGCAACTGATGAGACTATAAAATTATAATTGAATAGGGAGGCTTTTTTATGAAACTTTATCTTGAAAAAGTGGTTGGATTTTTAAGTTCCTTAGGGTATGACTCTGAGACGATCTCAAAAATACTTGGGGTATCAGCAGAAATTGTCAGGGAGTTTATTCCTAATAAAGGAAAGAGAGGTGCAAGATGATGGATGCAATAATTAAACTTATTTGTAGTTATGTTGATAAGACACTCACACCTCTTGCTAGTCGCAAGATAAACAAGAAGGTTTACGGTGATTTTGCTCTTCTTGCCAAGTATGCTTATGACAACAGGAGCGAAGGAACATGTTCTACATGGCTGTTGAGAGAACTTCTAAGGTGCAATATGAGCCCATCTGCTCATCAAGGCTTTTGGCAGACCTTTGATGCTTTTGTGGGAGATGCTTTTACCGAACTGGTTTCCAAGAGTATCAATCAAGTACTTGATAACCCAATCAAGCATGGCTTTAATGAGTCAGATGTGTTTAAACTTTTTCTCGAACATCAAATTAAAGATGTTCAACCCCGAACATTACTGGAAGAAATTCGATGGGTTTTAGCAGGTATAGTGCGCAATTTGATATGTAGTATTGCTATACAAGACGAATATAAAGTGCTTTGTGAAATTTGTTTTGGTGATTTTGGGCAGCTTTATATAGAACACTTGTTATTAGACAACGATGATGCACAAGCTCTTATAGTTGAAATTGCTGAGTGTATGTTAGGATAACAACATAATTATCAACTCCACCGGTGTACAACGGCAGGGTTCATATATAAATAATTAAATAGGAGGAAAGGGTTGGCTAGCCTTAAAAAGTACTTTTCCTCTACAAGTCAATGAAGAAAAATTTCATTAAATCACCACTTAATTATGTAGGTGGTAAGCACAAACTTTTAAATGAAATTTTACCTCTCTTTCCGGAGGTAAACACTTTCGTAGATCTTTTTTGTGGTGGGGCTAATGTCGCCATAAATGCAAGTTTCAAAAAAGTTATCTGCAATGATAACGAATCACACGTAGTGGCTCTTTTAGAACATCTTCAAACGACAGATGTTAATGAGTTACTCACAACTATCGACAATCTCATAGATACATATAACCTCTCAAAGACGAACGCAGAGGGCTATAACGCTCTAAGAGATTTTTACAATCAGGATACAAGTGATCCGATGGTATTTTACACCCTTGTGTGTTACGCTTTCAACAATCAAATACGCTTTAATAAGAATGGACAGTATAATATGCCTTTTGGTGCTAATCGTTCTTCTTTCAACAATAAGTTAAGGCAAAAATTCATTGATTTTGTTGAGGCACTACATAACAAGGACTGCTCTTTCTCTAACAAGGATTTTAGAGACTTTGATTTCTCAGTTCTTGGACAAGACGATTTCGTGTACGCTGACCCACCGTACTTCAACTCGGTAGCAGCATACAATGAAAACGGTGGTTGGATAGAAGAACATGAGAAAGCACTGTTATCTATCTTGGATGATCTTGATAGTAGAAATATAAGATTCGCATTGAGTAATAATTTAAAGTACAATAATCCACTTCTTGAAAAATGGATGGGAAAGTACAATGTACATTACTTAAATGCTAACTATAATAATTGTAATTACCAGAAAAAGGACAAAAGTCCTGATGTGGAAGTTCTAATTACTAACTATTAACAATACACAGTTGTTTCAGTTTCCGGGAGGTGTCCTCGAAATAACTCACATACAACCTCCCAACACTTCAAAAAGGATGTTCGCGGCATCCGCAGTTAAATAAATTAGACCAAAGAAATTAGGCCCCTCTTTGGAAATGGTATGGCCATACCTTCTAAAAATCAAATTTTTTAGGAGGTATAAAGATGAATAATCTTTTGAAATTAAATATTGTAGGGTTTTCTGAAATTGATAAACCCGCAATCAAAGCATATTGTGCCATTCACGGCGTAAATGAAAATAAGAATTTAGGTGATATTACAAAGCTAAATCCGGACGCAATAGATAAAAACGTTTCAATATTAACACTCGGGAGTCCCTGCCAATCTTTTAGCAGCTCAGGAAAATTACAAGGTTCAAAATGGTCGTGCAAAAAATGCGGTCATTCTTTTGATCCACTTTCCATGGAAAGTGCAGTTAATGATTATTGCCCTAACTGTGGCTGTGCTGCCCTTGATAAAAGTCAATCTTCTCTTCTTGCTCACGGTTTGGATGTGGTAAGACACGTTAAAGCACCGGTGGTAATTTTTGAAAATGTTAAGAATTTGACCAGCAAAAAGTTTGAATCAACTTTCAAATTACTGATAAAGAAGATTGAGGACTGTGGTTACAATGTTTATTATCAGGTGCTAAATGCAAAAGATTTTGCCTTGCAAAACAGAGAAAGAGTTTATATGGTGGCAATCCGCAAGGATATAGATACGGGTACTTTTAAGTTTCCGACACCTGTAAGCAATGGCCTGTCGATAAATGATTTGCTTGAATACGATCAAGAACTTATTGATTCAAAAGAAAGCATAATTATAGACAGCAAAATTGCTCCGTACTTAAAACCATATATAAATGAAGAACTTCCACAGATATTAAGTTCTACAAAAGGCATTTACAGACTTCATTTGAAATCTGGATTTAATGACGGCGGTATAGGAATTGACTATGTTCCTGCGTTGAGAGCAAGTAACTCTTCAACATTAGTTTTACATAAACTTGAAACTCCAACCGGAACAAAAGCTAAAGTTCATAAGCTCACTCCACTTGAAGCTTATAGATTTATGGGTTTTAGCGACGAGGATTATACCAAAGCGTGTAATGCTGGGTGCAAAAAGACGCAGATATATAAACAGGCTGGCAATTCTATTGTTGTTGATGTGATTTACCACATCGCAAAAGAACTTTTCGAAGCAATACCCCAACTGTCTGAGAATGAACAAGTTGGGATTCTAAGCCTTTTTAGTGGCATTGGTGCTTTTGAAAAAGCATTTGAACGTGTCATAAAAGAGTCAAATGATGAGTTACTCAAGTCTTCACAATTATTAGGTGAATTCAAACTACCATCATGGACTGAATGCTTATATCAACACAAGGAACTTGACAGGTATTTCTTTGAAACCAAGTTGTATTCAGGAGATACTTCTGTAATTGAGGTGCCAAAAGAAGGAGCAATAGGCTGGCTTACAGAAAACCATATTGATTGTTCGTTCAAAGAAATTTTTGGCATCACCTTTGGGGTTGGTGTTGATAGTTATATTTCAGGCGAAGGTTTTTATGATGAATATACCCCAAAAACTCAATTGTGGCATGATGTCCTTGAGGCTTATTACACAGCCTGTAATGAGGTTTATGAGAATTTGACGGAGGATGAAATCACTGAAAAAATTGAATGGTTGATTGATGATTTTCAACCAATTACAAGAATTAAAACTAAATCTGACGATGTGTATGAGGTCTATGTTTACACAGATGAAGATTAACAGATAGTATCAAATGAGGCATCGACGAGCTGCCGGTGCCTCCTGATTACAAAATAAAATTTTAGGAGGAATTAACCATGAATAATAAAAGAATAAATTTTAATAAAAAACAGTATATCAGCAGAAACGAAAGGTTATCAGATATGTTTGATAATGGTCAAATCGGTCTTGATGACACCTTCGAAACCAGTTGTCGTCACTGTTATGGTTGTTGTACTTATAAAGATGCTGTTCCTATGTCAGCGTACGACATATTCAGATGTGCAAAAGAACTGAATATGTCAACAGTTGATTTTATAAAGCAGTATTGTTGGATAACCATAGGAGAAACATCGTTGCTTCCGGTTCTTCAGTTAAAGAACGAGCCCAAACTCAACAAGTGTATCCTGCTGAAAAATGGTGTATGCAAAGTTGGTAATTCAAGGCCTACAACTTGTGCTTTGTTTCCGTTGGGAAGATTTGTGCAGATAGATGAAACAAATGGAGAAAAAAAGATGGGATATATATTCAATGGCGACAGTGGTTGCCGTAAAGCTCGCTCTTATACTGTACGTGAGTGGCTTGAAACAAACGGGATAAGTGCAGATGATAGAATATTTCTTCTTTGGGCTGAACTAGTAGAATATGCAAGTGAAATGATGAAAAAAATACAGCCGTATGATGTTGGCAAGAAAACACTAAATCTGTTTCACCAAACTTTAATTCATCAAATGTATGCGGAATATGATACGAATAAAAATTTCATTGATCAATTGATAAAAAATACTGAAACCATAAAAAATGCATTTGATCCAGTGCCCCAAATGATTCACAAGGAATATTGTAAATATTATGGTCATGCACCTAAAGAAAACTGGGAGGATGATTCAAATGAAAAATAAAAAAAGACACAGTTCAAAAGTTAAAAGCAGTGGCTTGTTGAGGCTAACTAATGAAACACATAATATAGAAAAGTTACTTATGGACAATCTTATTGGTCTTGATGATACTTTCAAATTTGATAGTAGTAAAAACAGCAAGATGTGCAAAGGACATACGGGCAATACGCTATATCCGTATGATATATATGCTATGTCAAAAGCATTAAACCTTACTACACAAGAGTTTATGGACAAGTATTGTGAAACTTACATATCTTTACCGGAATCATTAGCTCCTCTTGTTAAATTTAAAACTGTTGGTGCTGGGGATAAATGTCCAATGTTAGAAAACGGACAATGTAAAGTTTGTAAAAATAAACCTTTAATTTGTTCTACATACCCATTAAGTGTGTTTGTAGCAGCAAAAGAGGATGGCTCCGCTTTGTCAGGATATTTGCTAAACAAATCAGCAACAAGTCCTGTTGGGAAAACATATACAGTCAGAGAATGGTTAGCAAGAAATGATGTTGATGAAAAAGATGAGTTTACTTCGGATTTCGTCACAACATATGAAATAGTAAAAGAAATATTATCTCCTGAGGAATTAACAGAGATACCAAGACCGTTACTAAAGCCATTAACAGATACTATATTTAAATTTTTGTATTCAGGCTATGACACAAGCATAGATTTTTCTACACAATTTTTAGCAAACAAACATAAACTACTGAAACTTTGCAGTCAAATTATAGAAGAAAAAATGAAAAATGAGGAGGAAGTTTAAATGGGATATCAGGAAAGTATGCTATTTTGTGATAATAAAAAAGAGCTTAAAAAGCTTTGTAGGGTGCTTAACTCTGCAAAGCCCGAATTTGAAGATTATGTGGGCATATATGCAATCGGCAAGTTGAAGAAACCAATAGGAATCCGTGACATTTTCAAGGGTGAATGTGAATTTTATTTTCCGAAAGGTACTTACTTCGTTTGGTGGGGTGGCGAACGCCATCCATACCAAAGTGACGATTGCCTTGAGGAGCATATGAATAATGTGTTTGCACCAGATTATACATCTTGGTCTTGTGTGTTTTGCGAATACATTGATGATATGCACAAGTTTACAAAAGATATAGACCAAAAAGATATAGGAAATCTTCAGGAAAATGAATTTATTTCTATTGTAGAAGTACCTTCAGAGCATTTTATTAAAGAGAGTTATATTTCAAAGTTATAGGAGGAATTTAATTATGAAAAAATCAGAAGTTGTAAAAGGTTATAGTATGGGAGAATTGAAGAAAATCTACGATGAAGCTGTTAAAGAGACCGAAAAAAGATGGTATGGTTCTAACGGAGATGGTATCAGCAGATATGATCAGAGTGAGAAATTTGGTTCTCTTGTTAGCATGCTTTGCATAAATGAAGATAGTGAAATTTTTCATTATTACAATCTGCCTTGGGACTATGAAACAGGATTACCCAGAGAAGTATATATGTCTAGAAAAATACATCTCTTGAAGAAAACCGGCCAGCCATTGTATGTTGGTGAATATAGGGATGCCTTCGAGACGGAAGAAGAATTTAAGAAGTACATTGAAGAAGATGCGGTTGATAATATAACCAAACTTGAGTTCATCTCGTTTGAAGAGTTTTTGGAAGAGTTAGAAAATTATTTGATAATAGATAAGGATGGTGAATAATAATGGCTAGTGTTATATATGCAGATAAATGCCCTCAATGTGATGGAGTTTGTATTGTAGATTCTTATTACAGAAGAGGACATATGACCGCTTGCTGTGAGAGATGCGGATGGAGTTATTATAAAGATGTTGATTTTGAGAAGGAAACGCAAGGCTATGGAGTTGCACATGTAACATACAAGAGTGGAATTGCTGAAATATTTGGTATGCATAAGCCACCTAATGAAAATGAAAAAATCAATTTCATAAAAATGTTACAGGCGGATGATATAGACGCAGATAAATCATATTTGACTTTATGGGATGAGAAAAGCCAAAAGATTATTGCTGTTTTTGGCTCATTGCCACCATCTTATGATGAATATGTTGCTGAACAGTCAAAGAGAACTATAGATAAAAGTGATGGTTAATGCTTGTGTTAAAAAAAGTGTAAATGTATGATGATAGTTAACAACAGCAGAAACAACAAAGACCCTGGTAAGTACCGGTGCCCTGAATATAAAAATATAGGAGGAATTTAGTTGTGAAAAAAAGTATAAATTTTAGTTATTTTACATGCGGATATCTTATAGAAAATACGGTATACTGTATGAGAGAAAATGTGTCTGTGGGAGGTGATAATTATGTTGAATAAGGAGAAGTTTTTAGCAAATAAGGCGGCTAAACCTGCTAAGAAGACATCAGATAACTCCGGCGAAGGTGTATTTTATGATTCAAAAAGTAAAACTTGGGGATTTAGGGCTGTGCGCGATGGCAAGGATACCCGAAAAAAAGGATATCTAACTAAAACTGAAGCCAAAGAAGCTCGTGCAAGATTTGTTTTAGAACATAAAGCTAACAAAACAAAGAAACCTGATGTAGATACCAACATAACTCTAAGAGAAGTTTATGAACATTATATGGAATTTGGTTCTACTGAAAAAAGAGAAGGTACTTTGAAAAAACAGCACAGCATATGGAAGAATCATATTGAACCGACTTTTGGAGATAGACCATTAGTTAGCATAGGTGTTGGCGAACTTAAAAATTACCTAATTCAGTTGTATCACAAAGGTTCTCCATATAATAATTTTGAAGAGGCGTATGCATATAGTTATGTAGAGGGATTCCTAAAGCTTTTCTACTTACTTTGGGGGTATGCTCGTCGTATGTTTTGGATCAGTAGAGATACATATTGCATTATGTGTGAAGATAAAAAGATTAGATTGGAAATGCCTAAAAAAGAACAAGAAGATGAAGATGAAGAAAATGTTGAAACATACACCCAAGATGAAATAGAACGTATGGCAAACAGATTAAAGCCTACTAATTTGTACACAGCATTTCTCTTGGGATATTTTTTGGGAGTACGTATTAGTGAAGCATTCGGAATCAGATGGTCCGATATAAGCTGGAAAGACCATACTATCACCATACAACGTCAGCTTCTGATGCAATCTCCACACCGTGTTATTGCTCCTGTAAAAACATTAGCTGCAAAAAGAACTATCGAAATCCCTGATAAATTATATGAGCATTTGAAAAAATTAAAAAAGGAACAAGAGGAAAACAAAAAATACTACGGGACATCTTATAGAAATACCGAAGTGGTTAAAGTTCGTATGAAGAAAAATCAAGATGATGATTTAGTTGGTGGTGACTTTATAAACAGGCAACGCAATGGTCAGCTACTTACAACTGACAGCATGAAATCCTGGGCGACAAAAATTGAAGCCGAATTAGGTATTCACTTTAAATTTCATAATTTAAGACATACACATGCATCTTTTTTAGCAGCCTGTAATACACCCATTCCAAAACTGCAACATAGGTTAGGACATAAGAAAATTTCAACAACTTCAAAGTACTATTTCGGTAACAATGAGATAGCTGACGAGAAATTAAAAGATGCTTTGAAATTGCTGTAAATTCAGTATATTTTTAAGTCATCAATGTGCCACAAACCCTTATGGGACAAGGGTTTGCAGAGTTGGACTGGCATCAGCGATGCCAGTCCACTTATTTTTTGTTCTGAAAATGCCATATTAATGCCAACTTCAAATACAAAATTGAATGTTGGTTGAGATTTCAACACTTCGAGCAATGTGGCATCGATAATTTAAAAAATAGGAATGCCAAAACCCCTCAACAGTAGGTATTACCTATTGTCAAGGGGTTTCCAATTCATTGTTATTTCAAGGGTTTAGATTAGTTGAAGTATCTCTTCAAAAGACCTTCCAATCCCTTACCGTGCCGAGCTTCGTCTCTTGCCATTTCGTGAACTGTGTCGTGGATTGCATCAAGTCCGTTCTTCTTTGCACATACTGCAAGGTCAAACTTACCCTGAGTTGCACCATATTCACAGTCAACTCTCCACTTTAAGTTATCCTTTGTGGTTGCTTTCATATTTGGTTCTAAATCTTCACCTAAAAGCTCTGCAAATTTTGCAGCGTGTTCTGCTTCTTCGAAAGCAGCCTTTTCCCAATAAAGTCCGATTTCAGGATAACCCTCTCTGTGAGCAATTCTTGCCATACAGAGATACATTCCAACCTCTGCACATTCTCCGTTGAAGTTTGCCATAAGCTGTTCAAATATATATTTTTTATCCTCTTCTGAAATATCAGGATTGTTTTTTACGGTTTTTGCATAAACACCATATTCATGTTCTGCAGCAAGAGCTGCTCCCTCTTCCATTTCTTTGAATTTTTCTGCGGGAACCTTACATACCGGGCACTTTTCAGGTGCACTTTCTCCCTCGTGAACATAACCGCATACTGAACATACAAATTTTTTCATAATTAATTTCCTCCAAATTTTATATAAACTTTATTTTTTACTTATTTAACCGGCACATTCTTCGCATCTGCCAAAATACACAAGGCTTAAGGTTTCAATCTGTCCTCTGTACCGTTCTTTTCCGTAGTTTACAAGAAGTTCAGGAACACAATCATCCAGGTCATCAATTCTTCCGCATTCTCTGCATACTATATGAGAATGAGGATATATATTTCCGTCATAATGAGATGTGCCCATACTTGTGTCAAGCTTTAAAATCTCTCCGTCATATTCCAGCATTGCAAGGTTTCTGTATACCGTACCAAGACTTATATTCGGAATAGTTTCTCTGACCTTTTCATATATCCAGTCAGCATCGGGATGAGTTTTTACTCCTCTTAAGACCTCTAATATTGCATCTCTTTGCTTACTTTTTCTTCTGGTCATTTTATGCACTTCCTAATCGATAATAGTAATCATTACTATTTATTGTAATTTTAATATAACACATAAAAAACCATTTGTCAATACTATTTTTAAAATTTTCCCAAAAAAAGAAAAACCGCATAATCACGATTTTTCTTCTATATTATTCTCCTTACCCAAGAGGTTTTTCACAAACCGATGCATATTCACAATACTGACAGGGGTCGAATTTACTTTTTATATATAATGGATTAATTTCAATTTCCCCATCCGAAATTTTCTGGGAGGTTGCCTTTGCAATCTTTATTGCATCATCCAGCATTAAATCCATTTCCGCTTCACTGACCTGAGAAGATATATTATTTGGCACAAAATGAAGCGCACCCTTTACCCCAAATTCTGCATCAAGATTTTTTGCCACAGCTTCGTCCCCCAGCAACAGACCTGTTGTTTTCACCTCATCAAGGATTGTTTTTTCGTGTCCCTCGTCATCTTTTTTCTCATCATAATCCGCAAATGGGTCTGCCATTTCCATATAAAGCATTGCACATGGAGAAGAATTTTCTATGTTTTCCTTTATAATTCCTGCATAAAGAAGGGGCTGAATCCTAACACCCTTTTCCGCAAGAAGCTTATCCACCGTTTTTTCGGAGGATTTATAATCTATAATACTGAAATAATTCTTTCCGTCTATCTTTGAAACATCCATTCTGTCAATATACCCCGTAAGATGAGCCTCCCCCTCCGCAAGCTTTATCACATAAGGGGGAAAGGTTCCGTCTTTCCCGATTTTTATTTCAAAGCCATAGGGTCTGAAGGAGCTTTGGGCATAGAACTTAACGATTTTCCATGCTGTTACAGCTGCAATATCCTTAAGCCTCGAAACTGTGTATTTGTAATATGCGGAGTTTTCATAAAGGGCATTTTCCTTAACACTTGCACTCTCTTCAACAATCCTGGAAATCTCCCTTTTCACATCCTGCCTTGAAAGGCTTTTATAATCTGCATCCTCCTTGTTTTTCTCATAAAAATATGTGTAAAGAGTCTCGTGGAGCAAAGAACCCACATCATTTGACTTTAGCTTTGCTTTTTTTCTTTCTTCCGCATAAAGCCCATATTTCAAAAAATAGGAAAAAGCACAACCGTTATATTTTTCAAGCTTTGAAACACTCATCATAACAGGATTTCCATACAGAAGCTCTGCCAATTCCTTTGAAATTCCCTCATCTTTCTCTGTGCGGACAATCATAATATCTGTTTTTTCAAGCTTTTCCTTATATCCGGGTATAACTCTGAAATATTCATATATCCCCCGCCACAAATCCGGCAGGGCATCCTTGTTTCCAAAAGCTTCAAAAAGTCTTGCCTGAAGCTCTTCAAACGCCACCTCTCTTCCCTCAAAAAACATATCTTCCTGAGCTTCTCTTTCATTATCAGGATATTCTTCCCTGATTTTCGGGAAGATTTTTGAAATAATCAGACAAGCCTCGCTTTTTGCAATTTCTCCCCCCTCCATACTTGCAACGGGGGAAGATAAAATAAGCATATCCTTTGGTGCAGTGAGAACAGAATAAACCAGAAACTGTTCATCATAAAGCTTATCAAGAGCAGTTCCCGCAAGTTCAAGTCCGTTTTCCAGAAGATATTCTCTCTCACCGTCTGTTATAATTCCGTCTCCGGGGACACCTTTGGGGAACTCTCCCTCGCTGACACCAAGAACAATAACCACTTTTTTATCCGTGCTTCGGAAGCTTTTTGTTTCGCTGACGGTTATCTTGTTTTTATAGCTTGGGGTTTTTCCAAGCTTTATATCCGATATGGCAGAAAAGAAAAGTTCATAAAATTCCTGATATGTCAGGAATGTGTCTAAAAAGGTTTCTTCTATCTGTGCAAAAACTGACAAAAAGGTGTTCCACACTGACTCTTCTTCTCTTGCCTCTGCAGTTTTCCCTTCACCCTTCAGCACTTCAATTTTTTCTTCATACAAGGCTTTTATATTATTTTTATTAAGCCACTTATAAAAAGCATCACAGATTTGTTCTGCCGTTTTTCTGCCCCTTACAGCCTTTGAAAGGTCAATAACAGGGTTTAAAATTTTGCTCTTTGCTCTGTTTATCTCTGCCATATCAAATTTATTCTCATCTGGATTAAAAACAAAATCACTTTTTGATAAGAGATAGGCATACGGTGGGGCTGCGGCTAAAAGATAGTTTTCAAACAAGTCAGCATCTCTTTTCTCTGCAGGAAAAAATCCCGACCTGAGATATGTCATAATTCTTTCATATGAAAACCCGTAAACTAAAATTTCAAGAACAGCAAGCACAAATCTTGCAAATGGCTTCTGACAAAACACACTTTTTTTATCAATAAAACATCCAAGGCCGTTTTTCTCAAAAATTATAGGGAGAATATCTTCATAATTTTCTCCGTTTGAAAGAAGCACAAGAAAATCATCCTGCCTATAGCCTCTTTCTCTCATAAGCTTTAAAATCATACGGGCACATTCCGTGCATTCATCATAATAGGTTCTTGGTCTTAATATCTTTATATTTTCCACATCATCATCATAGGTTTTCGGGCATAGAGAAATATAGTTTTCTTTCAAAAATGAAAGCTCTTTGTTTTCTGAAAACTTCTTATCATCTGAAAGTAAAACATCTTCTCCTCGTTTTTCTCCGAGAGACTCTGCCATATCAGAAAGCTTTTTAAAGCTTGCGGTGACGCTTTTAAACACCTGATTTTTACTCTCCAGACTGTCCGTTACAAAGAAAACGGTTACATCCATTTTTTTCATAAGATAAGAAATTGCCTCATATTCAAGAGGAGTGAAGCTTTTGAAATGATTTATATATAGTTTTCCCCTTAAAAAATCACATTCCGAAAGCTTTGGAATAATAATAGAAAGGTTATCTTCCGCATCTGCATTTTTTTCATTTAACAGCTCATTATATTTATTGTATAAAATTTTCAGGTCGGAAAGCTTATCCGAAAGTTCCTTTTTTTCGCATTTTTCAATTGCAACCGAAAGGGCAGCATCTGTTACTCCATATCTTTTAAATTCCGAAAAAATGGAAACAAGAATTGAAGAAAAGCCTTTTTGATGCACATTTTTCCCGAAAATTTTAAGCTCTTTTTCTAATATACGAAGACTGCGGAGGGCAAGCATATTCTTCCCTGCCCCGTCAATATATTTCATTCTTAAGGGTCCCATTTTTGACATAACCATATTGGAAAGTCTTGAAAAAGTTATAACCGATGCATACCTTTGAGCCTGAAAACCCAGTTTTTTTAATAATTCGTCCTCCTGAGACATAGAATACTGTTCAGGAACCAAAATATATGACAAATCACCATTTCTTATATCTTCTGCCACTTTGCTGTAAAGATATTCGCTTTTCCCCGTGCCTGCACTTCCGCACACAAAATTTAACATATATTCCGCTCCTTTCAACAGATTTAATTCATATTTTCAGTATAACATAAAACACATTACGATTTCAACAACAATATTGTTTTTAGAGGTGATATTTTGAAAATAATTTATAATTTACTCCTCCCCGGAATGCTGAAAGCTTCAAATCTCTTTTAACCGGCAAAAAACATCCGCCTGCCTCCTTTTTCTGCGGATATTTTAATGAAAAATGAATAATTTCATTTTGTTATAAATAAAATATTATACACCTATATATTTGAGGAGGCATCTTTATGACTCAAAGGACAAAAAATTTTGAAAACGAACTTATTTCAAGCGAACTTATGTATCTTTTTAATATCGGGGAAAATTATAAAGCATACAACATTCTGGGAGCGCACCAAACCTCTTTCGGCAAGGTTTCGGGATATCTTTTTTCTGTGTGGGCGCCGAATGCAGAAGAGGTCTCTGTTGTTTGCGACAAAAACGGCTGGAGAGAAGACGCCGACAAAATGATATTTTATCCCGATTTCGGCATATGGAGGCGGTTTATTCCAAATATCACCGAGGGGGAAAAATACAAGTTCTGCATAAAAACAAAAATGGGCGAAACCTTATATAAGGCAGACCCTTTTGCTTTTTATAGCGAGCTTCGTCCCGCAACCGCTTCTATTTGCTGTGACCTTTCATATGAATGGGAAGACGATAGCTGGATGAAAAAAAGAGAAAACGAGGATATATTCAAAAAACCCGCCTCTATTTACGAGCTTCATTTTTCATCCTGGAAAAAGAAAGAGGACGGCTCTTTTTATACCTATACCGAAATGGCAGATGAGCTTATACCCTATATAAAAGCTATGGGATACACCCATATAGAGCTTCTTCCTGTTTCGGAATACCCCTATGACGGCTCCTGGGGTTATCAGGTGACCGGTTATTTTTCCGCAAATTCAAGATTTGGCACGCCCCGTGAATTAAAGGCCTTTGTTGACAGATGCCACCTGACAGGCATCGGGGTTATTATGGACTGGGTTCCTGCCCATTTTCCAAAAGATGCCCACGGACTTGCACGCTTCGACGGAGAATGTCTTTTTGAACATCCTGACACAAGACTTGGTGAACACAAGGAATGGGGAACTCTTGTTTTTAACTGGAGTAAAACCGAAATCCACTCCTTTCTTATTTCAAACGCTATGTTCTGGCTTTCGGAATATCATTTTGACGGGCTGAGGGTTGATGCGGTTTCCAGTATGCTTTATCTTGATTACAACCGCGGCGAAGGAGATTGGGTTCCAAATAAATACGGCGGAAAAGAAAACCTTTATGCCATAGACTTTCTTAAAAAACTGAACACCGCAGTTTTTTCAGAATTTAAAGGAATTATGATGATTGCAGAGGAATCAACTGCCTGGCCTAATGTTACAAAACCTGTTTATATGGACGGTCTCGGTTTTAACTTCAAATGGAATATGGGCTGGATGCACGACATTTTAAACTTTATGTCTATGGACCCTTATTTCAGAGGTTCAAACCACAACATTCTCACCTTTTCAATGATGTATGCATACAGCGAAAATTTTATCCTGCCCCTATCTCACGACGAGGTTGTTTACGGAAAGAAATCCCTTATCGACAAAATGTTCGGCACTTACGAACAAAAATTTAAAAGTCTTAAGCTTTTATATTCGTATATGTATTCCCACCCGGGGAAAAAGCTTGTGTTTATGGGAGGCGAGCTTGGACAGTTTTCCGAATGGAACTTTAAAGACAGTCTTGACTGGCACCTTTTGGGATATGACACTCACAGAGGAATTCAAAACTTCATAAAAGACCTTAATAAATTCTACGCTTCCGACAAGGCTCTTTTTGAAAATGATGAAGGCTGGCAAGGCTTCAGTTGGCTGAACGAAAAAGACTGGGAAAAAAGCATTTTTGCCCTTCGCCGTATAACAAAAAACGGGAAGGACTCCACTATCTGCCTCTTTAACTTTTCGGGTGCAGATATTAAAGAATACGAGCTTCCCGTGAAATCGTCAGGCGAATATAAAATTGTTCTTGATACTGAGGATAAATCTTTTGGCGGAGCAGGCAGAGAAACAGCTGTTTTAAAGGCAAAGCCTGTTAAAAATAAAAATTATAAATATGCCCTTCATCTTGACCTTCCCGAGCTTTGCGGTGTTTATATAAAAAAAGTAAAAAAATAAAATAAGAAAGGATTGTTTTCCGTAATGAAAAAAAAGGAATGCGTTGCAATGATTCTTGCAGGCGGACAAGGAAGCAGACTTGGATCTCTTACAAAAAATGTGGCAAAACCTGCTGTTCCTTTTGGCAGTAAGTATAAAATAATTGATTTTCCCTTGAGCAACTGTGCTCATTCGGGAATTGACACAGTTGGTGTTCTCACTCAATATGAGCCTCTTGAGCTTAACACTTATATCGGAAACGGTCAACCCTGGGACCTTGACAGAAAGGACGGCGGGGTTTTTGTTCTTCCACCTTATCTTTCCTCTGAAAAAGGGGACTGGTACAAGGGAACTGCAAACGCAATATACCAGAATATAGGCTTTATAAGCCAGTATTCCCCCTCATATGTTGCAGTTTTATCAGGTGACCACATTTATAAAATGGACTATAGAAAAATGCTTTCTTTTCATAAAAAGAATAATGCAGATGCCACAATTGCAGTTATTGAGGTTCCCTGGAACGAGGCATCCCGTTTCGGCATTATGAACACCGACGAAAATATGAAAATAACCGAATTCAAGGAAAAACCAAAAAATCCCGAAAGCAATCTTGCTTCTATGGGCGTTTATATTTTTAACTGGGAAACCCTGAAAAAATACTTAATAGCAGACGAAAATAATTCATCTTCAAGCCATGATTTCGGCAAAAACATTATTCCCGAAATGCTGAAAGGAAACCTTAACCTATTTGCCTATAGCTTTTCAGGTTACTGGCAGGATGTTGGAACCGTTGAAAGTCTATGGCGGGCAAATATGGAGCTTCTGGGGAAAAATCCGCCCTTTGTTCTTCGGGACAGTGACTGGAAAATCTACAGCAGAACTCCCGCAAAACCGCCCCACTATATTTCAGACAGCGCAACAGTTAAATCAAGCTTTATAACAGAAGGATGTGAAATATACGGAACGGTTATAAACTCTGTTATATCAGAGGGGGTTGTTATCGGTGAGGGAGCGTATGTTGAAAATTCCGTTGTTCTGCCCTGCACCGTTATTGAAAAAGGCGCAAAGGTTTCAAAATCTGTTCTCGGAACAAATTGTTTTATTTCTGAAAATGCTCACATAGGTTCTGACTCCTCTGATGCAATCTGCAATTTCTTCAATAATAAAATCTGTACGGATAACCTGACCTTAATCGCCCCTGATGCGATTATTGACAAAAACATCGAAATTGCAAGAGGCTCTATGGTTACAAGAAATGTTATGAACAAAACCGACTGGCCCGAACATAATAATAAAACAAAAACCGAAACCGCCTGATGAAAGGAGCTTTTTATGAAAAATAACACTTTAGGATATATTTTTTCCGAAAATCCCGAGGCAAATCTTGGTCAGCTCACAGACCACCGATCCCTTGCGGCTGTGCCTGTGGGTGGAAGATACAGAATAATTGATTTTGTTCTTTCTAATATGGTAAATTCAGGAATTACAAATGTGGGCATTATAACATCCTATAAAAACCGCTCCCTTTTTGACCATTTAGGAAGTGGGAAAGATTGGGACTTATCAAGAAAAGACAGCGGACTTTTTATTGTTACTCCAACCGAAGGCTCCTTTGGAAAAGAAAGGGACCTCGGGGGAATTGACTCCATTTTCAGAGGCTTTGACTACCTGAAAAAGGCAAACAGAGATTATGTTTTGGTCAGCGACTGCAACACAGTTTTAAATATAGATTTTGACATGGTTATGGACTTTCACACCGAAAAAGATGCAGACATAACAATTGTTCACACAAAGGTTGGAGAGCTTAAAGGGAAAGAACTCAGGCGCCACATTCTGGTTGACGCATCGGAAAGCGGAAGAGTTACGGATATCCAGGTTTATCCCTCAAGGCAAAAGCTTTATAATTCATATATGCATATGTTCCTTATTAAAAAAGAGCTTTTAATGTCTCTTGTGGGAGACCTTATATCCCACAACAAGCATTCCATTTCAAAGGACCTGCTTCTTGCCAATATAAAAAATCTGAAAATTTATTCCTATGAATTTTCAGGCTATAAAAAGAAAATCGACTCTATTTCTTCTTTCTTTAAATTTAATCTTGACCTTTTGAAAAAAGAAGTGAGAGAAGAGCTTTTCGGCGACCTTTCAGATGCTATTTACACAAAAATAAAGGACACCTCTCCATCCGTTTACGGAGCTGAGTCTGTTTGCAAAAATTCTTTTATAGCAGACGGTTGCTATATTGACGGAAAGGTTGAAAACAGCATTATTTTCAGGGGAGTACGCATTGGAGAAAATGTGACCGTTAAAAACTCCATTATTATGCAAAACTGTGAAATAATGGACGGATGCACCGTTGAAAATGCAATTTTCGACAAGGAAGTTGTTCTCCGCAGAGACAAAAAAATGATAGGTCAGACAACCTATCCAATCGTTATCGGGAAAAACACTATAATATAGAAAGAGAGTTTTGCTAATGAAAAATATACTTATGCTTTCCTCGGAGGCTTCTCCTTTTGCAAAAACAGGCGGGCTTGGAGATGTTTTAGGCTCCCTCCCTGACGCCATTTCAGGGGATGATTTTGATGTGAGGGTTATTATGCCTAAATACGGTTGTATACCCTATGAATACACATGTGGAATGGAATTCCTTTTTTACCTTTATGTCCCCCTTGGATGGCGGAACAAATACTGCGGGGTTTTCCGTCTAAAAAAACATAACACGACTTACTATTTTTTAGACAATGAATATTATTTTGGAGACAGTTCCATTTACAAGTGGAACGACCTTGAACGCTTTTCATTTTTTGACAAAGCAGCTCTTGAGGTTTTAAAGGGCATTGGTTTTAAGCCTGATATTATTCATCTTCACGACTGGCAAACGGGAGCAGTTCCCGTTTTGCTTGATGCTTATTATAAAAGAGACCCTTTTTATCAGGACATAAAATGTATCTTCACCATTCATAATCTTAAGCACCAGGGAATTTACCCCATAGACCTTGTGAGAGACTTTTTATCCCTTGATGAATATTATTTTACAGCTGACAAGCTTGAATTTCACTCTCTTGCAAATCTTTTAAAGGCGGGACTTGTTTATTCTGACCACATAACAACTGTCAGCCCCACCTATGCAGAGGAAATAAAAACACCTCTTGGGGGCGAAAATCTTCATGGGATTTTATCTGCAAGAGCAGGAAGCCTGACTGGGATTTTAAACGGAATTGATTACGAAGAATACAATCCCGAAACAGACAAATTTCTGTTTGAAAACTACAACACAGATACCTTTATAGAAGGCAAGAAGAAAAACAAAACAGAGCTTCAGAAGATGCTTAATCTGCCCGTTGACGGGGAAAAGGTTATGATAGGGCTTGTTTCCAGGCTTGTTGACCAGAAAGGTCTAAGCATAATAGAGGATGCCTTCGGGGGACTTTTAGACCTTGATATTCAGTTTGTTATCCTTGGCACGGGAGATGAAAAATATGAAAATATGTTCCGCCACCAGGCTTGGTGCAATCCTGAAAAGGTCAGTGCAAACATTTATTTTTCAAATGAGATGGCTCACAGAATTTATGGGGCGGCGGACATTTTTCTTATGCCATCAATTTTTGAACCCTGCGGACTTTCTCAGCTCATTGCAATGAGATACGGCACAGTTCCACTTGTGAGAGAGGTGGGCGGACTTCATGACACAGTTTTTTCCTATAACGAATTTGAAGGCTCGGGCAACGGTTTTAGTTTTTCTCCCCCCACAGCACACGATATGCTTTTCACCTTAAGGCGTGCAATCGGTTTTTTCTCCAATAAATATGTTTGGTATGAATTAGTAAAGAATGTTATGTCGCAGAACTTTTCATGGAAAAGCTCTGCAGAAAAATATAAGAAATTATATGGAGGAATCTAATGGACAAGACAGAAAAATCACTTACAAAGGAAGAGATTAAAAGCCTTGTTTCAAGTAAGCTTCGCCGGCACTATGCAAAGACGGTTGAAAATGCAACAAAAAGCCAGCTTTACAAGGCACTTGCTCTAACTGTCAGAGACCAGATAATGGAAAAATGGGCTATTTCAAAGGAGACACTTGACAGCACCAACCAAAAAGAGCTTTATTATCTTTCCTTTGAATTTCTTATGGGCAGAGCCCTTGGAAACAATATACTTAATCTTCTTGAAACAGATGTTTACAGGGAGGCTATGGAAGAGCTTTCTCTTGACCTTTTTGAAATTGAAGAGGCAGAAAATGATGCAGGCCTTGGTAACGGCGGTCTTGGCAGACTTGCCGCCTGCTTTTTAGACTCCCTTTCCACTCTTAATCTTCCTGCCTTTGGATGCGGAATAAGATATGAATACGGACTTTTCAGGCAAAAGATAGTGGACGGTTATCAGATTGAAATGCCTGACCCTTGGCTTGAAGACGGAAACATATGGGAAATCGAACGGCCCGAAGAGAGCATTCCCGTTCACTTTGGAGGCAGAATAGAGGAATATTTTGAGGACGGAAGAATGAAATTCCGTCATTTTGGCTTTAATACAGTTATTGCAGAGCCTTATGATATGCCCGTTTCAGGCTATGACTCAAAATTAGTCAACACCTTACGGCTGTGGAAAGCCCGTGCCACAGAGCCCCTTAATATGAACGAATTTAACCGTGGGGATTACACAATGGCGATTAAAGACAAGGAGCTTTCCGAAGTGGTTTCCAAGGTTTTATATCCCGAAGACAACCACTATGAGGGAAAGCTTCTCCGTCTTAAACAGCAATACTTTTTTGTTTCGGCAACCATAAACTGGATTATTTCAAAGCAAAAGAAAAAGGGGAACTCCCTTTATGACCTGCCAGAATATGTTCAAATTCACATAAACGACACTCACCCAACCCTTGCAATCCCTGAGCTTATGCGGATTTTAATGGACGAAGAGGGTTTTTCCTGGGATGATGCCTGGAATGTTGTGGGGAAAACCTTCGCATACACAAACCACACCATTATGACAGAGGCACTTGAAAGGTGGCCTGTTAATATGTTTGAATCACTTCTTCCGAGAATTTTAATGATTATAAAAGAAATTGACAGAAGACAAAGAGAATCACTTTCAAATGCTTTCGGCAACGAAAGAGGAAAAATCGAAAATACAGCAGTTATATCAAACGGAAATGTGAATATGGCAAATCTCTGCTTTGCCGCCTGTCATAGTATTAACGGCGTTGCAGCTCTTCACAGCGAAATCTTGAAAAAAGAAACCTTTAAAGATTTTTACTCCGTTTATCCCGAAAAATTTAAAAATGTTACAAACGGGGTTACCCAGAGACGCTGGCTATTAAAAGCAAATCCCCGACTTGCATCCCTTATAACCGAATCTATCGGTGATGAATGGATTAAAAACGCAGATGCTCTCAATAAGCTTTTTCCCTTTGCAGATGATACAACCTTCAGGGAAGAATTTGCAAAAATAAAGCTTGAAAATAAAATTCGTCTTACAGATTACATTAAAAAGGCAAACGGCATTACCGTGGACCCTGAGTCCCTTTTTGATGTGCAGATTAAAAGACTTCACGAATATAAAAGACAGCTTTTAAAGGTTATGCATATTATCTACCGATATAAAATGCTGACAGAAAACCAAAATCAGGCAAGCTATCTTCCCGAAACCTTTATATTCGGTGCAAAGGCAGCCCCTGGCTACCACACTGCAAAACTTATTATCAAGCTTATAAACAGTGTCGCAGAAGTGGTTAACAACGACCCGAGAACAAGGGACATTTTGAAGGTTGTTTTCATAGAAAACTACAGTGTTTCTCTTGCTGAGAAAATTGTTGCGGCGGCTAACCTTTCAGAACAGATTTCAACTGCCAGCAAGGAAGCATCAGGCACAGGAAATATGAAGCTTATGTTAAACGGAGCCTTAACTATCGGAACCTTAGACGGCGCAAATGTTGAAATTGCAGAAAGAGTGGGGCGTGACAATATTTATATATTCGGCTTAACCTCGGATGAGGTTCTTAGAATCTATGCATCGGGACATTCCGGAAGCGACAGAATATATGCCGAAAACCTGATGATTAAAAAAATAATTGACACCCTTATAGACGGAACATTTTCAAAAGACAGACAAAATATTTTCACTGAGCTATATCAAAGTTTAGTTACCCCTCACGGCGGATTCTGTGACAGATACCTTCTTCTTCGTGACTTTAACTCATATCTTGATGCCTGTCATATTGCGGCAAAGGAATACAAAGAGCCTGCTTTGTGGAACAAAAAGGCTATTATAAATGTTTCAAAGGCAGGATACTTTTCAAGCGACCGCTCAATTCTTGACTACAACGAAAAGATTTGGGAATTGACAAAATAAGACATATTGTGATAGAATAAATCTAATGTAATCTTATACTAAAAGGAGATTTATTCTATGAAAAAAATCATTAGCGAATTTAAGGAATTTGCCCTTAAAGGCAATATGCTTGACCTTGCTATAGGTCTTATGATTGGCACAGCTTTCACCACAGTTGTTAAATCAATTGTTGATGATTTATTCATGCCAGTTATCGGTATTATTATCGGTGGAAGAGATTTTTCAGCTCTTTCAGCAAAAATCGGTGATGCAGAAATCAAATACGGTCTCTTTATCCAGAACCTTATTAACTTCCTGATTATTGCAATCTGTCTTTTCCTTATTGTTAAGGCTATCAACTCCTTAAAAAGAAGAATTGAGAAAAAGGAAGATACACCGGAGGAAGCTCCTGCTGAAAAACCAGCTGATATTGTTTTACTCGAAGAAATCAGAGACTCTATAAAAGAACTTAATAACAAATAAAAAGGATGGGATGTTAAGACATCCCATCTCTTTTTATAATGCTTTTATCTTACCAAGACAAGCTTTGCAGAGTTTCTTATCTGCAAAATCTAAAAGCTCTTCTTCGCTTCCGCAGAATGTGCAAAACGGATTGTATTTTGTTATAACAATTGTGTCTCCCTCTGTGTGGATCTCAACCTTATCCTTTTCCTTAATCCCAAGCTGTTTGCGGATTGATTTTGGAATAACTATTCTTCCCAACCTGTCAACCTCTCTTGTTATACCTTTTTGTTTCATTTCTAAATTCCCCCTTGTTTTTTGTATTTTAAATATACCATATTTTACCAGCAAAAACAAGATAATTTTCCATATTTATACAATTTTCGGGGATATAACTAAATTTACATTTTGGGGTATGTTAGAAATTAACAAAATTTACCAGTAAAACCACAAAAACTACACCCAAAATAAGACATAATCCGACAAAGCCATAATAATTTTTCTTCTGAAGCTCTATTTTTAAAAGTCCTGAAAGGTAACCGACATTCCATAAAACAGAAAAGAAAAAAAGCCACCTGTAAAAATTCGGCATAGGTATTCCCCCTTTAAAATAACACATTCACAAAAAACTCCGCCTTTTGATATTTATCATTAAGATTTATTTTCTCAAAATCCTTTTGGGTTAAATAGTATTTTTTCAGCTTGTCGCCTGTTTTCAAAATATCTGCACTGTAATTCGATGCAGTTTTTTTAAGAAAAGCTTTAAGCTCTTTGCAAAGGGCATCTGAGGCAATTTTTTCAAAGCTTTTTTCTCCGTTGAAATTTTCTAAAGGCTTAATTCCCATATATTGAATATCTCCCTCTATCAATACATCGACCCTTATTTTACCCTCGTATTCAGAAGCCTTAATTTTCGGTTTATTATCAAGGCTGATTTTAAAGGATAGCGTTCTCCCCTTTTCATCAGGTGACATAACGGAAAAAACAAAATTCTCCGTAAACCCTGTGAGAATGTTATACATAAAGGCATCATTTCCATCCAGCATTCCTATAAGCTTTCCCTTTTTGAAAATTCCCATTCCATAAAGCTCTGTTTTGGAATCTGACACCCTGGAAAGTGTAGCCTTCACCATTTCCCCCTTTTCATATTCTTCTCCCTTTAAACTTTTGCTTTTTTCAGTTTTTGAAACCCTTGCTACCGGCAAAACTCCGCTCCCGTCTGAAGTTTCCATATCCGAAAGAAATTCTCCAAGCCTTTTTGGGGGAGCATAAACCATTGACCTGTCAAGATTTATAAGCTCATAGTATTTTGCAGTGTTTCCCTCAAGCTCGGGATTTACTGCTTTTAAAAATTCTTCTGCACTTCCCGAGGAAACTGCAAGATATGTTCCCGGTCGTATTTCCCTCTCCCTTGAAAAAAGCTGGGAATGTTCATAAAACGAGGTTTCTGCAATTTCCTTTGAACAGACTATCATTTTCAGGTGGGACATATTAAGCCTTTTGCTCAGATAATTTGAGAACATATTTCTTGCGGTGTAAAAATCCTCTGCTCCTATAACTACATTTTTAGCGGTGGAATTTTTCCCCTTTTCTCCTCCGCCCTCTTTGCCGGGAGCAGGGGACGCAAGCTGAAAGGTATATAAAAACCCGCCCTCTGCCCTATCAATTCCAAGGGCTATAAGATATGCCGTCTCCTCTATATCGCTTGCATCATAGCAGGCAGAGAGAAACACCAGACAAAAGCAAAAAAATAAAGCAAATATTTTTTTCATTCCTCATCCCCCCTTTTTAAAAGCTTTAAAAAAGGCACCAGAATTATTATAAAGCAGGTTATAAGCTCCGTTATATTTAAAACCGTGCTTTGGCCGGGAAAAATATCCTTCTGCCCCATAAGTGCAAAAAGCAGGGAAAGTATTGCAATCAAAGGAACTAATGGTCTGTTTGCAGAAAGGAAAAATGCCTTTTTCAAAACATAGGAGCAAAGAAAAATATTGAAAGAAATATATGCCATTCCCGAAAGAGAAGCGGACAAAAGATAAAAAGCATCTATTCTTTGAAAAAATCTGCCAAAATAAACGGATTTCATTATCTGATATAGGGGATATTTTATCTCTCCCGATACGGGATAAGGCAAAATCAGGTTTGCTGACAGCATTACAAAAAGATTTATAAGTATTCCAACTGCCCCTGAAATTCTTATGGTTTTCACATAATAACCGTCATTTTTTATATAAGGGAACAAAAGAAACAGAAGAATAAAATCAAAATAATAGGAAACATTGAAAACCGCAGTTTTCAATGTGTTATAGACTCCGTTTCCAAAAACAGGAAACAAATTTATAACATCCGCCTCACGAAAAATGGCAACAAGAAGCACCAGAGTCATAACAACGCAAAAAGGCACTATTATACTGTGGGCTCTTATAATTCCGTCAAGTCCTCTGAAAGAAGAAATGATAGCAGAAAATGCAAAATAAAGAGCTATAAAAACAAAAGGTGCAAGAGGATAGGCAGACATTCCCGCAAAGGTTGATACTCCCAGAATAGAACGGGAGGCAGACAGTATAAGATACACGGCTATTATTACCGCAAAAAGGGAGCTTATTCCTTTTGGAAGCTTTGTTTCGGCAGAAGAAAAAACATCTGAAAGCTTTGTCTCCCTGTATATAACAGGCAAAAACCATATAACCAGATAGGCAATCCCTGCAGAAATCAGGGCAGACAAGAAGCTTGATGCCCCCGCTCCCTCCAGAAATCTTCTCGGAATATCCGTAAAGCTTTTATAAATTATCAAATTAACGGTCAGGCAGGATAGCTCAAAACCGCTGAAAATATGTTTTTCTCTCATTATTTTTTTCTCCATTTCATACTGACCTTAGGTTGTTTTTCTCTTTGCTGAGGTTTTAAGTTTTCAGGTCGCAGCTCTCTTTTCCAGATGGGACTTATAAAAAAGGTGTTGTTATTAAAATTATTCGCCTTGGGTGAAAGCGGTGATAAAAACGGCACTCCCACAGATTTCTGAGATGTTAAATAAACAAGGCTTAAAAATATTGAAAGGGCAATTCCGAGAAATCCTCCCATTGATGCAGAAAAAACAAACAAAAGCTGCATAATGGATATGGCTCTTGAAAGTGCAAGAGAAGGAACTGCAAAGGAGCCAAGCCCCGCAATAGACACTATAATTATAAGCAGAGGGCTTGCAATTCCCGCTTCCGTTGCCGCCTGGCCTAAAATAAGACCGCCAACAATTCCAAGAGTTGAACCTATTGGATTGGGAATACGGATAGAGGCTTCCTTTATAAGTTCAAAAGCAAGAAGCATTATAACAAGCTCTAAAGTGACGGGAAAAGGCATTTGTTCCCTTGTTGCCGCCATGGCAAACAAAAGGTCTGTTGGCAGAGTGTCATGATGATAAAGAACCGTCGCAACAAAGGTGCAGGGCAAAAAAAGGGCAAGCAAAACTCCCATAAGGCGGACAAACCTCATAAAATTTGCCTCCATAACCCTCACATAGTTATCTTCGGATGCCTCAACAAGGTCCACTCCCGTTCCGGGAAGAACAAGGACAAAGGGACTTCCCTGAACAATTATAACAACCTTTCCGTCTGCAAGCATTGCCGCAGCTCTGTCGGGGCGTTCGGTTTTTACTATCTGGGGAAGAGGAAAAAAGCTTGAATCCTCTATAAACATTTCTATATCTGAGGATGAGAATATATATTCTGTGTCAATTCCCTGAAGTCTTCTCTTTACTTCTTTTACAAGAGAATGATTTGTAACCCCGTTTATATACATAAGGGCACAGGGGGTTTTGCTTTTTGTTCCCACCGTTATATTTTCCGCCACCACATTTGCATCCTTTAAAATTTTGCGAACCATAGAAATATTTATAAGCAGAACTTCATTAAATGCTTCCTGAGGTCCCGAAAGCACTGCCTCTGTTATGGGCTTTCCAACCCCTCTTCCGCTCCAGCCTTTAACATCTGCAACAAAGGATGTGTCCGCTTCGTCAACAAACACGGCACAGTTCCCAAATTCCACCATTTCTATTATGGCTTTCATATCACGGACTTTGGAAAGGGGTGCCTGGGTTATAAGATGCTCGTACACCCCCTCTGCAATATTTTTATTCTCTTTTAGCTCAGCTGTCATAAGAGGATTTAAAATGTCTCTGTTTATAATTTCTTTGTTCACAAGACCGTCATAGAATATCAGGAATGCATCAAGATCTTTTTCTTTGGTTTTTATTTTAAACTCCCTGATAACGAGATCAAAATTTTTTGGCTTTGAAAAGGCATCCTTTATAAAATCAAGATTTTCTCTGCAGGAGGTGCTGACTGTTCCCTTTTCGTAAACACTTGTATTTTTGTTTTTTATATTGTTTGAAATATAAGGGGTTTCAGGATTATTATTTTTCTTCAAATCGTTTTCGGGAGAAAAATCATACTCTTCTTCCTGAGTATAGATAAAATATTTTTTAAAATTCATAATATCACCATATGTAATTATTCCCAAAAGATAAAAAAACATACAAAAAAGGATGTCCGGAAACATCCTTTTTTCTTTTATTCCATTGTTTTACCAAGAAATCCTGCCGCAACCTCCGCAAGCTTTGATTCCACATCACCCATAGAGCTTTTTTCATCAGGAGCGATTATCATAACTGTTCCGATTCCGTCTCCGTCATAGACAATGGGTGCTATAACCCCCGCCTTGTAGTTTTCGTTTCCGTCAACCACATTGATATTTTTATCCCCTGACTGTGCAGTAAAAGCTACTTTACCGTGCATAATTTTTTCCGCCTCGGTTGATAGTTTTTTATCGGAAAGCTCCTTTTTAGAAGCTCCCGAAACTGCAATAATCGTATCTTTATCAGAGATACAGCAAGGGAAACCCGTTGTTTTCGCAAGAGCCTCAGCATACTGGCTTGCAAACTCTCCAAGCTCACCGATAGGTGAATATTTTTTAAAAATAACTGTTCCGTCGCTTTCTGTGTAGATTTCCAGCGGATCGCCCTCACGAATACGCATTGTTCTTCTTATTTCTTTTGGTATAACCACACGACCAAGGTCGTCTATTCTTCTTACAATTCCTGTTGCTTTCATATAATAAATGCTCCTTTTGGTTTTATTTACAAACCTATTGTGTGCACCTTAGGAATTTTTATGTAAGGAAAAGCTTGGGAAAGTTTTTTAATTTTTTATCCGCAGCCTTAAAAACCTCCGCCCTTCTTGACTAATTATACCTTTATTGTAATTTTCTGATTTTTGGGAATTTGGCAGGTTTTTTGTCCGACCATCAGGCATCCGTCGTCACGGTCGGATAAAACAGTTAAAGTTCCATTTTCAAGCACTATATTAACACATCCGTCGCCTATCGGCACCGTGGCGGAAAAATCGCCCATTGTTAAACACGGTTTAACCTCATATTTCTGCCATCCCGGTAAAAGCGGCTTAACACCTGCCAGATAGCGACCAATAAAATAAAGCGAGCTTGCTCCCCACGCATGACATAAACTGCGGTCAAAGGGGTCGCCATACATAGCATAATGTTCAACGCCCTCTTCATTTTCGTTAAATTCTTCCCAGAAAGAAGTTGCCCCAAGTTCAAGCATACCGCCATAGTAACGGCGGATTTCTGAAAAAGCTTCCTTAATAAAGCCATATCGACAAAGAACATCATATTCAAAGAATTTGTAGAACGATGTTGTGAGTGGCGGAATTTCGGGGTTGTGCAACACCGTTTCCAGAATTCCGGCAGCACGGTTTTCGTCTGCAAGACCAAAAAGAATTGCCAGAATGTTTTGATGACGGCGCACCTCGTTTATTTTTTCATTTTCACGAAAAACAGAAACATATGCCCCTAAATCATCTCTCCAAAAAGCTTCTTCGATTTTTGTTGCAAGTTCGCTCGCCATAGCACTATATCGTTCGGCATCATCTGTCATTTTGCAAAGTGTGGCAATTTCTGACATAGCACAAAGAGAACGGTAAAAAAGCATTTGCACCACACATACATCACCATTTTTGTCCATAGGATGCCAATCAATAAACAACCAGACACCCGGCATTGGTGGAATAAAACCGTGGCTATCTCTTTTTTCAATATAATATTCTATTAAGCGGCGGGCGTTTTCATAGTTGCGACAAATAAAATCCAGGTCATTCGTATAGGTATAATAATCTGCAAGCATCATACACCAATAAAATGAGAATTCTAAGATATTATTAACAGGATAGTGTACATCCGATTCACCACGAAGCACAAGCATAGTGCGACGCATAATGTCCGTATCTGCAAAGCTATAGGCATCCGCATGCATAGAAATATAGCTGTCTCCTGCCCATGGCCAACGATCTCGCTTTATACCATCCAGATAGAAAAGACGACTGCAAAGAGCCAATGTGTAAGCGGCAGTTTGCCAGATTTCAGTCAATTTTTTATCACCGGAAAACGAGGCCTTAGACTGTGGTAATATTGGCATGGTGGCACGGAAAGTGAAATCTACCGCACCCGTGAACCGCAGATAGCGACAAGCTCTCAGATGAAGCTCAGTATCCTCTTTTACATGGTCAACTATAACACAACGGTCACTGTAGGTCTCTTCAAGAGATTCGCCATAAAAAACAGATATTTCACCCTTTACATCCGTAAGAAAAAGATGCACAATGCTTTCCCGTCCGAAATCAATAATGCGCTCACCTTTTATTATCTCATCTCTGACCGCAGGACATTCTTCCTCAGGAAACTGAAAATCTCCCGGGCAGCAGTTGCGGTCATTACAGAGAATAGAGGTGCCAACCGGGAACTCGTCATTATCATAAACATTTGCGGTCCAGCTTTCGTCACTGACGATAGTTTTTCCTTCAACCCACAAGGCACACATACCATTTGCGTTGCCGACCGAAATAGTAAGACTATGTTCTCCTGCGGGAATAAGATATTGTTCCTGGGGTTTCTGACGAACACCATCTATTGACAGACAGTATACCCCTTCGCTGACAATAGTGATAGTCTCCTCCTTGTCCAGAATGACACTTTTCATAAAACGAACTGATGCGCTATGACGAGGTATTTTATAAAAAGCCGGCACACAAGAGTTACCGCGTTCTTCACGGGACAGCATATAATGCATACCATGATAAAATTCAAAATCTCCGTATTTCCACATCCATAAAGCCATAAAATTCCTCTTTTCTTTTTTTGTTTTTGTCTGAGCAATTATATTTTATTGTTATTAAATCCATCCATCACGAACATTAAGGTTGAAAGCCTCTGCAACCTGACGAAGCATATCATCATCAATATGCGCTCTCTGTTTGCCAACCACATTTATGTAAATTTGTGCAGCCTTTTCAACAGTTTCAAGTAAGCCAAATGCCTCATCAAGAGATGAGCCTGTTACAGTACACCCGTGAAGTGCCCAAATCAGAATGCGGAACTCATCAAATTTTTCTGCTGACGCAAGACCGATGGATGCACTGCTGCTAACCATCCAGGGAAGCACTGCAACCCCTTCTGGAAAAATTACAATACATTCCGTGCAAGTACCCCACAATGTCTTGGTAAAGGATTTTTCATCCCAATCGTGAATATGCGTCATTGAAACTGTTGCTGTTGGGTGAGCATGCATAACCACGCGGTGATGAGGGTCTTTTTTCAATCTCCTGCTATGCGCTCCAAGGTGCATAATAATCTCACTGGTAAAAGTGCCGTTGTCTGTAAATCCCCAAAGCAGATGACCGCACTTTCCATCTTCGGAAATACGAATCAGCCCCACATTAAATGCAGGATCCTTTGAAATATTCTTAAAATATTTACCTGTTCCCGTCACAATAAAATACCGACCGGAAAATTCAGGAAAAGCTACCTCTAAAGGCAAGTCCCTGATAATCTCCTTGTCTTGCACATAGGGAGCTACTTCTTCATCGCTGAGCAAAATACTTATGTTCCCTCCGTTTCGCTCATTCCAACCAAGACGATACATATTGTCAGTCATATCGCATAATTCGCGCATAAATGGTGCATTTACTATATTCATTTCTCTCATTTTCCAAACATCACCTTTCTCATAAAGCGGCTGGCTTCCACTCCATCACGGGCAGCAAGAACTCTCTCCGCTTCTTCATCATTAATGCGTGCCGCAGTCTCCTGAAGCACATTTAGCCACTCAGCACTCTCAGCAACAGCATCTCTTCCATCCTCACGGTAAGGGAACTGATCTATGACAATATACCCTTCATATCCTGTTCTCTTTAACCAGTAGAAAAACTCCAGATATTCCAAAGTATGTACGCTTCCCACAATCATATCATCATCCCACAAACGATAGTTATCGTTGATATGAATGTGCTTGAGTCGATTGCCATACATATGACACATTGCGACCGCCTCAGCAGCTGTCTCATATCCAAGAGCTGCGTGTCCATAATCAAGGGCAACGCCACAGTTAGGAAGCCCAATCTTTTCAATCATTAACAGCGTTGCCCCTACCGTACTGATATATGAATGTGTGCGGGGTTCTTTGAGTTTGTATTCCAGCGTAATATCAATGTTTGGATTATAGCAACAAAGTTCTTCTATGGCATCAGCAAATAACTGGCGTTCCTTAATATAGTCAGCAGCAAAAATATAATCATAGCCATCCTGTCCCGGCCAAACAGTTACGATTTTGCATCCAATCTCTGCGGCAAAATCTATCGCCTGCTTGGCATCATCAATGGCACGCCTGCGCACATCATGCTCAGTCGACGAAAAACTGCCCTTTTTATAAAGAGGGTTGGCAAAGGTGTCCACCGCAATGGAACCAACCTCAAGCCCTGTTTCTTTTAAACACTTTCTTACTACATCAAGGTTATTTTTAAAATTTTCAGTCAGAACAATATCCACCGCAGTAATACTTGGAATACTCTTGACTCTCTGGAACATTTCTTCGATTGAAAACGCTCTTCCATACGCTGCGCAATATCTGTCATTGCAGGAAGCAACATTGGAAATAAACACGGAATATTTTATATTCATGATAATCTGCCTTTCGTATTTTTTATTTTATTATATCAATCGTCATAATATTTATAAATATAAATATGTTGCTTATTTTTGTATATTTGTTGCTTAAAGTTGATTTTATTGTTATAATGATTATAATAGATAAAAAGAGAGGATGCCGTTATGAAAAGAATTTTTTATAACCCACATTACAACCAGGATGATGAACTGAGTTTGTTCGGTTGCGGTCACGAAAAGTGTCCCTCCAATTTTTCAGAGGGTCCGGGAGTCAGAAAAAAATATATTTTACACTACATTATTTCAGGCGAAGGATACTACGAAACAGACGGACATAAGTACTCTCTGAAAAAAGGTGATGTTTTTGCCATCTATCCCGACGATTTAGTGAAATATTATACCAACAAGGAAAATCCATGGGAATTTTGCTGGATTATCTTTGGAGGGAAACTCGCACATAAATTCTATAATAATATAGGCATATCGCACAGCCAACTTGTAATAAACAATGTTGACAAATCTTTTGTTACAAGTATTATTGATTGTCTGAAATATATTGACGAAAACGAAAAAACATATTCACAGTTAAGACTTGCCTCCTGCATACTCGAATGCTTATCACACATAGATAATAAAGCTACATATACAGAAAGATATACTCCATCTTATAAAAACCATGTAAAAAATGCAATCTCATATATTGAATATGAGTATGGACGGGGTATTAGTGTTAATGATATTTCAACCCACCTCGGACTCGACCGCACATACTTTTATAAGATTTTCAAAAAAGAAACAGGCAAAACACCAAACGAGTATCTGACAGAATACAGAGTTAAAAAGGCCAAAGCTCTTATCACTATGGGGATTGATTTTAAAAACATAGCTAATTCCATAGGGCTCAGGGATGTTTATCATTTTTCAAAGCTATTTAAAAAAACAACGGGAGTCTCTCCATCACAATACAGATTGAGCAAAACGGAAAAATGATAGTGTTGCACAAGAGTTGCACACAATTATTTTAGGTATACACGGTATATACGATAAAAACAGAAGGGAGTGTCTTTTATGAGAGTTCTTGCATTTGATCTCGGAGCTTCAAGCGGAAGAGGTATTTTGGCAACACTTAAAGATGGTAAAATCACACTTGAAGAAATACACCGTTTTTCAAACAACGGTATAAATGTGTGCGGAACACTTTATTGGGATATACTTTATCTTTATGACCAGATTAAGCAGGGAATAGTGAAGGCAAAACTTGCAGGAGGTTTTGATAAAATCGGCATTGATACTTGGGGTGTTGACTTTGGCTTGCTTGATAAAAATGGCAATCTTATATCAAATCCTGTGCATTACAGAGATTCCAGAACCGATAATATCCCCGATGAATTTTTTGAAGTTCTGGATAAAGAAACACTTTATAATGAAACCGGCATACAAATGCTTAATTTCAATACACTTTTTCAGCTTTACTATCTTGAAAAATATAGAAAAGAGGACTTAACCGGCGCGGATAAAATGTTGTTTATCCCCGATTTGTTAAACTATTTCCTGACAGGTGTAAAAAAATGTGAATATACAATTGCATCAACTTCACAAATGCTAAACCCGTATTCAAGAGATTGGAATTATGAGCTTTTAAACAGGGTTGGTATCCCAAAAGATATTTTATGTGATATAGTCCCTGCAGGTACAGTCGTGGGCAGATTAAGTGATTCAGTTTGCGAAGAATTGGGTGTCGAGCCTGTAGAAGTTATTGCGGTTGCATCTCACGATACAGCTTCTGCAGTTGTGTCTGTCCCTATAAAAAATAAGGATTTTGTGTATATAAGCTGTGGAACCTGGTCTCTTTTCGGAACAGAACTTTCAGATCCTGTTATATCAAAAAAAGGCCTTATTTCCTCCTATACAAATGAGGGTGGATGCGAAGGAAGTATCAGATTTTTAACAAATATTATGGGACTTTGGCTGATACAGGAATCAAGAAGAACCTGGATAAAACAGGGCAAGGAGCTGTCTTTTAATGATTTGGAAAAAAAAGCATTAAAATGTGAACCATTTAAGTGTTTTATAAATCCTGATAGCCCAGAATTTGGCAAACCGGGAGATATTCCCAAACGGGTTCAGGAATTTTGCAAAAGAACAAAACAGTATATCCCTCAGACTGTTGGCGAAATTGTGCGATGTATATATGAAAGTCTTGCGATGAAATATAGATATGCACTTCTTAATTTAAAAGATATTACGGGCAAGGATTTTGAATGTATTAATATCGTAGGAGGAGGAACAAAAGATCCTCTTCTCTGCAAAATGACTGCTGATGCCTGCAATATGAAAGTTATGGCAGGCCCCATTGAGGCAACTGCACTTGGCAATATTGCGATGCAGTTTATGTCGTCAGGCAAAATTAAAAATATGGCTGAGGCAAGAAAAATTATTAAAAACTCCTTTGATATTAAGACATATGAACCTGAAAATCCTGATGAATGGGATAAGGCATATGATGAGTTTAAAATGTTTGTGCCCATAATGAACGACTTTTAACTATCGTTAAACATATAAAAATCCCCTGCGGATGAATTTGAACAAGTCCAGTAAAAATGGACAATAAAAAAACACCCTCCTATGGTAGAATAATATAAACTACCATAGGGGTATTTTTGTACTGTCTGCACAAACTGGTGCAGTTCAAATTTTCCACAGAGGGTTTTCGTTTTACTCTAAATCTTAAATATTCCAAAAACATCAAGAACTGATGAAATCAATATAAGCAAAATACAAATTGGAGCAAAATATTTTATAACTCCAACAAACAATTTCTTTCTTCTGAATGTTCCTGAAAGCTCAACCTCTTCAATAACAGCCTTTGGTTTTATTACATAACCAACAAATATACAGGTCAGGAATGCAACCACCGGCATCAACACACTGTTACTTATGAAATCAAAGAAATCAAGGAATGAAAGTCCGATAATTGTTATATGTCCCCAGATTCCAAACCCTAAAGTTGACGGAAGTCCTATAAGAACAGAGCCGACAAATACCACAAGGCAGGTTAATTTTCTGTTCCATTTAAATTTATCCTGGAATATTGAAACAACAGTTTCCATAAGTGAAATGGAAGATGTGAGTGCCGCAAAGAACACCATAAGGAAGAATGCTGCACCAATAAATGTTCCGCCTTTCATACTTTCAAAAACTTTTGGAAGTGTAACAAACATAAGACCGGGGCCTTTGCCGAGAGCCGCCTCGTCGCCTCCGGAGAATGCAAATACCGCAGGAATAATCATAAGACCTGCCAAAAATGCAATACCTGTGTCAAAAATTTCAATTTGGGTTACAGATTTTTCAAGATTAACTTCCTTTTTCATATACGAACCGTATGTAATCATTATGCCCATAGCAAGAGACATTGAATAAAACAGCTGCCCCATAGCGGCAAGAACTGTTGTTGCAGAAAATCTTGAAAAGTCAGGCTTAATATAGTAAATAACCCCGTCCATAGCACCCGGAATACACATTGAATAAATTGCAATTCCCAAAGACAAAACAACAAGAACGGGCATCATAAATTTACTTACCTTTTCTACCCCCTTTTCAACACCAAAAAGCACGATAAGTGCGGTTAAGCCAATAAACACAAGAAACCAGGCAATAGGTTCGCCGGTGCTTGCTATAAAATCTGTGAAATATGTGTCCCCTGCTGCAGCCTGAACACTGCCGGTTGTAAATGCTGCAAGATACTTGATAACCCATCCGCCGATAACCGAATAATAAGGCAGAATAATCATTGGAACAAGGGATGCAAGATATCCCACAAAGGCATATTTTTTATTTAACTTTCCAAACATTTCAACAGCACTGAGCCCTGATTTTCTTCCAAGGGCAATTTCTGCCGTCATTAACGCAAAACCAAAAGTAACTGCAAGCACAAGATACACAAGAAGGAAAATACCTCCCCCATACTTTGCTGCAAGATACGGAAATCTCCATATATTTCCAAGTCCCACAGCTGAGCCTGCAGCCGCAAGGACAAATCCAATCTTACCGGAAAAACTGCTTCTGTTTTCTTCCATAATAGCCTCCTTAAATATACAAATATATTTTATAAGATGATACCACATAAAGTCATATTTTGTCAATCACTTTTAGTCATTGTTCTTAATGATAAAAAAATGCTTGACAACTTTTTCATATGGTGATATAATCATATGGTTAAATGCGGATATTGTGTTTAACTAAAATTAAATACGCACATTGCGTGATTGCAGGGGGAGTGCTTAATTTACCCATGACAGCTCCTTTGCAAGGTGACCGCAATGGAGGCAGAAAACTCGGAGGTGTAAAATCATGGGAGTTATTCAGATGAAGCAGCTGCTTGAAGCAGGCGTGCATTTCGGACATCAGACTCGCCGTTGGAACCCAAAAATGGCTGAGTACATCTTTATGGAAAGAAACGGTATTTATATTATCGATCTTCAGAAAACCGTAAAGAAAATTGAAGAAGCTTACTATTTTGTAAGAGACATTGCTGCAGAAGGCGGCACAGTTTTGTTCGTTGGAACAAAGAAACAGGCTCAGGACGCTATTCGCGAAGAGGCTGAAAGAACAGGTATGTATTTCGTTAACGCAAGATGGCTTGGCGGTATGCTTACAAACTTCAAAACTATCAAGAGAAGAATTGACAGACTTTATCAGCTTAAGAAAATGGAAGAAGACGGAACAATGGAACTTCTTCCTAAGAAAGAAGTTATCAAGCTTAAGCTTGAAGAAGAACGCCTTGAAAAATTTATGGGCGGTATTAAAGAAATGAAAGGTCTTCCTTCAGCACTTTTCGTTGTTGACCCAAGAAAAGAAAAGAATGCTATTGCTGAAGCTAAGAAGCTTGGTATTCCTGTTATTGCTATCGTTGACACAAACTGTGACCCAGAAGAAGCTGATTACCCAATTCCTGGTAATGATGATGCTATCCGTGCGGTTAAACTTATCGTAAGCACAATCGGTAATGCTATTATCGAAGGCAAACAGGGCGAACAGTTCGAAGCTGAAGCTGAAGCTACAGAGGAAGCTACAGAAGAAGTTTCACTTGATATGCTCGACGAAGAATAATTTTAAAGATTTAGAAAGAGAGTTGATTATAAATGGCATTTACAGCACAAGATGTTAAGACACTCAGAGAAATGACAAACTGTGGTATGATGGATTGTAAAAAAGCTCTTACAGAAACTGACGGCGATATGGACAAAGCCGTTGAATTCTTAAGAGAAAAAGGTCTTGCAAAGGCTGCTAAAAAAGCAGGCAGAATTGCAGCAGAAGGCTTAGTTGACGCTACAGTTTACGGAGATGTTGCAGTTGCTCTTGAAGTTAACACTGAAACAGACTTCGTTGCAAAGAATGCAGACTTCGTTAAATTTGTTAATGATGTTTCAAAGGTTATTGCAGATTCAAATCCTGCAGATGTTGAAGCTCTTAAAGCTGAAAAGCTTTATGGCGACCAGACAGTTGGCGAAGCTTTAACAGAAAAGATTGCTACAATCGGTGAAAACATGAACCTTCGCCGTTTTGCAAGATACGAAGGCGCAAATGTTGCTTATGTTCACGGCGGCGGCAGAATCGGTGTTCTTGTTAACTTTAATCTTGCTGACAGCTCAAAAGCAGATACAGATGCTTTCAAGGCTGCTGCAAAGGATATCGCTATGCAGGTTGCAGCTGCTATGCCTCAGTATGTTAAGCAGGACGAAGTTCCAGCCGATGTAATCGAAAAGGAAAAAGAAATTCTTAAGGCTCAGGCTCTTAACGAAGGCAAACCTGAAGCAATCGTTGACAAAATGGTTGTTGGCCGTATCCAAAAATTCTATAAGGAAGTTTGCCTTGTTGAACAGCCTTATATCAAGGATCCTGATATGACAGTTACAAAGTTCTTAAAGAATGTTGCAGCTGAAATCGGAACAGATATTGAAATAGTTAAGTTCACTCGTTTTGAAAAAGGCGAAGGGCTTGAAAAGAAAGAAGAAGATTTTGCAGCAGAAGTTGCAAAAATGATGGGCAACTAATATATAATGCTTTAAAAACCCTCTCGTTTGAGAGGGTTTTTTTGTTGCGTAAAAAATTTATGCACCAAAATGAGTTTTCAACATAATATAAACTGAGAAGAGAACAAAAGCGAAATATCAGAAAACAAAATTTCTTTTCAGGAGGTGTTTTAGTATGGGATGCTTTGGAGGATGCGGAAATGATTCATGTCTTTGGATTATACTTATAATCCTTGTTTTAAGCTGTTGTTGCAATAACAACAACACAGGTCGCAGCGGTTATGGTTGTGGCTGTAATTTACCAACCAATAACGGCTGTGGATGCGATTAGTCATCGGCACCACCCTATAATAAAGGAAAGGAGGTTTACTGATGGGCTGCTTTGGTAACAATTCTTGTCTTTGGATTATAATCCTTATCATTTTAATTAGTTGTTGCTGTAACAACGACAACGGCTGCGGTTGTGGCTGCTAAACTATAGGTGTGTTCTCACAGGTATAAACCATCTTGAAACTTTGTATTTTGGCACACTGCGACAGAAAAAGCCTCGGTTATCCACAAAGGATTCCCTGCATTTTTTCCTTGCATTGCACTCAAAATTCTTTGTTTCAAGAAATATATTTCAGAAAAGCCTTAAAATACTATGTATTTTAAGGCTTTTATACTTACTCTAATACAATTTTGATTTCTCCCTGTTTGAACACCCCTTTTTTAAATAATTTTTATTGCTTTTTTATTTCATATGTGATATAATTCTTTTGTTAAATTAATATTTGGAGATGTACCCAAGTGGTTGAAGGGGTCGGATTCGAAATCCGAAAGGTCGGTCCTGCCGGCGCGGGCGTTCAAATCGTCTCATCTCCGCCAAAAAAGCATCGACTTAGTCGATGCTTTTCTTATTTTTCAATATTTAATTTATGCTATGGTTGTATAAATATATATAGCAAACAATGCAACTGAAATCCACATAATAGGGGAAATATCTTTTGACTTGCCTGTTAAAAGCTTTAACACTACCCAGGAAATCATAGCAAACATAATACCTGTTGCAATTGAATATGCAAAGGGCATCATAACAACTGCAAGAAATCCGCCGATAGCATCTGCTACATCATTGTCAAAATCCATTTTTGTTACTGCTGAAAGCATTAAAAGACCAACAAAAAGCATAGCCGGAGTTGTGGCAAATCCCGGAATTGCAAGGAAAATTGGAGCAAAAGGAATAGCTATTAAGAACATAACACCCGTTGTTAACGCTGTCAGCCCTGTTCTTCCGCCTGCTGCAACACCTGCTGATGATTCAACATAGCTTGTTACTGTTGAAGTTCCAAGGCATGCACCAGCCACTGTTCCCACAGCATCCGCCATTAAGGCACCGCCTGCATTTGGAAGTGAACCGTCTTCTGCAAGCAAATCGCCCTTCTGAGCAACACCTATCAAGGTTCCCACTGTGTCAAATATATCTGTATAGAGGAAAGTGAACAACACCACTGCAAAAGCCATAAAATTCTTAGCAATAAATCCAAAGTCAAACTGGAAAAGAGCAGGAGCTGCAAAGTTTGCTTTGATTGCATCCCATGAAAGTGACGGAATCAGTGAATACACACCAGCTTCAACATCTACCACATACCAGCCGATGAGCTCTGCAATAATGCCAAGCACCCAAGTTGCCAAAATACCGATTAAGATATCGCCTTTTACCTTATAATGATGAAGCACACCAATAACCAAAAGACCAATCATAGCCAGAACAACCTGCGGAGAGCCAAGATTTCCAAGTCCAACCAGAGTTGAATCATTGTTTACAACAACACCTGCATTAATAAGTGCAATAATTGTGATAAACAAACCGATACCCGCTGTGATACCAAGCTTTAAATTCTTTGGAATTTTGTTAACCAACGCTTCTCTGAACTTGAAGATTGAAAGAAGCATAAAGATAACACCTTCAAGCAGGATAGCTGTCAGCGCAACCTTGTATGAATAACCCATAGTTAAACATACTGTGTATGTAAAGAATGCATTAAGTCCCATACCTGATGCCAATGCCACAGGATAGTTGGCAAAAAACGCCATACAGATTGTTGCAATAGCGGCAGATAATGCTGTCGCCATAAAGATAGCAGCCGGACCTGGACCGTCCGGAATGATGCCTAACATACCGGGGTTAACCGCTAAGATATAGGACATTGCCAGAAAGGTTGTGATACCGGCAATAATTTCAGTTTTGACATTAGTGCCGTGTTCTTTGAGTTTAAAAAGTTTTTCCATTTTTTAATCCTCCGTTTGTTATTATTTATTTTTATTATTTTTTTAATCTGCCGTAGCCTGCATTTTCAACGCATACCTGACCTGCTTCTGTCAACATAAATTCTGCCATTTTTCTTGCAGGGCTATCCTTTGGCTCATTCTTTCTAAGAACAACATATGTGTTGTTTGAAAGAGGATATGTTCCGTCTGCTATGGTTTCATCAGTTGGCATTACCCCGTCGATTTCAAGGAGCTTTAGCTCCTCCTCCACAGGATAAAAATAAAACATATTATGATAGTAATAATAAATACTGTAACCAAGACCAAAGCCAAGAGGATTTTCGGTTTTTGCCTTCATAACATCCGTTAATATATTTGACATTGTGTAGGAGGTTTCCTTCTGCACCTCTTTATGAATTTCGTTTTCTCCAAGAAAGTGCTTTTCCATCTGGGCGTGGCTTCCTGAATCATTATTTCTGCAATAAGGATACATAAGAGCATCCCCTCCACCAACCTGCGACCAGTTATCATATGCATCGTTTACATAAATGTCCGTTATCTGCTCTTTTGTGAGTCCCTCTGCGGGATTATCCTTATTGGTAAAGAAAATCATTGCATCATATGCAATCGGTATAAGCTCAAGCTCAACCCCTTTTTCCTCTGCCATTTTTAGAATATCGCTTGCAGGATAAACCGACGCAAAAAGCATATCAATTTCACCATTTATAAGCCTTTGATAGGACGCGTGGCTTTTTGAATGTTTAAGGGGAAATTCAGGGTGGGTTTGACCGTTTCTGAAAAGCATTCCGTAAACCGCCTCTGTGAACGGATAGGTTGAGGTTGAACCATCAATTTTCGGCATTTCTTTATGAAAACCAAACATTTCAGCAAGAGCCGACGGATAAAGCTGGCAATCATCCTGGGCATTATTCAGAATATATGCAATATCCCCTCTTGTTGCATCCTTTTGAGGATTCAAAAGGCGTTTGGGATTTTCAGGATCGGAAACCTCCGCATCCGAAACATAATTTCTGCCAACTATCTCATAGCCTTTTTTTGCCCAGTCCGAAATCTTATCTGCATCAAGGCTGTTATCACTCAGCTTTGCCGAGCATTTAAGACCTGCATAGGTAAGTGCTCTTGCAACCATAACCGTTATTTCTTCTCTTGTTACATTTCTTTCAGGAGAAAAGGTTTTTTCAGAATCGCCTTTAACTATTCCGCACATATATGCTTCCATTATTGTTGGGTAATACCACTGGGTTTTATAAACATCTTCAAAATTGGTGATAGCGTGCGCTTCAGGCATAAATTCAAGACCGATAAACCGCATAACCATTGCAACAGCTTCCGCTCTTGTTACATTTGCGTCAATATTTGCTTCGCCTTTTTCGTTGCCTCTTATAACCCCAACTCTTGAAAGCATTTTTATGTGGTGAAAATCAGGATTTGAATCATCCTCATCTGTAAAAACTATTTCATCCGGAACAAAAGCCTCTATTTCCCTGTCCTTGTGCTGAGCAGGAATTGTTGCATAAACATTTTCCTCATAAGCAAGGGAAAGAGGGATAGGCTCCTTTGTGTCCTTATATCTTGCACGGGTTAGCCAGGAATTTCTATCCTCTATTGTATCAGGAAAAGGAATTTTAACCTTTACAAAGTCCCCCGTTATAAATTCTTCTTCCTGTTCTGCAAAAATACAGGCAGAAAGAGAAATCATCATACAAAATACAATTAAACAGGAAATTATTCTTTTCATGCACTGTCCCCTCCTTAATTTTTTAATTTTAATTATATTATACTATTAATACCTCTCCTCGTCAATATTAATTACGCTGCAAAATGTTCCGAAATAAAATAGAAAATATCCGCAAATCCCTCCCCTATAAATTCGCTGTCAGGGATTATGTCTTTGCATCTCACATCCTGAATACACATAACCGTTTTGTCACCCTTATTCATTTCAAAACGGCTTGTTCTTGAAAGTCCGTCTTTTTTATGCTTATACTCTGCCTTTGTGCACATATCATCATTTTCAATTCTTATATTCTTTGGGCTTGCAAAAATCTTATAAGAATTTTTCTTTACCTCAATCTTGAAAAAGATACTTTTTATTCCTCCCCCGCTTTTTGCACGAAACGAAAATACTCCCTTTTCTTCGCAAAAATCATAATCATAGCTTATTGAATCAAGGTATTTTTTCAATACCCCCGCAAGATGTTTTGAATACATAAACTTTTTTCTCCCTTCTTTTGTTTTTTCATTTCTTTCCTCACTGCTAATTCTAGCAGATATATTGTACTAATAAACGGACAACAGCTTTTTATCCGTTAAAAATTAGTTGCAAAAATTATTGAAATTGTGTTATACTAAGAATGAGAAAGGGAGATGAAAAAATATGTCAGCAATAAATATTAATATTAACAATTTTAATGAAGAGGTTATGTCATCGGACAAGCCGGTTTTAATGGATTTCTGGGCACCCTGGTGCGGTCCCTGCCGTATGGTTGTTCCCATTGTGGAGGAAATCGCAAGCGAGAGGGACGACATTAAGGTCTGCAAAATCAATGTGGATGAAGAATCAGAGCTTGCACAGAAATTTGGGATTATGAGTATTCCAACCTTAGTTGTTATGAAAAACGGTGAAGTCACAAATCAGTCGGTGGGTATGGCTACAAAAGACCAAATTTTAGCACTTTTATAAGGGGATAGAAAAATGATAGAAAAACAATTGTTTGGAAATATAAACGGAGAAAAGGTTTATCTTTTCAAAATGGATAACAAAAACGGACTTTATGCCGAAATACTGAGCCTTGGCGGAATTATAAAAAAGCTTGTGTTTAAGAACACAGATGTTGTTCTTGGAAGAGACACTCTCGCCGAATACCAAAGCAACTCAGGAAGCTTCGGAGCCTTAATCGGCAGAAATTCAAACCGCATAGAAAACGCAGAATTTGAGCTTGGCGGAAAAACCTATAAGCTTTTCAAAAACAACGGCGAGGCAAACCTTCACGGGGGAAAAGAGGGCTTTGAAAAAAAGGTATGGAAGGCAAAGGCACTGGATAAAAAAGAGCCAAGCCTCATTCTTTCCTACACAAGCCCTGACGGGGAAGAGGGCTTTCCCGGAAAGGTTTCTGTTAGAGTTACATATACTCTCACAGAGGATAACAGCATAAAAATCCGCTATGAGGGAAAGAGCGATGCGGACACCATTCTCAATATGACAAATCACACATATTTCAACCTGAACGGACATACATCAGGAGAGCTTAAAGACCATTTCCTCACCCTTGATGCCCCGTTCTACACCCCAAACACAGATGCCTGCATTCCAACCGGCGAGATTGAAAGTGTTTCGGGCACTCCTTTTGATTTCCTGACCGAGGCAAATGTGGAAGAAAGATTTTTAAGCACTCACCAGCAAATCACTAAATTCGGGGGCTTTGACCACAACTTTGCACTTTCAGGAAAAGGCTACAGAAAATTCGGCACACTCACATCCCGCAAAACAGGAATAACTATGGAAATGTATACAGACAAAAAAGGTGTTCAGGTTTATTCAGGAAACTTTATTGAAAATGGAAGAGTTTGCAAGGACGGAGCAATTTATGACAAGCACCACGGAATTTGCTTTGAAACCCAGGCTTTTCCAAACTTCACAAAATTTACTCATTTCCCTGACGGGTTCCTTAAAAAGGGTGAAAAATACGACACCGTCACAGCTTACAAATTTATTTAAAGAGAGATTATATATATGAAAACCAAAACAGCTTATTTCTGCTCAGAATGCGGATATATGTCACCCAAGTGGCTTGGAAAATGCCCTGTTTGCAATTCCTGGAACACTATGGAGGAAGAAGAAATTATTGAAGAAAAGGTAACAGGGGCAAAAACTCCCGTTTCCTCTTTTACTTCTGTTCCCAAAACCCTTTCAAAAATCGAAACAGAAGACGATTTCCGTTACGAAACGGGAATGGGTGAGCTTAACAGAGTTCTGGGGGGCGGACTTGTTAAAGGTTCTTTAGTCCTTGTGGGAGGAGACCCGGGCATTGGAAAATCAACCCTTCTTCTGCAGATATGCCAGACTCTTTCAAAAACCTGCCGCGTTCTTTATGCATCGGGGGAAGAATCCCCAAAACAGATAAAGCTTCGTGCGGACAGACTTTCCGTTACCTCCGAAAAGCTTGAAATTTATTCAGAAAACAATATAAAATTCATCTCGGATTATGTTCTTAAAAACAAACCCGATATTTTAATCTGCGACTCTGTGCAGACTATGTTTAATCCCGAAATTTCATCAGCTCCCGGAAACATAGCACAGATAAGGGACATAACCTGCACACTTATGAAAATTGCAAAGGAAAACAATATTTCCGTTTTTCTTGTGGGGCATGTTACAAAAGACGGAACTTTAGCAGGGCCTAAGGTTCTTGAACATATGGTTGACACGGTTTTATACTTTGAGGGAGAGAAAAATCTTTCCTACAGAATTTTAAGAGCGGTTAAAAACCGCTTTGGCTCAACAAACGAAATCGGTGTTTTTGAAATGACGGAAAAGGGACTTCTGGAAACACCAAATCCCTCCGAAGCTATGCTTTCAGGACGGCCTGAAAATGCCTCAGGAAGCTGCATAACCTGCACTATGGAGGGCACAAGACCTATTCTTTCGGAGGTTCAGGCACTTACAACCCCCAGCAGCTTCCAAAACCCCAGACGAACAACCACAGGCTGTGACCTTTCAAGGGTTCTAATGCTTCTTGCGGTTATGGAAAAGCGGGCCTCATTTAAGCTTTCCTCCTTTGATACATATATAAACATCGTGGGCGGAATAAGGGTGACAGAACCCGCCCTTGACCTTGGACTTGTTTTTGCTATTGCATCAAGTTATAAAAACAAGCCCCTCCAAAAAGACACCATAGCTTTCGGCGAGGTTGGGCTTACAGGTGAGATAAGGTCTGTTTCCTTTATAGAATCAAGAATTAAAGAAGCGGAAAAAATGGGCTTTTCAAACTGCATTATTCCCGCAGGAAATTTAAATAAGCTTCCAAAATTTAAAAATATTAAAATTCATCCCTTTGATAATATTAAAGATGCACTAAACAGCTTTCTTTCATAAAACAAAAAATGACAATTATTGATAAATTTTGAATTTTTGTTTGAAATAAAGGAAAAACTGTGTTACAATAACTATATATGCAGTACACATTTTTCATTGGAAGGAAGTCTCAAAGTGTTTAAGATTGGCGACAAAATAGTTTACCCGCTTCACGGTGCCGGAACAATTACGGGAATTGAAACAAAAAAGGTTCTCGGCAACACCCATGAGTATTTCGTGCTTCAGATACCCATCGGAGATATGAAGGTTATGATACCTACTGACAATATCGAAGAAATCGGAATAAGAGAGATTTCTTCAGAAAAAGAAGCAGATGATGTTATAGAATTTTTCAAATCCTACGAGGGAGACGAATTTGAAAGCAACTGGAACAAGCGTTATCAGGATAATATAAAAAGACTTCGTGAAGGAAGCCTTATTGAGGTTGCAAAGATTGCTAAAACTCTGCTTCAGAGAGACAGAGAAAAGGCTCTCTCAAATGCAGAAAGAAAAATGCTTTCTAATTCAAAGCATATTCTTATTTCTGAGCTTGTTATTGCAAAAAAAATGTCTCAAAATGAACTTGAGATTATTTTATTCGGATAATTAAAGGAGGGTTCTTTTTGAACACAGCCATTGTTGCTGCCGCAGGAAGCGGAAGCCGTATGAAAACAAATATAAACAAGCAGTTCCTTGTTATAGACGGCTTGGAGGTTCTTTCAAGAACTCTCAAAAAACTCTCAAGCAGTCCTTTAATTGACAGAATAGTTATTGTTGCAAGAAAAATTGATTTTGACGAAATAAAAGCCTTAATCAAAAAACACGGCATCAAAAAGGCAGACACTATTACAGAGGGCGGGGAAACCCGCAGACAATCGGTGTTTAACGCTCTCTCATATGTTAACGATGAAGACATTGTTTTGATTCACGACGGAGCAAGACCTTTTATTTCGGAAAATCTTATTGAAAGACTTATCGAAAAAACAAAAGAGGTTGGAGCCGCAGTTCCAGGACTTGTTCCCAAAGAAACAATATCCACCATTGACGAAAACGGACTTTTTAAGGATATAACCGAAAGAAAAAACCTTCGCTGTCTCCAGACTCCACAAGTGTTTTTTGCGGAAAAAATTAAAATGGCTCACAAAATGGCAAATGACAAAAGGCTTGAATTTACTGACGATTGCTCTCTTTATAAATATTTTGGCGGAGAAATTGCCATTATTGAAGGCGAGCAGAACAATATAAAGATTACTGTTCCTGAAGATATTTTGCTGGCAGAATTTATTCTGGAAAATAAATAATCTGCCGCTATTCATCATATATATACAAGGAGAAAATTTATGAGAGTTGGTTTCGGCTTGGATGTGCACAAGCTCACAGAAAACAGAAAACTTATCTTAGGCGGGGTTGATATCCCCCATACTCTTGGTCTTCTCGGCCATTCAGATGCAGATGTTCTTGTTCATTCAATTATGGATGCACTCCTGGGAGCCGCAGCTCTTGGTGACATAGGAAAGCTTTTCCCCGATACAGACCCAAAATATAAGGGAATTTCCAGTCTTCTCCTTCTAAAAGAGGTTTCTGTCCGCCTCAAAGAAAAAGGCTTTTCCATAGGCAATATTGATGCAACCATTGCCGCTCAGGCACCAAAGCTTGCACCCTTTATTGATAAGATAAGAGAAAATATTGCAAACACCCTTGAAATTGATTTATCCCTTGTGAGCATCAAAGCCACAACCACCGAAAAACTGGGCTTTGAAGGCAGAGGCGAAGGCATCTCGTCCTACTGTGTTTGCACCATCATTTAGAGAAAATAGAAGAATTTGGGAGATATGTGAATATATTCCCTGATAATTGTCCATAATCACTCTTGAAAGACATTCATAAAACTTGATTTATGGGCTGTTTTTTTGTATTATATGTATTAGCACTCACAAGACGAGAGTGCTAACACAAAGATTATAAATTCAGAATTATATAATAGGAGGTTACTATAATGAACATTAAACCATTAGCTGACAGAGTTGTTATTAAAATGATCGAGGCAGAAGAAACAACAAAGAGCGGAATAGTTCTTCCGGGTGCTGCTAAAGAAAAGCCACAGGTTGCAGAAATCTGTGCGGTTGGTCCTGGCGGCATTGTTGACGGAAAAGAAATCAAGATGGAGCTTTCCGTTGGTGACAAGGTATTAATCAGCCAGTATGCAGGCACAAATGTTAAGCTTGACGGTCAGGAATACACAATTCTCCGTCAGGGCGATGTTCTTGCTAAAATCGAGGACTAATTTTTGATTTTGTAATTAGAAAGGATGATATATAATGGCAAAGGAAATTTTATTTGGACAGGAAGCAAGACACGCTTTAGAACAGGGCGTTAACAAGCTTGCTGACACTGTTAAAGTTACACTTGGTCCAAAAGGCAGAAATGTTGTTCTGGACAAGAAATTCGGTGCACCTCTTATCACAAACGACGGTGTTACAATCGCAAAGGAAATAGAACTTGAAAACCCATTTGAAAACATGGGTGCTCAGCTTGTTAAAGAAGTTGCAACAAAGACAAACGACATCGCAGGTGACGGTACTACAACCGCAACACTACTCGCTCAGGCTCTTGTTCGCGAAGGTCTAAAAAATGTTGCTGCAGGTGCAAATCCTATGATTGTAAGAAAAGGTATTGCATCAGCTGTTGAAACCGCAGTTGCTGAAATTATCAAAAACAGCAAAAAGGTTGACGGAAAACTTGATATTGCCAGAGTTGCATCAGTTTCTGCTGCTGACCCATTTATCGGAGAGCTTATCTCTGAGGCTATGGAAAAGGTTACAAGCGACGGTGTTATCACTGTTGAAGAATCAAAAACTGCTGAAACCTATTCAGAGGTTGTTGAAGGTATGCAGTTTGACAGAGGCTATATAACACCTTATATGGTTACTGATACCGATAAAATGGAAGCTGTTATTGACGATGCTTACATTCTTATCACAGACAAGAAAATTTCAAATATTCAGGAAATTCTTCCTATTCTTGAACAAATCGTTCAGCAGGGCAAAAAGCTTTTAATCATTGCTGAAGATATTGAAGGCGAAGCACTTTCAACAATTATCGTTAATAAGCTCCGCGGAACATTCACATGTATCGGTGTTAAGGCTCCCGGCTTTGGCGACAGAAGAAAGGCTATGCTTGAGGATATAGCTATCTTAACAGGCGGAACTGTTATCACAGAAGAAATCGGTCTTGACCTTAAGGATGCAACAATTGACCAGCTTGGTCGTGCCCGTCAGGTTAAGGTTCAGAAGGAAAACACAATTATTGTTGACGGTTTTGGAAATCCTGATGCTATCAAAGCAAGAGTTGGTCAGGTTAAAGCTCAGATTGAAGAAACAACATCTGATTTTGACAGAGAAAAACTTCAGGAAAGACTTGCAAAGCTTTCTGGCGGTGTTGCTGTTATCAAGGTTGGTGCTGCAACTGAAATCGAAATGAAAGAAAAGAAACTCAGAATTGAAGATGCTCTTGCTGCAACAAAGGCTGCAGTTGAAGAGGGTATCGTTGCAGGCGGCGGAACTGCTTATATCAATGCTCTTCCCGCTGTTGAAGCTTTGATGAATTCACTTTCAGGCGACGAAAAAACAGGTGCACAGATTGTTCTCCGTGCTTTAGAAGAACCTGTCAGACAGATTGCTTACAATGCAGGTATTGAAGGCTCTGTTATCGTTAACAAAATCAAATCAAGCGAAATCGGTGTTGGATTTAATGCCCTCACAGAAGAATATATGGATATGCTTTCAAACGGTATCGTTGACCCAACAAAGGTTACCCGTTCTGCTCTTCAGAATGCGGCAAGTGTTGCTTCAATGGTTCTCACAACAGAAAGCGTTGTTGCAAACAAGCCAGATCCTGCTGCTGATGCTGCAGCTGCTGCGGCTATGGCAGGTGCCGGCGGTGGTATGTACTAGGCTCCGGTAAAATAGTCCAGACCGCAAAAAGACGGAAAAAACAAAATGAATAACCGCAAAGCTATTCACTGACACAACATAAGTATACAGATGTTGAAAAACCGCATTTTATATGCGGTTTTTCTTTATTTTATTGTCTTTTTGCTACGCACAAACTTCGCCTCTCGGTGTACACCCGTACACCTTCGGGTATCCCTCCGGCTCAGTTTGTGTGTTCTGCCTCTATTTTACCTGTCGCCCCGTCCAGACCGCAAAAAGACGGAAAAACCAAAATGAATAACCGCAAAAAGACGGAAAAGAACTCCACAAAGTGAAATATAAATCAAAAAGGGATGCTTTTGCATCCCTTTTTTGCATCTCATTTTTTAATAACCAAATCTTCCCGCAAGGGAGTCGTCATTCTTCACCCAGTCTTCAACATCAACTTCTATGTAGTCTCTCTTGGTGTTTCTTATAACTACCTTACTGATACCAGCATTTATTACAAGTCTTTTGCACATAGAACAGCTTGATGTGTTTTCCACATACTCTCCTGTTTTTGCATCTTTTCCCACAAGATACAAGGTTGCACCAATCATATCTCTTCTTGATGCACTGATTATTGCATTCGCCTCTGCATGAACGCTTCTGCAAAGCTCATATCTTTCACCTCTTGGAACAGAAAGCTTTTCTCTTATGCAAAAACCGATGCTTGAGCAGTTTTCTCTCCCTCTCGGAGCCCCTGTATATCCCGTTGAAACAATTTCGTCATTCTTAACGATTATTGCCCCGAAATTCCTTCTAAGGCAGGTTCCCCTTTCAATAACCGTCTCTGCAATATCAAGATAATAATTGTTTTTATCTACTCTTTCCATAGAAACACCTCTTAAAAAATTAAGACTGCAAAAATGCAGTCTTAAAGGTAGTATAGTATTTTTAAATTGTTTACAAATTGCAGACTAATTCCACTTTTTGCATTATTTTTCTTCAAGCCCAAAACGCTTTCTGAACTTGTCAACACGACCGCCTGTGTCAACTAATTTCTGCTTTCCTGTATAGAAAGGATGACAAGCTGAACAAATTTCTATGCTGATATTCTCTTTTGTTGAACCTGTTTCTATAACATTACCGCAAGCACATTTAATTGTTGTTTCTTTATAATCCGGATGTATTCCTGCTTTCATCTATTTTCACCTCTTTCTTTAGAGCGATACACAATTTAACTCTAAAAGTATAACACACTTTTTTCAAAAAATCAAGTATTATTTTAAATATTCTAAAAATTTTTTATTTACTCATCATCATTTATGAGATACTCTTCAAGCGGGTCATAGTGTTCCCTTACAAACAGCGGAACAACACCAACAACTATAAGGAAAATCAAATGAACAAGCATGGATGAAAGCACCCTGTTAAATCCAAATGGTTCAAATAAACTGTAAGGCATCATAAGCATCCCGTACAGCTTATCAAAAAATGTCCATTCTGATATGCGCCAGAAATTCATATCAATTGTCAGAAATACATAGTAAAAAATCATATAAAATCCATAAGCTATAAAGTTAACCCTGAAATATATCCTCAAATCTCCAACATTCATAAGATATGTGTGCAAAAAGAACACATAAGCAAACATTGCAATCACAATTGCGCCACCATATGAAATAGGGAGCGCATGGGGATATGCGGGAAGCTCAACACTTCTATATATAATATGATATAAAAACCCCATAACAAGGAACAATATGAAATTTTCCCTTATTCTTCTTCGGATAAAAGGCATAAAAGCTCCTCCTCTTTTATCTACAATTTCACATCTTTTAGCATATCACATTATAAGTAAATTGTCAACTCATAATTTTTAAACAAAAAAGAAAGCCAGCGGACAAAGCCGTGACTTTCTTTCTGATTTCATTTAAATTAAAAATTATCTGGACTTAACTGCTCCATCTCTCCAAGCTGCCCAAACCGGACCTGCACCAAAGATTGATGAATATGTTCCGATAACTATACCAATAATAATCGGAAGTGAGAAAGCTCTGATTGATGCAACACCCATAATATAAACCATAACAATTGTGAGTAGTGTTGTTACTGTGGTGTTGATAGAACGGCCAAGGGTCTGATTGATACTTCTGTTTGCAATTTCTGCATATGTCTGCTTTTTAGCATGACGGGTGTTTTCTCTGATTCTGTCGAAAATAACGATAGTGTTATTGATAGAATAACCGAGAACAGTTAAAATCGCAGCAATAAAGTTTGTGTCAATTGCTATCTGCAGAACTGAATATACACCGCAAAGGATTAATATATCGTGTACCAAAGCAAGAACTGCAACAACACCTGAGAAAAACTCAAATCTGAATGTTATATAAATTAAAATTGCAAGAGCTGCGAGAATTGACATCCAAAGAGCTGTCCTTGCAAGCTCAACACCTGTTGACGGAGATACAACATCACGGCTTGTTAGCTCTGCTTTTTCATATTTTGCAACGAGGCCTGCTGTAATAGCTGCAATTCTTTCATCAGCGAAAGCTGCGCGTTCTTCATCTGTTTTAAGAGCATTATCGTAACCGAATTTTATGATTACTTCATTGCCCTCAGATTTCTGAACTGATGATGCCTTCTGCTTTGCACCAAGTGCTTCTGAAACAACCGCTTCAACATCTTTAACTTCAAAATCTGCATCGATTTTATAAGAAAGAGCCATACCGCCTGCAAAGTCTGTGTCAAGGTTAAATCCCTGTATTATAAGACTTACTGCGCTTACTACCATTAAGATAATGGAAATTGTTAAATAAATTTTCTTGTTTCCTGTGATATTAAGCATTTTCTGTGCCTCCTTTTGCTTTTTTGTTTATGCCGTAGAGCCACAAATTCTTAACATTAAGGCCTATCATCTGTTTAAGTAAGAACTTTGTGATGAATATTGCAGAAATCATACTTACAACAACACCGATTAAAAGTGTTACGCCAAAGCCCTTGATAGTTCCTGTTCCAAGAAGAATAAGGATAACTGCTGCGATAATTGTTGTGATATTTGAGTCAACAACAGCAGAAAGCGCTCTGTTAAAGCCTGCATCAACTGCACTTCTGACAGTTTTGCCAAGCTTTAATTCTTCCTTGATTCTTTCAAAAATAACAACATTGGCATCAACCGCCATACCTACTGCAAGGATAATACCTGCAATACCCGGAAGTGTTAAGTTAACATGGAGATTTGCAAGGAGAACTCCCACAATTCCCATATAACCGAGAAGTGCAATGTCTGCAATAAGTCCCGGAAGACGATATACCAAAAGCATAAATAACATTACAAGAATGATACCGATAAGACCAGCCATCATTGATGTTGAAAGTGCTGTGTCACCGAGTGTTGCACTGATGCTTCTGAGCTCTGCCTGATTAAGTGAGAACGGAAGCTGACCTGACTTGATGTTTGCAGCAAGTGCTTTTGCTTCTTCAGCAGTGAAATCACCTGTGATAACACAAGTTGTGTCGTTTATCTGCTGCTGAACTCTCGGCATTGAAATCATAATTTCATCCATAACAATACCGATTACATTCTGACCTTCAGGAAGGCCTGCTGCCTTTCCTGTTGCAACTGAGAATTTCTTGGCACCCTCATCTGTAAACTCAAGGCTTACATAATGGCCGCTTTTTCCCATATTGTCGGTTGCACCATATTCCGCTGATGCACTTTTTACATCTGCACCCTTTAAGATTTCGTTTCCTTCATAGTCAACGAACTTAAGCTCTGCAACAGAACCAAGGCTTTTTGCTGCCTCTGTCGGATCTGATACTGACGGAATTTCAATTCTAACCTTTTTTGTGCCCTGTCTTGTAACTGTAGCTTCTGAATAGCCAAGACCGTCAAGTCTTGTTCTCATCATATTTGCTACTGTGTCCATCTGGTCGTCTGTAGGTTCTGCAACCTGTGCTTCATATACTATAACGGAACCGCCCTTTAAATCAAGGCCCTGAATAACTCCGTCCGGATCAAGAACACCGGGGAATCTTACAGAGTCTGAAAAGTCAAGTCCGTATAATGCAACAAACATTAAAAGACCTATAACAAGAACAATAGCTGCAAGTTTAATAATACTTCTTGACACTTGTTTTTCCTCCCTTAACTACCATATAGGTATTAATTTAGTATAAAAAATTTTAATTATTTTCATCTTTGAAAGACAAAATAAACCAATATGTATTATACATATTTTTTCAATAATAGTCAAGAGAATATTTAAAAATTATCACAATTTAACATAAATTTAACTTATTCTCCGGTATCTTGTTTTTCCCAGGTTTACTCCTAAGATACCCCCAATTCCTCCGCCAAGCATTGAAAGAATTAAAGAAATCAGTTTCTCCAATGAGAAAAATTTATTATCCGACACCCCAAGGCTTATAAGAAAAATCAAAAAAGCATAAGAAAGTCCGGCTAAGCACCCCACAACAAGCCCCGCCTTTTTCACCTTTTTCACCGCCATAAAGCCCCCCAAAAGTGCCGACAAAAAGTATGATGAATATGCACCCATAGCCGGCATTGAGTCTGTTGGGTTAAAAAGTGTTGAAAAAAGCGAAAATATGCCCAGATATAAAGTCGAAAACAAAATCATTATAAGAAGAATTTTTCCTCCGTCTTTTGCGCTGATACTTTTTGCCTCGTCATTTGTTTTAATCCGTCTTTTTATATTTTTTGACATAGAAAAAGCACCTCCGTTTTGTAAATCATATGAAGGTGCTTTTTGTTTTATTCTTCCGGGAATGCTGCTGAATTTCCCATTGGCACCGGAGAGCCAAGTGATTCCCAGCAAAAGGCTTTCAGCTTTGCAATATCGCCACCTGAATTGTCAACAGGAATTGAAAGCTTTATTGTTGAACCTGTTGGCACATCCTCGGTGTTTATATACAATAAACCGCTGAACATATCGCTTTTTGAATATTGTGCCAGAATTATAACATTGTCCCTGCTTGAGCTGACATTGGTGAACGAAACCACAGCAAGAAATTTTTCAGTCGGAATAGCTGACAGTTCCTTCCCCGATGTATCTTTAATTGTTATGGAATTAATTCTGTAATCAACAGGCTCTTCTGCAACAAAAGTGAAGGCTCCCGTTCCGCTTTGTATTCTCGCTATAATATAATAAGTTTCTCCCGCTGTCAGGCTATATGATATTAAAAAATTATTTCCGTCTTCTCCAAAATCATTATATGCAATCTGTGTGTTTTTATAATATAAATATCCAACCGTGTCTCTGTTTCCCTTTGAATAAAAACGATAGATTTTTGAATGCTCGGGAACAAATTCAAAATATACAAACTGACTATTAGTATCGGTTGTTACCGTGTACTCTCTGTTTGCTTTTGCAATAAAGGCATCATCAAAGCCTGTTCCCCCTCTATCTGTCCATTCAGCATAAAGGGTTGTGGCATTTCCGTAATAAGGAAAGACAGCAGGCTCTCCGCTTAACTCTGCATTATCATACCACCCAACGAGCTTTGCTCCGTCATTTTTCACAGTGGGTACGGTGAAAACTGCATAATCAGTTATATCAGGCAGGGATGACTCACAATTCGTTTCAAATTTATAGGTTTTCTTTGTGCTGTTGTAAACCGTTTTTGCATTGGTGAGATATTCGTTTCTGTTATAGAATAAAATATTTTCCCACTGTTCCTCACTGCCGGCATAAAATACTGTTTCAATTCCCGGACAATAATTAAAGGCATCATTTCTTATATATTTAAGTTCTGCAGGCAGACAAACATATTTTAAATTACGGCAAATATAAAATGTCATTTCCGGAATAAGCTCCGCTCCCTTTCCAAACCTTACAATTTCAAGACTTTCACAGGAGCTGAAAGCCCCCTCTTCTATACTTGTTACGCTGTCCGGAATATCTATACTTGTGAGACTGTTACAATAGCTAAAGGCGTGATTGCCTATACTTTTTACACCATTTGGAATGTTGATATCAGCAAGACTATGACAACCATCAAAAGCATACCCGCCTATGCTTGTTACGCTATCCGGTATCATTATGCTTATAAGACTGTTGCAATTTTCAAAGGTATAATTACCTATACTTGTTACACCGTTTGGAATGTTAATGCTTGTGAGACTGTAACAATTGGAAAAGGCACTATTTCCTATACTTTTTACACCATTTGGTATAGTGACTCTGATAAGACTGGTGCAATAGTTGAAGGCTCCCTCTCCTATGCTTGTGACATTATCGGGAATTGTCACACTTGCAAGTCTCTCACAATAGTTGAACACTCCCGTCCCTAAGCTTGTGACATTTTTTGAAATATTCACACTTGTAAGGCTTTTGCAACGGCTGAAAGCACTGTCCCCTATATGTGTCACACTATCGGGGATAATTAGGCTTGCAAGTCCCGTGCAATTACTAAAAGCTCCGTCTCCTATATCAGTTACACCATTTGGTATATTTATATTTGAAAGTCCGTCGCAATAACTGAAAGCACCATCACCAATGGTTGTAACGCCTGCTGGAATTGTTATCCTTGCAAGTCCTGTGCAATAGGAAAAAGCATTTGTGCCTATACTCTTCACGCTGCCAGGAATTGTTATGCCCGCAATACTTTCACAATTGTAAAAAGTATAATTCCCTATATGTTTTGTGCCGTCGGGGATTATCACTTCATTTATCAAAGAATTATTAAGATAAATTTCCTCTGCATAATACATAGGATTTGATTTTGAATTGAAAAAACTTATTTCACACCAGGCTTCAATATCAGTTATATCAACTCTTGTAAGTCCGGTGCAATTGCGAAAGGCATCCTCTCCTATATTCGTTATGCTTTTTGGAATAGTGATAGCTGTGAGACTATAACAATCATAAAAGGCTTCGTATCCTATACTTGTTACGCCTTCCGGAATGGTTACTTCTGTAAGACCTTCACAATTGGAAAAGGCTCCGTTTCCTATGCTTGTTATACCTTCCGGAATGCTGATATCCGTAAGGTTTTTGCAACGGTAAAAGGCATAATTACCTATGCTCCTCAGACCTTTGGGCAGAGTTATACTTGTAAGGCTGTGGCAATCCTTAAAAGTTTCCACATCTATACTTTTCACACCTTCAGGAATATTTATACTTTTAAGTCCAACACAATATTCAAAGGCTCTTGTCTCTATGCTTGTTACACTTTCAGGAATGGTTACGCCCGTTATCTCTTCACAATAACTAAACGCATGATAACCAATTTTTGTTACGGGACAGTTTTCAATAGTTGCCGGGATTACAATTTCACCGCTTGCATCATAATTGCAGTCGGTTATGGTTACCTCTCCGTTTGAAATTGAATATCTGTATATATCTTCTGTCTCTGCCGAGACACTTATCATGCCGGAAAAAACCACTCCAAGCATAATCAGCATAAGAGACATTATAAGCTTCCTTTTCATTTTTGCATCTCCTTCATTATGGCTTAACAAAATCTGTATTTTCCTTTTCCATAGCCTTTCACTTCATCTATGAGTTTATTTTTCCTCATTTTTGAAATAAGATTTCCGGCTGTTGAATATGAAATTCTGCAAATTTCTGAAACATCGCCCCTGCCAAAAATCCCTTCTGTGCCAACAACTTCATATAACTTTTTAATGTTTGTTTTAGTTTGAATATTTAATCTTTTATCATCAATAGCTATGTTTTGCCCGTCAATAGCTATGTTTTTCTCTTCAATAGCTATGTTTTTCTTGTTATTTACATATCTAATATGCAAATATCTGTTTTTCAATTCGTTATTTTCGTTAAACAATAGATTTCTGATAAAATTTTCCAAATACTCTGTTGTTTCATATATTTTTTTCTGCAGATTGGTGTAGTTTGCTCTCACAAGAGCATTTCTGAAATACCACGCATTTTCTGCGAATATATCATTTGTTGCATCAAATCCCAAAGTTCTTAAATATTTTATAAAGAAAACCGCTGTTGTTCTGGTGTTTCCCTCTCCAAAAATATGAATCTGCCATAATCTTGAAACAAATTGTGCCAGATGCCTGATTATTTCATCATTTGAGAGTCCTTTATAACTGAATTTCTTTTCTTCGGAAAAATCATATTCCAGTGTTTCACGAAGCTCTGCTGCACTTCCATATAGCACTGTTTCCCCGTCTAGCACCCATTCTTTTTTCGTAATATTATAATCTCTTATTTTCCCAGCATGCTTATAAATTCCGTTGAACAATTTTTTGTGAATACCTATATACTCACTTGGTGCAAACGAAAAAGATTTTTCAGAAAGAATATTCGCAATACGAACCGAAACCTTGTCGGCTTCCTCGCATCTGCCATCATCTGCTTTTTCAGTTCTTGACGCATAATAACTTTCAATTTGCTTTTCAGCATCATCCATAGAGATGTTGCCCTCTATATTCTCAATAGCCGTTTTTATCAGTTGCTTTGACGGTTCCAACCCATCAACCGCCTGCAATCCTATTGCTGTACTCCAGGCATAGCCTTTATACTTTTTGTCGGGTTCTGCTTGTTTTATATATTCTTTGAAAGGATCTTGATACATCTTTCGCATCTCCTTTGTGTTTAATTCGGGACATCGTAAACGCTGTCCCCTACGGTTTCATTCGGAACGGATAAATCCGTTCCCTACGGAATCGGAATCCGTATTTCCATCTTTCGACGTTTGTGGATTGCCGAGGATTTTAACGATGCAAAAACGGAAATCAACCTTTGAAAATCGTAATCCGTATCGCTATCTTTCGACGATTACAATGACCAGTCAATAGGAGCATCTCCTATGCTTTCCAGAAACTCGTTGGCGCTTTTGAAATGCCCGCATCCGAAAAATCCGCCGTATGCCGAAAGAGGGCTTGGATGAACAGAAGTTAAAATTTTGTGTTGGGGGTTTGTTATCAGGGCGGTTTTTCTCTTTGCATTTCCACCCCAGAGAAGAAACACAACCGGCTTTTCTCTTTCGTTTATCTTCCTGATAACCGTATCCGTGAAAATCTCCCAGCCTTTGTTTTTGTGGCTGTTTGCCTGTCCCTGTCTAACTGTTAAAACTGTGTTTAAAAGAAGAACGCCCTGCTTCGCCCATTTTGTCAGCTCTCCGTGGTTTGGAACGGGAATCCCAAGCTCGGAGTTTATTTCCTTATAAATGTTCTTAAGGGACGGAGGCGGAACAACCCCTTTTTTCACTGAAAAGCTTAGTCCGTGAGCCTGATTCGGCTCGTGATAGGGGTCCTGCCCCAGAATCACAATCTTTATATCAGAATATGCGGTGGTTTTCAGGCTGTTAAATATATCGTTCATAGGAGGATATATAACCTGAGTCTGGTACTCCTCTTTCAGAAAGGCTCTCAATTTCAGATAATATTCCTTTTCAAACTCACCTTTTAAAATTTCATCCCAGTCGTTTCCAAACTTAACCATATAATCACCTGTAACTTTCTATGAGAGATGAAACCTCGTCCCTCTGCATAACACTAAGATATGAAAATCTTTTATCAAGTGCCATTTCCATATATTTTATACCTTTTTCCTTTTCCCCTTTTTTGCAAAGAAGCATTCCATATCCATAATATGCTTCGGGGAAATGAGGCTCCAGCTCTAAAAGCTTTTCATACACTTTTTCAGCTTCCTCTGTCATATCGCAAAGAGCATACGCCTCCGCAAGATTATCCATAATTATCATATCGTCTGCATTAAAATCATAGGCTTCAAGGTTGAACTTAAGAGCCTTTTCCTTATCTCCGTCCAGCACATAAAGAAGTCCCAGGTCCTGATAAACTGTTGTGTTTTTGTAATCTTTAATAAGATTTTCGAGGGATTCAATTGCATCCTTTATATATCCCTCTTTCCACATAACAAGTGCCCGCATTGCCCTTATTCTGTTTTTTATGGGGGCTTTGCCCGGCATCATTGATGCTTCAGCTAAGGTTACCCTTGCTTTTTCAAGGCTACCCTCTCTTAAATAAAGATACCCAAGAAGCATTTTGTTTCCAATGCTCAATTTCCCGATTTTCTGTGCTTTTTCAAGCTTTCTAAGAGCCGACTCCGCATTTCCTTTGTTAAAATCATTGCGGGCAGTGTAGCAGACAAAGTCCGCTCTCTTTGAAATAAGGTAAATAATTATTAAAACTGACATAATCACATATATATTCATTTCCCCGTCTCCTTTTCTATTAGCTCTATTATTTCAAGCATTTCTTCCTTTGTTTTTGCCCTGAAAATTTCTTCTCTCACCCTTGCACCGCCGCGGATGCCTTTAACATACCACGCCATATGCTTTCTTGCCTCGGGAATCCCTATCCTTTCCCCTTTATACCGGCATATAAGCTCTATATGCTTTCTCATCATTTCGCATCTTTCTAATATATCAGGCTTCGGAATAATTTTTCCGTTTTCAAGATATTCTCTTATTTCCCTGAAAACCCAGGGGTTTCCCTGAGCTGCTCTTCCTATCATTATTCCGTCGCAGCCCGTTTCTTTAAGCATATTTTCGGCAGTCCTCCCGTCCATAACATCTCCGTTTCCAATAACAGGAATGCTGACGGTTTCTTTCACCATTTTTATAATTTCAAGGTCCGCATTTCCTGAATAAAACTCTTTTCTTGTTCTGCCGTGAACGGTTATTAATGACGCCCCTGCAGCTTCTGCAATTTTTGCAACCTCAACAGCATTCACGCTTTCCTCATCCCAGCCTTTTCTGATTTTAACCGTTACGGGAACAGAAACGGATTTAACTACCGCCTCTATAATTTCCCCTGCAAGGGAGGGAGTTTTCATAATGGCAGAGCCGTCGCCATTGTTGACGATTTTCGGGGCAGGGCATCCCATATTTATATCAATAATATCCGCTCCTGCATCCTCTGCCTTGTATGCAATTTCAGAAAGGATTTTCGGTTCATGGCCAAAAAGCTGAACCGCAACAGGCTTTTCCCACTCTGATATATCTAGCATATTTTCGGTTTTTTTATTATTATAGGAAAGAGCCTTTCCCGAAACCATTTCCGTATACATAAGTCCGGGAGAAAAAGGCTTCACCAATGTTCTCATAGCCTTGTCGGTTATCCCCGCCATAGGCGCAAGAAATATATTGTTTTCAAGTTTTACATTTCCGATTTTCATACTCTTTTTCTCTCCATTTCTAATTACAATTATTATACCATTAAAATATTTAATTGTCAAAAAGAAAAGCAAGGGTGTTCATTCCCCTTGCTTGTTTATTTCTCATCCTTGAAATAGTCGATAATGTTGTGCTTTGTAAAGTGCAAAGTGGGATATGTTCCGTCAAATAGATTTTTGTAATCTTCTTCAACGGTAATTGTAAATGAATCCCCACTATAATTTACATCAGCATAGAATAAACAATATTCCCATCTATCGTCAAGGTAAAGAGAACTAAAATCATCAATATATTCATATACCCACATTCCTGCTCCATAATCTTCCCTGTGTATAATATTATGTTCTGTTTCTCCTATACATATTTTCCCTCTGTATTCACCTTTATCTCCCCAATAAATTTCAGCATAAGGTTCCTCACATATCCAAACCTCACTGTCATTATCTATAGGTCTGTATTCTGCTTGATAAATGCACCCTGTAAATAAGATAACACATGCAAAAACAAGAAATACTATTTTTTTCATTTTATCTACTCCTTTGATATACAATGTATTAATACCGCTTTTGGCACAGCGGGACGGTTCTATTGTGCGAATTAAAACACAGCATCTCCGTCCCCTTGTGTTCCCAGGGTCGTTGTGCGAATTAAAACACAGCATCTCCGTCCCCTTGTGTTCCCAGGGTCGGATATTTCTCTGTTACATCTTCGACATCTGTTCATCAATGTCCTCCTTTTTATAAATTTTTCTTGATTTTGATTAACAGATATGCTAAAATAAATTTGCGACATAAATTAAATAATTTTTAACAAATAAGAGAATACTACCTTTTGGTAAAAATGTACTCTCTTTTTCCAATGTACTCGTATTTGTTAAAAATTGTGTATGTTTGATTTGTGTCGCAACAGGGAGTTGTACATTTTTCGTGTGCAGCTTCTATTAAATGAGTATAAGGAAGTTTTAAGAAATGGCGATACAATGGGCTTTTTTGCTCGTTGTATCGCCTCATTGTTTATTGAATAAAAACATTTAGATAGCTAATTCTTGTATATGCTGTGATACATCTATCAGACCGACTGCGGTATAGTAAACGTCAATCCTTTGTATTCGCTGACCGCTTGACTTATCTACTGCATGGACTTTGATTTTATCTATCAAGTCATTTGCCACTCTTGCAGAAAGCTCTTTGATTTCGGTATATTGACGGACTATATTTAGAAAATACTCCACATTGTCAACCTGTTCTGCTTCTTGATTTAGTTCATTTTCAAGTGCTTCGGTGTCAAGTACAAGCTGTTTTTGTTCTCTTTCATAGTCTGCTGACAACTTTGCAAAGCGTTCATCACTTAACTTGCCTGATATGTTGTCCTCGTAAATCCTTTTGAAAATTCCGTCAAGCTCCGATATTCGCATTTTGTTTGCTTCGAGCTTTTTTCTGCGTGAGGCGATTTCCTTTTTCTTGTCCTTTGCAGATTTATCTACAAGACTTTTTACAAAATCGCTTTCAAAGGATTGCAGATATGCAAGCATTGTTTGTACTTGTTCAAGAACAATGTCATATAGCACACTTTCACGGAGATAATGCACCGTACATTTGCCCGTGTTACCCTTATAGTTGGAACAGACAAAATAGTCGTGTTCCTCTTTATGAGATTTACAAGTACAGTAATACAGCTTTGCACCACAGTCTGCACATTCCAAAAGTCCTGCAAAGATACTTTTCTTTCCCGATTTGGTATAACGGCGTTTATTCTTTCTTAACTCCTGCACCTTTTCCCATACAGAAATTTCAATAATGGGAGGGTGAGTATTTTCAAATATCAGCCAATTTTCTTTTGGTTGCCGTACTTTTTTATGGGTTTTGTAGTTTACGGTAGCAGTACGAAAATTAACCGTATGTCCTATGTAGGTCATATTTTCAAGTATTCCCGAAATACTTCGGTTGCACCACACATTACTCATATCGCCCTTTGTTCTGCAAGGCATTCCGTGTTCTCTGAAATATACCATTGGTGTTGAAATACCCTCTGCGGTAAGTTGCTTTGCGATTTTACCGGGACCTTTACCACACATACACAGTTCAAAGATGTATTTAACAACCTTTGCAGCTTCTTCATCAATAATAATTTCTTTTGGATTATCGGGATTTGCCTTGTAACCATAAGGGATAGCAGAGCCTAAACGCTGTCCTGATTCGCCCTTTGCCTTAAACACAGCATTGATTTTCTTGCTTGCATTTTTAGCATACCATTCATTAAAAATATTGGTAAAGGGTGCAAACTCGTTACTTTCGCTATTCTCAGTATCTACATTGTCATTGATTGCTATAAATCTTACATTCATTTCGGGAAATAACATCTCTGTATAATATCCAACCATAATATGGTCTCTGCCGAAACGGGATAAATCCTTTACAACGACTGTCGATACAAGACCTTGCTCAATATCGGATAACATTTCCTTAAATCCTTCACGCTCAAAGGTAGTTCCGCTTACTCCGTCATCTACATAAATTTTATACGGGATTAGATTGTGGTCTTTTGCATATTTTTCAAGAATTGCTTTTTGATTTGTTATACTGTTACTTTCGCCCTCACGCCCGTCATCTTGCGATAATCGGCAGTAAAGAGCAGTTATTTTATTATCATTTGACTGTCTTATCATTTAATAAATTCTCCTTTCCGACAGCCGGATATGATAAATATTGTAGTATAGACATTATACCATACCCGACTGTCAAATTCAACGCTTTGGTTTAATAAAACATATTTTCTCCCTTTTGCACAAGCCTATCTTGTGATAAGATTTTTTACCCTTGAAACCATATCGCCGTTAGCATTTTGGTTAAAATAGGCATTTACCATATATGTAGTAGTGCCGATTTTCTTTTTGATATTTATGTTTTCGGGGTGTTTTAACTGCTTGCCGGAAGATGTGATTTGAGGCTTCAATGTAATTTTCTTCATTATCTCTCCGCCTCCATTTCTCGCTTTCGTCTGCGTTCTTTTTGTGCTTGCTTTTCTGCCTCCTTAACTTGTTCGATAATTTCAGCAGGTATCTTGTTGAGGAATTTATATAATTCTTCAACCTCGAATTGCAAATCTGCAAGTTCACGACTCTGCTTAAAGCTCCTGTCTTTGTAGGTGTTTAATGCTTTTGAAAGTTCCGCATTTTCTTCCTCTGCTTTTTTGAATGACCTTGAAAGCATATTTACCTGTGTTTCAAAGCTCTCAACCTTTGGTACAAATTTCTTAATCAATGCCGCAACCTTTGTTGTATTCTTGCTTGTGTTGAGAATATTGGTGTTTTCCAAAATACTTTCAATTTCAAGCTGCATTTTCTGTAATCTGTATGCTGCTTTGAAAATACTTGTGGGGATATGCTTTCTGTGTGTATTACGGGCAGATTCACCACGCTCCAGCTTTGGATAAAATTTTACCATGTATTCATAAAACTTATCCTGCCACTGTACCATTTTTGTACTGTTGCCGAGAATTTCTTTTGCACACAGTCTTTTATCTTCTGTAAGAGGTACAAAGCACAGGTGCATGTGCGGTGTCTTTTCATCAAGATGAATAACCGCTGAGAATATGTTTTCGGGAACAATATTAGCCTTGATAAAATCCAAGCCGTGAATAAAGAATTTTTTCATTTCATCATAGGTTTTGCCTTTGAAAAATTCGGGACTTGCTGTGATGAGTGTATCAATAAATCTTACACTGTCCTTGCGTGTTCTGCATTTTGCTTCTGTGATACGGGTGTCTATTTCCTTTTTGTAGCTCATCTGTGGTGTGATAAGATGAACATTGTATTTGCTTCTCGATATGTCAATATCGGGATTGCTTTTGTATTTTTCTTTCTTGCGTTCGTGATGTCCCTCTAACTTTGCCGCTGGACTGCCTTTATGCTTTGCAAATCTTAATATCGCTTTTGCCATAATCATTTCACCTCCGAATCAAAAATTGTCTTTATGGCCTCCATTTTCTCCGTTGCTTTTTGCTGACGGAAATTCTCTCCGTCAAACTTAATCGGCACACACATTTCCAAAACTCTGTCATAAATTCTTTTGTGTGCTGTATCAACGGGATTTTTAATCTCTGTAATGGTTAAATTTGTTGTTACTATAAGTGGTTTATTGCTTTTGTATCGTGCGTCTATGATGTTATAAACCTGTTCTAATGCGTATTCCGTATCACGCTCAATACCTAAATCATCTATAATCAGCAGATTGTGATTGTTCAATCTGTCGATATACTGATTTTTGTCGTTCTCATAGAATAAATCGTTGAGTATGGTTGAGAAGTTTGTCATCTTTACAGATACACAATTTTCTACTAACGCATTTGCGATACAAGCCGCAAAGTAGGTTTTGCCTGTTCCGGCCTCTCCCCAAAGGAGCAGACCTATGTTTTTTGACAGCATATCCGACCATTTATCAGCGTAGATTTTCGCCTTGCTGATAAGCGGATTTCTGCCGTTGTCGTTTTCAAAAGTCCAACAGTATAATGCGGAATCCTGAAAACACATTGATTTCAGCATATTAAGTCTTTGCATACGCTCAAATTCATTATGTGTCATAAGCTCTCTCCCTCCTCGCAGGAATAGTCTTTTGTTTTAATGTCCTTTTTTAACCAACTGCGAATTGTTGCCGAGTGGCTGTTATAGGTCTTGCCTGTGCTTTCCATATATTCCGATAATTTTTCAATATATTTATCGACATATACGGGATAATCTTTTTTAAGTTGTTCGTATTCAGGGAGCGTGAGCGATACATTTTTGTATCGCCCGTATAACTCTTGCTCTGACTCTAACTCTTTCTTTATATCTGTCTCTTTTTCTATCTCTATCTCTGGTGGACGAATGTCGGACAGATTGAGGACATTTGTCGGACATTTGTCCGCTGTTTGTCCGCCAAGCCTTTTGACCTCTGCTCTTGCAAGTCGTTTTCTGTCCGCTTCGGTTGAGGATTTACCGACCATATCCTCTATGTTCGTCATATATATAGAACCGTCTGCTGCCGATACTATCAAACCAAATTGCAAGAATATGTTTAAGGCTCTTTCAACTGTGCCTACCTCGTGTCTTGTTATGGTTGCAATCATTTGTGCAGAATAGGTTATATTTTCATTAAGGCGAAGAAATCCGTTATATTTCAAAGACAGAAGATACAGCTTTAAAAGAATATTAGAGTACAATATGCCGTCTTGCATATTTTCAATCAACACTATCTCATCGCTGTTAAAAAAGTTCTCTTTCAGTTTGAGATAGTAATATTTTTTGTTTTCTGCCATCGCTTTTTACCTCCAAGTCAACAATGTATTTGCAACAGATGTGCACCTCTGTGCAATTCGATTAAATCACAAAAAACTTGACTTGTAAAGGCTTTTGGTATATACTTTAAGTAATCATAAAACGCTAAAAATACAATTCTCATAAACCGAGGTAACAAGAAATGAAGATACAAATACCACAACCTAATATACCAATTCTCGAAAAGCCCTTAATTGCGGTAAATATTGACCTTAAAAAGAAAAGGGAGCATATTGTCATAGGTGAATTTGACGATGTAAACCGCTATTTAAGAGGTTGGAAAAAAGATAAAATAATTTTTGAACAATTTAGACCAATCGGCTCATTTTTGCTTGATATTACCCCGAAGGCAACAGAAATTAGAGATTTAATTAACCATTTATATCAAAACATTTGTAAAAAACCTTATGTGAATACGGGGGCTATTGAGAAATTTTATAACGAGAGCACCCCTCCTATGAAGTTTCTTATATTGAAAATATGGAGCGAGTACATAAAGGCATTAAATAGCCTTTTGGACAAGAAAAACAAGGACAAAGAAAAGGAAGAAGAAAAATCCTATGAAATGTATAACAGAATAGAGGAAATGACCTTGCCATTCCGTTATAACTTAATGGATGAAATTATTGAGCATCAGGAGATTGATGCTATAAATCCGCTTTCTGATATGCCTTACGAATATTACAAATACCCCGTACAGAAAATTTTAGTGCCGGATAGCAGAAAGACAATCGAATATATTGTTTCTGACGATATGGTGCTGTCAATGATTGTGAGCTATATGCAGACCATATATGAAACAAAAAAGTATTTCAGCTATTGTAAAGTCTGCGGTAAGCTCTTTCTTTCAACGGATTTGAATAAAAATGTTATTTGCTCTGACAAATGCCGCAAAGCACAACGGAAGAAAAACAAACAGAAGTTCGATGATGCTACTCGTGATGTAGATTATGAGATAACATACCGTAACGAAAATATGTATTGGTACAATCGAATACAAAAGGCAATAAAAAGAAACCTTGACGAAAAAGCTCTTGCAGAACTTCACGAAGCCTATGAGGAATTCAAGCGAGTTGCAAGCATAATGAAAAAACAGGTTAAAGAAGGCTCGATGGATTTTTGTACATTCGATATGTGGTATCTCAATATGCGTTGCGAGATTGATGACCTTATGGAGAAGAACGGCTTGGGTAAATATAAGTAATCCTTCGTGGGTGCTTACACCATTTACCGACTTCACAAATTACTGCAAGGCTGACCGTCTGCCAACAACACGGCAGACGACCATCCTTTTGTAATTTTGCCGTCTGCGAAAATATATTGCTCAAAAACGGAGAGCAACATATTTTCACACCCGCCCCGTCGGTAAAGGTGTAACACACTACACTTTGCAAGCAAAGAAGTGTGCCAGACTTTCCCTCTGGACTCCCTCAACGCATAGCAAATTTTGTTACCACCGCACAAATTTTACTATGCTCATTCAAGGCTTTCCCTTGAATATTTATCCTCAAATCCATTTTCGGATAAATGCAAAAAGCAAGCTGCCGTATCGGTAAATACTCCGATTCGATAGTTTGCTTTTTATGTATGAACAAAATAGGCTTCTATCGTTCTACAAAAAATTATTTGTCGGCAACTTGACAAAATTTACTTAAAAGCATTTACTTCTTGAACTCTCTGTGATATAATGTTAAAGTCACATACTTACAATATAATAGGATTGTTATGCGTTGGCAACATTATTTAGATAAAAACGTATTCTCGCGTTTTTATCTACGCCATTGTGTATTGTAAGTGTGTGACAACCCTACAACTCAGAGAATACGTTTTTTATGCGTAACTCTGAAATATGGGTTACGCATTTTTTTAATATTTGGAGGTACGAAAAGATGAAAAAATTAGTAAACACAATTTTAGTATTGGCATTGGTTGTTATGATTTTGCCTGTTGGTATTCTGAGTGTGTCAGCAACAAGTGTAACTCCTACGGTTGCGGCAGGTAGTTATCGTAGTTTAGCATTAAAAAGTGATGGTAGTCTTTGGATGTGGGGCGCAAACACTTCCAGCAATATCGCAACTGGTTCCAAAGTAAAGTGTATTAAAACACCGACTAAAATAATGGATGACGTTGTATCAATTTCATTATCAAGCGATCATTATGCCGCCATAAAAAGTGACGGTAGCCTTTGGATGTGGGGATCTAATTATTATGGTCAACTTGGTGATGGTACAACTAAAAGTAACATGACGCCAACCAAAATAATGGATAATGTTGTATCAGTCTCGCTTGGCCTTACACACAGTGCCGCTATAAAGAACGATGGTAGTTTATGGACTTGGGGAGATGCTCGGCATGGATGTTTAGGCGATGCAACAACTGGCAATAGTACGAGAACAACTCCTTCTAAGATAATGGACAATGTGACATCTGTATCACTTGGAGGATGGAGTAGTGCCGCTATAAAGAATGATGGTAGTCTTTGGACATGGGGATATAATGATTATGGTCAACTTGGTGATGGCACAACTAAAAGTCATATGGCACCAATCAAAATAATGGATGATGTAAAACTTGTTTCTTCGGGATTTATGCATATGCTTGCCATAAGAAATGATGGAAGCTTATGGTCTTGGGGACAAAATCAATCAGGTCAACTAGGCGATGGAAGTAATAAAAACAGAAATACGCCAATGAAAATAATGGACAATATTATTGTTGCTTCTGCTGGTTATTACAGTGCAGCAGTAAAAAATGATGGAACTTTATATATGTGGGGAAGTAATTTTTATGGTGAGTTGGGAAATGAACGTCTTAACGAAAGCCAGAGTATGCCAACAAAAGTAATGAATGGTGTAATAGATATCTCGACAGGATCATGCCATAATTTAGCTATAAAAGCCGATGGAAGCCTGTGGTCTTGGGGATATAATGAATACTATCAATTGGGCGATAATACAAATAACAATCGTGCCATTCCCCAAAAAGCAATGCAATTAAATACAGCAATTGTTATAGAAGGAGAAAACTCAATTCTACCCAATACAGAAACTGTCTTAAAAGCAATTCGCTATGACGAAAATGGAAACATCGCTCCTGAAGGTGGCATAACTTGGTCTTGCAGTGATGAAAGTGTTGCACAGATTACTCCTTGGGGTAATAATGTAACTGTTAAAGGGATAAAAGGCGGAAAGGTGACAATAACCGCAACCCATACAGAAAGCGGACAAAAAGCCGATTTTGAAATTGAAGTTGTTTCTTATGTTATGACTCTTGCCGGTGGATATACTGTTATGCTTGATGAAGAACTTGAAATCAATTATGCAGTAAAGCAAGGCGAAGAATATGTACATAACCACCTTGATATTAAATGGGAAATTGAATCTAAAGACGGCAACAATGCAATAAAAATTATCAGCGACAAGGATAATGCATATACAAGAGCATTGACCATAAAAGGTATTAACGAGGGTGAATGTGATCTTGTTGCAAAGGTTGACGGTGCCGAGCTTGGCAGAACAAAAATTGAAGTTCTCGGCAATCTTGCAGATACAATCAATGATGAAACAATTATCCGTGCAAAGTATTTAGTAAATAACAGTCAGTACAAGTATTATAAAAATTACAATAGCGTACACGGAATGTTTGCTGATGAAATGGATTTAACCCCGTCTATTGTAAAATACTCATTGGACAACTATCTGTCTGTGTTCTACAAAAGCATATATAAAGGCAAAGCACCTGATGAAGTAACTGCGACCGAATTTTACGAGTGTGTTCTTGTCAAATTGCTGAATGACGATGAAAACGTTAAGGTGTTCGGCAAGGTTGGCGATGTAATGAGTGATTACATCTTAAAATACGGCAAAAAGATTGCTGAAAAGGGTACAAAAATTGACGATGCCAATAAAAAGCAATTAAAAGAAATATGCGAGGGCTTATGCGGTGACGGATTAGAGAATGTTGGTTTTATCGACACATTACTTATATCCGGAAAATCCATTGAAACATATTTTGAAGAATATGCAAAGATTTATCAGATGGCAAGCTGCACTAACGAACAGATAAAGGCGATAAAGCTGATTAAAAATTCTACATCTGACAAGGCGTTGAAAACAGCTTGCGACAATGTAATCAAGAGTATTGAAAAAGCTCAGGCAGATACAGCAAAATATGCAGTTTCAAGCGGTGCAACAAAAACAGCAGAACAGCTTAGCGAATATGCCTTTGAAAAAATGGTTGGAGCTTTGGAAAAGTTCTCTCCTGCATTAGCTGCCTTTGATTTGGTAAAAGAAATAACAAGTCCTATCAACAACATTCTGTTCCAAGCAGATGATATTGAATCTGACACCATTGATTTGTATGCTTTAATCGTTATTGAAAACGCATTAAAAGATGCTATGGAATCGGCAGAGAAAACATTCAACAGTAATCCAACAGCAGAAAAGGCTGAAAATCTTATGGCTGCAGCAGATTTCTATAAAAACGTTCAGCTTTACGGTTGCGACATTTGCGATAGTTTACTTGAAAACTATGGTGAGGCAAAAAGAAATCAGGGAATCGCATGGGACACTCTCGTTATCATTATGAAGAATGTAGTCAACAGAGAAGTTAAAATGTCAGATGTATTTAATGCACTTTTCGGAAATGTTGATTCTGAAACATTGGATAACAGAAAAACATTGTCAGACATAAGAAAGCTAATCGACAGTGCAGATTTTTATGGTTCCGAGGGTACAGATGTTGCAGAGTTTATAAGAGAAGTAAAATCAACAACTCCGAGCGAATGGGCAAAGCCTGAAATCAAAAAAGCAACTGATTACGGTTTCTTGCCTGATTATATGCAGAACAATTATCAAAATAACATTACAAGAGCAGAGTTCTGTACAATTTTGACTTGGATGATTGAAGAAAAAACAGGCAAAGGCATCGGTCAGTTGATTGAAGAAAAAGGAACTCCTATTAAATCACCGTTTGAAGATACATACTATGAGTATGCAGACTATATGTGCAAGCTCGGTATTGTAAACGGCGTAAGCGCAACAGAGTTTAATCCTCTTGGTGAAATTACAAGAGAACAAGCCGCAACTATGCTTATGCGTACAGCAGATGTTTTGGGATATGATACATCCTACAACACATCCGTTGAATCCGGTGTTTCATCTTGGGCAACCGAAGGTGTCGGCTTCGTAACCGAGAACGGCATTATGAACGGGACAGGCAACGGCTTTGAACCACAGGGCAAATACACCAAAGAACAAGCCATCGCCACATTCGTGAGAATGTATGATAATTTGAAGTAAATATTAAGGAGGAAGAGTGTGCATATACTTTTCCTCCTTTTTGATGTTTTGGATAATATAGTCATTGTATAAGAATACTAATTTGTCACAAAATATCCTATAGAACCAGAGGAGAAAAACAGAAATTTTATTCTATTCTTCAAGGTATATTAATAAAATTGAAATACGAAAACTTATTTGACAAATACTGGAGTTTATGATATAATTGGGGTGAATAATTATGTTTTATGAAAAAAATAAGGAGTACGTTATGGAAAAAGCTACTACAATTAAGGATTTAATAAATGTTTTTGATTTAAGACCCTTGGAAAATTCAGATAATATATCTCATTTTTATGTAGATACAGCAGAAGCTCGCGGAAGCGATGCTTCTGCTGAACTCATGCTTCTTTTGAAGGAAGGTTGCAGAAAAAACAAAAAATTTCTGTTTATAGGACATAACGGTTGTGGTAAAAGTACTGAATTATTTAAAATGGCACAATCCTTGAAAGATGATTATTTAGTTATTCAATATTCCATTAATAGATATGTAGATTATCTATCTGCTTCTTATGTTGATATTTTATTTTCCGTTTTAAGAGGAGTTGTAACTGCTGCAAACGAAAATGGAATTGAGATTGATGCACAAGTTGTATCAAATATATACCATTATTGGAAAGATGAGCAAGTTATAACCATAACAGATGAGGAAATGACCCAAATTGAAGCACAATCCTCAATTGGTGGTTCATTCTTGGATGTTATATCAGCCAAAATAAAATTTTTCCTTCAATCAAGTAATAAGATAAAAGGCGAAACCATACAGAAGGTTGAGAGAACAATTCCCCAATTAATTGGTATGATAAATGATTTTATGGATGAGTTTCAAACTAAACTTGGAAATAAAGAATTATTAATAATCATAGATGATTTAGATAAGCTGGCACTTACACAGGCTAGGGATATATTTATTGAGCATTGTAAACATATTACTGATTTGCATGCGAATATTGTTTTTACTTTTCCGATTTATCTTTATTATACGCCAGAGTTTCACTGTGTTATTAATGATTTCGATGAAACTTTGTTTTTGAGAATGATAAAGGTTAAAAGAAAACAAGGTGGCGACTATGAATTAGGTATTGAAACAATTAGAGGTATAATTAAAAAACGTGCGGATGAAAACTTATTTGAAGAGGGCGTAATTGATTTTGTTATAAAAAAATCTGGCGGTTGTATTAGAACGGCTTTGAAAATTTTGCGAGATACATGCATCAAAGTACAATTGCTTATAGATAAAACTGAAAATCCAGAATCTGAACGAAAAATTACTATGGATGATGTTATGATTGCATATCAATCATATAAAAGTGGAATGGAAAGAATTATTCACGAGGATCATATAGAGTTGCTTAAGCGAATTGCGACTGATAAGAAACCTATTATTGATAAGGATATGACTATGGTAGAATTTTTGATGTCGCTTGTTGTTATTGAGTATAATGGTGAAAGATGGTGCGATTTAAACCCCGCCATAAGAGACTATCTAGTGGAGAAAAAAGAAATACCTGCGACACAACAGTAAAAAAAGAATGAGAAGTGGGCGATATGAGAAGCAAAAAATATAAAACAGCCTTTGATAATGTTAAATTATTTTGCAACAATACAAATGGCGGAATTGTTGTTGCGGAAATTAATAGTTGTGTGACCAAAAAACATTTTTTCGAGGATTTAAGTATTTTTTTTGATGTTCGTGCTACTACAACAAGCGAAATGTCTCAAAGAGATATAAATCTTAATGATATTGATGATTCATCTATTATCGTTATTGATGAAAGCAATAACAATGATGTAAAAAAATCTATTGTTAATTTGAATTATAATAGAGATTGGCTACTAAGTCATAGGTGTAATATAATTATTGTTTTACCTACGTTTGCGGTTAATGAATTAATTAGTTATTCTTATAGTTTTTGGAGTTGTGTTTCTTTGCATGAAATTTTCAATTCCTATTATCACGGCATAATACACCCGGAATTTATTGATAAAGAAGATAGTTGGTACAAAAGCAATAAAAATCAATATGCAGAAAACAAAAATACAGTTTCTGATATAGTTTATAACATTTTTCATAAAAAAGCATTTGTGACAAACAGCAAAGATAGTATAAGTGATTTTTTGAAGGGCGAGTATAAACAATACGAGAATAGAAAAGTATTATATGAGAAGATATATGCCTTTGTACAATTGTTAAGCGAAAACAAGTATTATGCTGCTGCATATGTATGTTATGAACACTTATATTCCAATTTTAATAAAATTTTAGAGAACGATAAATTGAAAAAAATCAAATTGTATGAATCGGTTGTTAAATTTGGATATAATTCAAAAGATTACGAATTAGCTAAAACATATTGTGCTATGCTTATTCAGTTTATAGAAGAACTTAAAGAGGATGATCCTGTTCGTGATATAATATCAGACATGGACATTGCGATTTATTGGAATAATCTTGGATGTCTATGGTTGCTCACTGATAATTTTGAGATGGCATTAACTGATTTTAATATTAGTGGGAAAGCCATGAATGACTTAATTGGGAATTCTTATTATAGTGATATTATTTTCAATCTTGCGTTAGTGTCGTACTTAAGTAAGGATTATAATAAGGCAATGTATTATATAGATATAGCCATATCGGATGCTGAAACATTTAGTAATAGGTGGTATAAAATAACACAAACAAGATATTATATTTTAAAAGCACATATAAATATCAATCAAGGAAATTTATTGGAAATTAAAGATGCTTTGCCTTTGTGTTTGGAGTTGCTAAGAAATGAGTTGCCTGAAAATCACAAATACATTATGGAAGTTCATTATGTCAACGCATTGTCTTATTTGTTTCAAGGCAATGTAGAACGTGCTTATTCTTGTGCCATAAAAGCACTTGCTATAGCCAAGAAGATTAATATTTCTCAAGATAAAATTTTTATATGGGAATTATTAGGAGAAATTTTATTTGAAAGTGAAAACTATCCTGAAGCACAAAAAATGATGAAATTAGTGATTGCAAGAAAAAAAGAAAAACATTGGTTTGACGAAGAACAATTAGATATTGCAAAACAAATATTGGATTATTCTAATTAGTTGTTTTTGAATTAAAATCCCCTTGTCGTTTTGACAAAGGGATTTTTTCTCTTTAATAATTAATTCGTTCTTAATATAGGATTTCTTATCAAGGAAAGCAAACCATCTTCAACAGTTGAAATGCTGACTCATTCTTCAAAATTTCCGTACACATATTCACGCAAAATAACTTCTTCTGCTCGGTTGCGAATATTATTCATATTCTGCACCCAAGCCATTTGGTCGGTTGCTTTTAATTGTTCCGTAACGCCTTCTTGCTCTGCCATTTTTGTTATCATATCTTTTAGGCATTTATGGCAAGTTTCGTCTATCTCTGCAAGGTGTTCAAACAATTTGCCTTCCATAAAAAGAATTGTGTAATAGGATTTGTGATGTTCTTTCAAAAATGTTTTTCGCAAATTTCCATATTTACCGATATTGTATTTCTTTGTGTCGGGTACTGTGATGTTAGGGATATAGTAATCTCCAACTTTTGTATATGTTCCGCCGTTTTGTTCAAATATTGATTTCATTGTAATTCCTCCAAATTTTAATTTTCTACAATATCATATCAATCCGGCTGTATAACACATTTTCACCTTTCTTCCTTATCGTCATTTAACATCGGTTGCACACTTTTTTATTTTACCGAAAGGAATACAATATGATGAAATACGATTATATGATAGAGGCTCTTAAAGAATTTCCAAACACAATGAACCAAGCAATTTGCGATGCAAAAATTACGCTTGAAGAAAACGAAGAGCTTCAAATTCATTCAGACAAGCTGTTTTCTGCTGAACTAAAGCTTCTGAAATTTTTTGAAGATAAACCTGAGGGACTGGAATTATTTAAAGAATATAAGGAATGTTTTGAAAAACACGCAGGAGAAAGCTGCGAAGAAATGTATATTCAGGGACTTTTTGACCACCACAGAGTTTACACTAAACATATGTTAATTTCATCAAAAATTTTTAAAACATTATACGAACAAGAGGAAATTTAAGCCCCTCGTTTTTTTCTTTGACATTTCCCCTATTTGGTGGTATACTTAGTGTGATTTTATCTTCGATGAAATCAGCGATATAAATCCCTTTCGGGATTTTCGATATGTCCCTTTGGGACTCGATATGCCATACGGCTCGATATGTTGCCTGACGGCAACGAGAAGAAACGAGGAAGAGAAGAAAAATGAGCAAAAAAGATTTTAAGAGAATTGTTGTTAAGGTTGGAACCTCCTCCCTTACACACGACACGGGAAAGCTTAATTTAAAAAGAATAGAGGGCTTGGTGAGAGTTCTTTCTGACCTTAGAAACAGAGGTCTTGAAGTTATTCTTGTTTCAAGCGGTGCTGTTGGTGCGGGGGTTGGAAGACTTAATCTTCCCGAAAAGCCTGCAGACACAAGAAAAAAACAGGCTCTTGCCGCAATTGGTCAGGCAAGCCTTGTTTCCACATACGACAGATTTTTTGCAGAATACGGACACCTGACAGCTCAGGTTCTTCTTACAAAATACATACTTGACGAAAAACACACCTTTGAAAATGCCAAGGCGGCATTTTCCACTATGTTCGACTTTGGGGTTATCCCAATTGTTAACGAAAACGATGTTATTTCAACCTACGAGCTTGAATTTGGAGACAATGACACCTTATCTGCCTATGTTGCCCTTTTGGTTGAGGCAGACTGTCTTATTATCCTTTCGGACATTGACGGTTTCTATAGCGGAAATCCCGAAACAGACAAGGATGCAAAGCTTATTCCCCTTATTGAAGAAATTGACGATAAGCTTTTATCCCTTGCGGGAGGTGCAGGCTCAAAAAGAGGCACAGGGGGAATGAAAACAAAGCTGAATGCTGCAAAAATGGTTACTGATAAAGGAATCCATATGTTTATCACAAACGGAAAAAATCCTGAAAATATTTATGACATCTTAGAGGGAAAACAGGTTGGAACACATTTTAAGGGGAGATAAAAATGGAAAGAGGAAAATTTATTGTTTTTGAGGGCATTGACGGAAGCGGGAAAAGCACTCAGGCAAAAAAACTAAAAGAATATTTAGAAGGTCTTGGAAAAGAATGCATCTCCACCTTTGAGCCAACCTACGGTCAAATAGGAGACTTTCTTCACAAAATTCTGTCGGGCAGCGAGAAGGCAGACCCAAGAGTTATTGCAGCTCTTTTTGCCGCAGACCGACTTGACCACATTTTAAATCCCACAGACGGAATAAAAAAACAACTCGACAAGGGGAAATATGTTATCTGCGACAGATACTATCTTTCGTCATTTGCATATCAGGGGTCGGAAGTTCCTCTCGACTGGGTTATAGAGCTTAATCGTGAGGCTAGAGCTGAGCTTAAGCCTGACATCACAATTTTAGTTGATATTCCGCCCGAGGTTTCTCTTGAGAGAATAAAAAAAGGCAGAGAAAGCTTTGAAATATACGAAAATCTGCAAAGGCTCACCTCTGTGAGGGAAAACTATCTTGCTCTTTGCGAAAGATTTAAAGATGAAGAAAACATTTTTATCGCTGACGGAAACAGAGAGCCTGACATTATTTTTGAAGAAATTAAAAATTTATTATAAAAAGGAGAAAAACAAATGAAAAAATTATTAGCAATCTCTATCATCCTTTTACTTGTTATGCAAAGCTTCTGTTTTGCACAAACATCAAGTAATCCGCTACCAAATGTAAACGCCGGTGTTTACTACGACGAAGCAAATCAGCAGTTTAATGCATTTATGCATATTACAAAAAACGGCTACGAAAAAAATGCAACCCTTTATATCGCTGCATACAAAAACAAGGTTCTTCTTGACCTTAAAACAGCAAATCTTACTGACCTTGAAGATACCGACTCCGTGTATGCAACAGTTGATTATGACAGCGAAGCGGATTTTAAGGATTACAGCTTCAAATATTTTATGTTTGATGAAGACTTGAAACCCTTGAAGCAATTCCCTGTGTTTACTGTTCAGGATCCACCGCCCTCCGAAGAGGTTCAACCCTCAATAAAGATTTCGGGTATTATTGTTGAAAATACAACAACAGCTATTAATAGTCCAAAGGCTATAGACACATCTATACCCGCAAAGGTTATGGTTAAGCTTTGTGATACATATGGCACAACTCACAGTGCTTTCCGTGAATACAGCGACTGGACAGCATCTTATCTTGAATCATCCAATATAACTCTCGGCTTTCTTGTTGGAGACTCCTCAGCTGAAAGTTATCTTGGAAAAAGAGTTGATTTATATCTTGAAGAGGACAAAACAAGCAGTAACCTTGTTATAACCGATATTGTTGAAGCCTCTTCAAATATTGTCGCATCTTTTTCACTTGACCAGTACGAGGCTATTTCTACAAGCGGCGGAAGAACTTATGTTGAATATTACAAAAACGCATCAGACCGAGATGCTACAGCATTAACACTTGATGCCAATACAACTGTTGTTTACAACAATGTTGGCGGTTATACAACTGACGAAATCTTCGGACCAATTGTTATGAGATACAGCCCTTATGGCGGTCAAATCACTCTTATTGACAACAACTCAACAAACGGCTATGATGTTATCCTTGTTGAAATGGGTGCAACAGCTGTTGTTGATGAGGTTGTTGGCACAAGAGTTTACTTCAGAGAAACTGCAGAGCTTGCAAACGGTAACACAATCAGTTCTATTTTAGTTAACGCTGAAGCAACAGACAAAAAATATGTTTTCTATAAAAACGGCAAGGAAATTTCTGTTTCCGACCTTCAGGAATGGGATGTTTTAACAATTGTTGCAGCCGATAACGATTCTGACTACATCACGGCTGAGGTTATCACCACAACAGTTTCCGGTTCTGTTAGTGCAGTATCTTCATCTGTAACATCTGCTACAGGCCTTAAATACACAATCAACGGTGCCGAATACGATGTTGCCCATGGCAACTACAAGGCTGGCAGACTTCAATATGGCGATGCCGGTACCTTCTATATTGACAAATACGGTAAAATTGCTGCATACAATGAAGATGATTCTGTTATTCCCGGAAACACCGGTGGTTATGGCTATGTTCTTTACAGTGCATATGAAACAAGCGCACTGCAAGACAGCGTATATCGTATCAGACTCTTAACAGATAGCGGTGTTGAAACTCTTAAAGTTGCTTCTATTGTCTCATACTGCTATGCCGGTGATAACACAAAATACACTTTAGACTCATCAAGAGCATTCAAAAACACAACTGATGGTTCCGGAACAATTAAAGGTAGTAGCGTTGAATTCAACGCCAGAAACCAGTTTGAACTTATCAAATACAGAACAAATTCAGCAGGCGAAATCAACGCTATTTACGAAGCCGGTTACGATTATGATAAATTTGCATATGTTGCGGATGTAGCTGGTGCTTATGATGCTGCTAACTTAAAGCTTGGAAAAGCTCTTGATGAAGATACAAAAGTCATTTTCCTTGCGACTTCAACAACAGGTGCTACACCTGTTAACGATATAAACGGTTTTGTTAAAAACGATGTTATCAATGTTGGCGGAACAAACTACAAAATCAACACATCAAGCTGTGCAATAGGCACACTCAGCGACCTTATTGATGATGAATATTACACAGGTAAGGTGTATATTGACAGCAAAGGTGAACTTGGAAACCTTCTTGTTGTAACAACAGGCTATGGCAAAGTTGCTGCTGCTTCTTCAATTGCAGTTATAACAAAAGTTTCAGCAGCTTTAACCCAAGACTATAAAGATTGCCAGATATTGAGCTACTATATGGACGGGGAGCTTAAAGAAGGTGTTTACACAACAAGTGATGCTATGGACACTGACTTATCAGAAGGTGATATCGTTAAGCTTTTCGTTTCATCTTCCGGTGTTATTGCTGCTATTGACATTCTTGTTGACTTTGGTTATAGCATCAGAAATGCAAACGGTACAATCGACGGTGTGTTTCAGAAGATAGCTAACGGAAAAGATAAGTACTTCTTCGGATATGGCGACGCTTATACAAAGAGTACAAAAGCATTAACAATCGGTGCTAACACATTCAGATTAAGCAGTGCTCAGAATGTTTATGTTGTTAACGCAAGTCTGAGAGTTGGCAAAGTCAATGTTGGCACTGCTGGTGACTTCGAGTGGGACAGAGAAGTTATTACTAATGCTGACAAGGCAAAATATGCTGACTATGTTTTCATAAGAGAATATGACGGCAAGGTGGAAGATGTTGTTATTATCGAAAACATCATTGACTACCAAGATCCTGAAAACGGTATCGTTCTTGGCACTTTAAGTGATTTAGCCGACGAATATTATGCAGCTTACAAAGCTGCAAAAGCAGCTTACGAAGCATATCCTGAAGATTATGATTTAAAACAGGATGTTATTGATGCTGCCAATACTTTTTATTATGCTGCTATTGAAGCATATTCATATGACTCATCATACGATATCTCAATCGCCGAGGCTGCCAAAGCGTATGCTGATACATTATAAATTTTTATAGAAATATCTCACTCCTTTGGGGCATAATATGTTCCAAGGGAGTGATTTTTTTGCAAAGAAATTTATATTCATATGAAATGATGAAAAATGATTTTGACCTTTTCTTAAAGGTTTTTCCACACACAAAGCACGAAACTATTGGAAAAAGCTTTTGGGGGCGAAATATTGATGTTTTAAAAATCGGCAGGGGTGAGAAAAAGATGCTTTTCGTGGGAGCACATCACGGAATGGAGCATTTAAGTGCAAAGCTTCTTTTGAATTTTGCCTTCCAATATGAAACTGCAATTCAGAATGATTTTAAACTCTGCGGAAAGGATGCAAAAGCCTTAGCCGAAAACTACACACTTTACATTCTGCCTATGCTGAACCCTGACGGGGTTGACCTTTCCATTTTTGGACTTTCTGCACCTGACATTAAAAACCCTGATTATCTTAAAGAGATAAATCCTTCAGGGGACTTTTCTGACTGGCAGGCAAACGCAAGAGGAGTTGACCTTAACCACAACTATGACGCATTATGGGATTTATCAAAAAATGCAGAAAAGGAAAACGGCATTTCGGGACCGGGAAAAACAAGATATTCAGGTCCACACCCTGAGTCCGAGCCTGAAACCTATGCTCTTTGCAGACTTACGGACAGAGAAGATTTTTCAATTGTTTGTGCCTTTCATTCTCAGGGAAAGGTTATATACCACAGCTTTTTCGGGAGAGAGCCAGCTGAATCAAAAGAGATTTTAAAAAGACTTGAAAAAGATTCCTGCTACAAGGGGGATTACACCGATGGAATGGCGTCCTTTGGAGGCTTTAAGGACTGGTTTATAAACAAATTCAAAATGCCGGGATTCACCATTGAAATCGGAGAGGGAAAAAATCCCCTCCCCCTTTCTATGCTTGACAGCGTTTATGATGAGACTCTTCCTCTTCTTGTTTCTCTTCTTGGAAATTGACAAACCGCCCCATAAAGTGTATAATAATGAAAAATACTGAGAGGAAATTCGACTTATGAAAATAAAGATAATAGGGGCAGGGCTTGCAGGCTGTGAGGCGGCATGGCAGGCAGCAAACCTTGGAGCGGAGGTTTTGCTTTATGAAATGAAACCGGAAAAGTTCTCCCCTGCTCACAAAAATGAAAATTTTGCGGAGCTTGTTTGCAGCAACTCTCTCCGTGCAGACGGAGTTTTAAATGCGGTTGGACTCTTAAAGGAAGAAATGAGAAAATTTTCATCCCTTATTATGGAATGTGCAGACAAAACAAAGGTTCCTGCAGGGGGAGCATTGGCGGTTGACAGAGAAAAGTTTTCCGCCCTTGTTACAGAAAAAATAAAATCTCACCCGAATATCACTGTTATTTCGGAAGAGGTTTCAAATATTAATCCTGATGAATACACGGTTATTGCCGCAGGCCCTCTTGCCTCCGACAAAATCGCAGAAGAAATCGCCCGTCTTACAGGGGATGAATATCTTCACTTTTTTGATGCGGCGGCACCTATTGTGTCTTTTGAAAGCATTGATATGACAAAAGCTTTTAAGGGGGCTAGATACGGAAAAGGGGGCGATGATTACATCAACTGCCCTATGAACAAGGAAGAATACCTTGCCTTTTACTCAGCATTAAAGGATGCAGAATGTGCCCCTGTTCACGAAGCCGTTGAAAATCAAAAGGTTTTTGAGGGTTGTATGCCCATTGAGGTTATGGCATCCCGTGGGGAAGAGACTATGCGTTTTGGTCCCTTAAAGCCTGTGGGCCTCACAAATCCCCACGATAACTCCCGCCCTTATGCAGTTGTTCAGCTCCGTCAGGACAACGAGGAGGGAACTCTTTTCAACATTGTTGGATTCCAGACTCATCTGAAATTCGGGGAGCAAAAACGAGTTTTCGGTCTTATACCAGGTCTCAGTAGCGCAGAATTTGTCCGCTACGGGGTTATGCACCGAAACACATATATCAACTCACCAAATCTCCTTGACAACACCTATGCTATGAGAAAATATCCCAAAATTTATTTTGCGGGACAGATAACGGGAGTTGAGGGGTATATTGAATCTGCAAGCTCGGGAATGGTGGCAGGCATTAATATTGCAAGAAGGCTTCTTTCCAAAGAGCCTCTTGTTTTCTCAAACAGAACCGCTCTTGGCGCCCTTGCAAATTATATTTCCACCGATGCTTTAAGCGGCGATTTCCAGCCCATGAATGTTAATTTCGGCATTTTTGAAAGCCTTGGGATGAGAATAAAGGACAAAAAGGAAAAGGCTCAAAAATTTGCAGACAGAAGTTTTATTGAAATAGAAGAAAAGCTGAAATAAAAGAAGGTGTCTAAAAACCTTTGGTTATTAGACACCTTCTTTTTTAGGGGATAGGTAAAATAGATTTGGAACACACAAACTGAGCCCGCAGGGGATACCCGAAGGTGTACCGGCGTACACCGAGAGGCGAAGTTTGTGCGTAGCAAAAAGACTTTTAAAACAAAGAAAAATCGCACAAGTGCGATTTTTCTTTGTTTTAATTATAGTTTTATGATTTTGGAACGCCTAAATTCCCTAATACAGGACACAGATTTTCATTCCACCAGAACACTTTCACTGTCTGATTTTCTGCGCAGTCAATTGAAAGTCTGTCTGATTTTACCTCAAAAATTTCGCATCTTACAAAAGTGCTGCCTTCATAGATACCCACATATATAGAGCCTTTAAGCGGTTCACTGCTTTCAACCTCCAGATCAAAGTTTAAGGTTGCTCCGTCATATATTCTGTTTGATGTTCCCATTCTGTAATATTTCTGGGGTTCACTGTATTCCTCTACCTTTACTGTGCGGGTTACAGTTTTTAACCCATCAACAGTTGTTCCGGTGATTGTTGCCTCACCTATTCCCACACCGTAAACAATTCCGTTTTTCACCACTGCAACACTTTCATCAGAAGATGTCCACAGGATTTCGGTGTTTGTTGCATTTTGCGGCTGGATTTCTGTGTCTAAAAGAATTCTGCCTTCCGGACAAGTTGTATAGCTTTCATTTTTAATATCAAATGAGGAAATTCCAACATATCCTTCGCCCTCTGCTTTAACAAATCTTGCATATGTTCTGTTATCCGCAGAAACAGTATAATTAATGCCGTCTTCGCTTATTTTTAAGGTAACATTTTCATCTGTTTCAATATATCCTGACTGTTCAAGGGCAAGATAACCTTCGCCACCTGCTAAAAGACCGCCGGTCATATATACACAACAGGTTTCGATTTTAGAATCTGAGCCTACACCACCTGATAATGCTTCGCCGACTGCAATACTGCCGGAGGGGATATAGTTTCCACCGGTCACACCACCACTGCTGCCGCCAACAATGCCTGACGATGCTCCTCCACCGCCACCGACACTGCCTCCGCCGACGCTTGGTCTTTTTATTATTCTTGCCTTTACTGCTGGCCCGTTTTCTCCAATAACCGCACCGCCGTTAACCTGGAAAAAGCTGTATTCTCCCTCTCTCAGCATAAGGTTAACACCGCAGTCTAAGCCTTTGACAATACCTTTATTTATAATTGTTTCAGCGTGGTGGTTATTATCATGATATATTGCGGCACCATAGTTTTTCGCACTTCCCGTGATTGTTCCGCCCTCAACAATAACTCTTCCGCCTTCTCTGTTTAATATACCGCCGTTTATTTCCCCTTCGGTTACGAGGTTTCTATGATTTATTATAACACCTTCTATTTCTGCCTTGGCATTGATTAACAATTCTCTATGGTTTGTGAGAAAATCTGTTATATAACCTTTTCCTGTTAATTCTATATTACCATAGACTATAATTTCCCCAAAGGTGCGACCATTAAGTTCTACAACTATGCCATCAGCTTCCAGTACAACAGACGGACAATCCGCAACAAACACAACCTTTTCTTCTTCATGATCTTCATCTGTCCAATATCTGCAGGAATTCGGATATTTAAGGTTTATGCCTAAGGCTGCCCTTTCTGTGGGTGTTCCCCAGCTTGCAACCACATAAGGTGCTGTAATTTCAGGAGCTGTTATCATTGTGTAATTTTCTCCGTCGCTGCTTTTTTCAATACATTCACCGTCTGTTATGCTTCCCATAATAGCCTGAACTCTTGAGCCGTCCATTCTCGCTCCACCGATAAATTCACCCTCATATAAACAAAGCTTTTCTCCAGTTGAGCTAATTGCTGCCGCTCCGTCACCGCCTATAACTGTGCCATAATGCACAGTTAATGAGCCACGGTTTAAGATGCCGCTCCCTGACGGACCGCCTTTATAGGTTCCACCTCTTATATCAAGAGTTCCGTCATTTACAACAGCATCTTCTGTTCCTGTAAACACCCCGTCTCCCTTAAGTGTCAGATATGCATTTTCTGGAACATACAAGCCTCTGCAACTTAAATTGCTAACATTCAGTATCACTTCATCCCCCTCAGGGATTGTGATTACATCGTCAATTGAAACCGGCTTTGTTATTTCAATTTCGTTTTGATACCTGATAACACAAGAGCCTTGTGAATAGCCCTCTATTATTTCTGCAAGCTTTGTTGCCGCACTTTCCTCAATAACCTCAAGATATTGTTTCTGGTTTGTGCCAACAACTCTTGAATAAGAAATGTCATCATCACTTTCCTGCATATATGCTCCCTGACTAACAGAAACCTCACTTGAAACAGCAGCAACAACGCCGTTTTTGGATGCGCCGCCTACAAATTTACCGCTGTTAATCGTTGCAGTGCCTGAATTGCTTATAGAAGTTACACCAAACGCTTCTCCGTCACCGCCATATATGTCGCAATCCGTAATTTCAAGCACACCTGTTGTATGATTATATATACCATATCCGCCATACTCATCAAATCCAAGACTGCTGCTTCCCTTAACAGTACAGCCCTCAAGGTTCAATTTTCCGTAATTATATATTCCAGCTACCGTCATGCCCCCTGTAGAGCCGGTTTCATTAATACTTTCACCGATAATATTTCCGTTACAAATTGTAACTTCCGCATCCTCCTGCACACAGATAACGCTTCCGACATTTTCTCCCTTAGCTTTTAAGGTCCACCCGCAAAGATTAAAAACTATGTGGTCCCCCGGAAGAATTTCAATATCTTCCGGAAGAGTCAGGTTTCTTTCTAAATATACCGTGTCATCTTCATAGTAGCAAGCCCCCGGCTCTAATGAATTTATTTTATTTGCAAGAGAAATTGCACTTGTTAAAATTTCAAACTCTAAATATCTGTATTCAGTTAAGCCGTCAAGCTCAGAATATTCATAACCATCCACGCTTCCGCGGACAACCGAATATCTCCCTGTTGTGTATTCTCCGCTTATTGGCTGTGCAAAAGTTTCCCAGTCGTTTGCAATACCGCCTGCAACAACGCCCTTATTGATTGTTACATTTCCCTCAGCAAGAATACCGACTTCCGGTGTGCCATATCCTCCGCCTATAATTTCTCCGCCATTAATTGTTAGGTTTGATGCAATAAGAGTATGTATTCCACATCCGGCTTTTCCACTTTCTTCAAAAGGATGACCTCCGTATATCCTTCCGCCATTAACAGTTAAATCTCTTTTATTTACTATTGCAGGCACACCGTCTGCATCTTGTGTTTGAGCATAACTGCCATCTATATTTCCATCATTGATTATCATTTCACCGTCGTTTACAATTGCAGGCATATTTCCCGAAGAATAAACATCTGCAGACTCAATAACCGCCTTGGCTCCATATATGTTTTCAATATATCCGGAATAACTTTCACCATCTATTGTTATTGTCCCTTTATTATAAACACTGTCAACATTGCAATCATATAATTCTGCCTCTGCATCATTCAAAAAAGAGGTTTCTATATAATTTTCATCAAGAGTTCCGTAATAGTTACTATACCCTGCATTTAAAAATGTGCCTTCCGCATAAAAACATTCTGCCTCCGACAGATTTTCTATTGCACATCCGCTGTAGGTTGCTCCGGAACCGCCTCTGATGTTTGTGTTTGAAAGGGTGATTTTTCCTGAATTCTTTATTCCAGCACCCCCATATACCCAGAATTCCGTACCGTCATCTGAACGAGTTCCATCTCCACCGTTTATATTTCCACCCTCGGCAACAAGCTCTCCTGAATTGTTAATACCTATACCGCCTATGCCTGTTCCGTTTGCTCTGTTAAAGTCTCCGCCTGTTATCCTGCCGTCTACAATCTCTATATAACCCTCATTCAGGATAGCTGTTCCACCTACTGCATATAACTTTCCATTTGCAGTGCTTCCGTTTTTATTATAAGAAGACTCTCCGCCATAAACATTTGCATCCTCAATTATAAGAGTTCCTTTGTTTATTATACCGCAGTTTCCGTCCTCGTGCTTATAGGTCTCTGCCCCATCACCGCCATATATTGTTCCATGACCCTTAATTGTCAGCTTGGCTCCTGCACAAATCTCAATTGCATCAACCCCATAATCTGCACGAACATTGTGTCTTACTAAATCAAGCACAACATCTCCGCCTGATTCAACCTGCAGGGATTCTGTTAAAATGCTTAAATCCGCATTCAAAGTTACAACATTTCCGCTGACCGTACAGGAATTTGGGAAAAGTGCATTAATTTTTTCTGCAAACTTTGTTGCGGCAGTTGTGTCAACATCATTTGCGTATGTTACTGTTAGCATATTGCATAAAACTAAGGCTGATAAAATAATTGCAAAAACTTTTTTCATAAAAGTCCGCTCCTTTTTTATATTTATCATTTTAAAAGTTCTACAAAATACTGTCGATTACATCCTTCATATTGTAAAGTCCCTTTGTCTTATCCTTCATAAATCTTGCGGCACGGACTGCACCAACTGCAAACACCTCTTTTGAGGTTGCGGTGTGATTCAGCTCGATAACCTCATCTCTGCCTGCAAATATAACCTGATGTTCCCCCACTATTGTGCCGCCACGGACTGCGTGAATGCCGATTTCTTCCTTTTCCCGCCTCTTTCTTACGCTGTGTCTGTCATAAGTATATTTGGGGTTATAGGAAACAGTTTCTGATATTGCATCTGCTATTGCAAGTGCTGTTCCGCTTGGAGCATCAATTTTTAGGTTGTGGTGCTTTTCAATAATTTCTATATCAAAGCTTTCTTCAAGAACACTTGATGCTCTTTTTGCAAGCTCTATAAGAAGATTTACACCCACCGACATATTGGCAGAATAGAACATTGGAGAATTTTCTGATGCAGAAACAATCGCCTCTCTCTGTTCCTCCGAAAGTCCTGTTGTGCACACAATATATGGGATTTTCTTCTCTGTTGCAAATTTCAGCATATTATCAAAAACCGAGGGATGTGAAAAATCAATTATGCAATCAATTTCCTCCTTCACATCATATGGGTTTTCATAAATTTCAAATTCCAGGGCAGGGTTTTTAACCTTATCAACTCCTGCAACAATTTTTATATCCTCTGTCTGGGATGCCGCCTGACAAACCGCATTTCCCATTTTGCCAGAGGCTCCGCATAAAAGTACATTTATCATACAATTTTTCCTTTCTGTTTAATTGAAGCCGAGGGGAAATCCCCTCGGCTTTAAATTACTTTAAAAGGCCAACTGCCTTTAATTCTGCTTTTAACTTTTCAAGATTTTCAGGCTCCATATCGCAAAGAGGACCTCTCAAGTCTCCCACCCCGTAGCCTAAAACATTCATTGCTGTTTTAATCGGTATTGGATTCACCTCAATAAAGAGCGCATTCACAAGGTTTAAATATTTTAAAAATTCATCCTTTGATTTTTCCACATTTCCGTCCATAAAATCTGCACAGATGTTGTGAGTTTCCTCAGGAAGAATATTTGCAAGAACGGAGATAACCCCTTTTCCGCCAAGTGACATTATAGGAACAATAATATCATCGTTTCCTGAATATAAAACAAGCTCTGTTTCCCTTGCAAGCTTTGCCGCAAAAGCAAGGTCGCCTGTTGCTTCCTTAACAGCAACTATATTTGGGATTTTGTCAAGATATTTGAATGTGTCAAGGGAAATTGTAACCCCTGTTCTTCCCGGAATGTGATAAAGAATAATGGGAATATTAACCGCATTTGCAATATCCTCAAAATATTTCTTCAAGCCTTTCTGAGTTGTCTTGTTATAGTAAGGAGTAACAACCAAAAGTCCGTCAGCGCCTGCTTCTTCTGCACTCTTGCTAAGTTGAATGCCATGCTTTGAATCGTTGCTTCCTGTTCCTGCAATAACAGGAACTCTTCCCTTAACAGTTTCAACCGTGTGTTTTATAACACCCAAATGCTCCTCGTCCGGCATTGTGCTGCATTCGCCGGTTGTTCCGCAAACAACTATGGCATCTGTTTTATTGGCAATATGAAATTCAATTAATTCATCAAGCTTTTTATAGTCAACACCGCTTTCGTTAAACGGTGTGATAAGGGCTACCGCAGAACCCGTAAATGGTGCTTTTTTCATATTAACTCTCCTATCCTTTTAATTTTTATTAATCAAAATATCCGTTTGCCGCAAGAAGCTCTGCAAGTAAAACAGCTCCCCCTGCCGCACCTCTTAAGGTGTTGTGTGAAAGGCAAACAAATTTATAATCAAACTGACTGTCTTCACGAAGTCTTCCAACTGAAACCGCCATTCCGCCTTCTAAATCTCTGTCAAGCTTTGCCTGAGGACGGTTATCTTCTTCAAAATAGTTTATAAACTGCTTCGGTGCAGACGGAAGATTTTTAAGCTGTGGTTCTCCCTTAAATTCTGCCCATGTTTTTTTGATTTCATCAATTTCCGGCTTTTTGTCAAAGCTTACGAAAACTGCTGCTGTGTGTCCGTCAGAAACAGGAACACGGAGACACTGTGTTGTGATAGACGGAGAAGCCGCATCAACAATTTTGTCACCGTCAATTTTTCCCCAAACCTTGAGAGGTTCTTTTTCGCTCTTTTCTTCCTCACCGCCGATAAACGGAATAAGGTTGTCAACCATTTCAGGCCATGTTTCAAAGGTTTTGCCCGCCCCTGAGATTGCCTGATAAGTACAAGCCAGGACATTCTTCACTCCATAGCCCATAAGAGGGTGAAGTGCAGGAACATAGCTCTGGATTGAACAGTTTGACTTAACCGCAATAAAACCTTTCTTTGTTCCAAGACGCTTTTTCTGCTCTTTTATAATTTCCATATGTTCGGGATTAACCTCAGGGATAATCATTGGAACATCCGGTGTGTGTCTGTGTGCTGAGTTATTTGAAATAACAGGACATTCTGCTTTTGCATACTTTTCTTCAAGTGCCTTTATTTCGTCTTTCTTCATATCAACTGCACAGAAAACGAAATCAACCATTGATGCAATTTTTTCAACATCCTCTGTTGCGTTCATAATAACCATATCTTTAACTTTTTCAGGCATAGGTGTTTTCATTGCCCAACGGGACTCTGCCACTTCTTTATATGTTTTTCCCGCACTTCTTGGAGATGCTGCAAGAACAACCAAATCAAACCAGGGATGATTTTCTGTGAGAGTTATAAATCTCTGACCAACCATACCTGTTGCACCGATAATACCAACTTTATATTTCTTCAATTTCAAAACCTCCGAATCAGTTTTTATTCTCTTCTATAATTATCTTTTTATTATATGCCATTTTCCCCCAAAAGTCAACTGTTTTTGGCTCATTTTTATCATATAATCAGGGGTTTTTCCTACATATTTATATGCGAAAGAGAAATTTTGCCCTTATTTATTTCTAAAATTCCATAGGACGAAGATGCACAGCCCGGATTAAAGAGACATATTCCCTCTTCCTCTTCCATAAATTTTCTGTGGGTATGCCCGAAAATAACAAGGTTTGCCCCCTTTTCTTTAGCTGTCATATAAAGCTTATAAATTCCGTATTTCACATTCTCTCTGTGACCGTGAGTAAGGAAAATTTTCACACCGGAAAGCTCGAAAAATCTTTCAAAGGGTTCATCTTTCACGAAATAATCGTTGTTGCCTATAACATAAATAAAATTCTTCCTCGGATAAAGCAATTGAAGCTCCTTCACATCCGAAAAAACATCTCCTGCGTGGATTATATAGCTTATGTCTTTTTCCTTTTCAATTATTCTCTGCATAGCTCCAACATTCCCGTGGGAATCGCTGAATATAAGTGCTTTCATTTTTTTGCCTCCGTTTTGGTGCGGGCAGTCGCGGACGCCTGCCCCTACATATATTTTGTATCCGCCGAACAAACTAAAATTATTCTAGCACAAAAAAAACTTTTTGTCACCATAAATTATATGTTTACATATAATATGGTAAGGAGATGTTAATATGAATATTGGTGATATGATTTCAAAAATGAACACCGAGGTATTGAAACAAAAATTTTCAATGATTGAAAATATGCTGACTCCCGAACAAAAAAAGAATATGGAACAGGCTATCCGTGATTTTGAATCGGGGGACATCAAAGAAAAGCTAAAAAATGTGTCCCAAGGAGACCTTGACAAGGAGCTTAAAAGCAACCCTGAACTCCTGAAAGGTCTTGCGAAAAACCCTGAGCTTATCAATAAGCTTTCAGAAATACTAAAAAAGAAATAGCAGGAGGTTTTTATGGAGGAAAAAGATATTCAGCAGGGCTTTGAAAAGCTTTCCGAAATGCTTTCCACAGAGGACGGACAAAAGCAGATTTCGGATATTATATCCGCTTTGCAGGGTGACAGCGGTGAAGAAGAGAACCCTCTTTCAGGCATTCTTTCATCCCTTGGTATGACAGGTGAAGAAGAAAAAAAAGAGGAAAAAACCCCGCAAAATTCAGGGTTCGACCTTGACCTTGCAACCCTTTCAAAAATCAAAAAGCTTCTTTCGGCATCAGGCGGAAAAAAAAGCGAAAGCACTGCTCTTCTTCAAAGTCTTAAGCCTTTCCTCCGGGATGAGAGAAAAGAAAAAATAGATAACCTTATAAAAATTATGTCCTATGCTTCTGTTTTCAAAGAATTTGGCGGATTTATGAAAGGGGGAGATTAAAATTTATATGAGATACGCACCTGATAGCCAGACCATAAAGCAACCTGCACCAAGGGTGTATCAAAACCATATGCATCAGCATCAGCAACCCGCACCGGGAGTGCAACATAACAAGCCTCCCGTTCATCAAAGCTCTGCATCAAAAACCGGCACACCCCCAAAAAGGGAAGAAAAAAAATGCCCCTGCTGTGAAAAAAGGGAGAAAAACCTTTTGGAAAAATTTTTACCCGAAAACATTTACAATCCGAAAACAAAAAAGCTTTTCGGAATCTTAAGTCCCGAAGAGCTTCTTCTTGCTTCACTTATTTTTCTTTTTGCAGACTCCGAAAGAGACGATTCAAATCTTTTGTGTCTTGCTCTTTTATATCTTCTTTTTGCGGACAAATTTGACCTGTCTGCTTTTTTAAAGTAATAAACTTAATTTTCTCATCATAGAATGGTTACAAGAAAAAATAAGATTAAGAGGAGATATAACTATGTCAATAAATCTTTGCAAGGAGAAAGTTAAGGCCAGCGAAATTTTATATTCGGAATATTTAAAGCAGACTGCTCAGGCAGATATTATTGTGCCTGATGTTTGCCCTGATGTTTTAAAGGTTTTGAGAGTGAGTGCCAGGGCATTTATCACAAACAAAACCATTCAGCAGGACAGAGTTTATATTGGGGGAGTGATTAAGCTTAACCTTTTATATCTGCCTGAGGATGACCTCTGCGGAAAAATAAAATGTATTAACCACAGCTTTGATTTTAACCACTTAGAGGAAGTGCCGGGGGCAAAATCCGGAATGCATCTTTTAGTTGAGACAGAGTGCGAAAGCGCAAACTGTGAGCTTATTAACAGCCGAAAGCTGAGCGCTGTCTGCAATCTTGGAATAAGCATTAAGGTTACAGAGGAAACAGAGCTTGAAGTTGCTACAGATTCTGATGATAATTCTTGTCTTTGCACAAGATGCACACCCCTTAAAATTCTTTCTGCAGCTTTGGATTTTGACCGTGAAATGACTGTGAGAGAAACTCTTTCAATTCCCCAGGGAAAACCTATGCCGGGAGAGATTTTAAAAATTGATGCTCACCCCTCATCCTGCGAGCTTAAGACCTTTGACGGCAGAGCAACGCTTAGAGGGGATATGAAGCTTTCCATTCTTTACGGTGCTGAAAACCCCGAAGAAAGTCCCGTTGAATTTTTGGAATTTTCTCTTCCCTTTACCGAAGTTTTTGAAATCCCGGAGCTGAAAGAGAAATTTGAAACAGAACACGATATTATAACAAAAAATATAAACTGCAATATCATAAATTCGGACACCCCCTCTCTTGATGTTGAAATCCTTTTGGGAGTTTTCCTGAAAGCCTCTGAAACTGCTGAGGTTTCCGTTATAGATGATGCTTTTTCCGAAAAGGAAAATCTTGAAATCAGAAAAAAAGCCTGCACAGTTGAAAGATTTTTAGACAGCTTTTATGTTCAGCTTCCCCAGAAAGAGATTTTTGAGGTTCCTGAATATCTGCCTGAAATCAAAAAGGTTTGCGACATTTCCCTGACTCCTGCGGTTTGCGACATCAGTATTTCAGACGGGAAAATTCAGGTTAAGGGAAAGGCAGTAGCAAATCTTTTATACATAACCGCATCACCTGAGCTTCCCGTGGCAGGATGCCAGCAGGAATATGATTTCTGCCATAGCTTTGACCTGCCCTGTGCCTGCGAAAACGCAGTCTGCGAGGCAAAGGTTACCCCCGAGCATATAAGCTACACCCTGTCCGGCGACAGACTTATCGAGCTTAGAATTATAACCGCACTTTCCGTTAAGTGCCTTTCTGCTGATAAAACAATGCTTATTGAAGAAATCGGGGAATCAGACGAAAAGCCTGAGACTCTTCCCGAGCTTGTTATATATTTCACCAAAGCAGGAGACACCCTTTGGAATATTGCAAAGAAATATCATATTTCTCCCGACAAAATTGCATACGATAATGACCTTGCACCGAATAATCTGGATATGCCATTTAAATGCGGGGAGAAGATAAAAATTATTATGTAACAAGAAAAGACAAGTGGATATCCACTTGTCTTTTTATTTCGGGATGTCGGGGACGCCATCCCCTACGATTTTTAATTTTATAGTATGAATAAGTCTAAAACAAATCACTATGTGTACCTGTTCGGGTTAGATATAAAATCAGTTCATTTTCTGAAATTTCATATATCAATAGCCAATCAGGTTCAATATGACATTCTCTGCATCCTGAAAATTCCCCTGATAAACTATGGTCTCTGTTGCTTTCGGGAAGCTTTTCTCCATTTGCAAGCTTCCTGATTACATCGGTTAAAAGAGAAATATTATATCCCCTTTTTTCAATTCTTTTTAAATCTTTTTGAAACTTTGTGGTAGGTTTTATTAAATACATTACCCAAGCAGCTCCTTCATCATTTCATCAACATCCGTGTAAGACTTGCCAAGAGAAGGATTTTTCTTCATTGCTTTTACTTCCTCTATCGCCTCAACAGTTTCACTGTTTGGAATTCTCATAGAAATTGCAAAGGGTATTCCCTGTTCTCTTACTGCCTGTTTGGCAGACAATGTGAAAAAAGTTGTCATATCCATTCCAAGGTTTGAAACAAGCTCCTGAAGCTGCCCTTTCAGTTCTTCATCAATTCTCATAGTTATATTTGTTACTGCCATATAATCACCCTCCTATATTATGATATTATCACAATATTATTACATTGTCAATATATTATATGCGCATTGTTGTTTTTTATACAAAAACAGGAGGGTGCTGCTCTCCGGTGGAGAGCGTTTAGCGCTGACCGAGGCGAGAGCCGAGACCAGAGACCCTCCCTTACAAATATTTATAAACTATGTTTAAAACAGACCGCTTATAATACCGTTTTCGTCCACATCGATTTTTTCTGCTGCGGGAACCTTTGGAAGTCCCGGCATTGTCATAATCTCGCCTGTCAGAACAACTATAAAGCCTGCACCGGCAGAAATTTTCACATTTCTTACGGTTACTGTGAAGTCTTCAGGAGCACCAAGTAAGCTCATATCGTCCGAGAAGCTATACTGGGTTTTTGCCATACAAACGGGAAGATTTGAAAATCCCATTTCAGAAAGCTTTGCTATCTGCTTTGACGCTTCTTTTGTGTAGTTAACTCCTTTTCCGCCGTAAATTTTCTTTACAACCGCCTCGATTTTATCTTCAATAGTGCCATCAAGTGTGTAGCTGAATGAAAAGTCATTTTTTTCCTCGCAAAGCTTAACAACTGCCTCTGCAAGCTCCATTCCGCCTTCTCCGCCCTTTGCCCATACATCAGATAGGACAACATTTACGCCAAGGGCCTTGCATTTTTCAATTATAAGATTTATTTCCGCATCTGTGTCGGTGGGGAATTTATTAACCGCAACAACACAAGGAAGCTTATATACATCTTTGATATTTGAAACATGTCTTAAAAGGTTTGGAATACCTTTTTCGAGAGCATCAAGATTTTCTGCCCCTAAATCACTTTTAGCAACTCCTCCGTGCATTTTAAGGGCACGGACAGTTGCAACCATAACAACTGCTGACGGTTTAAGACCTGCATATCTGCACTTGATATCAAGGAATTTTTCAGCACCTAAATCTGCACCGAAGCCTGCTTCCGTTACTGCATAGTCTGAAAGCTTCATAGCCATTTTGGTTGCGATAACCGAGTTACAGCCGTGGGCAATATTTGCAAAAGGTCCGCCGTGAACAATTGCGGGAGTTCCCTCTAAGGTCTGGACAAGGTTTGGCTTTATGGCATCCTTTAAAAGTGCACACATAGCCCCTTGAGCCTTTAAATCGCCTGCTGTTACGGGCTTATCCTCATAAGTGTAACCAACGATTAATCTTGAAAGCCTTTCTTTAAGGTCTGTTATATCAGATGCAAGGCATAAAACCGCCATAACCTCTGATGCAACTGTTATATCATATCCGTCTTCACGGGGGACACCGTTTACTCTTCCTCCAAGACCATCTGTTACATAACGGAGCTGTCTGTCGTTCATATCAACGCATCTTTTCCAGGTTATTCTTCTTGGGTCAATTCCAAGAGCGTTCCCCTGATAGATATGGTTATCAAGCATAGCAGCAAGAAGATTGTTTGCCGCACCAATTGCGTGAAAATCACCTGTGAAATGAAGATTTATATCCTCCATTGGCACAACCTGAGCATATCCGCCCCCTGCAGCACCGCCTTTTATACCGAATACGGGACCAAGTGACGGTTCACGAAGAGCTGTTACAACATTTTTGCCGATTTTTTTAAGTCCGTCTGCAAGACCTATGCTTGTTGTGGTTTTTCCTTCGCCTGCAGGAGTTGGTGTTATAGCAGTAACAAGTATAAGCTTTCCGTCCTCTTTCTTTGTTTCATTTAGAAGCGAAAGGGAGATTTTTGCCTTATAATTTCCATACTGCTCCAGATATTTTTCTTCAATTCCGGCAGTTTCTGCAATTTCTTTTATGTTTTTAAGCTTTGCTTCCTGTGCTATCTGAATGTCTGTTTTCATTTCTAACACCTTCTTATAATATATAATTCCAAAGGGATAGGAAAAAAAGATTCAGAATGGACAAACTGAACCCGCAGGGGATACCCGAAGGCGTACTGATTGTACGCCGAGCGGTGAAGTTTGTTCATAGCAAGAAAATTGAAAATTTTCTTGCGTTCTGGACTTTTTTACATCCCTATTTATAATACTCTACTGCTGATTCGAATAGCTTTAAGTCATATTCACCCGGAACATTCTTATAAAGATTTTTATCCCATCTTTCTGAGTGTCCCATTTTACCGAATACTCTTCCGTCAGGTGAGCAGATACCCTCAACCGCCCAGATTGAGCCGTTTGGATTATACTGAATTTCATATGTTGGCTTGTCGCCTAAATCAACATACTGAGTGATAATCTGTCCGTTTTCAGCCAATTTCTTAACTAAAGCTTCATCAGCTAAGAATCTTCCCTCGCCGTGAGAAATCGGAACTGAGAACACATCACCAACCGAAACCTTTGAAAGCCATGGAGATTTAGTTGATGCAACTCTTGTTCTTACAATCTTTGACTGATGTCTTGCGATTGTGTTGAATGTTAATGTTGGGCAATTTTCGTCTGTGTCGATAATCTTTCCGTATGGCACAAGACCAAGCTTGATAAGTGCCTGGAAACCGTTACAGATACCGCCCATAAGTCCGTCTCTCTCATCAAGAAGTGCTGATACCGCATCCTTGATAGCCTCGTTTCTGAAGAAGGCTGTTATAAACTTACCTGAACCGTCTGGCTCGTCGCCCCCTGAGAAACCACCTGGGATAAAGATAATCTGTGAATTTTCAATTTTTTCTGCAAACTTTTCTGCACTTTCCTTAATACCCTGTGCTGAAAGGTTGTTGATAACAAAGATTTCTGCCTTTGCTCCTGCTCTTTCAAATGCTTTCGCAGAGTCATATTCGCAGTTTGTTCCGGGGAACACGGGGATTATAACTCTTGGTTTTGCAATAGAAGTCTTTCTTACAAGGCTTGATTTCTTAGCATAATCAACACTTGGAATTTCTTTTTTCTCTGTTTCAACACTGAATTTATAAACCTTTTCAAGCTTTTCTTCATAAACCTTTGAAATATCTTTTAAAGCAACACTTTCGCCCTTATATGAAACAGAATCAATTCCTGATGTGTAGCCAAGAAGCTCTCCGCCCTCAACATCATCTGTAAGCTCAACAGCAAATGAGCCATAAAGATAACCAAACATATCCTTCATTGAAAGCTTGTCTGAAAATTCAAAGCCAACGCCGTTACCCATACACATTTTGATAACAGCTTCCATTACACCGCCATAGGTCAAGGTGTAAGCACTTACTGCCTTTTTGCTTCTTAGTAATTTTGAAACAAAATCAAACACTCTCTTCTCAGATTCAGGTGTTGGGATACCGTTTTCATCGTAGTCAGGCTTAATCAAAACAACCTTATTTCCTGCTTCCTTAAATTCAGGAGATACAACATTTTCAGCATCTTCTGTTGTTACTGCAAAGGAAACAAGTGTTGGAGGAACATCAATATTTTCAAAGCTTCCGCTCATTGAGTCCTTACCGCCGATAGAGCCGATTTCATAATCCTTCTGGGCTTTGAATGCACCAAGAAGTGCCGAGAAGGGTTTACCCCATCTTTCTTTATCCTTCATTGGTTTTTCAAAATATTCCTGGAATGTTAAATAAACATCCTTAAATTCTGCACCCTGTGCAATAAGCTTGGAAACAGATTCAACCACTGCAAGATATGCACCGTGATAAGGGCTCTTTTCCATAATAAACGGATTATAACCCCAAGCCATAAGTGAACATGTGTCTGCATATCTTTCAGGGTCCGAAATCTTATTTGCCATTGCCTGAATCGGGGTTAGCTGATGCTTTCCGCCAAATGGCATAAGCACTGTTCCTGCACCGATTGTTGAGTCAAAGCGTTCAGAAAGACCTCTTCTTGAGCAAACATTAAGGTCATCAGCAAGTGCCATAACGCCATCTTTAAAGCTCTTTGGAAGTTCTTTTTCAAAGCTTTCTGATTTTTTAGCCTTAACAGAAATATGCTTTTCTGCACCGTTTGAATTTAAAAATTCACGGCTTATATCAACAATTTTCTTGCCATTCCAGTTCATAACAAGGCGTTTTTCCTCTGTTACCTCAGCAACAATAGTTGCCTCTAAGTTTTCTTCCTTTGCAAGGGCAATAAACTTTTCTGCATCTTTACTTTCAACAACAACTGCCATTCTTTCCTGAGATTCAGAAATTGCAAGCTCTGTTCCGTCAAGTCCGTCATATTTCTTCGGCACCTTGTCAAGATTGATTAAAAGACCGTCTGCAAGTTCGCCCACAGCAACGGACACACCGCCTGCACCGAAGTCGTTACAACGCTTGATAAGAGTTGATGCATCCTTATTTCTGAATAATCTCTGGAGCTTTCTTTCTTCAGGGGCATTACCCTTTTGAACCTCCGCTCCGCAGTTTTCAAGAGAATCAAGCTTGTGAGCCTTTGATGAGCCTGTTGCACCGCCGCAGCCGTCACGGCCTGTTTTTCCGCCGAGAAGAATAACAACATCTCCAGCCTCTGGACATTCTCTGCGAACATTTTCACAGGGAGCAGCACCCACAACGGCACCGATTTCCATTCTCTTTGCCACATAGCCGTCGTGATAAATCTCATCAACCATACCTGTTGCAAGACCTATCTGGTTACCATATGATGAATAACCGTTTGCGGCAGTTGTTACAATTTTTCTCTGTGGAAGCTTACCCTCCATTGTTTCGGAAACAGGTGTTAAGGGATTTCCTGCACCTGTTACACGCATAGCCGCATAAACATATGCTCTTCCTGAAAGCGGGTCACGGATAGCACCGCCGATACAGGTTGCCGCACCGCCGAATGGCTCGATTTCTGTTGGGTGGTTGTGAGTTTCGTTTTTGAAGAGGAGAAGCCATTTTTCTGTCTTTCCGTCAATTTTTACATCAACCTTAACGGTACAAGCATTTATTTCTTCGCTTTCGTCAAGCTTTTCAAGTTTATTTTCTTTCTTTAAGTATCTTACGGCAAGTGTTGCAATATCCATAAGATTTATAGGTTTTGTTCTTTTAAGTTCTTCTCTTGTTTTAAGATATTCTTTATATGCCGCCTCAATTTCTGCATCCTCAAATTCTGCATCATCAATTGTTGTTAAGAATGTGGTGTGACGGCAATGGTCTGACCAGTAGGTGTCAATCATTTTTATTTCTGTTATGGTTGGGTTTCTCTTTTCACCAACGAAATAGCTCTGACAGAACTTAATATCATCAAGGTCCATTGCAAGACCTAATTCGTCAATAAAAGCTTTAAGACCATTTTCATCAAGGTCAATAAATCCGTCAAGAGTTTTAACCTCTGTTGGAATTTCATATTCCTGCTTTAAGGTTTCTTTTTCCTCAAGTGATGCTTCTCTTGTTTCAACAGGGTTAATAACATATTTCTTGATTTCTGTAAGCTCTTCTTCTGTTAAATCCCCGTCTATAAGATAAACCTTTGCACTTTTAACAGTTGGGCGGTCCCCCTGAGATATAATCTGAATACACTCTTCTGCAGATGCGGCTCTCTGGTCAAACTGACCGGGGAGAGGCTCAACCGCAAAGGCATAATCAGAATCTGTTGGCATTTTATCATAGCAAACATCCAGCTGAGGCTCTGAAAAAACAGTTTTAACCGCATAGCTGAATAATTCTTCGCTGATGTTTTCTGCATCATACCTGTTTAATATTCTTAAATTCTTTATGCCCTTTATACCAACAAGCTTTGTTAAATCTCCCATTAAGCCTTTGGCTTCAAAAGCAAGCTCTTCCTTTTTTTCAACATAGACTCTGAATACCATTTTCTACACCTCCGCCTTTAATGCTTTTTGTCCTATATCATTTCTATAGTATTGATTATCAAAATGAATTGTTTCCACTCTCTTATATGCGTTTTTAATTGCACAGCCAAGGCAGTTTCCGATTGCGGTTACGCCTAAAACTCTGCCTCCTGCAGTTTTCAAAACTCCCTCATCAAGCTTTGCACCTGCCACATAAACGCCCTCATCACCGTCTTTATATGTAATAGGGAAGCCTGTTTCATATTTTTCAGGATAGCCCTTTGATGCCATAACCACACAGCAACAAGCTTTATCCGAAAACTTAACCTGGCTTTCTTTAAGCTCCCCTTTCTGGACACTTATCATAATCTCAAGAAGGTCGGTTTCAAGAAGAGGAAGAACAACCTGAGTTTCGGGGTCACCGAAACGGCAGTTATATTCAATAACCTTTGGACCGTCCTTTGTGAGCATTAGTCCGAAATAGAGACATCCTTTAAAACATCTGCCCTCTTTTTTCATTGCCTCAATGGTTGGAACAAAGATTTTTTCCATACACTCTTTTGCAACTTCCTCTGTGTAATAGGGGTTTGGAGCAATTGTTCCCATACCGCCTGTGTTTTTGCCTTCGTCGTTATCCTTTGCTCTTTTGTGGTCCATTGAAGAAATCATAGGAACAACAATATTTCCGTCTGTAAAGGATAAAACGGAAACCTCCGGACCCTCTAAAAATTCTTCAATAACGATATTTGAGCCGCTTTCGCCGAAGACTTTATCTTCCATCATCATTTTAACGGCATCCTTTGCCTCTTCTCTTGTGAGAGCAATAATAACCCCTTTTCCGAGGGCAAGACCGTCTGCCTTTATTACTGTTGGAATTGGTGCATCATCAAGATAAGAAAGAGCCTCTTCCATATTCTTGAACACTTCATATTTTGCAGTTGGAATATTATATTTTTTCATAAGGTCTTTTGAGAAAACCTTACTACCCTCGATTATAGCCGCTTTTTTATCAGGGCCAAAGCAGGGAATCCCTTTTTCCTCCAATGCATCAACCGCACCCAACACAAGGGGATCATCAGGCGCAACAACTGCAAAGTCAATTTTGTTTTCGGTTGCAAAAGAGACGATTTTTTCAATTTCCTTTGCACCGATTGGAACAAGCTCTGCATCATTTGCCATTCCGCCGTTTCCCGGAAGTGCATATATCTTTTCAACATTCTTGTTTTCTTTTATTTTCTTTATAATGGCGTGTTCTCTTCCGCCACCGCCTACTACCATTATTTTCATATGGCATTCTCCTTAATTATTCGTAGATTGGAAATTTCTTTGTTAGCTCTTCAACCTCTTTTTTAACTGCATCCCTGTTGCCTTCAAAATCTTCTGCGATTTTCTTCATCCAGTCTGCAATTTTTATCATTTCTTCTTCCTTAAAGCCTCTTGATGTTACAGCAGGTGTTCCCACTCTGATACCGCTTGTTACAAATGGGCTTTCAGGATCGTTTGGAATTGCATTTTTATTAACTGTGATGTTAACCTCGTCAAGTCTTCTTTCAAATTCCTTACCTGTTAAACCGAAAGGTCTAAGGTCAATTAACATAAGGTGGTTGTCTGTTCCCCCTGACACAATTTTGAAGCCTGCTTTTACAAGCTCTTCGGATAAAAGCTTTGCATTCTTTGCAACCTGAATCTGGTATTCCTTAAATTCATCAGTAAGTGCTTCACCAAGTGCAACTGCCTTTGCAGCAATAATGTGCATCAGCGGTCCTCCCTGAGTTCCGGGGAAAACTGCCTTGTCAATTGCCTTTGCCAAGCTTTCCTTACAAAGGATAAGTCCCCCTCTTGGACCTCTTAAGGTTTTGTGGGTTGTGGTTGTTACAACATCTGCATAGGGAACAGGGCTTGGATGAACTCCTGCTGCAACTAAGCCCGCAATATGAGCCATATCAACCATAAAATATGCCCCAACCTTGTCTGCGATTTCTCTTACTCTTTTGAAATCTATAATTCTTGAATATGCACTTGCACCGGCAAGGATAAGCTTTGGCTTACATTCTGTTGCAATTCTTTCCATTTCGTCATAATCTATCTGTTCTGTTTCGCCGCTTAGTTCATAAGGAACAATGTTGAAATATTTACCTGAAATGTTAACAGGTGAACCGTGGGATAGATGTCCCCCATGGGCAAGGCTCATACCCATAACTGTATCACCGGGCTGAAGGAGTGCGAAAAATGCCGCAAGGTTTGCATTTGCACCGCTGTGTGGCTGAACATTTGCGTGTTCTGCACCAAAAAGCTTCTTTGCTCTCTCTCTTGCGATATCTTCAACAATATCAACCTTCGCACATCCGCCGTAATATCTCTTTCCCGGATAGCCTTCTGCATATTTGTTTGTTAAAACGCTTCCTGCTGCAAGTAAAACTGCCTTTGAAACAATGTTTTCACTTGCTATAAGCTCGATATTTCCCTGCTGTCTTTTAAGCTCCTGGTCACAGGCAGAAAAGACTTCGTTATCAAAATTCTTTAAATCTTCAAAATATTTCATATCACTTAACTCCTTAAATTTTAGTGGTGGAAAAGACGCATTTTTGTGAACGCCATTGCCATATTATATTTATTACATACCTCGATAACATTGTCATCTCTTATAGAACCGCCCGGCTCTGCAATATAGCTTACACCGCTTCTCTTTGCTCTTTCAATATTGTCGCCAAAGGGGAAGAATGCATCACTTCCAAGGGCAACCCCTGAAATAGAGTCAAGATATGCTCTTTTTTCTTCTTTTGTAAATTCTTCAGGCTTTTCCGAGAAGAATTTCTGCCAGTTTCCCTCACCAAGAACCTCATCTGCATCATCTGAAATATAAACATCAATGCAGTTGTCTCTGTCAGGTCTGCCAACTGTTGAAAGGAATGGAAGATTTAAAACCTTGTCGTGCTGGCGGAGGTGCCAGATATCTGCTTTGTTTCCCGCAAGGCGTGTGCAGTGAATTCTTGACTGCTGACCTGCTCCAACACCTATTGCCTGTCCGTCCTTTGCAAAGCAAACTGAATTTGACTGAGTATATTTTAAAGTGATAAGTGCAATTATCAAATCTCTTTTTGCACTATCCGGAATTTCTTTATTTTCTGTTACAACATCTGTAAGTAGGTCATAATCAATTTTGAAATTGTTTCTGCCCTGTTCAAAGGTGATGCCATAAACCTGCTTTGTTTCTTTTTCCGCAGGAACATAATTTTCATCAATCTTAACAATGTTATATGTGCCTTTTCTTTTGCTCTTTAAAATCTCAAGAGCCTCGTCTGTATATCCCGGGGCAATAACACCGTCGGATACCTCTCTTTTGATTAAAGTTGCTGTTGTTTTATCACAAACATCGCTTAGAGCTATCCAGTCACCAAAAGAACTCATTCTGTCTGTTCCTCTGGCTCTTGCATAAGCTGTTGCAAGAGGAGATTCGTCAAGTCCCTCAATATCGTCAACAAAGCAAGCCTTTTTAAGCTTTTCGTCCATTTTAACACCGATAGCACAAGAGGTTGGGCTAACATGCTTAAAGCTTGTTGCAGCAGGTGTGCCAAGTGCTTCCTTAACCTCCTTAACTAATTGCCAGCTGTTGAAAGCATCAAGGAAATTTATATAACCAGGCTTTCCGTTCAATATTTCAATGGGAAGCTCCCCGCCGTCTGCCATATAAATTTTTGATGGCTTCTGATTAGGGTTGCATCCGTATTTAAGCTCGAATTCTTTCATATTCTAACTCTCCTCTATTTGTTTTTATTTATAAGTCTTGTTTCACTTTCACCGGTTTCAATATCTATATAGCTTGTGTAAAGTGAAATCTTGTTAGCATCATCAAGGTTATCCCAGATAGTGTTTGTGAATGTGTCAATATCAGCCGGGATTTCAACCCTTTCAGGCTCACCCGTAAAGGTTGGGATTGGATTTCCGTCTGTGTTGTAGGTGTGAATAAAATGTCCAAGACCCTTCTTTGAAGGATATGAGAAGTTATATCTTGCACAGTCTGAGCCTTCTTCGTCAACACTTTTCAAGATGCTCATTTCATAGCTGAAATCACTGTCTGCCATATAAATAATTCCGCTTATTCTTGGAGTGAAGTTTGGCGGGTCCGGTTCAAACTCTCTTGTCTTTAAAGCATCAGTAAAGCTTTTACCCATCTTAAGGAAGTCATAAATTGTGTCGGTCTGGTCGCCGTTTGTCACGATGATTTTGTCCCCAAGCTTTCTCACTGGGTTGTAAATAATAAGCGAGGGGTCTTCAAGCTTTGATTCATCGTGCGCTCTTGTTCTTATTCCGTCATCTGTCAGCTCAAAAATTCTGTTTCTGCTGTTTTCACTTCTTCCCATAATAAAATAGCCGAAAACTGCTTTTTTACCGTCGGCTGTTTTGCCGATTACTATACCTCTGCCCACATAGGGGTTTCCGTTTATTAACTTGCCTATGTTATCGATATTATAAATTCCCATTTTATTCTCCTTTTATGATTTTCTTTGCAACAAGCTCTGTGGCTTCGGGAAGAATTTTCCATTCAGCCTCTTCCATAACTCTCTTTTGAAGAACCTCCGCTGTGTCGCCATTTCTTATTTCAACCGCTTTTTGCAGAATGATTTTTCCACCGTCGGGAATTTCATTTACAAAATGCACCGTTGCACCTGTCACCTTAACTCCATAGGAAAGTGCCGCCTCATGAACCTTTAAGCCATAAAAACCTTTTCCGCAGAATGAGGGAATAAGTGACGGGTGAACATTTATAATTCTTTCGGGGAAATCCTTTGTGAAATTTTCACTCAGGATACTCATAAATCCTGCAAGAACAATAAAGTCAATTTCGTTCTCTTTTAAAATTTCTTTTATTTTCTCTTCAAACCAAAGCTGAGATGAAAAATCTTTTTTCAGCACAACCTCTGTTTTTATTCCGTTTTGCTCTGCTCTTTTAAGGGCGTGGGCTCCTTTGTTGTTTGAAATAACAAGAAAGATTTCCCCCGACTTTATAATCCCCGATTTCTCGGCATCAATAAGCGCCTGAAGATTTGTTCCGCCGCCTGAGACCAAAACTGCAATTTTTGCCTTTAGCATATAACCACGCCTTCTTCGGATTTTTCTACTTCGCCCATTATGTAAGCATCTTCGCCGTTTGCCTTTAAGATTTCCACTGCTTTTTCAGCATCCTCTTTTGAAACAACAACACTCATTCCAACCCCCATATTAAAGGTGTTGAACATATCTCTTTCTGAAATGTTTCCTGTTTCCATCAAAAGCTTGAAAATCGGAAGAATTTTAAGTGCTTTCTTATCAATTTTTGCACTAAAGCCCTTTGGAAGACTTCTTGGAATATTTTCATAGAAACCGCCGCCTGTTATATGAGAAACAGCCTTAACAGTAACCTCTTCAAAGAGCTTAAGCATTGGTTTAACATAAATCTTTGTTGGTGTGAGGAGTGTTTCCCCGATTGATTTTCCGCCAAGTGCTTCGCATGGTGATTTAATATCTGCATTTTCCACATCAAAAACCTTTCTCACAAGAGAAAAGCCGTTTGAGTGAACACCGCTTGAAGGAAGAGCGATAATAACATCTCCCTCTTTTACTGAGTTTTTGTCAAGAACCTTAGCCTTATCAACAACACCAACAGTGAAGCCTGCAAGGTCATATTCATCCACCGGATAAAAGCCGGGCATTTCTGCAGTTTCACCACCGATAAGCTCACAGCCTGACTGAACACAGCCCTCTGCAATACCTGAAACTATCTCTGCAATTTTTTCAGGATAGTTTTTCCCGCAGGCAATATAGTCAAGGAAGAAAAGTGGCTTTGCTCCGCAGCACAAAACATCATTAACACACATTGCAACCCAGTCGATACCAACTGTGTCGTGCTTGTCCATTAAAAATGCAAGCTTAAGCTTTGTGCCGACGCCGTCTGTTCCGCTTACTAAAACAGGCTTTTCAATTCCTGTCATATCAAGCTCGAAAAGACCGCCGAAACCACCTATATCCTCGCTTTTTCCCCCAATAACTGTTCGTGCGATATGCTTTTTCATAAGCTCAACCGCTTTATAACCTGCTGTTATGTCAACGCCTGCTGCTGCATAGCTGTCTGATTTTGATTTTGTATTCATAATATCTATCTCCCCGTAATTTATTCTTTTCCTGTCCAGCAATAGGTGCAAAGCTTGCAAGGCTCAAGTCCTATAGACTTTATTATGCCCTCTATTGTCTGGAATTCAAGTGATGCAAATTTAAACTTTTCACAAATTGTTTTTCTTAAATTTTTTCCTCTTTCGGTTTTGGAGTCGGCATATTCATCAATGAATTTAAGCCCCTCTTCTCCCTCAAGCTCCACAATTATCTTTCTTGCAAGAAGCTCCATTTCACTTTTTGAGCTTGAGAAGTTAAGATACTTGCAGTTATACATAATTGGCGGACAGGCAGAACGCATATGAACCGCCTTTGCTCCGTTTTCATAAAGAAAGTCAACTGTTTCCTTAAGCTGAGTTCCTCTTACTATTGAATCATCCACAAACAAAAGGTTTTTATCCTGAATAAGCTCATGAACGGGAATTTGCTTCATCTTCGCAATTTTGTTTCGCTCTTTCTGGTCAGGCGGAGTGAAGCTTCTGGGCCATGTGGGAGTGTATTTTATAAAAGGTCTCGCAAACGGCACTCCGCACCTGTTTGAATAGCCTATGGCGTGTGGCGTTCCCGAATCGGGAATTCCGCAAACATAGTCAAGGTCTTTTGCATTCCCCTCTGCCATATCATTCTCCGCCATAATCTCTCCGTTTTTATATCGCATACATTCAACATTTATCCCCTCATAACTGGAGGTTGAATATCCGTAGTACGCCCAGAGAAAGGCACAAACCTTAATTTCCTTTTCAGGAGGTGAAAGCTGGCATCTTTTATCTGCCGTAAGCTCAACGATTTCTCCCGGACCAAGCTCTATATCATCCTCATAGCCAAGCTTTTTATAGGCAAAGGATTCAAAGCTTGCACAGTACCCGTCTTCATTCTTTCCGATATGAATTGGAGTTCTTCCAAGTCTGTCCCTTGCTGCGATTATCCTTCCGTCGTCTTTCAAAATAAGAATTGAGACAGAGCCTTCAATTACGCTTTGAGCAAACTTTATTCCCTCCGCAAAGGTTTCCTTTTGGTTTATAAGGGATGCAACAAGCTCGCAGGAATTAACCCTGCCTGCAGTCATAACTCCAAAGTGTCCCCCATGCTTAAGCAAATATTTTTCAATCAGCTCCTCCGAATTGTTAACCGCTCCAACAATGCATATTGCATATGTGCCGATGTTTGAGCGAATGAGAAGAGGCTGAGGGTGTGAATCACTGATGCACCCGATAGCAGCATTTCCTTTCATCTCATCAAAAATATTTTCAAACTTTGTTCTGAAAGGTGAATTTTCTATGTTATGAATATCTCTTTGAAGTCCGATTTCTTTATCTAAAGCCGCAAGCCCGCCCCTTTTTGTTCCAAGGTGGGAATGATAGTCCGTTCCAAAAAACACATCCGAAATGGCATCATGCTTGCTTACCGCTCCGAAAAATCCGCCCATTAATCATCATCCTTTCCTTATGTTCTTTGGCAAAAATCTATTTATTAAATTTTTCTTCAATAGCCTTGTTCTTTTCAAGAACTTTTTCTGACGCTTTCTTTCTTTCTGCATCAAGCTTTACAGCAAGGGCATCATCCGCAGTTGCAAGAATTTCAATTGCAAGAAGTGCCGCATTCTGTGCTCCGTCTATTGCAACTGTTGCAACGGGAATACCACCTGGCATCTGCACTGTTGATAAAAGTGCGTCAAGTCCGTCGAGAGTTGATGACTTAACAGGAATCCCGATAACAGGAACTGTTGTGTTTGCGGCAAGAGCACCTGCAAGGTGAGCCGCCTTTCCTGCCGCAGCAATAATCGCTCCTATATTATTTTTTCTTGCATTCTGAGAAAGACTTCTTGCCTCCTCAGGAGTTCTATGTGCTGAGAACACATGAACTTCAAAAGGCACATCATATGCCTTTAATGTGTCTATAGCTTTTTCAACAACAGGCAAATCACTGTCTGAGCCCATTACTACTGCAATCTTCTTCATCGTAAAAATCCTCTCTTCTGTATATAAATTTTATTACACTAAAAAACGCAAAAGGACAGCCTCTCTTGATTTTCAACCAAAAGAAAGACTGCCCAGACGGTCGGCGTATTGCTTTCTGCTTCCTTGTGGTTTTTCCACTTTTTCCGTCAGTAACAAAAAGCTTCAAAATTTAATATAAATCTTCATTTACATCTATCGACTTAAATCCCTTTTATTTTACCATATTTTAAGGCACTCGTCAAGGGAGATTTACCCCGATTTTAAAGTTTTTTAAGCAGGGTTGTCAATAAAATTATAACCCCCATAACTATAATAATTGAAAGCATTCCCTCGCCCATATAATGAGCGTTATTTATAAAATTCATAAAATTCATTTCCGTATCCTCCTACCCAAACATTGCGAGAATTAGTCCGCCTGCAATAACTGATGCTATCTGTCCCGAAACATTAACACCCATTGAGTGCATCAAAAGGAAGTTCTGCGGGTCAGCTTCAAGGCCCAGCTTATGCACAACTCTTCCTGACATCGGGAATGCAGAAATACCTGCAGCACCTATCATCGGGTTGATTTTTTTCTTTAAGAAAAGGTTTAAAATCTTGGCAAAAACAACGCCCCCTGCTGTGTCAAAGATAAAGGCAACAAGACCGAGCCCAAGGATAATAAGTGTGTCCACCTGCAGGAACTGGTCTGCCTGCATACGGAATGCAATTGTTATTCCAAGGAAAATTGTTATAAGGTTTGCAAGAACCTTTTGTGCAGTTTCGGAAAGGGAATTTAAAACTCCGCATTCACGGATAAGGTTACCGAACATCAAAAAGCCTACAAGGGCAACTGACTGGGGAGCAACAACACCTGCAATAACTGTTATAATAATAGGGAACAGGATTCTTGTGGTTTTTGAAACATCGCTCTGAACATATTCCATTTTGATTTGTCTTTCTTTCTTGGTTGTTAAAAGCTTGATAACAGGCGGCTGAATAATGGGAACAAGCGCCATATATGAATATGCCGCAACCATTATGGCACCAAGATATTTTGATTCCAGGGCATTGGCAACAACAATTGATGTTGGGCCGTCTGCCGCACCGATAACAGCAATTGATGCCGCATCATTTATATCAAAGAACACAGATGCAAGGCAAAGGGTGAAAAATATACCAAACTGAGCCGCTGCACCGAATATCATAAGCTTCGGATTAGTAAGAAGAGGCCCGAAGTCTATCATAGCACCGATACCGATAAACAAAAGAAGGGGGAAAAGTTCATTTGCAATACCTGCATTAAATAAAACTTCTAATGTTTCAATTGCCCCTGAAAAAGGCAAGTTAACCAGGATTGCACCAAATCCCATTGGAAGAAGGAGAGTTGGCTCCATATCCTTCTTTATTGCAAGATAAATTAAAATTCCGCCGATTGCCCACATAACAAGCATTTGCCAGTTTATTGCGGCAATATTAACTAATACTTCACTCATAATTTTTCTCCTTATCACCGAAAAAAGACCACCCCGCACTGCGAGGTAATCTTTATTCTTTATTTAATTAATTGTTATCGAAAAATGAACCTTCATTTTCTGCAAACATTGACATATCAGGAATTAAACCTGCTTCCTCAACATCAACATTTGAGTAAATGGGCATACCCGTTCCTGCAGGAACAAGCTTACCGATAATAACATTTTCCTTGAGTCCGAGAAGCGGGTCAACTTTACCCTTGATAGCAGCTTCTGTGAGAACTCTTGTTGTTTCCTGGAAGGATGCAGCAGAAAGGAATGAATCTGTTGCAAGAGCAGCCTTTGTGATACCCATAAGAACATCCTGATAGGTTGCAAGGTCCTTATTGCCTTCTGCCATAAGCTTATTATTTTCTTCTTCCAGTTCAAGACGGTCAACAAGTGAGCCTGTTAAGAACTTGGAGTCTCCTGAATCCTCAATTCTAACCTTTCTCATCATCTGACCAACAATAACTTCAATATGCTTATCGTTGATATCAACACCCTGGAGTCTGTAAACTCTCTGAACTTCCTGGATAAGGTAGTTCTGAACAGCGGTGTAGCCCTTAACTGCAAGGATGTCGTGGGGATTAACTGAACCGCCTGTGATTTCATCACCCGCTACAATTATATCACCGTCTTCAACCTTGATTCTTGAGCCATATGGAATTGTGTAGTTTATAACTTTTCCTTCCTTATCATCGATTATGCTGACTTCGCGTTTCTTCTTGTTGTCGCTGAGCTGAATACGGCCGCCCATTTCCGCAATAATTGCAGGGTTTTTCGGCTTTCTTGCTTCAAACAGCTCTTCAACACGGGGAAGACCCTGTGTGATATCGTCGTCATCACCTGCGATACCGCCGGCGTGGAAGGTTCTCATTGTAAGCTGTGTACCCGGCTCACCGATAGACTGAGCCGCAATAATACCAACTGCTTCACCAATGTTAACCATTTCACCGTTTGCAAGGTTTCTGCCGTAACACTTAGCACAAACACCAACCTTGGAGTGACATTTAAGAGTACTTCTGATTTTAACTTTCTTAATTCCTGCATCCACAACCTTTTTAGCCTGTTCGTGGTTAAGGGTTGTGCCTGCTTCAACGATGATTTCGCCTGTTTCAGGATGAACAAGTGTTTCAACAACTGTTCTTCCGTCAATTCTGTCAATAAGCGGCTCTATCATTTCGTTTCCGTCCATAATATCACACGCTTCAATATATTCTAATGTTCCGCAGTCGTGCTCTCTTACAATAACCTCCTGAGATACATCAACAAGTCTTCTTGTGAGGTAACCTGAGTCCGCAGTACGGAGCGCGGTATCTGTAAGACCCTTACGGGCACCGTGAGTTGAAATAAAGTATTCAAGAACGGTGAGGCCTTCACGGAAGTTCGCCTTAATCGGAATTTCAATTGTTCTACCCATTGTATCTGCCATAAGACCACGCATACCTGCAAGCTGTCTTATCTGGTTGATACTACCACGGGCACCGGAGTTTGCCATCATAAATATCGGATTTAATTCATCAAGATTCTGCATAAGAGCATCTGTTATCTTGTTTGAAGTCTCTGTCCAGATACCGATAACTCTCTTATATCTTTCTTCATCAGATAAAAGACCGTGGTTAAATTTCTTAACAACATTATCAATTTTTTCGTCAGCTTCCCTTAAGAATTCCTTCTTGCTTCCCGGAATTTCCATATCGGATACTGATACAGTTATAGCACCTCTTGTTGAATATTTAAAGCCCATAGCCTTAACATTGTCAAGCAGGGTTGCAGTTTCTGTTATACCATAAATTTTGATAGTTGCATCAATGATTTTTCCAAGCTTTTTCTTGTCAACAGGGAACATAATCTCGTAATCAAGAGCTGTTTCAGGGTTCTTTCTGTCAACAAAGCCAAGATTCTGCGGGATTTTTTCGTTGAATATAATTCTGCCCACAGTTGCATCAACTAATTTCTTAACAGTGATGCCGTCAACCTCAGCAGATTTTCTCACCTTAATTGGAGCGTGAAGTCCAACTGCTTTATTTTCATAAGCAAGAAGAGCCTCCGCCTCTGATGAAAATACCTTTCCTGCACCAAACTCGTCGTCTATCTGGATAGTGAGATAGTAGCTTCCGAGAACCATATCCTGGGTAGGAACCGTAACAGGCTTTCCGTCCTGAGGTTTAAGTAGGTTATTTGCAGAGAGCATAAGAATTCTTGCCTCTGCCTGAGCCTCTGCAGATAATGGAAGGTGAACCGCCATCTGGTCACCGTCAAAGTCCGCATTGAACGCAGTACAAACAAGCGGATGAAGCTTTAATGCTTTTCCGTCAACAAGCACCGGCTCGAATGCCTGAATACCAAGTCTGTGAAGAGTTGGAGCACGGTTTAATAAAACAGGATGCTCGGAAATAACCTTTTCAAGCACTGCCCAAACCTCAGGCTTAACTCTTTCAACCATTCTTTTTGCTGATTTTATATTGTGTGCAAGACCGTCACTAACTAAGCTCTTCATAACGAAAGGCTTGAAAAGCTCAAGTGCCATTTTCTTTGGAAGTCCGCACTGATAAATCTTGAGTTCAGGGCCAACAACGATAACCGAACGGCCTGAATAGTCAACACGCTTACCAAGAAGGTTCTGACGGAAGCGTCCCTGCTTACCTTTAAGCATATCGGAAAGAGATTTTAATGCTCTGTTTCCCGGGCCTGTTACAGGTCTTCCGCGTCTGCCATTGTCTATTAAAGCATCAACTGCTTCCTGAAGCATTCTCTTTTCATTTCTTACAATGATTTCAGGAGCTCCTAAATCAAGAAGTCTCTTTAAGCGGTTGTTTCTGTTGATAACTCTTCTATAAAGGTCATTAAGATCAGATGTTGCAAATCTTCCGCCGTCAAGCTGAACCATTGGTCTGATTTCCGGAGGAATAACAGGTATAACTGACATAATCATCCATTCAGGCTTGTTTCCTGACTGTCTGAATGCTTCAACAACCTCTAATCTTCTTACGGTTCTGACTTTTTTCTGTCCTTTTGCACCATCAAGGTCTTCTTTAAGCTCCTTATGGAGAGCCTCAAGGTCAATGTCTCTTAACATTTCAAGGATAGCTTCTGCACCCATTCCGGCACGGAAAGCATCAGCTCCGTATTTTTCGCATTCTTCACGATATTCTTTTTCACTTAAAATCTGCTTTTTCATTAAAGCAGTTTTCATTGGGTCAATAACTATATATGCTGCAAAGTATAAAACTTTTTCAAGAAGTCTTGGAGACATATCAAGAATAAGTCCCATACGGCTTGGAATACCCTTAAAGTACCAGATATGGGAAACAGGAACTGCAAGCTCAATATGTCCCATTCTTTCTCTTCTTACCTTTGAGCGGGTAACCTCAACTCCGCAGCGGTCGCAGATAACGCCTTTATATCTAACTCTTTTATACTTTCCGCAATGACATTCCCAGTCCTTTGTTGGGCCGAAAATTCTTTCGCAGAAAAGACCGTCCTTTTCAGGCTTAAGCGTTCTGTAATTTATAGTTTCCGGTTTTTTAACCTCGCCTCTTGACCATTCTCTGATTTTTTCAGGTGAGGCAAGTCCGATTTGTATTGAAGCAAAATTTTGATAATCACTCATAACGAACACTCGACTTTCTGCTCACATATTTTTTGATTTTCTCACTGTGAGCTGTGATTTTCTACTTTACCGAATTTGGCTTTAAAAATTATCATCATAGCCATCTTCATCCTCAAATCCTTCGTCTAAAACTTCTAAAGGAAGCTCTTCGATATCATCAAGGTCTGCCGCAAAGAAAGCATCATCAGGCATATCCTTGTCGCTGAAGAAATCATCGTCATCGCCAAAGATATCGTCTTCAAATTCTTCATCGCTGTCAGGATCAAAATTGAAGGTGTTTGGTGTTTCGCCCTCTTCAAATTTTTCCTGCGGATCAACATTCTTTGCATCTTCAAATTCATCATCAACTGATTCACGAAGAATAATTTCTTCTCCCTTTTCATCAAGAACCTTAATGTCAAGAGCAAGGCTCTGAAGCTCCTTGATAAGAACCTTGAATGATTCCGGAACACCCGGTGTCGGAATGTTTTCCCCTTTAACTATAGCCTCGTAGGTCTTAACACGACCCACAACATCATCGGATTTAACCGTCATAATTTCCTGTAAGGTGTAAGCTGCACCATATGCCTCAAGTGCCCAAACTTCCATTTCCCCGAATCTCTGTCCGCCGAACTGAGCTTTACCACCCAGTGGCTGCTGAGTAACAAGTGAATAAGGACCTGTTGAACGGGCATGGATTTTATCGTCAACCAAGTGGGCAAGCTTTAACATATGCATATAACCAACCGTAACTCTGTTGTCGAAAGCATCACCTGTTCTGCCGTCGTAGAGAACAGTTTTACCGTCTCTTGAATAGCCTGCTTCTTCCAAAGCATCCATAATATCTTCTTCGTTTGCACCGTCAAATACGGGGGTTGCAACCTTCCAGCCAAGCTTTTTAGCCGCATATCCAAGATGCACCTCAAGAACCTGACCGATATTCATACGGGAAGGAACGCCCAGAGGATTAAGAACAATCTGAAGCGGTGTTCCGTCCGGTAAGAACGGCATATCCTCTTCAGGGAGAATCCTTGAAATAACACCCTTGTTTCCGTGACGGCCCGCCATCTTATCGCCCACAGAGATTTTTCTCTTCTGTGCAATATAACAGCGAACGATTTTATTTACACCCGGAGGTAATTCGTCTCCGTTTTCTCTTGTGAATACTTTAACATCAACAATGATTCCGTATTCTCCGTGAGGAACTCTGAGAGATGTATCTCTGACCTCTCTTGCCTTTTCGCCGAAGATTGCACGGAGAAGTCTTTCTTCTGCTGAAAGCTCAGTTTCACCCTTTGGTGTTACCTTACCAACTAAAATGTCGCCGCTTTCAACCTCTGCACCGATTCGGATAATACCCTGTTCGTCAAGATCTTTTAATGAATCCTCGCCAACATTCGGGATATCTCTTGTGATTTCTTCAGGGCCAAGCTTTGTGTCTCTTGACTCGATTTCGTATTCTTCAATATGGATAGATGTTAAAACATCTTCCTTAACAAGTCTCTCGTTAACAAGCATAGCATCCTCGTAGTTATAACCTTCCCAGGTCATAAAGCCGATGAGAATGTTTCTTCCGAGACCGATTTCACCGTTCTTTGTTGAAGGACCGTCGGCAATAATATCGCCTTTTTCAACTCTTTCGCCCTCTTCAACAATAGGTCTCTGGTTTATGCACATACCCTGGTTTGAACGGGTGAATTTTATTAATCTGTATTTATCTGTCTGACCTTCGTCAGTTTTAACTTCAATAGCCTTTGCAGATACCTTTGTTACAACTCCGGCATTTTTAGCAAGAACACACACACCTGAGTCGCAGGCTGCCTTATATTCCATACCTGTTCCGATAATCGGTGATTCAGGAACCAGAAGCGGAACTGCCTGACGCTGCATGTTTGAACCCATGAGGGCACGGTTAGCATCGTCGTTTTCAAGGAACGGAATCATCGCAGTCGCAATTGATGTTACCTGTCTTGGGGAAACATCCATATAGTCAACCTTACATTTTCCCGGCTCGGCAGAAACTTCTAAAAATTCATCCTTATATCTTGTAACAACCTTCTTGGAGACGAATCTGTTTTCATCATCAAGCTGTTCATTTGCCTGTGCAATATAGAATCCATCTTCTGTGTCGGCTGTCATATATTCAACTATATCTGTAACTGTACCTGTTTCTTTGTCAACCTTACGGTAAGGTGCTTCAATAAAACCATATTCATTAACCTTTGCAAAACCGCTCAGTGAGTTGATAAGACCGATGTTCGGACCTTCAGGTGTTTCAATAGGACACATACGGCCATAATGTGAGTGGTGAACATCTCGCACCTCAAAGCCCGCTCTTTCTCTTGAAAGACCGCCAGGGCCAAGGGCTGATAATCTTCTCTTGTGAGTAAGCTCGCCAAGTGGGTTAATCTGGTCCATAAACTGTGAAAGCTGTGATGAACCAAAGAACTCCTTAACCGCAGAGGTTACAGGTCTTATATTGATAAGTGTCTGTGGAGTGATAACATCAAGATCCTGAACTGTCATTCTCTCACGGACAACTCTTTCCATTCTCGCAAGACCGATTCTGAACTGATTCTGCAAAAGCTCGCCAACACTTCTGAGTCTTCTGTTTCCAAGGTGGTCAATATCGTCTGTTGTGCCTATGCCTGCAGAAAGGTTCCCGATATATGCAATAGATGCGATAATATCATCTATTAATATATGTCTTGGAATAAGGGTATCTCTGTTTTCAAAAAGAGCATTTTTAAACTCTTCGCTTTCTGTGTCAGGATGTTCTTCAAGAATACCCTTTAAAACACTGTAGCGAACAAGCTCGTTTATACCATATTCCTTAGCATCGTAGCTAAGGTCTAAAAGATTATTTATATCCACCATTCCGTTTGCAATAATCTTGGTGGTCTTTAAATCGTCAAGTGATTTAACTGTGATGTTGAAAATGCCTGCCTTTTCCATAGCATAGGTCATTTCCTTTGTTATCTTTTCGCCCTCTGCAACAATAATTTCACCTGTTTCCTTATCTGTTACAGTTTCAGCTGCAATGCAGCCTGCACATCTTGCATCAAGTCGAAGCTTTTTGTTGAACTTAAATCTTCCCACTCTTGCAAGGTCATATCTTCTTGGGTCAAAGAACATATTGGTGAGAAGCGACTGCGCACTTTCAACTGTTGGCGGTTCGCCCGGACGAAGTCTTTTATACACTTCAATGAGACCTTCTTCGGTTGTTTTTGAAACATCCTTTTCAAAGGTCTTTTCAAGTCTTTCATCATTGCCGAACAAATCCCTGATTTCCTGGTCTGTGCCAAAGCCAAGGGCACGGATTAAGACAGTTACGGGGATTTTTCTGTTTCTGTCAATTCTTACATAGAATATGTCGTTGCTGTCGGTTTCGTATTCAAGCCATGCACCCCTGTTTGGAATAACCTGAGATGTGAACAGCTTTTTACCTGTTTTGTCAAATTCTTCCTTATAATATACGCTTGGGGCACGGACAAGCTGACTTACGATAACACGCTCAGCTCCGTTTATAATAAATGTTCCGGAGGGGGTCATAATCGGGAAATCACCCATAAAGATTTCCTGCTCCTTAACCTCACCGGTATCGCTGTTTACAAGCTGAACCTTAACTCTTAAGGGGGCTGCATAGGTTGCATCTCTTTCCTTGCACTCCTCAATATCATATTTTGGCTCTTTGTCAAGACGATAGTCTATAAACTCCAAAATAAGATTTCCTGAGTAATCAGCAATAGGAGATATGTCGTGAAATACCTCTTTTAATCCTTCCTTCAAAAACCACTCGTATGAGTTTTTCTGAATTTCGATAAGGTTTGGCATTTCAATAACCTCACGAATTTTACCGTAGCTCATTCTGGTGTTCTTACCAAGTTTCACCGGATGTACCATAAAATCAATCACCTCTCCGTAATATTTGAGGGGGCTTTTGCCCCATTGTTTTTTTCAAAGCTTGTGCATATTAATTTATGTATAATTTTTTTCAAAAAACTTCCATAAAAAATTTTTTTCATATGTGTTGCAATTTTTGTGCAATTGTGTTAAAATAAGAAACAAGGCGATACCTTAAAACCCCTAATATTACAACAAAAATTGCTTTTTAAAAATGAAAAAAAGCGAAAATCTGCACTATAAACAGATAAGTATTATAACATAAAAAAATCCCCTTGTCAATAGATGGGGGATTTTTTTTATTAAGTTTTTGCAGATTTTTTGGGATTATGCTGAAATTTCTCAAAAAAGTGCCTTTTTATCCGAAAATATCGCTATGTGTCCCCGTTCTTGTTAGAACCAGAAAAAGGTCATTATCCTCAATGGAATAAACCAACAGCCAGTCGGGCTGAATATGGCACTCCCTGTAGCCTTTAAAATTTCCTCCAAGCTGATGGTCATTGTATTTTTCAGGAAGACTTTCGCCTGATGCGAGAATACGGATCACATCATCAAGAAGATTTATATCAAGGTTTCTCTTCATAGCCAATTTATAATCTTTTTTGAATTTTGATGTCCATATAATATCTCTCACAATTTCAGCTCCTTAAGAGCCTCTTCAACATCAGAATACTTTTTTATGCGAGGATTATTTTTCATTTGCTCTGCCTCTAAAATAGCGGCAACAGTTTCTGCATTGGGAGTGTTAACAGTTATATTAAAAGGAATACTGCCCTCTCTCACCGCCTGACGCAAAAACACATTAAATGCCGTGGTCATATTCATTCCAAGGCTTGCAAAAAGGCTGTCTGCCTGCATCTTTAAATCACTGTCTATACGAAAGCTTACATTTGAAGTTCCTGCCATTTATATCACTCCTTTTCTTCTCTGTGTAGTAATTGTATCATATTTAAACGCTATTGTCAAGCTGATGTAATGCAAATTGCATTTATATTATATGCAAAATTTTATTTTTTAAACCATTTTTTAAATATTCCTTTTTTGCTTTCTGCTTTTTCTTCCGCTCCCTCCGAGGCACAAAGGGTTATTTTGCCTATAGGCTTTCCGCCCACTAAAATTTCTGCCTCTATCCCTATATCTTCCTTTTTAAATGGAGCAGAAAAGCTTATATTATCATCCCACCTTAGGTCAATTTTCACCTTTTCCCCTTTTTTCACGGGAACGCACACATCTGCACCTGCCACAAGGGGAATTTTTTTCTTGTCTCCCCCTTTAACCTTGGCGGTGGTTACTTTTTGTCCTTTTTCTAATATTTTCACCGACTCATATTCCAAAAAGGCTTTATCAAAAAGGCTTTGGTGGTCACGCCAGTCATCCCCGTCATTTAAGGTCACGCACACAAGGGAAAGACCGTTCCTTTCTGCCGAGGTCACAAGGCATCTGCCTGTTTTCTTGGTGAACCCCGTTTTCACCCCCACACACCCCTCATACATTGAAAGGAGCTTGTTGTGGTTTGTCAATGTGTGCCGTCTGCCGTCTTCTGAAAACACCACCGCACTTTTCCGGGATACAATTTCACGGAACTTTTCATTATTCATTGCATAGGCGGTTATTTTCCCCAAATCATAGGCGGTTGTGAAGTGCTTTTCGTCATAAAGCCCGTGGGGATTTTGAAAAAGGGTTTTCTTCACTCCGATTTCACCTGCTTTCATATTCATTAATAGAACGAAAGCCTCCTCGCTCCCAGATACCCCCTCGGAGATAGCCGTTGCCGCATCGTTTCCCGAAACAAGCATCAAGCCCTTAACAAGCTCTGAGAGCTTTATCTTCTCCCCTGCCTCAAGATACATAGACGAACCCTCCACCCTTGAGGCTTTAGGCGAGACCGTGACAACACTTTCCAAATCTCCGTGTTCAATGGCACAAATTGCGGTCATTATCTTGGTTGTGCTTGCCATTCCCAGGGGTTTTGTCATATTCTTTTCATATAAAACCGCACCCGTGGTTCTTTCCATAACCACAGCCGACACGGCAGAGCAGGGGGCAGGCTCGTTGTAAGCATATATATTTATTGTAAGAAAGCAAAGCATAAGTAAAAGACATCTTTTTGCGAACATAAAAACACCTCTTTGAATATGTTTATTCAATGAGGTGTTTTGGTATTCTTTTATTCATACAGAATATATTTACAACCACAAAGTTATATGATATAATTAATTACCATTTATATAAAGGAGCATTTAAATGAAAATACATATAGAGTTGGATGAAATTTTTGAAAAAATTGCTGACATCTTTTCATCACAAAACTACAAAGAAATAACAAATTTTATTAAAAAACAACTGGATTTATAAAAAATGCCTGATTTTTTTGAGCAGTCGTGTTATAATATAAACACGAAAAAGTTATCTAGTCTGTTTATCAGACATTGGTCTCCATTAAGAGACTTTTCAAGAGAGTATGTGTAAAAACATACTCTCATATTTTTTCTGTATTGCATAAAATATAATTGTAGTTATCTGGTTATATGAAATATAGCATTGACTACAAAGGTTTTCTAGTGGAACTGTTTATAACCTTAGTTTTTAAACAGTTCCTTTTATTTTCGCATTTGGCGTCTCAAGCCGAATGAGAGTTGTGCTAACCTGATTTTTAGAGAGATGATTTTTGTTTTGACAAGGCAAAAACGCAGGTAATCCTTTGTGGATTGCCGAGTATTTTAACAAAGTCAAAGCGAAAATCAGCCTTTAAAAATTGGAGTTCGTACAGCTCTCTTTCGGCTTCTATTAAGGTGTCTTTCAAAGCTTCCGCTTTCAATAAACTCCGCCAGCACATACTGGTCAAGAACAGGCACGGAGCAGGAAAGCTTTCCAAGTTTTTCTTCATAAGACTCAGAAAGATGCTCAGGAAGTATCATATAACCTATTCTCATTGAGGGGGAAAGGCTTTTTGAAAAGGTGTTAATATAAATAACCTTTTCCTTGCCGTCAAGAGAATAAAGAGTTTCCACCGGCTGACCGGGAATAAAAAATTCGCTGTTGAAATCATCCTCCACAATATAGGCACCATTTTTCTCTGCCCAGCTTAAATATTCCCTTTTCTTCGATGCAGTTGTTGTTGCCTCTGTGGGAAAGCTTTTAAAAGGAGTTACATGGAGAACATCAACACGGCTTTTTAAAAGCTCACTTTTTTCTATGCCGTCTTTTAAGAGCTTAAGCTTTTTTATCCTTGCCCCCTCACCACGGTAAACCGTTTCTATCTGCGGATATGATGGGTCTTCAATCCCATAGAGCTTATCTCTTCCCAGAATTTTCACAACCATTTCATAAAGCTGTTCCGCTCCCGAGCCGATTATTATTCTCTCCGGCTGCGCCACCATACCTCTGTATCTTAAAAGATAGCCGGCAATTGCATTTCTAAGCCTTGCTACCCCTCTGCCCGGAGACTTTGAAAAAAGCTTCTCCCCCTTTTCCGAAATAACCTTCCTTATGGTCTTGAACCAAAGGGAGTATTCAAAATCTTCCCTTTCCTCGGCTTCCTCGGTTTCGTCAAGATATTTTATAATCTGAGACTTTTTGTTTGCACCGCCAAGAGGCACAAGCTTTGAAACAAAATACCCTCTCCGCTCTCTTGCAGATATATATCCCTCGTCAAGAAGCATATTATATGCTTTCTCTGTGGTTATAACACTAACCCCCATTTTGTCAGCCAGAACTCTTTTTGAGGGAAGGTGCATCCCCTCCTCATATTCCCCCGACAAAATCTTATTCTTTATTTCCTTATATATAATTAAATATTTCTTGTCTTTCATCTGGTTATATAAAAAACTCCTTTTTTGACTATTTACACATTATCAGATTTTTATTATACTATAGAAAAATACATATGTAAAGAGGGATTTTAAATGAGCTATAAAAGATTACTTACAATTCAGGACATTTCCTGTGTGGGACAGTGTTCTATGACAGTTGCACTTCCTATAATTTCTGCCTGCAAAATTGAAACTGCAGTTTTGCCGTCAGCAGTTTTGTCAACTCACACAGCAGGCTTTTCAGGATATACATTCCGTGACCTTTCAGGAGATATGCCGGCTATCAGAGAGCATTGGGAAAAAGAAAACATAAAATTTGACGGGATTTACACCGGATACCTGGGAAGCCGTGAGCAGGTTTCATATGTTATTGATATTTTTTCCTCCTGCCTGAAAGAAGGGGGCATAAAAATTGTTGACCCCGCCATGGCAGACGGTGGAAAGCTTTATCCCGGTTTTGATATGGATTATGCAAATGCAATGAAGGACCTTTGCAAAAATGCAGACTATGTTATTCCAAACATCACCGAAGCGTGTCTTCTTGCGGATATGGAATACACAGAAAGCTATGACAGAGCATATATCGACACTCTTCTTTCAAAGCTTACCTCTATGGGATGCAAAAATATAATTCTCACAGGAATTTCATATCAGGCAGGCAAAACAGGAATAGTTATCTTTGAAAATGGGGAATATTCATATTATGAACACGATTTTCTTGACGGAAGCTGTCACGGAACAGGGGATATTTATGCATCCGCTTTCACGGGAGCACTTTTAAACGGAAAATGCGCCTTCGATGCTGCAAAAATCGCCGCAGACTACACCGTTCTTTGCATAAAAGAGACTATGAGGGATAAAGACCACTGGTACGGTGCAAGGTTCGAGCCGCTTCTCGGCGAGCTTATTAAAATGTTGGAGTAAAATAATATGGGAAAAATTTATAAATCAGTTACAGAGCTGATAGGCAAAACTCCCCTTTTTGAGTTTTGCAATATAGAAAAGGAGCTTGGAATTTCTGCAAGGGTTCTTGGAAAGCTTGAATTTTTTAACCCTGCAGGCTCCACAAAGGACAGAGCCGCCCTTTATATGTTAAAGGACGGAATAGAAAAAGGACTTATAACAGAAGACACTGTTATACTAGAGCCAACAAGCGGAAACACAGGGATAGGTCTTTGTTCAATTGGAGCGTCTATGGGACTTCGCACAATTATTGTTATGCCTGACACTATGTCAAAAGAGAGAATTATGCTTATGAAGGCATACGGCGGCGAGGTTATTTTGTCAGACGGAAGTCTTGGAATGAGCGGAGCTATAAAAATGGCAGAGGAGCTTTCTTTAAAATATCCGAAAAGCTTTATCCCCGCACAGTTTGAAAACAAGGCAAATCCCCTTTCCCACAAGGAAACAACGGGACCTGAAATTTATGAAGACACAGACGGCGAAATTGATATTTTCGTTGCAGGCGTGGGCACAGGCGGAACCTTAACGGGGGTTTCGGAATTTTTGAAAAAGAAAAACCCCAACATAAAAATTGTTGCGGTTGAGCCGAAAAAATCACCTCTCCTTTCAGGAGGCAAAGCAGGTCCTCACGGACTTCAGGGAATTGGGGCAAATTTTGTGCCAAAAATTCTGAACACCGACATCATTGACGAGATAAAACTTGTTTCAGAGGAGGATGCTTTTCATTTTGCAAAACTTATAGGCAAAAAAGAGGGCATCTTGGTTGGAATTTCATCAGGGGCAGTAGCATTCACCGCATTTGAATTAGCAAAAAAAGAAGAAAATAAAGGAAAAACCATTGTTTGCCACCTTCCCGACACGGGAGACAGATATTTGTCAGGCGGATTGTTTGAATGACTATGAACACACCAAAAAGAAAAGATCCTCGTTTGAAAAATTTCAATTATTCCTCACCCGGAGCATATTTTATTACTATATGCGTAAATGACAAAAAATGTTTGCTTGGCAGAATCGTAGGGGGTGGCGATTTCGACACCCCGCAAATACTGTTATCATCATACGGCTACATTTTGGATAAACATATTTTATTGATGGATAAAAAATATCCTCACATAAAAATAGACAAATATGTTATTATGCCAAACCATATTCATATGATCGTGAATATCACGGACTATAAAAACGGGGCGTCGGCAACCGCCGCCCCCTACAATAACGAAATTCCTAAATTTATATCATTATTGAAGAGATATTGCAACAAAGAATATGGAGAAAACATCTGGCAAAGGTCATACCACGACCACATAATTCGTAATGAAAAAGATTATTACAAAATATGGGAATACATAGATACAAATGTCATTAGATGGAAAGACGATTGTTTTTACTCAAAATAAAAAAATCCGGAAGCATAAGCTTCCGGATTTTGCTTAGTCTGATGAATAAGGAAGAAGAGCGATATATCTTGCTCTCTTAATTGCAACAGTGAGCTGTCTCTGATGTTTTGCACAGCATCCGCTGATTCTGCGAGGTAAAATCTTTGCTCTTTCTGTTACATATCTTCTAAGTTTTGCAACATCCTTATAATCGATGTTTTCTACCTTATCAACACAGAATGCGCAAGCCTTTCTTTTCGGCTTTCTCATTCTTGGGTTCTTGTCCATTTTTTCTTTTTCTGACATTTAAATCTCCTCCTTCTTTCTAAAGATTAAAACGGCAGGTCGTCATCTGTTTCCATAGGAACGAAGCCATCATTGCTGAGTCCCTCCGGCATAGAAGCTGATGCTGCGGGAACATAGGATGCTCCGTCTTCTGCAGCTTTCTTGCTTTCTCCAAATGAAACCTCTGATACTACAACCTCTGTTGTGTAGTTCTTCTTACCGTCTGTTCCGTCCCAAGACCTTGTCTGAATTCTTCCGACAACAATAATCATCTTTCCTTTGACGAAGTTTCTTTCAATAAACTCTGCCTGTTTATTCCAGGCAACGCAGTTGATAAAATCAGTTGTCTGATTTTCTCCGTATCCGTTGTTGATGGCTATTGAAAAGCTACACACCGGAGTACCTGAATTTGTATGACGGATTTCCGGGTCTTTGGTTAGTCTTCCCATTAAAATCGCTTTGTTTATCATAAGCAATCTGCCTTTCCTGCTCTATACCTAAGAGCAACGAATATTATTTTTCGTCTTTTTTGATTGTGATCTGTCTTAAGATGCCGTCGGTGATACCGAATACACGCTCAAGTTCTCTTGGGAAATCAGGCTTTGATTTAAAGTTAACCAAAACATAATAACCCTCGTTTAAATCATTGATAGGATAAGCAAGTCTTCTGCGTCCCCATTCGTCAACGCTTTCAATCTCACCGTTCTTTTCAATTAATGACTTAAACTTATCAACAAGTGCTGTTGTTTCTTCTTCTGTCTTTGTTGAATCAATAATGAATATTGTTTCATAGCTGTTGATAACTTCTATCATTTATTTCACCTCCTTGTGGACTCTGACCTTCGCTTTTGCAAAGGTAAGGAATAATTGTCTTTCATAGGCATATGCCTACTAACCTTGTTATTCTAATACAACTTTCAAGTTTTGTCAAGCATATTTTCACTTTTTCTCTAATATTTATTTTAAAAACCAATTTTTTGAGGTACAATACTATGAAGAAAAAGCTTATTTTATTTCCCATCCTCCTTAGCCTTTCGTCTCTTCTTATTCCCATTTGTCTTTCCTTTTTTATTGTTCTCCCCACTGATGCATCCCCCGTTTTTAAAGAAGAAGAAAGACACAACGAAACTATCATTTCAGTTTTTAATCCGCAAAATGACGAAACGGATTTTTATAATCTTGAAGAATACTTAGTTGGGGTTGTGGCAGCGGAAATGCCTGCCCTATATGAAGAAGAGGCACTAAAGGCTCAGGCAGTTGCCGCCCGGACATATATATTAAATAAGAAGGAAAAGGAAATCGAAGAACACAAAGGGGCAGATATCTGCTCATCCCCTTCCCACTGCAAGGCATACGAGGACACAAATTCCTTAAAGGAAAAATGGGGAAAGGATTTTGACAAAAACCTTAAAAAAATAAAAAGGGCAGTTTCTGAAACGGAAAATCTTCTTATCACCTATGAGGGTGTTCCCATTGAGGCATACTTTTTTGCCCTGAGCAACGGGAAAACAGACAGCTCCGAGGACATCTGGGGCGGTGCTTTGCCATATCTTAAATCTGTTGATTCATCCTTTGACAAGGAAGCAGAAAACTTCTTTAAAACTCAAAAAATTTCCCTTTCGGAGTTTAACAGCCGTCTCGGCTTCCCCGAAAATACTCCTTTAAGCTTTTCTGTAACCGAAAAAACCAAAGGCGGCAGAATAAAAAACATAACGATAGGGGGAAAAAGCTTTTCAGGGAACGAAATAAGAAGCATCTTTTCTCTTCCCTCTTCCGATTTTGAAATAAACAAAAAGGGGAACGAAATCACCTTTACCACAAAGGGTCTTGGACACGGAGTGGGAATGAGCCAGTTCGGGGCAAATAGCCTTGCAAAAAGGGGAAAAAGCTTTTCCGAAATTCTTCTTCATTATTATAAAGGGTGCAAAATAGAAGATTTCACCAAAGGGAGCTTTTAAATATTGTTTATTTATGCACTTTAAAAGTCTTTCAAAATGTGATAAAATAATTGTGCGTAATATATTTAATTTCAGAAAGGGATGAATTTTATGGGAAAAGTTATTACAATAGGAAGACAGCTTGGTTCAAACGGAAAGATTATCGGAAAAATGCTTGCGGAAAAAATCGGTTACAAGTTTTATGATAAAGATATAATCGCAGAAATGCTGAAAGAACAGGGCTTTGGCTCTGCAATCTTTGATGGGATTGACGAAAAACCCACAAACAGCTTTTTATACTCCCTGGTTATGGGCGTTCAGACAGGAAAAGGCCTTTACTATCAATACAACGACCTTTTGAACGGTGACAATGTTTTCAAAGTTCAGGCAGACCTTATAAGGGATATTGCAAAGGACGGTGACTCCGTTATCGTTGGAAGATGTGCCGACTATATCTTGAGAAATCACGAACACCTTACAAAGCTTTTCCTTTATGCTGACAGGGACTTCAGACAAAAAACCATTATGGAGCGAAACAAGGTTTCAGAAAAAGAAGCCTTATCTGCCATTTCAAAGGCGGACAAACGCCGTGCAAACTTCTATAATTTCTACACAAATCAGGCATGGGGACAGATAGAAAACTATGACCTGGCAATCAACACGGGAAAATGCTCGCAGGATGCTGTTGTGGATATTATTGAAAAATATCTGCAGGTTAAATAGGCTCATTTTTTGGCATAAACCTCTTGGGGATTTTATATAATTTCCTCAAGAGGTGTTTTTTTTGGACAGAAATAATGTTTTAAAAAATACTCTGGCTCTTACCATGTCGGGGATTTTTGCAAAAACAATTGATTTTTTATTCAGAACATTCTACATAAGACAGCTGGGGAGCGAGGGGGCAGGTCTTTTGTCCCTTGCCTTTTCTGCCCATTCCATTATGCTCACCCTTTCTTCTGCGGGAATTTCGGTTGCTGTTTCAAAAACCGTTTCCGCCTGCTTTGCAAAGGGTAATATTTTTATGGCTCGGAAATCCCTTATAACTTCTATGAAAATGACCTTTTTTGCATCCTTTGTTCTTTGCACCCTTCTGCTTTTTTCAAAGAACTTTATTGCAAACAATATTTTAAAAGATAAAAGGTGCGAAAGCCTTATTCTTTGCCTTGCACCAAGTGTGGTTTTTATGGGACTTTCATACTGTCTTAAAGGATATTTTTATTCCACAAGACGGATTTTTCCTCCCGCCTCATCAGAATTTTTAGAACAGGCAGTTAAAATAACATCAATAACCACTCTTCTCAGGCTTCTTCTTCCAAGAGGCTGTGAGGCAGGGGTTATGGCAGTTACAATCGGCTATTCCCTTGGAGAATGCTCCTCTTTTTTATACCTTTTCCTTTTTTGCCTGAAAGACTTTAAAGCTCCTGCAAAAAAAGAAAGCTCGTCATCTGCCGCTTTGCCCATTTTAAAGATTGCCCTGCCTGCACTTTTTGCATCTCTTCTCGGCTCATACTTCCATATGCAGGAAGAGCTTCTTATGATTTCAGGACTTAAAAAAAGAGGGTTTACTCACAGCGGGGCACTCTCTGCCTTTGGGGGCATTTCAGGAATGCTTATTCCCCTTGCACTTTTTCCCCTTTCCCTTATGTCGTCTTTCTTTTCCCTTCTTGTGCCTGAAATCTCACGGGCGGCAGAGCGAAAAACAAACACCCGCCTTAAGGACCTTTCAAAAAAGGTTTATAAATTCTCTCATATAGGTGCATTCGGAATTTTGACCATATTCTTTTCTGCACCCGATGAAATCCCCAAGCTTTTTTACGGACTTGAGGGGGCAGGCTGTCAGCTTCTTATTCTTTCTCTTCTTCTGCCTCTTATAATGTGCGACTCCCTTTCAGGGGGAATTTTAAACGGAACGGGAAAACAGAGCTTTCTTCTTTTTGCAACAATTTCGGAATGCAGCTTAAGACTTATACTCTGCTTTGTGCTTGTTCCCCGACTTGGAATTTCCGCAATTTTTATAGTGTTCTATGCGGGGGTTTTCCTTTCGTTCTTTTTAAGATGCACATATGCTCTTTCCCTGACGGGTATTCGGTTTCGAACCTTTGAATGGTTTTTATGCCCGTTTTTTCTGGCACTTTTTTCTGCCTTTTTTTCGGGGAAATTTTTATCTTTCCTTATAAATAATTCCTTTTGGGTTAAAATAATAACCGGAGAGGTGGTTTACATTTCTCTTTGCCTTATTTCGGGACTTATTAAAAAAGAAGAAATTTTGTGGTTTAAAGAAAGGCTTACTCCGGGAAGATGAGAAAATACTTTGCAGATGAAAAAACATATTTTTTAATTTTTGTGCTTTTATGCCTTTTAAGGTTTTCCGTTTTCGGCTTTTACTATGTGCCTTACCTTGACGATTATGTGCAATACGGATATTATTCGCATTTTGAAAACCCGCTTAAAGACATTCTTCTTTCAGGAGCGGGAACAGCACTGTCCCGCCCTTTTGCAGCATTTTCGGATGTTTACATTTTCAGCCTGTTCTTTAAAAACCTGTCCCTTGCACTTATAATACTGACTCTTTTTTTCAGCCTTTCAGGGATAGCTTTTTATAAAGGCTTAAGGCTTGCGGGGTTTTCACCCACTCCCTTTTTCCTTGTGCTTTATTCATTTTTGCCCACTCTCACCGAGGGAACATTCTGGATTTCCGGGGCAACACGGCTTGTTCCCACAATGCTTTTTTCATCCCTTGCCTTTTATTTTATGCAAAAGGAAAAGCCCTGCTTTCTGCCCCTTTTTTATCTTTCCTCTCTTCTTGCCTGCGGGTTTTATGAGCAGGGAATTTGCCTTGTTGGAGCTTTGATTTTTTTTCTTTTTATAAAAAAACCAAAGAAATATTTTATGCATTTTGCCCTTGGAGTTTTAAACATTATCATTATATCTTCATATTATTTGCTTATGGGAAGCGAGGGGGACAACAAGGACAGAATGATTTTTTCTCCCGATTTTAAAATGGCAGTTTCAAACACCCTGTCCGTTTTAAAGGCACAAATCCCCTTATACACCAGGGGATTTTCAAGAAGCCTAAGCATAATCAGAGAGCAAAAAGCAATAAACTATTTATTCTGCATCCTTTTTCTTTGCTTTTTGTTTTCTCTGAAAGAAAACAAGCCTCGCCCTTTTTCGAGGAAAAATTTTTTATTTGGCTTATTCCTTTTCGCCATACCGTTTTTGCCCTTTTTTATGCTGAAAAATTCCTTTGTGAATTTCAGAAACCTTGTGCCCTCCTGCCTTGGCTTTGCCATTATGGGGGACAGCCTTTCATCCCTTTTAAAACGGGGGCGAAAACCCATATGCTTTCTTCTTTCCTCTTTTTTAATAGTCTCAAATACAGCAGAGGTTTATGACTACACAAAAACGGCACTTTGGGACAGAGAGCTTATTTTTTCCATTGCAGAAAACCTTTCAGGGGACACCTTTTATTTCCCTGAAACTAAGGAAAACTACTATCCCCAGACCTCTCCTTACGGGGACCATATAATAAGCATAACAGGCTCTGACTGGGGGCTTACGGGAACCGTTAGGGCAGTTTCGGGAAACAGAAATGTTGTGATTATCCGAAACAAGCCTTTGAAAAACCAGAGTCCGTGATGCCCAATTCCGGTTAAACAAGCCGAATGAGGGTATTGCTGACCTGATTTTCGGAGAGATGATTTTTGATTATTGCAAGAAAAAAACACAGGTAATCCTTTGTGGATTGCCGAGTATTTTTTCGAAGCAAGAGCGAAAATCAGCCTTTGAAAAATCAGAGTCCGTGATGCCCGATTTCGGCTAATAAAAAAAACCTTGAAAATTTCCAATTTCTGTGATATAATAATTTTGAATTTGCGTTTTATATAGACCTCTTGGTCGTTTATATAAAAGGTCGGCTTTTAAAATACAGGAAGGAGACTATTTTTAGTGCAAAAAAACAAAAAAATAAAAATCACCCCTCTTGGCGGTCTTCTGGAAATCGGGAAAAACCTGACGGTTTTTGAGTACGGAAACGATTTAATTATTTTGGACTGCGGGCTCGCTTTTCCAGATGATGACATGCCGGGAATTGATATGGTTATTCCGGATATAACCTATCTTGTGAAAAACAGGGAAAGAGTCAGGGGAATTGTTTTAACCCACGGTCACGAGGACCATATCGGGGCTATTCCTTATGTTCTCAAGGAGATAAATGTGCCTGTTTACGGCACAAAGCTCACCCTTGGAATTTTGAAAAACAAGCTTATGGAGCACGGCATTCTGGATAACTCAAAGCTCAAGGTTATAAACTCCGGGGAAACCTTTAACCTTGGTGCTTTCAAAATTGAGTTTATCCGTTCAAATCACTCCATAGCAGATGCGGTTGCAGTTGCCCTCCACACACCTGCCGGGGTTGTTCTTCACACGGGAGACTTCAAAATCGACACAACTCCCATAAACGGAGAAATGATTGACCTTGGAAGAATCGGAGAGCTTGGAAAGCAGGGCGTTTTAGCACTTCTTTCCGACAGCACAAATGCTGAAAGAAAAGGCTACACCATGAGCGAAAGAACCGTTGGTGCAACCTTTGACAGTATTTTTGAAAACTGCCATAAAAGAATTTTCGTTGCAACCTTTGCATCAAATATCCACAGAGTTCAGCAGATTATTGATGCAGCCGCAAAGTTCGGCAGAAAGGTGGCAGTTTCAGGCAGAAGTATGGAGAATGTTCTCTCTGCCGCAATTGAGCTTGGATATATGAATATCCCAAAAAACACTCTTATTTCTCTTGATGAAATCGGAAGATATTCAAAAGAACAGCTTGTTATCGTTACAACGGGAAGCCAGGGAGAGCCTATGTCAGCTCTTTCCAGAATGGCTTTTTCGGGACATAAAAAGGTTAATATAGAAGCCGACGACCTTGTTATTATTTCCGCAAGCCCTATCCCAGGAAACGAAAAAACAATCTCAAATGTTATAAACGAGCTTTTAAAACACGGGGCAGAGGTCATATATGAATCCCTTGCAGATGTTCATGTTTCGGGACACGCCTGCCAGGAGGAGCTGAAAATTATACTTGCCCTTGCAAAACCAAAGTTCTTTATTCCCGTTCACGGTGAATACAAGCACCTTGCAAAGCACAGAGAGCTTGCCCTTATGATGGGTATTCCCTCAAAGAATATCTTTATGCTTGAAAACGGGAAAAGCCTTGAGCTTTCAAAGAATGAGGGCAAAATCACAGGCACCGTTCCATCAGGCAAGATTTTGGTTGACGGACTTGGTGTTGGTGATGTTGGAAATATCGTTCTCCGTGACAGAAAGCACCTGGCTGAAGACGGACTTATTGTTGTTGTTCTTTCAATGGACCACGAAAACGGGGTTGTTGTTGCAGGTCCTGACATAATCTCAAGAGGCTTTGTTTATGTGAGAGAAAGCGAAGACCTTATGGAAGAAATGAGACAAACCGCAGAAGATATAATCGACGAATGCGTGATGCACCACATTGTGGACTGGACCACCCTGAAAGCCCGCCTGAAAAACGAGCTGGGAAGCTATATCTTCACAAAAACAAAAAGAAAACCAATGATACTTCCCATAATTATGGATGTATAAAAAAAGGACTGAACATTTTGTTCAGTCCTTTTTTATACCATTCAGAAACTCAACCATCTGCTATGTATAACATTTATATTCCCAATTCTTTATGAAAATTCATCAAGCTTGATTCACGAAACCGGGCAGTTCTATCAACTCTGTTTTTGCGTGCAACCCGAATATAAGAGTTTATATACTCAATAGCTTCCTTTTCAATTGTAGTATACCCATTTTCGATTATAGAAATTTGCCTGTTTGAAATTCTGGGTTTGTCAAATCTAAGATATTTCATATCATTTATAATCATCATGTATCTATAATCCAGCCCTGCCTTTGGTTTGCTTTGGCTTGGAACTGAATATCCTATCTTGCCAAAAGGTCTGCTAGGTTGCCCCAAATTTTTCCTTCATGGAATAAGAATATTGTTTTGATTGTATTTTATATTTAAACACAGATGGGTTCTAACACTATGTTTCGTACTATCATCAACATCTAATATTTTTTCTAAATCAGGATTATCAACATAATAATCTTTTGTTATATAACAATACTTTGCAATTGCCATTTTATCTCCTGTTAACGAAATAGGAAGCATTTCTGCTTCCTATCCTTTTATCAAATTTTTCGATTTTTATTTTGCCGGGTGACATCGAGAAACCCCCCGCAATATTGTCAGGTTATTTTTAGCCAGACGCTCCTGAACAGCGTCTCAAAAAGCACCCTCTGGGTACATTCTTATTATACACCACTTTTATAAAAAAAATCAATAGCAAATTTTAGATTTTGCAATTTTTATAAAACATATATATCTATAATCATTATATGCAGTATAAAAGAAACTGCATATTAAAATTTAAATGCAACTTTTCCATTTTCAAGTTTTAAGACAGCATCAAATTCCTTACCTGTTCTGGGGGAGACAAAACCTTTGATTTTGGAGGTCTCGCCTGTTTCAAGGAGCATTTTCACATTCTCAAAGGAAATAATTCTTCCGCAAATTCTGAAATTCATCGAGAATTTGCACCCTTCCTTATAGCCTTTACATCCATATCCGAAAGAGGTTCTCACAATTTCCCCTCCGCAAAGAGGACATGCGCCAACCCTGCTTCCCATAAAGCCGATATCCGTGTCTTCATCTATTGCTTTCCTCGTCTGGCTGAAAACCTCTCTTATTTCCCCTTTTGCAATTTCAACCCCGTCATCCACCGAGATTTCTCCGCGGAAAATTTTCTTCAGAGCCTTGCCCACCTGAGCGGTTTTATATTTATCCATTATAATATTCATACCCTTTAGGTTTTCTATCAGGTTTTCCCCTGCAGGCAAAATGGTGTAAACATCCTTTTTAAGTGCGATATACCCCGTCTTTCTTGCATTGTCGATTATGCCCGTTCTGGTTGCCTCCGTGCCAAGCTCAAGCCCCTCAAACATTGCCTTATAATCTTCTTCGTCGCCTATATTTCCCTCTTCCTCATTCTGCTTTGCCTGAGCCTTTTCCTCACGAAAGGGGTTTTTCAGATAATTATTTAAAGTCTCAATTGTGTAATGCTTGGGAGGGGTGGTTTCCTTTTCTGTGGGAGCAAAGCGGATATTTATTTCATCACCCACCGAAAGATTTGGCAGAAGTTTATCCTTTTTATTATAATCATCATACCTGGTCCAGCCCTTCTCTACAATAACGGTGCCTTTAAGAGAAAATTCCTCAACACCCTCAATATTCACCTTAATCTCGGTTTTTTCCGCAATACAGTCCTCCGAGCAGAAAACTGCCGCAAATCTTCGCATTATGGTTGAATAAACTATGTATTCCTTCTCCGAAAGCTTATCCTTATCAGGAATTTTATAGGTGGGGGTGAGCGCCGAGTGAGACTCAATTTTTGAGTCGTCAAAAATATTTTTCCCCGACTTGAACTCTATATTATAGCCTAATTTTTTCACATTTTCGATTATCTTTTTTGCCTTTTCCTTTTCCTTGGTGGCAAGATATTCGGAATTGGTTCTGGGATAAGTCACAAATCCCTTTTCATAAAGAGCCTGAACAATTTCAAGGCTTTCTGCCATAGACATTTTATATTTTTTACCCAGCACATTTTGAAGCTTTGAAAGAGAATAAAGCTTTCCCGCAGACACCTTTTCTTTCTTGGTTTTCTTATCCGAAACAACAGCTTTTTTTGTGTTTAATTCATCGCAGAATTTCTGTGCTTTATAGAGTTCGTTCCCCTTAAACTTGGTCTTTGAGGTAAGCTCGATTTCTTCGCCGTTTGTTTTTTCTTTGCTTACTATGGCATAATATTTTTCAGGCTTAAAATTTTTTATCGCCATATCTCTGTCGTAAATCGCCTTTACTATAGGCACAATAACTCTTCCTACACGCAAAAGTGTGCCTGATTTAAGGGTTGCATAGCGAGTTAAGTTCACCCCGTAGAGCCAGTCGATATATGTTCTTGCATAGCCTTCGTTTGCAAGATTATTAAATTCCTCCCCGTCCTTCATTTCGGAAAGTCCCTCTAATATAGTCTCCTTTGTCTGGTCGGGAAGCCAGAGTCTTGCCTTTTTCTTTTCGGTTTCAAGGCCTTTTTCAATGCACAGCCTGACAATAATTTCTCCCTCTCTGTCAGCATCTCCTGCATTTATAACAGTGTCAACATCACTTCTGTTTAAAAGAGCTTTTATGGTTTCAAACTGACGGCGGACTCCCTCGTCAACCGCCCCTTTATTGTTTTTTAATGTGAATTTAAAGCTTTCGGGAAAGCAGGGCAGATTTTCCATTGTCCACCTTGGATTATCGCACTTTTTCTCCCCGTAATCCTCAATATCACAAAGGGAAAAAAGATGCCCGAATGCCCATGTTACTATATATTCATCATTTGAAAGAAAGCCTGAGCCTTTTTTCATATTGCCGATTGACTCTGCAATGTTTCTGGCAAGACTTGGCTTTTCTGCAATAATAAGTTTCATCTTTTCTCCTTTCTCTCTTCCCTCGGTGTTTCAGGACTAAAAATTAACCGATGCAGACAAAATCACTGCATCGGTCATATTAAAACAAATCACTATGTGTTCCTGTTCTTGACAGATACAAAACAAGCTCATCCTCTATAACCTGATATATTAAGAGCCAATCCGGTGTAATATGACACTCTCTCAAGCCCTTAAAATCTCCTGCCAATTCATGATCCTTGTATTTCGACTCTAATACAATACCATCTGCTAGTTTATTGACAACTTCTTCCAGCAGTTCAACTTTATATCCTCTTCGCAAAGCCAATTTTAAGTCCTTCTTGAATCTGTTAGACGAAACAATTTTAAGCATCTTTTCTTACCTCATCCAAAAGTTCAGAAAAAGAAGAATATCTTTTATATCCGCTTGGATTTTTCTTAAATTCTTCAAACTCCTTTATAGCTGCTATTGTGTCACTATTCGGTACTTCTCTTGAAATATTAAACGGAATTGCATTTTCTCTCACAGACTGTCGCAAAAACATATTTATTGCCGTTGAAAGATCTAAACCAAAATCAGCAAATAATTCTTGTGCTTTAATTTTTATATCCGCATCAATAGAAATATTAGTTGATGTTTTAGCCATATATAACACATCCTTTCACTACCATTGTACTATGCACAACCAACTTTGTCAATATATTTTGTGTAAATTATGCGCACATTATGCACATCAAATTATTTTCCATTTCCTACAAAAAACAGGGGCTTATCCTGCCCCTGCATTATTTATGCGATAATTTCTTCTTCGTCTTTATCCTTTATATCACGGCGGGTTATCTGTGCTCCCAGACCTCTTAATTTCTTCTCAAAATTTTCATAGCCTCTGTCAATATACTTAAGATTATAAACCTCGGTCACCCCGTCTGCCATAAGACCCGCAATAACCATTGCCGCTCCTGCCCTCAGGTCTGTTGAAGAAACAGGCGCTCCTGTGAGATTTGCGGGGCCCTCCACAACGGCTACTCGTCCGTCAACACTGACATTTGCTCCCATTCTCACAAGCTCATCCACATATTTATAGCGGTTGTCCCACACATTTTCAGTTACTATACTTGTTCCCTCTGCCTTTGTTATAAGGGTTAACATCTGTGGCTGAAGGTCGGTTGGAAATCCGGGATATGGCATTGTTTTGACATTTATTTTATTTAAGCTTCCACAACCCTTAACACGGACAACATCATCAAATTCTTCAACCAAAACACCCATTTCCTCAAGCTTTGCAGAAATAGATTCAAGATGCTTTGGAATAACATTCTTTATATAAACATCACCATCTGTTGCGGCTGCTGCAATCATAAAGGTTCCCGCCTCTATCTGGTCGGGAATAACTGAATAGCATCCGCCGTGAAGCTCCTCAACACCTCTTATTTTTATAACATCGGTTCCTGCACCCTTGATATTTGCACCCATACTGTTTAAGAAGTTTGCAACATCAACGATATGCGGCTCCTTTGCGGCATTTTCAATAAAGGTTGTTCCCTCTGCAAGAGAGGCTGCAAGCATAACATTTATGGTTGCACCAACAGACACCTGGTCCATATAAACCGATGCACCAACTAACCTTTCCGCCTCAATATCCACAAGACCATTCTTCGCCTCATAGGTTGCACCCAAAGCCTTGAACCCTTTTAAGTGAAGGTCAATAGGACGGACTCCGAAATCACAGCCCCCCGGAGGTGCCACTCTTGCGTGATGAAATCTTCCGAGAAGTGCCCCCATAAGATAGGAGCTTGCCCTTATTTTGCCCACCATTTCATATGGTGCCTCAAAGCTTGAAAGATTTGTGCAATCCGTTTCCAAAACTCCGTCATCCGAAAGATGCGCGCATCCTCCAAGCTGATTTATTATATCAACTAAAACATAGGTGTCTGATACCTTTGGTACATTTTCAATTATGCATTTTCCCTTAACCATTATTGCGGCAACAATTAACGCAACAGCAGAATTTTTCGCACCGCTGATTTCCACTTCGCCTTCAAGCCTTGCACCGCCTAAGATTACATATTTTTCCATAATCGCACCTGCTTTTTTATATTTTAAAAAACCGTACTTTTTTTCCAATTTATAATTATACCAATAAATAATTAAAAAATCAAGGATTATTTATTTTTCGGGGCATTATTTTGGTTTCTCCAAGAGTTATTTTTGCCTTTCCGTTTGAAAGGTCGCATATAGCCTCTGAAAAGCTTTCCGCATCAGATGCGGGCACATAGAGGAAAAGAGACACCTTGTCAGAATATATTGGCTCGGATATTTCATATCCAAGCTCTAAAACCCTTGCCTGAATTTTTCCAAGCAGGGTGTAGTCACACTCTATGCACACCTCTATGCAAACCTGCATTATAACAGGCACAGCAAGCTTGAGTCCCTCTTTGGCAGACCTTGTGTATGCCCTCACAAGTCCTCCCGTTCCAAGGAGAATACCGCCAAAATATCTTGTAACAACAACACAAACATCAGTTATGCCCTCTTTGTTTATAAGGTCCATAATGGGAAGTCCCGCCGTCTGGGCAGGCTCACCGTCATCTGAAAATCTCGCAATATTGTTTTCCCTCACAGAATATGCATAAACATTGTGCCTTGCATCGGAATACTTTTTTCTTATCTCAGCTAAGAAAGAAAGTGCCTCCTCTTCAGTTCTGACGGGGCAGACATTTGCTATAAATCTTGATTTTTTCTCAGTTATTTCCGCTGTTGCAGAATTTGAAACTGTTATATATTTTTCACTCATTTTTTATCCCGTATTCATATTTTTTTAAATTGTTTGCAACCTACGGAACGGATAAATCCGTTCCCTACGCTCATCACACCTGTAGGGAATGCATTTATGCATTCCGTAACACATAAATTCTTTGACCAAGGTCGGAATGTGATGAGTTCGGTCTGTTTTTCAGAATGGTGATTTTTGATTTTTGCAAAGTAAAAACGCAGGTAATCCTTTGTGGATTGCCGAGGCTTTTACTGAAGCAAGGGCAAAAATCAACTGCTGAAAAACAGGATTTAACTCATTACTTTTCGACCTAATATTTCTGTTTTTTCTTTGCGATATGTCTCGAATGTATCATTTTCAAGAGCTTCTCTTATTTCTTTCACTAAATTATTATAAAAATGCATATTATGAATAACCGCAAGACGAAGTGCTAAGATTTCCCCCGCCTTGAAAAGATGTCTTAAATAGCCTTTTGAGAAGTTCCGGCAGGTGTGGCAGGTGCAGTTTTTATCAAGGGGAGATGAATCTGTTTCATACTTTTTGTTGTTTATATTCACAATTCCCTCTGATGTGAAAAGTGTGCCGTGTCTTGCATTTCTGCTTGGCATAACACAGTCAAAAAAGTCAATTCCTCTGTGAACACCCTCGATTATATTAAGGGGTGTTCCAACGCCCATTAAATATCTTGGCTTATCTACCGGTGCAAAAGGCACAACATGGTCTAAAACATCATACATAACCTCGGTTGGCTCACCAACTGCAAGTCCGCCGATTGCATAGCCGTCAAGGTCCATTTCACGGATAATTTTCATATGCTCAACTCTGAGGTCGTTATAAACACAGCCCTGATTTATGCCGAAAAGCATCTGATTTTTGTTTATGGTGTCCTCAAGAGAGTTAAGCCTTGCCATTTCGGTTTTGCATCTTTCAAGCCATCTGGCTGTTCTTTCCATCGACATTTTTGCATAATCCTTTTCACAAGGGTTTTCAACACATTCATCAAATGCCATTGCAATTGTTGAGCCAAGGTTTGACTGAATCTGCATACTCTCCTCAGGCCCCATAAAAATATGATGCCCGTCTATATGAGACTGAAAGCTAACACCCTCTTCGGTGATTTTTCTGAGTCCCGCAAGAGAAAAAACTTGAAAGCCTCCGCTATCTGTAAGTATTGGTCTATGCCAATTCATCATCTTGTGAAGACCTCCAAGCGCTTTTACCACCTTATCTCCCGGACGAAGATGCAGATGATAGGTGTTTGAAAGCTCCACCTGACAGCCAACTGACTCAAGGTCAAAGGCATCCAGTCCCCCCTTTATGGCAGCACAAGTGCCAACATTCATAAACACGGGAGTTTTTATAACCCCGTGAACGGTGGTGAACTCACCAAGCCTTGCATTTCCTGATTTTTTTATTATTTTAAACATAGTTTTTTTCCTTACCTCTTCACTATTTCTTATTACCTTGTTCATTCAGTGATGAAATCACTGGATGAACATTGCGTCTCCGAAGCTGAAAAATCTGTAATCACAGTCAACCGCCTCTTTATATGCCCGCATAATATTTTCCTTATCATAAAGAGCAGAAACCAGCATTAAAAGTGTTGACTCGGGCAGGTGGAAATTTGTGATAAGTGCATCCACCACTTTAAATTTATAGCCCGGGTAGATAAAAATTTTCGTTTCACCGCTTCCTGACCTGACTCTGCCATTATCTCCGCAGGTTTCAAGAGTCCTCACCGAGGTTGTGCCAACGGCTATAACCCTTTTTCCGCTTTCTTTGGTTTTGTTTATAATATCTGCAGTTTCGGGGGAAAGCTCATAATATTCCGAATGCATAATATGCTCTTCCACATTGTCAACAGACACGGGGCGGAATGTTCCAAGTCCCACATGAAGTGTTACAAAGGCAATATTCACACCTTTTGCCTTTATTTTTTCAATAAGCTCATTGGTGAAATGAAGTCCCGCCGTTGGTGCGGCAGCACTGCCCTCAATTTTTGAATAAACGGTCTGGTATCTTTCTCTGTCCGTAAGCTTTTCCTTTATATATGGGGGAAGAGGCGCCTCTCCTAGTCTATCAAGGATTTCCTCCCATATGCCATCATAGAAAAACTTAACATATCTTCCGCCGTCTTCTTTCTCTTCGATAATCTCCGCCTTTAAAAGTCCGTCGCCAAAGCTGAATCTTGCACCGCGTCTTGCCCGTCTGCCGGGCTTTAAAATAACCTCCCACACATCAAGCTCAATTCGTTTCAGGAGCAAGAACTCAATTTTCCCTCCTGTTCCCTCTTTCACCCCGTAAAGCCTTGCGGGAATAACCCTTGTGTTGTTCATAACAAGCAAATCGCCCTCATTAAGATAATCGATTATATCCGAAAAACGCTTGTGAGTTATGGTGTTATCCTTTCTTGAAAGAACCATAAGCTTTGATGCACTTCTGTCTTCAAGTGGAGTCTGTGCAATTTTTTCCTGTGGCAAATCATAATAAAAATCTTTTGTAGTCATAATTTATCTCTTTTCTTGTGTTATGCGGAACGGATAAATCCGTTCCCTACAGACGGGCTACGCCCGTCACCTATTCCCTCTTCACTTTTCCCTGCACGGACCGTCGAGGACGCCGCCCCCTACACCCCCGTAGCGGAGTCCCTAATACATCACAAAAAACCTCTGGTTTTTTGTGATGAGGAAGAGCAAGGAAGCAGGCGCACAGCTTTTTTCTAAAAAGGCTGGAGCAAAGCGGACTTTGCTCTGACGACCGGTCCCTACAATGCTTTGTTGTTTTCTATAAAATCAACCATATTCAAATGCAGTATCCCATCCCGCCTTTGAAGCAAAGTGTCCAAAGTAAATAAATATTTGGGATAGTTATCTCTTATTTTAGAAAATGGCTTGTATTCTCTTTCTTCTGCAGTCTCCTCTGAAATTGTCATAGAAACCTGAATATAAAAATAGTCATCAATATTTTTTCTGACTATAAAATCACATTCCAGATTCCCTATTTTGCCCACGCTGATTTTATATCCTTTGGTTTTTAAATAACAAAACAAAATATTTTCAAGAACAGGCCCATAGTTTATTCTGCCATCCACATTGCCTGAATAATAAATACTCAAATCAGCCAGATAATACTTTTGCTCTGTTTTCAATGCTTTTTTTGATTTCAAATCAAATCGGGGACATTTATATATTATTTTTGCATTTTCAAGCATCTCAATATATCTGTGTACAGTGTTTTCTTTCACAGCTATATTTTCACTCTTTAAATATTCAACTATATTAGATACACTTATGGTGGCTCCAAAGTTGTTTATAACAAAGGATTGCACTTTTTCAAAAGCCGTGCGGTTTCTTATCTTCTTATTTTTTGCTATATCCTTTTCAAATATTTGGGTGATAACACTTTGCACATATAAATTTCTGTCATCAATATTATCAAACTCCAGAGACTTTGGAAACCCCCCGTCCCTAATGTAAGCTGTAAATTCCTCTGTTGTATTGGAACATATTTCCTTGCCTAAAAATTTTTTCATTTCCAGATATTCATAAAATGTCAGCGGAAACATTTCTATTTCCACATAACGCCCCGTAAGCTTAGTTACAAGTTCACCGCTTAAGAGATAGGAATTAGATCCTGTGATAAAAACAGAGTGTCCCTCTTCTCTGTAACCGTTTATAACCTCTTCAAATCCCGTGACATTTTGTATTTCATCAATAAAAATGTATTTTTTTTCATCATCGGTTATAAATCCGTCAATTACCTCTTCTAATTTTTCTGCTGTTTTGATTTTTTTGAAGCCTCTTTTATCAAGGTTTATATTAATAATATCACTGTCCGAAACACCGTTTTTCTTCAAATCCTCTATAACAGAAAGCAAAAAGAAAGATTTTCCGCATCTTCTGATTCCTGTTACAACTTTTATTATATCACTGTGATAAAAACCGCGAATTCTCCTCAGGTACTCCTCGCGCATAAAAATCTTGCCCATTAAAAACCCACCTCTTTGTATAACCTATTATATATTATACCGCATTTTTAGAAAAATGCAAGTTAAGGGGATAAAATTTATCGTTTTTTCACAAAAAACACCGTTATCTTTATATTTTTGTTTTAAATTTCTTCACTTTTCCCTGCTTTCGGTCAGAACCGAATGAAGGTGTACCTGACCTGATTTTCAGGGAGATGATTTTTGAATATTGCAAGAAAAAACGCAGGTAATCCTTTGTGGATTGCCGAGTATTTTTTCGAAGCAAGGGCGAAAATCAGCCTCTTAAAATGAGAGTCCGGTATGCCTGATTTCGGTTCCAGTAAAATAGTGGGTAAGGATTTCTTCAAAACTAAAGCCTGCCTCTGCCATTCCTTTTGCCCCGTACTGGCTCATTCCTATGCCGTGGCCCCAGCCATAGCCTGAAAATGTGTAGGCATCAGCACTTCCTGTGCTTTCCATAAGGAATTCTTTTATTCCCTCTGCACCAATAGCATAAAAGCTTTCACCAAGGGTTATTTCCCCTTTATCCGTTAAAACCTTTTTGCCTTTAAGCTCTCCGCTATCACGGAGAACATCCTGCCTTTTTATATCTGCCCCAAGGGTATAAGCTGTGGGGAGCTTTCCTCCGCCGCCGCCTGAAATGGTATAAAGCTGGCTTAATGTAACCTCGCTGAACACAATACGGCAGCTTTCTCTTTCAAATATTTTCTCGCCTCTGTCACCTTTAACAAGAAGCTTTATAACTCTTCCCGATGGAGAATTTTCAAGAACCTTAATCTCTGTTACATTTCCCACATCATAACCCTTTGATTCCATAATCTCGGTGGCTCTTTTTTTTGTGAGGGTTTTTTCCCATTTTCCGTTATAAACATTTTCATAGTCTTCATAAGGGTTATCAACACTTGTAAGATAAGGAAACTCCGACCCCCACACATATTTCACATCCTCGGTGGTGGGCCCCATTGAGGAGCTGTAGAACACCTGAGCGATTTCGTCTTCATAATAAAGGAGCATTCCCGCCGTTTCGTCAACGGGTGCATATGAGCCTTCCGCCTCTGCAGAAGTTCCCCCGTATGCCTGACAGCAAACCGAGTCGCAAAGGTCAAAGCCATATGCCTTGTGCTTTTGTTTGTTTCTTTCTGCATAATTTCTGGCACAAACCGCCTGAGCCTTTAAGGCTTCCACAGGCCATGTGGGGGACATTTCCCTTGAAATTACGCTATATAAATATTCTTCCGTGTCAACATAGTTTATGCAGTTTATCTTTTCATCATCCGAAAGGGAAAAAATCATTCCCCCTCTGTATTCCTTAGTGGCAACGGCAGTTATTTTAACCCTGCCCCCGTAGGAAAAAACCTCCGCTTTGCTTTCTGAAACATAAAGAAGTGTTCCGTCTTTTGAATAAAGCTTAACACATTCATCCCCTTTATCTGCTGAGCCTGTTTCATAAAGGGGTGTATCCGCCTCTTCAAAAATGCCTCTTTTTACGGTTATATCATAAACATCAAGAGAGAAAAGCTCCTCCCCCTCTGATGCTATATAAAGCTTGTCATCTGAGGAAAGTGAATATTCACTCCTTGCAGAGGAAGAATAAAAAAGACCAATCTTAACAAGGGCATCTTCTGCGAAAACACTTTCTCCGCATAGGAAAACCAAAGCCGATATTAAAATAAGCATAAACTTTTTCATACTCTTCTCCATTCATTCTTCATTCGGGACGAGGTGGGCATCGTACCCTACAGCACCCCGTAGGGTACACCCATTCTATTATAACCTTTGTGCTTTCACAATGTCAATATAATTCGACTTTATTTCCCCTTTTTTTCTTTAAAAATGGCTTGATTTTTTTGTGAAAATGTAGTACAATCATAAGTTGTAATATAATTGTAATATTGTTTTAATAAAATTTTCATATTATGATGTTAAGATAGAGACTATATTTACATATGGAAGGAGTGGTTTTTTGTTTTCATTAGAAAACATTTTGAGTTATATAAAAAACAAATCAAGCAAAGTGAAAACCGTTTTGGAAAGAGTTCCTTTTGAAGACTTTTTTAGAAAAAACTTTAAATATATCGTATCAGCTCTGGCTCTTATACTTTTTATCGCTATAACCAACATTTTCCAGCTCAGAATTGGCTATGAGGTTATTATTGACGGGGAAGAGGTTGGTCTTGTTATTGATGAAAAGGTTGCATATGATGCTATCTCTTCCGTTGAGGAGGACCTTAAAAAATATGTGGGAGAGGATATTTCCTACAAAAGAGAGCCTGTTTTCTCAAGACGCCTTGTTTCGGGGAAAAGCCTTTCTGATATTGACCATATCAAGCAGAATCTTTTTGCAAACATTGATTATATGACAAAATCTCTTGGAGTTTACATTGAGGGCGAGCCTGTTTTTGCAGTTGAAAGCAAGGAGGCCGCAGAGGATATTTTAATCACCCACAAGGAAGCCTTAGCGGGAATTAAGCTTGACGGAAGCTGCAAGGCAGAATTTATTGAAAGGGTTGATGTTAAAGAGGCATATCACCACATCAGCCTTTCAAAAACAAAGAAAGAGGCTCTTTTAATCCTTGCAGGTGAAAACAATAAAAAAGAGGCAGATTATGTTGTTAAAGAAGATGACACTCTCTGGAATATTGCAAATGCTCACGCATTGAGCGTTGAAAGACTTCTTGCTCTTAACACCCAGCTTTCAGAAAATATAAAAGCAGGGGATGTTTTAAAGGTTGAAGAAAACGCACCGATACTTTCTGTCCGCACAGTTACAAAAGAGACCTACACAAAGGATATTCCTTTTGAGGAAGAGCTTTTAAAGGATGCTACTCTTTATGAAAACACAAGTGCCATTCAGCAGGCAGGTGTTATGGGAAAAGAAAAGCTGACAGACGAGGTTACCAAGATTAACGGGGAGGAAACAGACAGAAAATCCCTGAAAATTGAGGAAATCACAAAACCCGTTACCCAGATAAAAAGAGTGGGAACAAAAAAACGCCCCCTCACAACAGGCTCGGGCACATTCTTAAAGCCAACAGTTGGAAGCCTTTCTTCAAGATACGGCTCCCGCTGGGGAAGAACCCACACGGGAATTGATATTCAGGGTGCATATAACACCCCCATTAAGGCAGCAGACGGCGGGGTTATTACCTTCGCTGGCTGGGAAGACGGATACGGAAATTATATTATTATAAATCACGAAAACGGTTATCAGACCGCATATGCTCACTGTTCAACCCTTTCAAAGAAGGTGGGGGACAGAGTTAAAAAAGGCGAGCAAATTGCAAAAATGGGGAACTCGGGCAGAGTTACTGGAACACATCTTCACTTTGAAGTGAAGAAAAACGGAGCTTTCTGCGACCCACTTAAATTTGTTTCTTATTAGAGAATTCATTCTCTGAAAATTATTTTCTTGGTTGTCGGGGTTCGACGTTGGCGAATGCGGATAACCTTAACCTGATTTTCAGAGTGATGATTTTTGGCTTAGCAAGGCAAAAACGCAGGTAATCCTTGCGGATTGCCGAGGCTTTTAACAAAGCGAAGGCGAAAATCCGCCTCTTGAAAATTAGAGTTCGGGTTGCCCGCTTTCGGCAAAAGGAGAATGAAAAATGAGTAAAAAAATACTTGTTGTTGATGATGAAAGACCTATTGTTGATATACTTAGAATAAATCTTCAAAAGGAAAATTATATTGTTTTTGAGGCATATGACGGGGAAGATGCTGTTTATAAAGCACAAACCATTGAGCCTGACCTTATTTTGCTTGATGTTATGCTTCCCAAGCTTGACGGATTTTCTGTCTGCAGAAAAATCCGCGAATTTTCATCTGTGCCCATTATTATGCTCACCGCCCGTGAGGAAGAGGTTGACAAGGTGCTTGGCCTTGAGCTTGGAGCAGATGACTATATGACAAAGCCTTTTTCCGTTCGTGAGCTTATGGCAAGAATTAAGGCGAATATGAGACGCCAGGCTCAACCCGCTTTAGAAAATGACACTTCCGAAAAGAGCGAAATTCTTGAAGTGGGCTGTTTCAAAATTGATTCAGACAGATACGAGCTTTACAAAAATAATGAGCTTGTTGACCTTACTATAAGAGAATTTGACCTTATTAAATTTTTAGCATCCCAGCCAAACAAAATCTTTTCAAGACAAAGTCTTTTGGAAAGTGTGTGGGATTATGAATACTACGGCGATGTGAGAACTGTTGATGTTACCATAAGACGCTTAAGAGAAAAAATCGAGGACAACCCCTCGGAGCCTGTTTTCATTATAACAAAACGAGGCGTTGGATATTATTTCAGTCAAAAAGGCGTTTACTAATGATTAAAATAACGGTTATCTCCGTTGGGAAAATGAAAGAGAAATTTTTCCTACAAGGGGTAGAGGAATACGAAAAAAGACTTTCCCGCTATGCAAAGGTGACTTGTTTTGAGCTAAAGGATGAGCCAACCCCTGAAAATCCCACAGATAGAGAAAGGGAGCAAATCCTTTCAAAAGAGGGAGAGCGGATAAAGGAAAAAATCCCAAAAGACGCTTACATAATTTCCCTTTGCGTTGAGGGAAAACAGCTTTCAAGCGAAGATTTTTCGGATGTTTTAAAGAAAGTTCCAAACACCCACTCGAATATTGTTTTTATAATCGGCGGGTCTTTAGGACTTTCGGAGGATGTTAAAAAGCTTTCTAATCTTCGGCTCAGCTTTTCAAAAATGACATTTCCCCACAGATTAATGAGGGTTATCCTTTTTGAACAGATTTACAGAGCATTCACAATAATTGAGGGCAAAGAATATCATAAATAAAAGGACTGCTGTGCAGTCCTTTATTTGTAAACATATAATATGTTTTATTGATTAACACATAATAAAAGCATACAATCTATCAAGAGGTGATACTATGTTAGAAGAATATGTAACTGACAAATGCACAAAACCATATAAGACTAAGTGGAAAATTTTTACCATTATAATTATTCTGATAATTGTTTTTTCTTTTATTGGGGCATTGTTGTCAAAATTTTACTCAGAAAGGTCTAATCCATACGGAATGCCTCCTCAAAATGTCGGATCAATTCATACTATAACATCTTCCGAAAATTACATATTTCATTCATTTGCATCTGATGGATTAATCAGACGAATCGATAAAAAAACCAAGGAAACAATCCGTTTGGATTTCTGTGGTGATTATATAAATGTTATGGGCAATAGTCTGTACTTTACACAAGATGACAAAATCTACACTTGTGACCTTGATGGAAAAAATATGACCGAAATTCCGTTTATTGTACCTGGATATCCCGATCCCGATATTGTTTGTTTGTATGCTATTAAGAAAGGTCTCTTATTCAGATGTTATGACAGTCCAGATTGTTCATATTATTTATTGCCGTATAATTCGAAATACCCTGTTAATATGAAGAATATACCCGAAACATCATTGTTTACAAAGGATGGATATTATGCTGCCCTGGATGGATATTTATTAATATTCAATTTTGAAGAACCTGGTGTGGCAACAACTTATTTTGTGGATGCAGACCTGGATCCTTATAATGTTTATTATGAAAATAATACTGTTGTTTATGCAATTGATAATACAATCTATGTTAAGGATATAGTTACAGGGATGACAAAAATCCTTTACACTGCCAGAAACGAAATAATAGATTTGAGTGCCTCTTATAATGGATATATTTATTTTTATCTCAAAGAAGAAAAATCCCCGGGAATTCCCCTTAATGCTCCATTCTATGTAATAAATCCTGAAGGAGTTCCGACAAGAATTTTCGAAGGAATGCTTCCGTCAGCTATTAACTTTTTAAATGATAAGTTATTTTTCTATGACGCTATGCCAAGTAAGTATTCAGAAAAACGATACAATTATATGTGCAATCTGGATGGTAGTGAATTGACAAGAATTAATTAAAAAACCGAACGGATACTTTTATTGTTGTGTTTTTCCCTGACACGAACTAGCAAGGATTTCATCAAAAAGATGAAATCCTTATTTTTCTGGGTTTTTTAACACATAATACACCAGTCCGTCGGCACCGGTTATTTTAGCAAATATATCCTTTCCCTTTCCATTTTCAATATCCTTCTTTGAATAACTTACTCCCTTGTAGTGAATCTCGCCTTTTTCATCAGGGATAAATTTGTAGTTTTCCTCATCATCCCCGTCTTTTATCTTTTGGAGCCTGAGCTTTTCTTTATTTATTACCATATCGCTTAAGGTTTTGCTTGTTCTGGCATTATAATTTTCAACCTGCTTTTCTTTCACAAGTGCATCAAGCAAAAGCTTGTTTTCATAATAGGCAGCATTTTTCTCGTTTAGCTCCGAAAAATCTTTCATATCCGCAAGGGCAAGAAGCTCATCAGATGCGGAAATTCCGTTTTCCTCATAATATTTAATAAGCTCTCTTGCAGATTTTATTGCCTCATCCTCTGCCTCTTTCAGCTTTTCATCTTCCTCTGCCATAACAGAAAGTGCATCCTCATAAGAATTTTTTGCATACTCTCTGTCCTTGTTCCACTGTGTAAGATTTTCGTTGAAGCTTTCATCCTCTTCTTCTTTAGCTTTCAAAGTAGAATCAAGAGCTTTTATATCATTTCCAAGGGAATCAGAATATCTTTTATAGGCAAGCTCATAAAGCTTTGGCATCTCCTCTGCCAGCTTATCGGTGAATTTCGATGCTGCCTGCATAGCCGCAGACACTGCATAGGAGCTTTTGCCCCCTGTGTTCTGTCCTGTTTCTGCAAGAACATCCGTCATTGCCCTTTTTGCTCCGTTTTCAAGCTGAGCCTTTATGTTTTTGAACACCTCATCATTTTCAATATCGTATTCAAATTCTTCCTTTGAATTAATTCTGTTTATGAGCTTTTTGATATCATCCGAATAGGAATCATCCCTTTCGGGGCGGTTTCTCATTTCATAACCCGCTCCGCTTTCCTCTTCATAATAATATTTAAGACCTCTTTTCTGAATTTCATCATTCTTAAAAGGATCAAGCTTTTCGCTTTGCATAGCTTTGTCACGCCTTGCATCAACAAGCTCCTTCATTTCGGAGGGATGTATATTATCCCTTATACCGTTTTGGATTTTTGTGCCTATATCTATGTAGTCATAGGTCTTGCGGTAAGGAAGCTTTTCACCCTCGATTTTTTTGTTTCTCTCATCCTCAAGACTTGCAAGAAGATGGGTGTTTCCCTGCCTTTTTGCCTCTTCCATTTCCGCCGAATAGTCCCTTTTTTTGTCATAATCTATTCCGTCTTTATATTTTTTTACATTAAAAATAAATCTGCTCATTTTACATCTCCTTTCTTATTTAATGGTTAAAACACCGTCTCTGTAAAGAATAAGGTATTCTCCCGTTCTGCCTCTTAAATAAAACTCAAACATTCCCGTTTCCTTGCTGACTCCCGCAAAAAAGCTTTCTCCATAAGGAGAAACAATATTTATCATATCTCCCTCAATAACCGAACCGCTTTGAGACGAAACCCTTGTGTGGTTCAGGGAAAGCTCCTCAATATTGTCGCTTGAAATATTCATAAAGCAAAAAGAAAGCTCCTCCTGAAGTCTGTTTATATGCTCTGCAATTTTTTCAGGTGTTAAATCTGTTCCCGAAAGCTTTGAAAACACAGGCACCATAATATCACCTCCTTCGTCGTCACAAAGTCCGATTTGCCCCAACCTTTTCTCTTTTTAAAGCTAGCTGAATGACGATAGCCTTAACTTGTCTTTTCAGGGAGATAATTTTTGATGATTGCAAGGCAAAAACGCAGGTAATCCTTTGTGGATTGCCGAGGCTTTTACTGAAGCAAGGACAAAAATTATCCACTGAAAGGCGGGATTCAGGTTGTCGGCTTTCAGCTAAATATCCCGTGGGTGTGATATTCTCTCATAATGTACCTGATAACCGTATCATGGGAACCATACACATTGATTTTTATTGTGTCTCCCCGATTGGGGACAAGTCTAACTTCTCCCACATTTTTTGTGTGGTCCGTGAACCTTGCCACCTCCCGGAGAGGCCCTCCGTTATAGGAAACGGAGCAGGTAACTTTTCCGTATTGTGGTATGGAATATCCGACACAAATTCTGAGATAACCTTTTTTCTCTGCAAAATCCACCTCAAACGGTCTTAGTGTTGCACCAAAACCCTGACTTTCACTTTCATCGGTTAATCTTTGTATCACCTTATCCTTACCCACATAATACATAGTTCCCATAAAATTTGCTGCGGCGAGATACCTTTCTATTCCGTCTTTAACCCATATTCCCTTTCGGGTGTTATAATAATAAAGCTCATAATTGCCCGCCTTGTTTTTCACGCTGATACGGTATTCATCACCATAAAAGGAAGCAACCCCCAAGCTGTGATCAAATTTGCCCAGTTTTTCGGAAATAAGCTGTGCTTCTCCGCCGTCAAAAGCATAAAATCCGTGCTTTCCCTCATAATAGACAATATCATCAATAATTGCAACAGACCGCTCCGAGCCACTCATAACCCCGTTTTGCCTTATAACCGAGTGTCTGTAATTTGAAGGTTTTGTGCCGGTTATACGGTGGATTTTGTTTTCCCTGAAAAAAGCCACATAATTTGCAGTTGCACAGGATGCGGTGAAGCTTCCTCCTGCCCCTGCCTCAAGGGTGAAGCTGTCTGCACTTGAAAAGTCAAAATATTCAAAATTTGTTGGGTCCAGATATTTGCTTGCCATAATCTTGCCGTCTTCTGTCACGCCCCACACTCTGTCACCAAAGGAACACAGGCGGGAGATATCCGGCATAACCTTTTTAAATGTGCAGACAGAGTTTGTGTTATCGTATGCATCTCCAAAGCTATAAGGGTCAAAGGTTACTTTTTTCTCCGTTGATTTAGAAATTTCTCTCACAATAAGCTTTTTTTCAATCCAGCTCTCGGCAATTTTATTATCTCTATAATAACCTCCCGTAAAAGTCACAACATCCCCGACATTAAAGGAATTCTTAAAAGAGTTAAAATCTTCACTCTTCGTAAAAACCAAATATCCGCTATGAACAAATATAAGGTTCGGAGCATATTCTATTTCTTTTTCAATGGAACCCCAGTCTCTGTTATTTTTTGTTAAATCAAGATACTTTTTATCAGGCATAAGGATAACCTTTCCCCCGGCATATGCGATTTCCTTTTTTCCCTCTGTTATCTCAACAGGATAAGAGTTCCAGTCCGAATCCTCTTTTTCGGGACGAAAGTATAGGGTTCTTGTGCCGTCAGATGCGGTCTCAATTCTTGCAATACCCTCTGCACAAAGAAGGTCCTCTGCAGAGACCTTTTCCGAAAGAGTCTGCTTCCCCGGGCTCAGGTATGGAAGCTTATCAATATCTATGTTATTACAGCTTTCAAGGTCTCCCTCCTCATAGGTGTTCAGGTTATTTATACCGTTGAACCCGTGAACATATTTTTTCACCTTTTTCTTTCCGTTTTTAAGGCTTGGAAATTTAATCACTCATCATCCCCCCTTTCTTAAAAAATATTTATATAATACCTGTGGTTTACCTCTCCTTTTTCTGCGTTCAGAGCTACAGCTTCTCCCTTTGCAAACTGTTCAAACAGAGAATTGAAAAGAAGCATCGAATTGTTATACTCCCCGTAATCTCTGCTGAAAAAGTCTATCATTGCACACAGATAAAAAAGGTATATATCCGTATAAGAAGCGTCCGCAAGAAGCTCTCTTACTCCGCCGTCCGGATATGCATAGGGAGAGAAATCGTCATTTTTAAAAATTTCCTTTGCGATTTTTCCGTCAAGCTCTGAAAGCCACTGAAACTTTTCCTGCTCGGAAAAGGGGTTTGGTCTTAAATCATCTGCCCTTTTTATTGCATCCTGTACCGTCATTTGTTTGCCCCCTGTCCGTTTACGATTTTATAATATCCCCAGTATAGAGGACTACCTACTTTTTCTGCACTCTCCAAAGCTCTCACGAACCCGTCTATATCAAGAATTTCAATTTTCTGCGAAAGCTCCCATGCAATGTCGTTGGCAGATGTGAGCTTTTTTTCTTCTTTAACTCCGTTTTTCACCTCATCAAGAGGGAAATTTTTTCCCGGACAGGCAGTCCCAAGCATATCTCTGTGACACACAACCCTTGCATCGGTATAAAGCTTTTTAAGATACGAAACAAGCTCTGCTCCCGCCTTTTTCTGTGCATAACCCATTTCTTCTTTTTCATAGTTTCCCTCAAAACAGATTCCGACGGAGTTATAGTTATTGTTAAGGCAATGGGCACCCACGGTTTCTTTTGGTCTTCCCTGAAAAACCTGCCCGTCCTTTCTCACATAATAGTGATAGCCTATGCCCGAATAACCGTTTTTCAGATGCAGGCGGTGAATGCTTTCAACATCCCCGTCGCCTCCTCTGTGGTGCAGGATAATATATTTTGTGCTTTGCCTTTTTGAAAGAGGCTGTTTGTACTGAAAGAAAGATTTTATAATATTCAAATCGCATCCCCCTCTCTTAAAGCTTTCAAATATTCATCTGCCTTTATGGCATTTTCTGAAAAGCTGTTGTTCTTCCAGAAGGAAGCGGCAATAACCAGAATTTCAATAAGGGCTTCAACAAAATATTCTGCCGTTCCCTCGGTTATATTTAAAGGGCTTTTGCCCATTTTTCTAAGAAGCATATTAAGAACCACAACAAAAAGAAGAATGCTTCTTGTGATTGTTCCTTTTGATATTTTCATTTTTTCATTTCTCCTTTAGCACCCATAAGGTGCAGTTTTACTATCTGACAACCAAGGTTGGCTGATGGTATGCTCTGCCTGACTTTTTAGGGTGATGATTTTTGAATGTTGCAAAGTAAAAACGCAGGTAATCCTTTGTGGATTGCCGAGGCTTTTACTGAAGCAAGAACGAAAATCAACCGCTGAAAAGCGGGATTTAGCATACTATCTGACAACCAACTGTTCCAGGTCGCTGATGCGGTGGTTTGCCACCTTGATTTCTTCCTCTACCACAGCGTCTCTTTTTTCAAGCTCATAAACCCTGTCAATCACCTTGTTGTGTTTGTCCACCTTTTTTTCAAGCTGTTCAATGCGGTAATTCATAAGTCTTGAATTAACCATTATTCCTGCAAAAGACCCAAGAGCACTTCCCAGAACACTTATAAGCTGAGGTAAATATCCCATTTCCATTTTTTGTCTCCTTTAAGCCGAGGGGCGGGATTTCCCGCTCCATAAAGCTTTAGTTTTCAGATGCCTTTTGACTTTTTTCTTCAATAAGCTGAGCAGTTTTTAAATCCTGCTCGTTTGACTGAGTTAAAACATTGAAGAACTTTCTCTTAACCTTAACGGGAACACCTCTTTTTATAAGGCAGTTCTGGTTGCCAACTGCAACATAAACATCGTCCTTATATTTATCGTTGTCCTTGAAAAGCTGAACCTCAATATATTCTTCGCCTCTTGCGATTTCTCTTTTTTCGCTTTCTTTAAATTCTTCTTTTTTGCCGCCTGACATAATTTCTCTTGCTTTTTCTTCTGCATCTTCAAGCATTTTTTTGATTTTTGCTTCAACCTCTGCAAGAGTCATTGTGCCATCTTCAGCCTTTGTTTCTTCTTTTACAACTTCCTCGTTTATAACTTCTTCTTTTACAACTTCTTCATTTATCATTTCTTCTGCAATCTTTTTTGTTGCCATAATTTTTTCTCCTTATAATATAATATTTTATTCGGGGCGGGGAGGGAAAAACCATTCCACCTCATCAGTCACTCCGTGACAGCTTCTCCTCAAGGAGAAGCCTTCCCGCCCCTGTGAACAGATGCTAACAAGCCATTATGCCGGCTTACAAAAGCTGAATGACGGTGACCTTAACCTGTTTTTCAGGGTAATGATTTTTGAAGATTGCAAGGTTAAAACGCAGGTAATCCTTTGTGGATTACCGAGGCTTTTACCGAAGCAAGA